>DAIDMK010000008.1 GCA_027449025.1 Lutibacter sp. | reverse complement strand
TGGATAACCAATCATTTCTTCCTGTTAAAGTTAAAAATAGCTTGTTGTATAACCCCACTTTAAGTTCAGCAAAAACACCGATTTCTCTCAAGGTGGTAAGATCATTTGAAACGGCAAAACCTCCTTGCGTATTGCTGATGTGATTTACACGTGGAAATAATAAATCTTGACCATATTGTCTATTAGATTCCCAGCTTTTGTCGGAGATTTGATTACCTAAAAGTAATGAAGTATTTATGTCCTCTGAAAAGTTATGAGTAAAATTGACTAGAAAATTAGACTCTAAGCCAGTAAAATTAATGTTTTCATTAATAATAAACCCATTTTCACCAGCACCTTCATCTAAATCTGGTGCTACAAAACGATTAAAAATTGAATTGTAATTATCTATTTGGGCTGAATAATTTACGCTAACCCATTCTTTTGGAGTCCAAATAAGGTTTGTACTAGCAATCCAACGATTTGAATCTTCATTTAAAGAACTATACTTGGCATTGTACAAAGGGTTATCAATAAATCCAGGATAAGGATTCCTTCTGGAACCATCTGGATTTAGATAATCAGAGATTGGAAAAGTAGGACATGAATTATTATTGAGCGGTGATATCATTAAGAGTAAAGACTTTACCTATTCAATAGATTATACCTTTGCAACAAATGATGGTAAAGTTACCGATTTACCCGATGACGTTCCTTATATCGATTTTGTAACTCCAGACCCTGATCCTACAGGTGCAAATTTATATCTTCAACCAAGAGAAGGTGATCACATTGGTGCTATTTATGGGTATCCTTCTAACAGAACCGCTGACGGTCAATTAATTCTTGGCAAGAATGGATTGCCAACAACTAATTTTGATGAAAAAGTAATTGTGGGTAATTCAACAGAAGACTTTACAATGGGATTTGGCAATACTATAGAATGGAAAGGTTTTAATTTAAATTTCTTAATAGAATGGAAAGAAGGAGGAGATAAATATTCTTGGACTAGGTATATTAATAACAGGATGGGAAGTTCTGAATTTTCTTTACAATTTAGAGAAAATGATACTTATGTGTTTGATGGTGTTATGGAAGATCCTAATAACGCAGGGTCTTATATTCCAAATACCACTGTTGTGGATACATCACCTACATCTGCGTCATTATACAATCTATTTAACACTACAACATATTGGAGAAGAAATGCTGAGGTACTTCTTCAAGATGCCTCATGGGTTAAGTTGAGAAATATAAGTCTTTCTTACATTTTAAAAGGTAGTCTTGTTAGTAAACATATTGACAATATTAAGATTGGCGCAAGTGTTAATAATATTTTACTCTGGACTCCTTTTGATGGATACGACCCAGAAGGAAGTGATTATAGTGCGGGAAGTAATATTAATGGATTTACAGGAAGAGGCATTCCTTTGACCGAATCATATTCCTTTAGTCTTTCATTCAAATTTTAAAATCAGAAAATATGAAAAACAATATAAAAAATTTAATACTCATCATTTCTGTTATCTTTATGATTAATGGATGTGATAATTACTTAGATGTAAATACTCCTTCAGGAGTTCAAGAAGAAAGCACTTTAGGAATGAAGGACATTATAGGTCCTGTAATGAAAAATACCGTACTGGCTAATTATTATGCAACGACTGTATTTGGTAATTATGTTCAAAATTTTGGCAGCTACGGTTATGGTGCTAGTGGGTTCTCTTCACTTGGAAGCACATGGAGTATAATTTATACAGATATCCTGCCAGATATTAAGGTTTTGGAAGCTAAAGCCACCGAAAGTGGAGCACTTCATTATGGGGCTGTGATTAAAATATTAAAAGCAATCAATATAAGTTTTGCTGTAGAATGTTGGGGAGATGTACCGTATTCTCAAACTAGTGATCCAGCAAATTATCCATATCCAGCTTTAGATGATGGAAAAATTGTGTACAATCAAGCCTTAACTTTATTAAATGAAGCTATTGCAACTTTAGAATCGGCCGATCCGTCTGGTCAACTTTTAGGCAATGAAGATATAATATATGGCGGAGGATCTGATGCTTTTAAAAAATGGTTAAGAGCTGCTTATACTTTTAAAGCGAGAATGCAACTAAAAATGATGAAAAATGGCGGTACCGCCACTTCTGACGTTCTAACTTCTATATCTAAAGGATTTACTTCAAATGCAGATGATTTTCAATTAAATTATCCATCCGATAAGAACAATCCTTATTATTCTATAAATATAACACAAAGAAGTACTTCTAATTTTTACTATGCGCTTAATGATCAACTAATAAGTTTAATGAATGGTAATCAGTATCCTTTTGTTGGAACTATTACAGAGGACCCACGACTTTCATCTATATTTGTGAAAGAAATAGGTGTTGGTGTTCCTTCACCTGCTGGAACTCCTTGGAGAGGTTTTATGAATGGTGGAGATGGAGAATCTTCTGATGGACAACCAGGGAACGTTTATTACAAAGATGGTGGATTTTATACTTCCAGTACTTCACCATTATTGTTGTTTACTTATTCTGAAGCTTTGTTTATTAAAGCTGAAGCTGAGTTCTTAGCAAATGGTGGTTCTACCACTAGTGCCGGAACTACCGCAAGTGGTTATAGTGCTTATTTGGCAGGAATTCAGGCTAGTATGGATAAATTGGGTGTTAATGGAGCTGCTTATATAGCTGATGCCTCTGTTGATGTAGGACAATCTAATTTGCAACTTCATAATATTATGAGAGAAAAATATATTTCGAATATTCATAATACTGAAACATATAACGATTTTCGTAGATATAATTTTTCTCCCGATGTATTTAAAGGCTTAGCTTTAAGAGTACAACAACCTGATGATGAATATTTAGGTAAATGGTACACTAAAGCCATCTATCCGACTACAGAAACCAATACAAATTCTAACATCCCTTACGATGAGAGTAGCTCAGTAAAGAATATTTGGCTATTTGAATAATAAATTGGTGTAATTTTAATAAAATTAAAAAAGCTGTCTCAGACAGCTTTTTTTTAATTATTGAATGTTAAAACTTGTTTTAATTTCATTAAATCTGCTATGGTGTGATTTGCGGTAATCACTATTCTGCTCATGTAGTTTTCGTAAGTAGGATATTTAAATCTGGCAATAACAATATGTTCCCTCAATAAAGATTTGTATATCTTATCGCTGTTTGAGTATAGTACAGGATAGGTTTTGTTAAATTGGAAATCTCTTTTTGGCGCTAATATTTTATCCAAAAAGTCTAAGTTTTGCATAAGGAGCTGTCGCTGTTTTTCATATAAGTGAAGTCCTTTAATATAAGCTTCTAAATAGGCGGGATTTGCTCCGGAAGAGGACACAAAAACAGGTTCTTCCCTTAGGCCTTCAATAAATTCTTTATCCGATGCAATAATGCCTCCCGAGAGTCCAAAAGCCTTCCCTAACGATGAAATCATAATTTTTCTATGCAGCTTTTCAGATCGGATTGTTGAGAATATTCCTTCTCCCAACTTTCCAAGAATACCTAAACTATGTGATTCATCCACAACCAAGGTGATTTTCTTTTGGGATGGAATTTCATTTAAAAAATCGAATGGAGTAGGTGTTGTTTCCAAAGGTAAAATAGCGTCAACGGTAATCACAATTTCTTCCAAAATTGCATCTTGAAGTTTGGGATGTAGCTTATTATTGATAAATAAAGGCAGGCTATTAGGCGCTAAAATGGCTGGATGTGTTTTTGGATAATGAAAGAAAACAACCTCGGATTTCGACAAATAATCGATAACCATTTTACCAGCCAAGGTTCCTGAGGAAACTGTTAAAGCAGTTTCTGCCCCCAAATAGTCAGAAAAATAGCTTTCGAACTTGTCATAAATGGCTAATTTTACATTTGCGTTTCTAGAGCTTCCATAAAAGGTGCCCCATTTTTTTAAACTTTCAGAAATTATTTCTTGAAATTCCTTATTTGTTGCCATTCCCAAATAAGAGGTGCCTCCAAAATATAGATATTTCTCTCCATTTACGGTAATTTCCCTATCGGGGAATTCATCTACAATCATTTTCGCTAAATTAAAGAAACGCCTATTCCGTTTAAATCGCTGTATTTTACAATCCCGTCCTTAATGGTAACGCCTTTTGCGATGTCTTTTGCCAATAAAAGAGCACCATCCATATCCACATAATCCAATAAGGGCAATAAATGGGCGATTGCCGAAATACCCACTGAAGATTCCGTCATGCAGCCAACCATCGTTTTCATGCCAAGACTTCTTGCTTCAAGCAGCATTCTTTTGGCAGCGGTTAACCCACCGCATTTTACCAATTTTACATTCACGCCATGAAAATGATTGTGGCATTTTAAAACATCTGCTTCCACTTGGCAACTTTCGTCTGCAATAATCGGTAAAACCGATTTCAAGAAAACTTCTCTTTGCCCATCCCAATGGTCGGCTTTTAAAGGTTGTTCAATAAATTCTACCCCCAACTTTTGCAATTCAAGGGCATTATTTATTGTTTCTTCTACTGTCCATCCACAATTTGCATCTACCCTAAAAATGGCATCTGTATGTTTGCGGAGTTCCTTTATTATTTTAATGTCTTCTTTAGTTCCTAATTTTATTTTATAAATTGGCCAAGGACGCTCTTGCATTTTTTCCACCATTTTTTCCATGGTATCTATACCTATAGTATAATCAGTCAATGGATTATGGTTAATGTCATAATTCCATAACTCATACAATTTTTTTCCTTTTTTGTGGGCGAATAAATCATTGTAAGCAAGATCCAATGCGCATAAAGCAAACATATCATGTTTTAAGTGAGGATATATTTTGTCCCAAAACGCTTCTGGCGTTAAATTTGAATTTTCTGAGATAAAGGACTCCAATGATTTTAAATGCTCCATCATTTTTGGAACCGTTATATGATAATATGGGTTGGAAGTCGCTTCACCATAGCCTGAAAATTTACCATCTTTTAGTTCAACTATTAAAGTTGGCTGAATGTCATAGGATTCTCTGGAAATTGTAAAAGTGTGTTGTAATTTTAAATTATAGGGCTTTAGAATTAATTTCATGGCATAAAATATTAAGAGGTGAATTTATTGATTTTTTACAAGAAGTGTATGAGCTAATCATAATTTATGTGGAATGCTTATTTAATCTAAATTTTTAAAAACAAGGGTAGCATCATTATTTCCAACGGTCAGTTCAACAGTTCTTCCCAAAATTAATGTCAGGTTGGATTCTTCATGGCCGGCAGGAAAATTAAATAATATCGGAAAATCGTACTCTTTAACAGCATCCAAAATAAGTTGCTCAATGGGTTTTCCCCAATCTTCTATGATGTTTCCCTTAATTTTACTGATAGAACCAACAACAATTCCTTTGCAATTTTCAAAATAACCGGCTCGTTTTAAGCTTTGCAACATTCTGTCTATATGATAGGCTTGTTCCCCAACTTCTTCAATAAATAAAATTTTTCCGCTGGTGTCAATACTGGTTTTTGAACCCAACATCGTATGTAAAAGTGTAAGGTTGCCACCAACAATTTGTCCGGTTGCACTTCCTGTCCGGTTGTATGTGGTTCCTTCAATTTTATACGACAATTGTTTCCCGAAAATAGCATCTTTAAATGAAGCTGCATTTTCTTCTGGGTATTCACAGTAAATATCTAAACTGATGCCCATAATGCTATGGATAGACTCGTAGCCGAGGTTATGAATTTGATTGTGAATGGCGGTTATGTCGGAATAGCCAATTACCCATTTAGGATGTTCTTTGAACGCTTCATAGTCTAATTTATCTAGAATTCTTACAGATCCATAACCACCGCGGGCACACCAAATGGCCTTTATGTTTGGATTGTTCAATGCTTTTTGAAAGTCGGCGGCGCGTTCTTCGTCAGTGCCGGCAAATTCATTATTTTGGTTAAAGACATTTTTGCCTACAACAACATTTAAATTCCAGCCATTAAGTAATTTTATCGCTTGCTCAATTTCAGCGACCTTATTGTTTAAATTCCCTGCCGGAGAAACAATGGCTACGGTGTCGCCTTGTTGTAGGTAAGGTGGTCTTATCAAGTTTTCTGACTTTGCAACAATAATGGGCTCCGTAGGAATATTAACGGGTGTTGTGCTTTGTGGGGCTGTTGATTTACAGCCAACATTCACCAAAGCCATAAAAAGGGTAAAATAGATTATTCGCTTTAAAAACATCATAAAAAGATTTATTGTAAATATATGTTTTTTGGTAATTTATTGCCCAATGAAAGCACAAAAATTTAGTTATTATGACTAGTTGTTTTTAATCTTTAAATAATTGATGTAAATTTTTAGGTTACCATTACTTATCCAAATTTTTTTTATGCTAAATTTGAAAAAAACATAATGAATTTTAAAATGAGGTATTTCACGGTTTTTATAAGTTTTCTGTTATTCATGTCGTGTTCAACGTCAAAAAAAATTGTTGAAAGGCCAATTACCTTTGATGAAGAACGCAATCAGCTTACTTTAGAGTACCTTTCCAGCCGTTACGGCCTGGAGCAAGAATCGCCTTCCATAACACCAAAAATGATTGTTTTGCATTGGACTGAAATTCCAAACTTACAAAAATCGTTTGAGGCATTTTATAACCCAAAATTGCCAGAATTTAGGTCGGAAATTAAAAGTTCAAGCGGGTTAAATGTGTCTTCGCAATTTTTAGTGGATCAAGACGGCACCATCTATCGTTTAATGGATGAAACCACCATGGCCAGGCATGTAATTGGTTTAAACCATTGCGCTATTGGTATTGAAAATGTTGGGGGAACAGCACAAACGCCTTTGACAAAAAAACAAATTATCGCCAATATTTGGCTGGTAAAATACTTAAGCAAAAAATATGGTATTGAATATTTAATTGGGCATTATGAATATACCAATTTTGAAGGGCATGAACTTTGGTTGGAAAAGGATGATGCTTACCGAACAAATAAAACAGATCCAGGTGCAGATTTTCTAAATGCAGTAAAAAAAGGCACTAAGAAATTTAAATTTAAGCCTACGCCTGCACCATTAAAGCATATTTAATTATATTTGTGCATAACGATTATTAGTTACTGATACCGATAAAGGTTTACAGAATATTTATCGCAATGGAAGAGCAAATAATCATGTATAAAACTTATGGACAGCTAGTCAAACTAAATAATAAATAGTCACAAATGAAACAATTTTTTACCTTCATAATTGCATTTATTACCATAAACGTTGTTGGACAAAACAGCGAAATCACTGATCAATTATATGAAACTTATGATAATTATAAAGAACCTAGTCTGGTTCATCGCAGAATAAAACATAATGATATACAACCATTAATTACACGGCTTAAAAATAATTCAAAATATACCGTACAAAAAGTAGGAGCGTCTATTGAGGGCAGAGATTTAACGCTAATTAGTGTTGGCACAGGTAAAACCAATGTATTTTTATGGTCACAAATGCATGGAGATGAGCCAACGGCAACACAAGCGATTTTTGATATTTTTAATTTTTTGGACAGCCCTGAATTTTTAAGTGAGAAAGAATCGATATTAAGTAATTTAACGCTTCATTTTTTACCAATGTTAAATCCGGATGGTGCAGAACAATTTACAAGACGCAATGCATTGGGAATAGATATGAATCGAGATGCTTTGCGTTTGCAGTCTCCTGAAGGGCAAACTTTAAAAAGGGTAAGGGACAGCCTTAATGCGGATTTCGGATTCAATTTGCACGATCAAAGCATTTATTACAATGCAGAACGCACCGATAAAATGGCTACAATTTCTTATTTGGCGCCTGCATATAATTATGAAAAGGATATTAATGATGTTCGGGCAAATGCCATGAAAGTTATTGTTTTTATGAATAGCATTATCCAAAAATATGCGCCGGGACAAGTAGGTCGTTATAATGATGATTTTGAGCCACGTGCATTTGGCGATAACATACAAAAATGGGGAACAAGCGCAATATTAATTGAATCGGGAGGCTATCAAAATGATACAGAAAAGCAAGAAATCAGAAAGTTGAACTATGTGTCTATCCTTTCGGCGATTTACACTATTGCCAATGGAGATTATAAAAACATTCCTATTGACGGATATGAAAAGATACCGGAAAACGATCGTAAATTATTCGATTTAAAATTGAGCGGATTAACTTATAAATTGTTGGATAAGGATTATATAATTGATTTAGGAATCAATCTTTTGGAGGTTGACAATGCCAATCACACCAATTTTTACAACATAGGCAAAATTATTGACCAAGGAGATTTATCCACCTTTTACGGTTATGACACTTTTGATGCCAGTGGTTACACTATTTTAGAAGGAAAAGTATATCCAAAAACAATAAAATCCGAAAAAGATTTGGCAAAACTAGATATTTATAGCCTGTTACAAACTGGCTACACCTATTTGCGAGTGGAAGAATTGCAGGTGGGAAAAAAAGAAGTGTCTGTACCCATTCACTTAATAAGTCCAAATTATAAAGTTTTAAATCTTGCGATGAATGTTGGGGGTGATGCTACTTTTTTACTGCAAAAAAATGGTAAAATTGATTATGCGGTAATCAACGGTTTTCTGATAGATTTGAACACAAAAAAAAGCAACTTTAAAAACGCGTTAATTTATAAGAGGTAGTGTTTTAATAACCAATCAGGATTTATGTAATGATTGACTTTAGCTATTCAATTTAATTCAATTTGCGTAATCTATGATAAAAAGCAAGAAAAAATTATAAAAAAACGCCGAACCAAAAATTTATTAACCGCAAAGCACGCAAATGAAGACCGCAAATCGCGCAAAAAGGTTTTAGGTTTTTTAAATTCTAATTTCATAAATCATCTTGCATATTCTATGATAAAAAGCAAGTATAATATTAAAAACCAAATCCAGAATCTAAAGATTTCTTCTTCTAAAATCGTAAATCATCTATCGTAAATCAATTTGCGTAAGTGATTGAAACGCAAATCCTTTTTTGAGGTTTTTACCGATAAAAAAGATTGCAGTGAAAAGCACGACCCCCCGCCGAAAAGGCGGAGGGGAACGCCCACCAAAAAGGCGGGCAGGTTCATAATATTATTTAAATTTGGTCTTTAATAATTATCGCGCAGCAATTCGAGAATTGATTGCATGTTGCTTTTAACCTCAACGGTGGGTTTTGTGAAATGATTATTCATAAAACTAAAAATTAATGTTTTTCCCGAATTTGTAATTAAATAGCCACTTAATGAATAATTATTGCCAAGTGTGCCTGATTTGGCATAAATATAAGGTTTAGGGTTGCCGGCATACCATTTTTTTAGCGTTCCAAATTCTCCGCCTGTAGGAAATAAATTAAACAATCGGGTTCTTGGTATGTTGGTGTATAATTTTGTGAGTACCTGCACAAAAGAAGTGGGTGTAAATAAATTATACCTGCTTAAACCAGATCCGTCAACCCAGCGTGGCTTTTGTTTTAAATCTTTCAGATGATTTTCAAGAATAAGATTTCTTATTTTACTTGTGCTCAAGGTGTCAGAAAGAGTGGAAGACGACAGTATCAGTATTTGTTCGGCTAAAAAATTATCGCTTTCGTGCATCATTTTCTTGTATAGGGAATCAGACGGAATGCTATAGGCAATTAGGTTAATTTTTTTGAGAGAATGGTTTGTGATAAATACTTTTCCAGGCAGTATGGCATTCCATAGTTCGGCAATCAACAGTGAGTCAATTACCATTGGAATTTCAACCGCTTTATCGTTTTTCGGATTGTAATAAAAATGATTTGTATTGAAATTTCTGTTATGGGGTGTTTCAGAATATTGTAGCTGTTTTTCCAATACTTTTGGAATGCTTTGCAGGGTAAGTTTATTATTAATAGTCACTACATTTCCATACATAGGAAAACTGCTACGTTCCGGACTAAAATAAGTGTCGTAGTCTTCCCAAGCCCATCCTGGACCATATTTTTCATCAGACAAATTATCGAGGATTAAATTTACCTTTTTAAAATTTTGCGCCATTTTTAGTGCTGTACTGTCTTGAAAAAATGGATGTAAAAATGAGGGGTCTCCTGTTCCCAGAAGGGTAATAGTATCTTTATCTATACGATATTTAAAGGCAGGTATTTTTTTAGGCAATAGTTGCAGTGCCGTATATAATGTAAATATTTTAGTGTTACTGGCTGGGGTAAAGTATTTATCAGCATTGTAATTAATAATGGTATCATTTGATGTGGGGTCATATACAAGTAGACCGGTAAATTGACTGTCGTAAAAATTAGCCTCAAGATGTTTGGTTATTTTTTTAGTTACTTGTGCCGATTTACATCCAAAAAAAAACAATATTGAAGCTAAAAAAAAGAATGTTAGTTTTGACATGACCTTTAAAATTTTGAAATAGTTTTAAGTGAATTTAAAGATATTAAAAAGCTGTAACATATAAGGAAAATAAGACATGATAAGTAATAGATAAGCATCGCAATAGTTTTTTATCATTTTTATACAGTCACTCTTCTGGCTAATAACATAGATATTTTCGTTAATTTAGGATGGTGTCATAGTTGGGGAAAGAAATACTAACTAATTGTAAAGCCTAAGATTAAATAAAAAATTATCGTAATTAGCCCACCAATCAAGGCGTAAGGCAGTTGCGTTTTAACATGGTCAATATGGTCGCTTGCAGATGCCATTGAAGAAATTATAGTTGTATCGGATATTGGGGAGCAATGATCGCCAAAAACCCCGCCGCCCAAAGTTGCAGCAACAACAAGTGTTGTGTTAACATCATGGATGTTGGACATTGGGATGGAAATTGCCAACATAATTGCAAAAGTACCCCATGAGGTTCCTGTTGAAAATGCAATGAAGGAACTAACTACAAATACAATTGCAGGAAGAAATTCAGGGGAAAGCCATTCTTTTGACCAATTGGCAACAAAATACCCAGTACCCAGTTGATTACACGCATCACTAATGGCAAACGCTAACAACATTAATAAGGCCAAGGGCATTAATTCACTAATTCCCTTTAAAACCAAATCAATCATTTCTTTTATTTTCATAATTCCTTGTGCCCGATATAAAATCATGGCAACAAAAATAGAGGCGGTTACAGCGTATAATACTGAGGATGAGCCAGACCCTTTTCCTATTGCTTGCGATAAATGATCTGAAAAAGAGCTGTATTTTTCCACATTATTCCAACCGGTATATGCTAAATTTATGGGCATCATTAGCACCATGGTTAACAATGGGATTACCATATTATAGGCCTTTGGCTTAACACCCTCCTTTGGTTTATAGGAGGTTATTGTTTCGGAAATCATTGGCTTGGCATTATCGTTTAAAAGTTTCCCTGTTTCTTTTGTTCTTTTTTCGGCCTTAGCCATAGAGCCAACATCTTTATTGGATAGGATTACAACAAATACTATTATAATGGCTATAAAAGGGTAAAAATTATATTTAATTGAAGACAATAACATTGAAAAAGGATTGTCAATCCCTTGTGTAAGCAACAAACCCATAATAAAGGCTCCCCATGCATTAAAAGGTATTATAATAGACGACGGCGCTGAACTTGAGTCGGCGATATAGGCTAATTTTTCCCTCGGAATTTTTAGCTTGTCAAAAATAGGTCTGTATAGCGTTCCAACAGTCAAGGAACTGATACTTGTTTCCACAAAAAGAAAAATACCTGTAATTAATGCTAAAATTTGTACAATTACCCTGCTGTAGCCGCTTTGTTTTTTTTCAAAATATTCAATGAGTACATTAATTTTGTTTATAAAGCCCTCTACACCTCCAGAATACTGGATAAATAATAAAAGAGCACCTACTAAGGCACTAAACATGATGGTTCTGGTATTTCCTTCCGACTTAAATACATCAACCATACCTTCAATTGCTGCTATGCTACCTTTAAGAAAATTCCAATCGTTCATAATTACCCATGAAAACCAAATTCCAAAGAGCAATGCTATATATACTTGCTTTGTTCTTAAAGCAAGAATGATTGCAATAATTGGTGGTAAAATTGATAAAAAACCATAATCATTCATATTTGTTATATTTAAATGTCCTGTCAATATTTTATTGAATGTGGTGAATATACTAAAACTTAATAAATTTTTTATTTTTTATTTTTTATTTAGTTAGTTTCTGTTTATTTGCGGGTTTGGTAAAATTTCAATGCAATATAATCGCAATTATATAAATAAAATTGCATAAATTTGCGTTTTTATAAGTGTTTTATTGTAACTTTACACTATTCTACATAACAACTAAATAATAATGAAAGCAAAACCATTTACAAACTCAAAAAGCATAAATTACGAGGAGGCTGGAAAATTTGAAGAAACTAGATTTGAGAAAATACACAATGTCATTTTTTCAACAGCAGATGAAGGATCTGTTAAAGTTGCAGAAGAAATAGCAAGTTTAATTATTGGCAAGCAGCAGAAAGGGGAAATGTGTGTTCTTGGATTGGCGACAGGTTCATCACCAATAAAAGTTTATGAGGAATTGGTGAGAAAGCATAAAGAAGAAGGGCTAAGCTTTTTAAATGTAATTACATTTAACTTAGATGAATATTATCCAATGGCTAAAGATAATATTCAAAGTTATTATTACTTTATGCATGAGCATTTGTTTAACCATGTTGATATATTGCCTCAAAATGTTCACATACCAAATGGAATGGTTGCAAATGAGGATTTACATCAATATTGTATTGATTATGAGGAAATGATAAAGAACAGTGGTGGAATTGATTTACAATTATTAGGTATAGGCAGAACAGGGCATATTGGTTTTAATGAACCTGGTTCACACCTTAATTCCGAAACTAGAAGCATTACTCTAGATTACATTACAAGAGTAGATGCAGCACCTGCATTTTTAGGGGTTGACAATGTCCCTAAAAAAGCCATAACCATGGGGATAAGAACGGTCAGAAAGGCTAAAAGAATCATATTGTTGGCTTGGGGACACAATAAAGCCTCAATAGCAAAAAACACTATCGAAGGAGACATTTCATCAAAAGTTCCGGCAACGTATCTACAACACCATCAAAATACAACATTTATATTAGATGTTGAAGCTGCATCAGAATTAACGAGAATAAATACACCTTGGCAAGTTGGACCTTGTTTGTGGGACGAAAAATTAATTAGTAAAGCAATTATATGGCTTTGTCAATTGACGGATAAGTCAATTTTAAAGCTTATTGATGAAGATTATAATGATAATGGAATGTCAAGTTTATTGGCACAGGAAGGTTCATCATATGATTTAAATATTAAGATGTTTAATAAAGTGCAGCATACCATAACTGGCTGGCCGGGAGGTAAGCCCAATGCTGATGATACCTATAGACCAGAAAGGGCAAAACCTAGTAAGAAAAGAGTTCTAATTTTTAGTCCACATCCAGATGATGATGTTATTTCAATGGGCGGAACATTTGACAGGTTGGTAAGTCAAGGACATGATGTTCACGTAGCCTATCAAACTTCGGGAAATATTGCGGTTTCAGATTATGAGGCATTAAAATTTGCAGAAGTTTTAGAAAAAATGAATTATAATAAGGAGAATAGCAATATTTCAAATATTATTAAACAAATTAAATCTAAAAAAGACAACACTATTGATGGTCTTCAGGTAAGAAAATTAAAAGGTATAATTAGACAATGTGAATCTTTGGCGGCCACAAGATATTTAGGGGTGCCAGATAAAAATGTTCATTTTTTAAATTTGCCGTTTTATGAAACGGGAAGTATTAAGAAAAAACCTCTAGGACAAGAAGATATTTCTATAATGTGCGATATTATTGAAAAAATAAAACCTCATCAAATTTATGCTGCAGGTGATTTGTCTGATCCGCATGGCACTCACAGAGTTAGCTTAAATGCCTTATTTGAATCGTTAAAAATATTAAAACCAAAATCTTTTATGGATGACTGTTGGGTTTGGTTATACAAAGGCGCTTGGCATGAATGGGAAATTCATGAAATTGATATGGCCGTACCCATGAGTCCTGATCAAGTGTTGAAAAAGAGAACAGCAATTTTTTTCCATCAAACACAAAAGGATGGCGTAATGTTTCAAGGTAACGATTTGAGGGAATTTTGGTTACGCGCCGAAGACAGAAATACCAAAACAGCTGAAAAATATAATGAGTTGGGTTTGGCAGACTATGCAGCGATGGAAGCATTTGTTAGGTGGCATTTCTAAATACTTAAAAAATACATCACAGCCGTAAGATAAAATACAATATATTTAAAAAATTAATGCTATAAATTTTTTACAATGTCAAATCCGCTTAATGCTACTTTTAAACAAAAAAACACGACCTTAATTCCAATACTAATTATCGCGGGATTATTTTTTATTTTCGGATTTGTAACATGGATAAATGGCGCCTTAATTCCATTTATGAAAACCATTAATGAGTTAACAACAGCACAATCTTATTTGGTTGCTTCAGCATCCTATATTTCTTTTGTTGCGATGGCATTACCAGCGTCTTATATCATCAATAAAATAGGATATAGAAAAGGGATGTCTTTAGGGTTGATTGTTATGGCAATAGGAGCATTGGTGTTTGTTCCTGCGGCAGAAGCAAGAACGTATTGGGTATTTTTAACAGGTATTTTTATTCAAGGTATGGGAATGACCTTACTGCAAACAGCATCAAACCCATATATTACCATTTTAGGTCCTATAGAAAGTGCCGCAAAACGCATTGCGATTATGGGAATTGCAAACAAAGTGGCTGGGGCATTAGGCTCTCTTATTTTTGGCGCTATTTTGTTGTCAGGAATTGATGAGATTAAAGAGAAATTAAATACTGTTGGTGATGCTGAAAAATTACAATTGCTTGATACCATGGCCGATAGTGTTGTTGCTCCATACATCGTCATGGCAATTGTTTTATTTGTCTTAGGCGTTTTAATTAGGCGCGCTCCATTGCCTCATGTAGAAGCTGACCCAATAGAAGAAGGCAAAGATGGAGAAACCAACAAAACAAGTATTTTTCAATTTCCACATTTATGGTTGGGAGTTCTAACACTTTTTGTATATGTTGGAGCAGAAGTTATAGCGGGTGATACAATCATTGCATATGGTATTTCATTAGGATTTCCTGCAGCTGATGCTAAATTTTTCACAACATTTACCTTATTGGCAATGGTTGCAACTTATGGACTGGGTATTTTTTTAATTCCAAGGTATATAAATCAGGCTTTTGCCTTAAAAGCAAGCGCCGTTTTAGGAATTGTTTTTACATTTTGCATTGTGTTTACTTCGGGTTTTACATCGGTGCTTTTTGTGGCAGCATTGGGTATTGCAAATGCGTTGGTTTGGCCTGCCGTTTGGCCACTAACACTAAAAGGGTTGGGTAAATTTACAAAAACAGCTTCTGCATTGTTAATTATGGCGATTTCTGGGGGTGCAATTATTCCTCCATTGTATGGAAAATTTGTTGATGGAAATAAGGCGGATTTAATTGCAAAAGGAATGAATGAAGTTTTGGCTTCTGCTCAAGCCACAACTTCAGGTTATTGGATTTTGCTTCCGTGTTATTTAATTATCTTATACTACGCATTTGCTGGGCATAAACTTGGATTGAAAAAGAATAATTAACAATCAACTAAAATTAATAAATGATGACTACCAAAAGATTAATGGCGCTGGATGTTTTAAGAGGATTAGCGATAGCACTTATGATTATGGTAAATACGCCTGGGAGTTGGAGTCATGTTTATCCGCCTTTACTTCATTCAAAATGGCATGGTTGTACGCCTACTGATTTGGTTTTTCCTTTTTTCTTATTTATTGTCGGGGTATCTATGTGGTACTCATTTCAAAAATTTGGAGATGGGTTAACAAAAAAAGGATTGTTGAAAGTTTTGAAAAGATTTTCGGTAATCTTTTTATTGGGTCTTTTTTTAAACGCATTTCCCAAATTTGACTTTGAAAGTTTACGGTTTTTTGGGGTGCTTCAACGTATCGCAATTGCGTATGCCATTGGGGCTGTTCTCTGTATGCGTTTTAATTATAAGCAATTATTAATAATAGGTGTGTCAATTTTGATGGGTTATTGGGGATTGCTCTATTTTGGCGGCACTGGGGATGTTTATAGTTTAACTTCTAATGCAGCAGGAAAATTAGATCTACTGTTGTTTGGTGAAAATCATATTTATAAGGGATTCGGAATACCTTTTGATCCGGAAGGTTTGTTATCGTCAATTCCATCGGTTGCCACGGTTTTAATTGGCTATTTTACAGGCAGGTTGATTGATTTGAATAGTAGCGTTATAGAGGCTGTGAAAAAATTAGTGATCTATGGTATGGCAAGTGCTGTTGTCGGATGGTTTTGGGGTTATGTTTTGCCAATAAACAAACCTTTATGGACAAGTTCTTACGTTTTATATGCAGGTGGTTTGGCAATGCTATTTTTAGCATTGTTGTTATGGTTGATAGATGTAAAAGGCATCAAAAAATGGTCGATTCCATTTATTCATTTTGGAACAAATCCATTATTTATTTTTGTGTTTTCAGGGGTTTATACGAAGGTAATTTTATATTTAGTGAAAACCATAGATGCGAAAGGCGAAACCATTACGGGTTATCGTTATCTATACGAAAATATCTTTGTTCCAATTGCGGGAAATATGAATGGCTCATTGCTTTTTGCAATTGCACACATAATGGTATTTTGGCTGTTAACATATGTTTTGTACAGAAATAAAATATTCATAAAAATATAATATTATTGTGGTTGTTCTATATTGAAAGCAAATATCTTTTGGGTAGTTTATCCCACGATATTTTAATATAGCTTTGGAAAACAAAAAAATTTAATTCAGCTTTATAAAACTCATGAACATAAAAAAACTCATTTTTAGTGTTGCACTTTTTGTGGTTGTTATATTATTTACTTCTTGGTCACAGTCAAAAAATCCTCGGATGAATCTTTTAAATGAAGCAATTTTACCTAAACCTGTTTCAGTAACGGCATCAGGAAGTTCATTTGAACTAAAGGCAAATACAAAAATTTTTGTAGATGGAGAATCAGTAGCCTTGTTAAAAGCCGGACACTATTTGGCTAATTTGATAAAACCAGCCACAGGATTTGACATAGAGGTAACGTCAACTTCTAAAAAGTCGAATTCAAACAGTATTTATCTTTCAATTTCTAAATTGGAACCTGAATTTGGTAATGAAGGCTATAAATTAAAAATTACAGGCAAGAATGTAAGTATTATTGCCAATAGTCCAGAAGGTATTTTTCGTGGTATTCAAACGTTTCGCCAAATCCTGCCCAAAGAAATTGAAGCTACTACAAAACAAAAAAAATCATGGTTTATTGCTTCAGGTGAAATTCAAGATTATCCACAATATGAATATAGAGGAGCTATGTTAGACGTTGCCAGACATTTTTTTAATGCGGAAGATGTAAAAAAATATATTGATATGTTGGCGGCTTATAAATTTAATGCATTACACTTGCATCTTTCTGATGACCAAGGTTGGCGTATAGAAATTAAATCTTGGCCTAATCTTACGGTTCACGGTGGTTCTACCCAAGTAGGTGGGGGAAAAGGTGGCTTTTATACCCAAGAAAAATACAAAGAAATTGTAGAATATGCACAGGAGAGATACATAACCATTATTCCAGAAATTGACATGCCAGGACATACAAATGCTGCATTAGCCTCGTATCCTGAATTAAATAGCAGTGGTGAAGCCCCTGAATTATATACAGGTATTAAAGTTGGGTTTAGTTCGTTGGACACAAACAAAGATATTACCTACCAATTTATTAGTGATGTTATAAAAGAGTTGGCAGAAATGACCCCTGGTCCGTATATTCATATTGGAGGAGATGAATCACATGTGACATCACTGGAAGACTACATTCCTTTTATAAATAAAGTGCAGGATATTGTTCTTGCTAACGGAAAAAAAGTGATTGGTTGGGATGAAATTGCCCATGCCGATTTAAAAACCAACACTATTGTGCAGTTTTGGGCTAGGATTGAAAACGCTCAGAAAGGGGTGGATAAAAAAGCGCAAATTATTCTATCACCAGCCAATAAAACTTATTTAGATATGAAGTATGACTCCATTACAAAACTAGGATTGAAATGGGCGGGATATGTTGACGTTGATAGCGCTTATGTCTGGAATCCTTCAACCTTTATTTCCGGAATTTCCAAAAAAGATATTTTGGGAATAGAATCCCCATTATGGACTGAAACAGTCACAAATATCGAAGAACTGGAATTTATGGTTTTTCCAAGAATTATTGGCCATGCTGAAATTGGATGGACACCAGATTCATTAAGAGACTGGAATGACTTTAAAGTTAGATTGAAAAAACATTCAGAAAGGTTAAAAATCAAGGGGATTAATTATTACACCTCGGATTTAATTTTTAAGGTGGCGCCAGAAACAAAAAATTAATTTATGATAATAATAACTGTTTAATCTAATTAGTCTTAAATCAATAAACAGAAATAATCAACGCCTCTTAAAAATAAAAATTTAAAATAGCTTTAAAGATGGTCTCCATCTTCAACATCAATGCCTAGTTCATGGAATAAATTAATATAATACTTTTTTATTCTTTGTTTATGATTAATGCCACCTTCGGCCATAATTGGCCATGAGTACATTTGTTTTTCTTCCACTTTATTTACCTTAGAAACCCGTGTATTATTATTCGCTAAATAAACTTTAGTAGTGGTTCCTCCTTTTTTAAAATTAAGAACGATGCCACCTAAATCACCTTCTTTATTCGGTTCAGAAACGCTAATACTGCTCACGTGTGCAGGATTGATCTCTGTTACTTTTCTAAATTTAAAAGGAGCGGAATAATTTTTATATAAAAGCAATTTATGGGTTTGCGAATTGTAAGCTACAGTGTTGCTGAACATACTGTTAGGAGCACCTGCATTATTTTCAATCCAATTTGTGGTCTCTTCAAGAGTCTGTGTGTAGCCAATATGGCCTAAAATTAAGAGACTGATTGTTAAAATTCTGTTTTTCATTGAGGTTTGTTTTTTAAATTTAAATAGAAAAAATACATAAGAGGGTTTAAATGTATTTTTTTTTGAATTGGGTATCTATTAAATAACAGCGTTTTTAATTTTTTATTATCTAAGCAGAAAATAAAATAGTGGAGACGCCGGGAATCGAACCCGGGTCCAAACAAGCAACCAAAATACTTTCTACATGTTTATTTTTCGTTTGGTTTTCGACTTAAAGCTGACCGAAAACAGCCCACTTTAAGCTTAGTTTCTTAAGTTTCAAAATGCTACCGAAACAATAGCAAGTCTATGTTAACTTTTACGATGCCTCTATATTGACCGCCGCTAACCAAGGCTTTCAAGAGACATTTAGCTTTCACACCTAGTGTGACGAGGCTCATCCTACTGTGATTCGGATTAAGCAGCTAAAGCGTAGTTATCTTCGCCGTTTAAATTTTTGAAATTGAGATTTACGAGTGCTATTTCATTACTCGACATGCTTATACCTTAATTGACCTTGCAGTCAAAACCAGTCGTCCCCAATAAATCAAAGAACCGATTCTTCTTAGAAGAATGCAAATGTATAAAAATTCAATCAGATTATTGTTTGTAATTTCTTTTAATTCCTGATACCTTTGGAGCAAAACTTATACCAAATTACAATATGAAGATAGGAATCCTTAGAGAACGAAAAAATCCGCCAGACCGAAGAGTCGTATTATCTCCAAAAAAATGTGCTGAGCTTTTAAAAATATATCCACAACTTGAAATTAAAGTTGAAAGTTCTGATTCTCGGTTTTTTACTGATGAAGATTACAGAAAGGAAGGAATCGAGGTTTTTGAGGATATGACAGATTGTGATGTTCTATTAGGCGTAAAAGAAGTGCCTATTGCCAATTTAATTCCGAATAAAAAATACTTTTTCTTTTCGCATACCATAAAAAAACAAAAATACAACCGCGATTTATTAAAAGCAATCTTGGCAAAAAATATTGTATTGTATGACCATGAAACAATTATCGACAAAAACAATGTTAGATTGGTGGCTTTTGGAATATATGCAGGTTTTGTAGGGGGGTACAATGCTATTAGAACTTATGGTTTAAAATTTAATTTATACAATATACCAAAAGCTGAAGTTTTGCACGATCAAAAAATGTTAATTGAAGAATTGAAAAAAGTGAAATTGCCGGCTATTAAAGTAGTTTTAACTGGGAAAGGTAGGGTAGGAAATGGCGCAAAAGAAATGTTAGACGGCATGCAAATGCGCGAAGTTACTATTGATGAATTTTTAAACCAAACTTTTGAAGAACCTGTTTATGTTCAAATAGATGTGTTGGATTACAATAAAAGAAAGGATGGGATTGTTAAAAACCAGAGGGACTTTTTTAATAATCCGCAAGAATATAAAAGTGATTTCATGCGCTTTGCCAAAGTGGCAGATTTGTATATAACTGGTCATTTTTATGGAGTTGGTGCTCCTTATATTTTTACAAAAGAAGATGCCAAATCTCCAGATTTTAAGATAAAAGTAGTAGCCGACATTAGTTGTGATGTTGACGGACCTGTGGCATCAACCATTCGTTCTTCAACCATTGCAGATCCTATTTATGGTTATAATCCGAAAACGGAACAAGAAGTAAATTTTATGGATAAAGACGCCATCGCTGTTATGGCCGTTGATAATTTGCCTTGTGAGTTGCCAAAAGATGCTTCTGAAGGTTTTGGGGATAATTTTGCAAAACATGTGATTCCAGCCCTTTTCAATAATGATGAAGATGGCGTGCTTCAAAGATCCAAAATGACTGAAAATGGAAACCTAACGGAACGATTCAGTTATTTGCAAGATTTTGTAGATGGAAAATAATCAGCAACATTTGTTGGAACAACTCGCAAACACCAAAATGCCTTTCGGGAAATATAAAGGAAAATATTTGATAGATTTACCTGAATTTTATCTGGTTTGGTATCGGAATAAAGGTTTCCCTGCTGGTAAACTTGGAGAAATGATGCATCTGGTTTATGAAATTCAATTAAACGGATTGGAAGATTTGGTGAGGAGGCTTAAAGTTTAAAAAGCCCCTAAGCCCCGAAGGGGAGGATTGAGCGTTAAAAAATGTATGGTATACATTTTTAGTGGTAAGGCCAGATGGCACGTTGGCAGTAAAGTTAAAAATTAAAAGTTGAAATGTTTAATCGTTTATTTGTTAAACTGATTGGTGTTGCAAACTTGAAACGTAAATTAACAAACTTAAAGCTTAAAACTCACCGCTTATTTTATAATAAATCAGCCCGTAAATTATATGACAAATTCCAAATGCAATTCCCCATATATAAAATGCAAATCTTGGGAATAATATGGCTAAAAAGCCGAACGTAAGGAAAACAAATCCCAAAAAGGCAGTAGCGCCAATTGTATGTTTATTTGAGACAACTCCTCCAATTCCATAAAGTATCAGGGAGCTGGGAATGATGAATTTCAAGAGTCCGTTTGTCATCAGAAAATATAAAATAATTCCGCCAAGCAGTAAAATAACCGAATAAATAATTCTAATTTTCTTAGCTTTAAAGCTCCAATTCTTTAAATATAGCTTTTTTCTTCTTCTTTTATTGATGATTGTAACTGTAAAGTAAGAAATTAGAATATAAAGAAAAGAAATCCCAAATAGCAATATTTCAAAAAAAGAAATGGGTAATACAGACACGCCTGATGAGCTGGTAGCGTATTGAGACAATAAAAAATGGATTCCAAAAATGAAAATTAAAGAAAAAATTCCTAAAAAAATTCCAGGGATCCCCCTTAATGATAAGTTGTGAATTTTCTTATTCAAACTCTCGATAAATTTAGCAAAAGCTAAAACTACAAAAAAAAAGGATTGAAAAATTAGAACTTTTCAACAATGAAATGTTATTAACTAATTTAAATTTAACACAACTTAAGTTCAAATATTCTATATTTTTAAAATCTATATTTTACCTAATAATAAACTTACTTAAAAATGACAGAAGAATTAGTGTTCCCAAAAACCTTTACCTATAACGATTTGTTAAAGAGTAATTTAGCTTATTTTAAAGGTGATGAGCTTGCTGCGACTACGTGGATGAATAAGTATGCGATGAAAACCAAAACCGGAGAGTTTTTAGAGTTAACACCCGACGAAATGCATAAGCGGATGGCGGTTGAATTTGGCCGGATAGAAAAGAAATATCAGGAAGGAGAAAAGAAAGGAGTAGGTCTTTCTGATTATGGAAAAAAGCGAGAATTTTTGTCTGAAAATGCAATTTTTAACCTATTTAAGGATTTCAAATATGTGATTCCACAAGGAAGCGTAATGTCTTCTTTGGGAAACAATAATGTGATTGCCTCATTGTCAAATTGCGTGGTTGTTCCTCCGGTTTTTGATTCTTATGGAGGTATATTTCATACAGATCAGCAATTGGCCCAGTTGTTTAAAAGACGTTGTGGCGTTGGTGTGGATTTATCTAATCTAAGACCGGGTGGTGCTCAAGTTTCCAATGCAGCGGGAACCACAACAGGTGCGGTTTCATTCATGCACCGGTTTTCAAATACAACCAGAGAAGTTGCTCAAAATGGAAGAAGAGGAGCGTTAATGCTCACTATGGATATTGCGCATCCTGATATTGAGGATTTTGTGACCATCAAACAAGATTTAACAAAAGTAACCGGCGCAAATATTTCTATCCGCTTGTCCGATGAATTTATGGTAGCGGTTGTAAATGATGATGATTTCACCTTGCGTTGGCCAATTGATAGCAAAGCACCAACCTATAAAAAAGTAATTAAAGCAAGATCCCTTTGGGATATTATTATTTCTTGCGCCCACAATACCGCTGAACCAGGTTTGATATTTTGGGACCGTCAACATTATTATTCTACATCCTCTATTTATCCAGGATTTAAAAACAGTTCTACAAATCCTTGTTCTGAAATTGCCATGCAAGGCGGTGATAGTTGCCGATTAATAGCAATTAACTTATATAGTTTTGTCGAAAATCCGTTTACTGAAAAAGCTTCATTTGATTTTAAAAAATTCTATGAAGTTGTGTATGAATCACAACGGTTAATGGATGATTTGGTTGATTTGGAATTGGAAGCTGTCGATAAAATTTTTAATAAAATAATGCACGACAAAGAGCCTAATGAAATTAAACAGGTTGAGATAGATACATGGAAATTATTATATAAAACAGGTAAAAAGGGCAGAAGAACTGGATTAGGATTTACCGCTTTGGCCGATGCTATGGCAGCTTTGGGCAAAAAGTTTGATACTGATGAAGCAATCGTAATTGTTGACGAGATAATGAAAACCAAATTGAGAGGCGAGTTCGATAGCAGTATTGATATGGCTATTACTCGAGGTAAATTTGAAGCATTTAGCCCTGAAATTGAAAAATTCTCTGAGTTTGTACAGATGATGGAAAAAGAATTTCATGATGTTTATGAACGAATGATGAAATACGGCAGAAGAAATATTTCCATCAGTACCGTGGCGCCAACAGGAAGTTTGAGTATGTTGGCCCAAACATCATCGGGGATAGAGCCAGTGTATTTATTGTCGTACAAGAGAAGAAGAAAAGTAAACCAAGAAGATACAAATGCCAAAGTTGCCTATGTTGATGATATGGGTGATGCTTTTGAGGAATTTGAAGTTTATCATCCAAAATTAAAACAATGGATGGAAGTTACCGGTAAGACTGATATTAAGGAAAGTCCGTATAGCGGTGCAACGGCACCTGAAATTGATTGGAAAAAACGGATAGAAATGCAGTCACTGGTTCAAAAATATACCACACATTCCATCAGTTCAACCATAAATTTAGCAACAGATGTTCCAGTTGATTTGGTTGGTGATATTTATATTGAGTCCTGGCGAAAGGGGTTAAAAGGAATCACAGTTTACAGAGATGGTTCCCGAAGCGGAATCTTAATTGCAAATGATACTAAAAAGCAAGATAAAAAACCAGATTGCTATGCAGAAACCGTTTTTCCAAAACGCCCTAAAAAAATTGCGGCAAAAGTAGTCCGTTTCCAAAATGATTATGAAAAATGGGTGGCGGTTGTTGGTTTAATAAACAACAGACCCTATGAAATATTTACAGGAAAAATTGAAGATGCGTTTCTTTTACCTGCTTGGCTTGAAGAAGGCTGGGTTATTAAAAACAGAGATAAAAACGGGGAATCACGTTACGATTTTCAATTTTTGGATAAAGATGGGTATAAAGTTACTTTTGAAGGATTGTCCCGTACTTTTGATAAAGAATATTGGAATTATGCCAAATTAATTTCTGGTGTATTGCGTCATGGAATGCCAATTCCTTATGCAGTTGACCTTATTAATAACTTAAACATGTATGATGAAAATATCAATACATGGAAAAATGGTATTGCCCGTGCACTAAAACAATTTGTGGAAGACGGCACGCAAGCAGTCGATAAAAAATGCCCTGAATGCGGTGATCCTGACGGATTAATTTATGAAGAGGGTTGTTTGAAATGCAAAAATTGCGGACATACCAAATGTGGGTAATAAAGCATTGAAATATAAAAAAAGCGACAAAATTTTAAAATTTTGTCGCTTTTTTTTGAGCATTGGTAAGCTTATCTAAATTGTTTACTAAAAACTGTTAATTGTTTTTCTGATGGCTACCAAACGGGTCAATAAATTTTCTAAATATTTTAAATCCAACATATTGGCACCATCACTTTTTGCGATCGATGGGTCAAAATGGGTTTCTAAAAACAACCCGTCAACGCCAACTGCGATTCCGGCTCTGGCAATAGTTTCAATCAGTTCTGGTTTTCCTCCGGTTACGCCACTGCTTTGATTTGGTTGTTGTAAAGAATGCGTAATGTCTAAAATTGTTGGCGCAAACTGTTGCATTTCTGGAATCCCTCTAAAATCAACAATCATATCCTGATACCCAAACATTGTTCCTCTATCAGTAATCCAAACTTTTTCATTATTACAATCTTTTACTTTTTGTACGGCATGTTTCATGGCACCTGGACTCATAAATTGTCCTTTTTTCAAATTGACAACTTTCCCAGTTTTTGCCGCTGCCACCACCAAATCGGTTTGGCGCACCAAAAAAGCAGGAATTTGCAATACATCAACATATTCAGCCGCCATTGCTGCATCCGAAACTTCATGAATATCAGTAACTGTTGGGATTTTAAAAGTTTCGGAAACTTTCTTCAATATTTTTAGCGCTTTTTCATCTCCAATTCCAGTAAAGCTGTCGATTCTTGACCTGTTCGCTTTTTTAAAACTTCCTTTAAAAATAAAAGGAATCTCCAATTTATCAGTTACTTTTAAAATGTGTTCGGCAATTCTCAATGCCATTTCTTCCCCTTCAATAGCACAAGGACCAGCCAGTAAAAAGAAGTTATTGCTATCCGTATGTTTTATGTTAGGAATCAGATTTAAATTCATGATTTTTAATTTTTTTCAAAGATACTATTTTATATAGCTGATTAAAACAGAATTATTCTTAATTTTATAGGGAGAATTCACCATTAGTTAAAAATAATAGTATGAATCGAGCATAACAAATTTTGATTCCTAAAGAAATGATTAATGGCGAACAGCAGCTGTTACCGCTAAAAAATAAAATTTGAACAGATGAAATACATGAAGCTACTAGTGTTGGTTGTTTTTTTAGGATGCACTTCCCCCAAAATCCTATATGATTACGATAACCAAGTTGATTTTAACCAATATAAAACATTTCAGTTCTATAATGATGTTCTGCTGAATATTAATGAGATAGAAACAAACAGGATTCTTACACAATTGGAAAAATCCATGATTGGAAAAGGTTTTGAACTTAGTAATCAACCAGCAATATTTGTTGATGTTCAATTAAAACAGTTTGAAGCACCAAGAAATTCGGTTGGTATTGGATTTGGCAATTATGGAAGACATTCGGGAATAAGTATTGGTGGACAAGTACCAATTAATAACAATGTTCTTACAAAACAATTTACTGTTGACTTTGTTGATGCTAAAACTGATAAATTAATCTGGCAGGGTATATATGAAGGAGATTTTCAAACCAATATTGGAATTATTGAAAAAGAACAGCTTTTAGCCGAAGCATTTCAAAAATTACTGAGTAAGTATCCTCCAAAAAAACGCTAGTACTTAATTTACCTTTATGCGAATTCCCTCACTGTGGCTGCTGAATTCCGGCGCATACATACTTTGGATATCAGTAATTCCGTTGCTGAAGTTCCCGGCATTATTAACACGCAAATCATATTCAAAAACATAAACGCCTTTTGCTAAATTCTCAAAAAAGAAATTTGTTGAAGCATCTTTAGTACTCTCATAATACCCCAATCCATCTTGCCATTTGTATTCCGATAACACATTGATGGGTTCCAAACCACTGGCGCGCAGATCTTTCATATGCACAAATTCCATTGGTCGGTCAACTTTTAATTCAATTCGTACCGTAATTAAATCACCTACTTTTAAGGGCGTATTTTGGGTTATTTCAGTTAGCAATTTTCCTTTATCGGCATTCGATTTTAAGAACAGTTTTTTATTCAGTTTAAGTGGTGTTTCCGCGAAAGTTATTTTATCTAAATCTTCAAAATATTGCCAATACAATCCGCCCCAGGCAATACCTTCGTCTTTTTTTGAAATGGTTACTTCTCCCATTTCTGATGTAATTTCACTTCCTTTCCATGAAGTTTTAAAATAGCCTGTTCCAGCTTCAATTTTTACATTTTCCTCCCGATGGCTATCGGGATTTGATGGTTCAATTTTTTGCTTGCCAACAGTGACTTCAACAGATTCGTTTATGGACAGCCAATCACTTCCTTGCAACAATAAAGCATATACGGCTTCAGTGGTCGCTTTTGTTGTTTTCCAGCTATTTGTTTGCTTATTTTTCAACAACCAAACTTTTAATTCATCAACCGTTGCGGTTTTATTTTCAATTTCAGAAAAAACTTCAATTAACAAAGCTTGCGTTTCGATAGGCGCTTGATGCCAAAACCAGCTTGGGGTATTTTCTTTCCAATACATTCCCAATTCCTCACTAACAATGCTATTTTCTTTTAGCGATTTTAAAATAGTTGAAGCCATGGTTTTATTTTGCGTTCTATGTTGCACCAAAGCAATCATTCCTTTTGAATACAAATTGAATTCCTTCCAATAGCTTGCCGATTGTTTTGTGTAATAATTTATGGCTTTTTGTACATTTTCAGAAATTTTCACATCCTTATAAAAACTGCGCATATATAAATAATGCAATTGAATATTTCCTAAATGATTTTTAGCGAGATAGTCGCTTTCAGCTTTCAGTCCTTTTTCTTCGGATTTTTCTTTTTCTTTTAGCCTTTTGGCTTCTGTTAATAGCTTATTGTAATCGTCTAAAATTTCTTCATCTAAAAAGTTGATGGCTTTTGAAATTACTTCAGAAGCAGTTTTTTCGTTTATGGCAACATTTAATTGTTTTAAATGTCCAAATCCTGCAGCGATATGTTGGGTGATATAACGATTTGGGTACTGACTTCCTTTAAACCAAGGGAAACCGCCGTTGCTAAACTGTTGTTCTTTTAATTTATTGATGGCAGCTTGTTGGTCGTTCGTCATTTTATTTAAATCGAACAACAAAGCGATGCGTTTTTTCTGCTCGGTTTCGCTTTGTGCATCGCGCAACCAAGGCGTTTCCTGAATAATAATGGATTTCAATTCCTCATTTTTTTCCAAATTTGATACCAGGGCATCACTAGATTTCCACTGATTGAAGACTTCCTGGATGCGCGGGTTTGAATTTACAATATGCGAAGCCAGCGAATTTGCATAGTAACGAGAAAATGTTTGCTCTGCACATTCATAAGGATATTCCATTAAATAGGGTAAACTTTGTACAGCATACCAAGCTGGATTGGAAGTGATTTCTAGTGTTAATTTATGATTTTTAAGCGTAGCCGAATGGTTGCTGAGCGGAGCCGAAGTATTGTTGCTGAGCGTATCCGAAGCATTTTTTAACTTATCTAAAGTAAAAGTCTTGGTTTGCTTGCTGCGAACCCACATAGGCAAGGTTTCGGTTACCAATAGTCTGTTTGACAATACAGGCAATACATTTTGTTCACCATCACTAAAATCATTTGCTTTCGCTATGATTTTGTATTGCACGGCTTGAATTCCATCAGGAATTTTCAAATTCCAGCTAATTTGTGTATTTCCTTTTGCATTAATTTTGAAATTTTGTGATGAAGATTTATTTCCCAACAAATCATCAATTTGTTTCCCGGTGATGGCATCGGTTAATGCCAAAACAGCAGTTCCATAAAATACATTTTCTGTTAAATTGGATATTTTGCTTGAAAACACAATGGTGTCGCCTTCTCGCAAAAATCGTGGCGGATTTGGTAAAACCATCAGTTCTTTTTGTGTAACGGTTGTTAGTGTTTTGGTTGTTGAAGCCAATTCTTTGGTATGTGCCAATAATTGCAATTTCCATCGAGTCAACGCCTCAGGAACGGTGAAATTAAAACTAACATTTCCGTCTTTATCAGTTGTTAAATGCGGATAGAAAAAGGCTGTTTCCTGAAAGTTTTTTCTAATTTTAATGGATGATAAATCAAACTTTTCAAGATTTTCCTCATTTTTGGGTGCTTTTTCTTTTCCATAACCAACAGTGACAACTTCCTCCAATGATAAATTTTCAGAGATTTTAGAGAAGGCAACATCCTCCATTACATCCTCATCTTCAGCAACTTGAATGACCTCATTATTCTTTCGCATCATTTTAACAGCGCCCACTCCTCTAATCCTAAAAGAATTGTTAAAATAAAATCCGAACCAATTTAACTGGTCAAATAGGTGATGCACATAATAGTCATAAAATGCTGGGATATTCACGACATTAAAATAGCTGTTCCCAAAACTGTTGTTCGCATTTCTTTGGTTATATGAATAATAAATCGGTTGTTCCATTGGATTAAATTCCCAACTATGGATTTTAAATTCATCCAAAGAAGCATCATACATACTTGCCAATACTTCGGCGGCAACTTTATCGCCCTTTTCTCCTTTGACTTTAAAACTCCAGGTTTGATTTTCTCCAGGTTGCAATTTATCCCTGAAAGTTACGGTTTCAATTTCCAATGCTGTTTTTGCATAAGGCACTGAAATAGGCAAAGTGCCACTTTTAAAAGCATTAAAATTGCTAAAACTATAATGAATTGCAAATCCACCCAAATCTTTTTCGGTAACCAGAATTTGAATGAATTTCGAGTTATTCTCCAGATGAATAATTTGCGTGTCAATTATTTTGTGGTCTTTTTCAATGTCTATTGTTACAAAAATATTTTTTGAGGCTGAACCAATTTTGAGCACTGCATTTTCATAGGGTTTATAACTTTGTTTATCGGTTGAAATTAAAAATAGCTGATTGTCGGAAACCTGATTTTCTGTTTCGCTAAAAATGGTAAACAGCTTTTTATCTGTAACTTTCTGTCCAAATTTATCTGTGGTTTCCAGTTCAACAACATACTGACCCGATTCCCAATTTTGGACTTTTTTCAACCGAATTTTAGTTTCTTTTGAGGTATCAAAATTTTCTTCAAAAACCAAATTTCCCTTTGGCCAGTTTTTAATTTCATTTTCATTGGCATAAGCTTCATTTGGAAATTTGTTTCTGAAGACTTCTTCACTTATTTCTTGATAATCTGGTGCATTCCAAGGGCGTGTTCTCAATACATTTTTAGGTGCCTGTAATTTGTGAATTTTTAAACTTCCTTTGGCAGAAACTGTTTCATTGTTGAGGTTTTTGGTTTCAAGAATGATTGCGTTTTCTTTTTTGTTTTTGTCAATTGCATCAGCAATTTTAATTTCGGCAATTATAGCCTGGTAACCAACTTTTATTTCTGTAACAGCACTGCGGGTTTCACCATTAACATCTGTAATAGCTGCAGTGACTTCGTAAATAAATATCGGTAGGTCTATTTTATCAACACTTTTGTCCGGAATGGCCTTAAAAGTAATCTTGAAATTTCCCTGAGCATCTGTCTTTGTTTCTCCGTGGCTAATTTCCTGACCTTGCGAGCTTGGAAAAATTGGTCGATACCAATAATACCATTTTGGATATTGTACTTTTCTGTGCACCCGATACGCTACTTTGGCATCAGTAATATTGCTTCCTGCAAAGGCGAGAGCACTACCATTTACAGTAATGGAATCATTGATTTTATAGGTTTCTGTAATGGGTTCAAACTTTGCTTCAAATTTTGGGCGTTTGTATTCTTCAACCAATATTTCTGTGGAAGAAAAATTTAAATCATCTATTAAATCATATAATTCACTTTCCTGTGAACCTTCTTCAACTTCAATAAAATAACGCCCTGTTAAACCGGTGGTTGGCAATATAAATTCGCCGCTAAAGGAACCATAATCGTTGGTTTTCAATTCAACAGATTTTACAATTTCTCGATTGACATTGTACAAAGTGACTTCCACAAATTCATTTGCAACAACCTCCGATTTATTTTTTAGGCTTTTGAGCACAATTCCTTTGTAATAAACGAGTTGTCCCGGCCTGTAAATGCTTCGATCCGTAAATAAAAATGAATTGATGAAGGTATTTTCAGTTTCCTGATTTATCTCGCGGCTTTCATTTAAATAATAGTCGCCAAAAACTGCTATTTCTTCGTTGTAATTCACCGTGAGCACTACATTTCTATAATGATTTTTTGTCCTGAAATTTATTTGACCTTTGTTATCTGTGCTATAATTTTCATTTATTGGCGCATTATATTTTCCTGTATTGTAATTTTTGATGTTCACTTTGGCGCCAACTAACGGTTTTCCAGTATTTCTATCAACAATTTGATAGTTGTTACTATTATTTTGACGGTTTTCAATCACTGCAATATCCGTTGCCTGAATAATTGACGTGGCATAAAGGCTATTGGCGTTTAGGGTTTCGTAGGTTGAAGCATAAATTAAATAATTTCCGTTGGCAAAAGGCGGAATTAAAATTTCGGTACTGTGTTGTTGAAAATCATTCTCTGTTTTTAAAGTTTGACTGAAAGTGGTCACTAAATCAAGTTTTTTAATAAAAGCAATTTTCGCCGAATCGTTGTAAATTCTTGCGAAGTCAAATTTTTCTTTTTCAGTGATTTTAAAAATGTGAAAATATAGCTTAGGTACATTTTTATAGGTAACCAATACCTTGTTATCTTTTTGATTGGGTACCAGTTTTTCTGCAACAATATTTAATGACAAGCTGAGAATTTGCTGTTTTAGCGAATTGCACTTTTGAGCGCCAAAACTTTTTGGGAATTTGGCGATTGCTTCTTCACAAATTTCAAGTGCTTTTGCACGTTTAAACTGATTTTCTATTTTAGAAATAGGTACATAGTCATTCGCCTGATTGTTATAAACAGAGGCTATTTCAAAATCGATTAAGGTTGATGCTTCGTATGCTTTAAATTCGTTTTTTAGGCTGATGAATGAATTTAAAAAGAGCCTTTCTTTTTCACTAAATGTGGCATGTTGTTTTACAAATGACAAGCGTTCCAGTTCAACCGCAATAAAAGCATTGTTGTTATTTTCCTTTTGATGAAATGCCGCTAATTTTTGATAAATTTTTAGGGCATTAAATTGAAGCGATAAACTATCCTGAGTTTCTAGTTTTATTGTTGAAAACTCTTCGAAATTGGCGAGATATTTTTCGTCGGATATTTCAAATTTGTATGCGGGATTCGCAATGGAGTTTTCAGTTGTTTTGTAAAAACCCAAGGCATTGTGCGATAAAAAATCAAACAGCGTTGGACGAAATATTTTGGAATCCTTCTGCAAATCTAAAATATCATTAAATTTGTTCAAATCCGTTTTTTGTGTCAGCAGCCCATTTTCTAATGATTTTTGAAAATGCAAATGAATTTCAGTAAAGAGCGTTTGTAGATCCCAGGTTCTAAAATCGGATGTGTCCACTTTATTTTCAGTAGCGGTTCTATTATAAAATTTCCATCGGTTTAGTTGAAAATATTGCCAATATAAATTGGCTAAAGTACTTTCAAGAATATTTTTAGTTGGGGATTCCGCTGTTGAAATTTCTTTTTTGAAGGAATTGATGATATTAAGTTGCGCATCTTCTTCAAGCAGTAAAGCATATTTTGATTTAAAAAACAATGCTTTTATAAGTTGTGGTGCATTATTTTCTTTTTTAGCGCTTATATATATTTTTTCAACTTCATTTAAAGCAGATTTTGGTAGCTTGGCTTCTTCAAATTTTTGTGCTTTTTTCCACTGACCATCATAGTTTTTATAGTGTTGCTGCGCTTTAGCGTTTACCGAAGATAAAATAATGACAGAAAGTATCACTGCAATTTTTCTCATAATTCATAATTTATTCATGTAAAGTTAACAAAAGTTGTACCCAAAATTTATTTAACCACAAGATGTCGTTTATGAAGTACCCAAATTATTATAAAAAAGCCGCTACTGGCGGCCTTTTTATAATAAATTAATGTTTGTTAATTGGCAAGCACAAATTCGCACCTTCTATTAATGCTGTATTGTTTACTTGTGCACATTTTAGGTTTGACACAGTGGTTTAAAGGTTGCGATTCCCCAAAGCCTTCAGATTTTAACCTGCTTTCAGAAATTCCTTGGCTAATCAAATAGTCCATAACAGATTTCGCACGTTTGTGAGATAAACCCATATTGTATTCATCACTTCCTCTAGCATCGGTATGTGCGCCAATTTCAATGCTTATTTCAGAATATTTTTTCATAATATTCACTACATTATTTAGCTCAAGAGCAGCATCTTTGCGAATATTCCATTTGTCGAAATCAAAATAAATTGGCTTGATTTTGATTTGGGTTTTATTGTTTTCTACAACAATATCTTTTTCAACTGCTGTATACAATTCCATTAATAGCTGAATATTTTTATCAATGTCACCTTTTTCATTTGTTGTAAAATCGATTTCAGAAGGGACGTATAATTTACGCGTTCCAATAATTTTATATGTTCTATTATTATCAACATCAAAAGAATAAGAGGCATCTTCGCCCACAATCATTTTGTTGATTAAAGCATTATTTTTATCGAATAAGGAAACCAAGGTTCCCGAAAGTGGCTCTAAACTATTTTTGTCCTGAACCAATCCATGTACTACATAAATTTTCTTTTGGGTAAAACGGTAAATATCATCATCGCCAATGCCGCCTTCTCTGTTTGAAGAAAAGTAACCAGTTTCATTTTCTTCGTCAATTACAAAAGCGAAATCATCTAAATTGCTATTGATGATGTTGCTTAGATTTATAGGTGTAGAAAATTTTTCATCAGAAATCTCACTTTTGAAAATATCCAATCCGCCCAAGCCAAAATGACCATCTGAGGCAAAGTACAAAATGTTTTTAGCGCTTACAAAAGGAAATTGTTCCCGATGTTCCGTATTGATTTTAGGACCTAAATTTTGTGGAATTCCGTATGTTCCGTCTGCATTGATATCCACCACAAACAAATCGAAAGAACCAATGGTTCCAGGCATATCAGACGCGAAATACAATTGATTTTCATCTTGGCTGAGTGCAGGATGTTCAACGGAATAGTTATCATTATTGAATGGAAGTTCCGTAATGTTTGTCCATTCATTATTGATAAATTGGGCTTTGTAGATTTTTAATTGGGTCACTTTATTTTTATCCCGAATTTTTTTGCCCGAAATGTAATTATTTCTTGTGAAATACATTGTTTTTCCATCTTTTGTAAACACGGCATTTGATTCGTGTATTGCGGTGTTTATGTTTCCGGAAAAAGGAACGACATTGGTTAACTCTTGATTGCTATCAACATTAGCCTGATATAAATCTAGATAAGGCTGGTTGTTCCAATCATACAACTTTTCGTTATTTCTTGTGGAGGCAAAAACCACTTTATCTCCAAAAAAGGATGCTCCAAAGTCCGAAAATTCTGAATTTACTGAAACTTTATGAACGATATACGGTTTTTTAATCTCACTGTTTAAAGCTTCAAAAAAGGGCAGTGTTTCCTGTTTTTCTATGGTCGTAATTTGTTTTTTCTCTAAATATTTTTGGTACCATTTATCAGCTTCCCCAAACTTTTTAACGCCTTTAAGCGCTTGTGAATATCGAAACAAATAATTTGGGTCAACCTTGCCTTCATAAGTTTGAAACAGCATCTTGTACCAAGGTTCGGCTTCGCTCATCTTAGTGTTAAAATAATAACAGTCGCCCAATTTTTCTAAAACTTCCTGTGTTTTAGGTTCTTCATTTAAAAACAGCTCTGCAGCGTTTAAATAGGCTCTTCGTTCAAATAACTGGTTTGCACGCTTTAAATTTTGCGCAACTGAAAGTTGTATTGAAAAAGGGAGAAATAAAAGTATAAGTAGTATTTTTTTCATTTTGAAAGTCGTTTTTAAAAGAATCTTGGGGATTTGTCGAAACCTTTGTTTTTGTTTAAAATATCCAGGTCATATAAAATAAAGAGTTCATGTGAACCTGAACTGAACGGACCTAAATTAGAAATTGTATGGTCGTAAGCATAGCCAATTCTCAATTCGGGCGTGGCTTTAAAATTTATCATGCCGCTAAGTGCATCTTCCAATCTGTAACCAATACCAAATTCAACTTTATTGTCGAATAGAACATTGGCAGTTAAATCAAGTGAAATAGGCGCTCCTTTTACAGCTTTCGCCATAAATGCCGGTTTAAATTTAAACAATTCATTGATTTCAAAAACATAACCACCAGTTAAGTATGTATGCGCTTCCTCGGTTCCTTGATATTTTCCATTGTTTCTGTCGAGATGATCTGCATTTAGAAGTGCAGGAATAGACAATCCAACGTAATAATGATCGGTATTGTAATAAATTCCGGCTCCAAAGTTAAAAAATGACTGATTGATGTTTTCGGCAAAATCCGGATCGGTAAAAACATCTCCAGATTCTAAAACAAACCCATTAAAATTAACATCAAAAAAAGTGACTCCAGCTTTTAAACCAAAAGATAATTGGCCATTTTCTTCTAAATCTAATTTATAGGCAAAATCTGCATAAAGGTTGTTTTCATTTACCACGTCGCCGATATTATCATTGACCAAAGAAAATCCGACTTCAATTTTTTCATTAAGTGGGGTATGTGCAAAAATATTGGAGGATTTGGGAGCCCCATTTGCACCAACCCATTGGGTTCTGTGCAAGGCGCCCAAATTTACAACCCCAATATTACTGGTTGTATAGGCTGGGTTTATAACACTCATATTGTACATATATTGTGTGTATTGTGCATCTTGTTGAGACCACATTACTATGGTTGTCATAAGTGCAATAAATAATATTAGTATGTTTTTCATTTTCTGGGTTTAAAATGTATTTGTTTAAACTATTGATTATCTGCTTAGATATAAGCTTCGTTGAATAGGTTTTCTGTCGTTTTTGTTGAAATGAATAATAAAGAAATAAACACCAGTTGGCGACAATTCTCCATCTCCATGCAATCTTCCGTTCCAATCTGGTTTTGCGGCATTGGCGGTATAAATTAAATTCCCCCAACGGTTAAAAAATTCCACTTTAAAATTTGGATAAAGCTCTCGAAGATTGGTTATTTTAAACGTGTCATTTATGCCGTTTCCTGTTGGTGAAAAACCATCATATATTTCGATGTCGTACTCGTCACAAGCTTCTAAAGTAACGACAACTTCAAGCGGATTTAAGCTTTTGCATCCATTAGCAATAGTTTCTATGGCATAATAGGTTTCGCCCTCAATCAATGCGGTAGATGCATTTAAAAGATTTCCATTTGGATAAGAATCATACCAAGAAATTGTGCCGCCATTATTTGCGGAAACATTCGAGTTTAAATCGGAAATTGTGGGATTATTAATTTTGCAAAATTCATTTCCTTGTGAAATTATGCTTGGTGTTTTAACAATTGTCAGTGCAACATTCGCAGCAACCCTCACAGAACTTTCGCATCCTGTTGTGGCGTTTGATTGCGCTGCCCAATAAGAAGCGCCATTTATTAATAGACTTGTTGTAGCTAACGGCGTTGTGTCTGTTTGGGTAGCATACCAAACAATTCCGTTTCCTGTTACGGTTAAATTTGCAATTGTTGCTAAATCAGATTCGCAAAAAGTTTGTGAAACGTTGACAATTGTAGCAGGAGGAACATCAGTAATGGAAACGATTATTCTTAAACGTGCAATACTTTCACATCCTGTTGATGCATTAGATGCCGCTGCCCAATAGTCTTCACCATTTATAAGAGAATCAGTACTCTTTAATGCTGTTGTATCGGTTTCGTTGGCATACCAAATAATTGATGTGCCACTAACTTGTAAATTTGCAACCGTTGGCTTATCCGCTAAACAAAAAGCTTGATTGAGCTCTGTAGTTGTTGGAGTTGCCGGATTGATAACACTTACATCAACCACCAATCTTGAAGCGCTTTTACAACCAGTTATTGCATCGGTCTGTGTGGCCCAATAAGTGCCGTTTACCAATATGTCTGTTGAGTTTAAAGGCGTTGTTGAAGTCTCAGTTGCGTACCAAAGTATGCCATTTCCGCTTGCGCTTAAATTGGCAACGGTTGGATTCCCTGGTAAATAATCCTTTATGCAAAATGATTGATTTGCATTGGTTGTTGTTGGTGGTGGCGTTGTGTTTACAACAGCGGTAACCATCAATCTTGAAGCACTTTCACAACCTGAAGTCGAAGTTTGACTTGCCCAATAAGATGCTCCATCAACCAATAAATCTGCAGGTTTTAAAGGTGCAGTGGAAGTTTCGCTCGCATACCAAAGTATTCCTGTTCCACTTGGGTTTAAATTATCAACAGTAGGAATGTCATTAGCACAAAAAACCTGGCTTTGTTCACTGGTTGTTGGTGGTGGCGGACTAATAATTGAAACGGTAACAACTGTTATAGCATCACTAGCACAGTTAGTTGATGCTGCTTGGCGGCTCCAATAATCTTCGCCGTCTATCAATAAAACTGATGGAGCTACTATTGTTTCAAAAGTGTCGTCCGAATACCAAACAGTTCCGTTCAAATTAGCGATAGTTGGATTGTCAATTTCACAAAAAGTTTGCGTAATAGTTGTGATGGTTGGTTGATTTGGAATAATAAATGAAACATTTACAACCAATCTTGTGGCACTTTCACAGGTGGAAGCTGGGTCTGTTTGGCTAGCCCAATAGTCTTCGCCATCAACCAATGCTTCTGAAGGAGCTAAAGGTATTGTAGAAAATTCCGTATCATACCAAAGTATTTCAGGACTGTTTGGACTTAAATTTTCGACCTTCGGATTATCAAGTTCGCAAAAAGCCTGATTTGTTTGAGAGATTGTTGGAGGTGGAATTACAATAATGGTTGCTGTTATTTTTAACCTGATGGCACTTTCACATCCAGAAGTGGCATCGGGCAGCGCGCCCCAATAATCTTCCCCGTCAACAAGTGTTTCAGAAGGGTCTAATGCGATTGTTGAAGTTTCGGTATCATACCAAACAACATTATTTTGGTTTGTACTTAGATTGGCGACGGTTGCTTTTTCAATTTCGCAAAAAGCCTGAGAACTATTGGCGGTTGTTGGTGGAGGAACCACAGTTATTGTTACGCTAATGTTTGCTGAATCATCTGGGCAAATACCTAAAGTACTTGAAACAGTATAGGTATAGGTTCCTTCGGTATTCGTTTCAGGGTCAAAAGTTCCTAAATAACCGTTTGACAAGGCACTTGGTCCAGTCCAAATTCCAGTTGTATCTGGCGTACCACCTAACAAATCAAATAGATTTGTGGTAACCAAATCAACTTCACATACTATTAAAGAGCTGCTTTCTCCTGCATTTGGAGCGGTGTCTAAAACCACAGTTGTTTGGGCTCTTTTAGAGCTCACACAAGGAAAAGTAACTGTAGCAACCCAATAGTCTTCGCCGTCAATTAATACCTCGGTACTTTTTAAAGGTGTTGTTGAAGTTTCTGACGCGTACCAAAGAACGGAGGCACCGGATGCTTTTAAATCTGCGATTGTTGGGTTTGGCGGATTACAAAATGACTGTATAGGCGCTGTACTGGGAGTAACGGGGTCTATTAAGCTAACAGTTGTTGGAAACCGATCGCTGGTACAGCCATTTTCAGTTTGCTGAACCCAGTATGTTTGCCCGTTCACAAGAAGTTGTGTAAGCGGAAGTAAATTTCCACCAGTTTGCGCATCATACCATGCTAAATTTTGGCCGGTTGCGCTTAAATTGCCGATTGTTGGATTGTCAATGGCACATTTTGTAACAGCGACATCAACGTTAGTTGGGAAATCCCCATAAATAGTGACACTTACAGCCAATCTGCTTGTGCTACAACTACCTCCTGAAACATCATCGGCATAATAGATGTTGCCGTTAACAAGGGGCTCTGTGCCGCCATATAATCCGCTTCCGGAAGGTGTATCATACCAAACAATAGTACCTCCAGAAGCAACTAAATCTGCAATTGTGCTGTTATCTGTTTTACAAAAAACTTGAGAAGTAGCTCCTGTAGGAGTAGGATTGACACACTGTGAAAAACTTGTATTAGAGTTAAATAGCGCGATAAAAAAGAGTAAGAGGGCAATTTTTTTTGGTAATAGGAATTTTTCTTTTTCCATTAATTTTAGGGTTTGTTAATTTTTTTTATGTTTCAACAATAATTGTTGAGTTCTGATTATAAATGTAATAATTTATGTCTTACTTTTTAAAAATGAACTCAAAAATTTTATTAAAATGGGAATTTAAATGAATCACGGTATATTTTCCTCTTTTATTTAATAGTTTCCTTACATTTGAAATCATAAAAATTCTTTACATGAACTATCATTTTATTGCAATTGGAGGAAGTGCGATGCACAATTTGGCACTGGCTTTATATCAAAAAGGAGATACCATAACAGGCAGCGATGATGCAATTTTTGAACCCTCAAAATCCAGATTAAAAGCAAAGGGTTTATTGCCAAAGATTGAGGGTTGGTTTGAAGAAAAAATTACACCCAAATTAGATGCTATAATTCTTGGAATGCATGCAAAAGCCGACAATCCAGAGTTGTTGGAAGCGAAAAGGCTGGGGCTAAAAATATATTCCTATCCTGAGTTTTTATTTGAACAATCTAAGGATAAAACACGCGTGGTTATTGGCGGCTCACACGGAAAAACTACCATCACCTCCATGATTCTACATGTGCTTCACTATCACGAAATAGCGGTCGATTATATGGTTGGTGCTCAGTTGGAGGGTTTTAACACTATGGTGCATTTAACTGATGAAAATGAATTTATGGTACTTGAAGGCGATGAGTATTTATCGAGCCCCATTGATATGCGTCCGAAATTTCATTTGTACAAACCTAATATTGCTCTTTTAAGTGGAATTGCGTGGGACCATATCAATGTTTTTCCAACCTATGAAAATTATGTGGAGCAGTTTTCAATTTTTGTAAATTCAATCACCAATGGCGGTATTATAGTGTACAATGAAGAGGATTCAGAAGTGAGAAGTGTGGTGGAACAAGCCACAAATTCTATTCAAAAATATCCATATCACACACCAAATTACAGCATTAAAAATGGCAAAACGCTTATTGAAACTTCTTTGGGTGAAGTGCCCTTGGAAATTTTTGGAAAGCATAATTTGCAAAATTTAGCTGGCGCAAAGTGGATTTGTCAGCATATGGGTGTTGATGAAGCCGATTTTTATGAGGCGATTTCAAGTTTTAAAGGTGCCAGCAAGCGTTTGGAGAAAATTGCAGAAAGTGAATCAACAATAGTTTTTAAAGATTTTGCGCACTCACCAAGTAAAGTTGAAGCCACAACAATTGCAGTAAAAAACCAATATGTCAGTAAAAAGTTGTTGGCTTGTTTGGAATTGCATACTTACAGTAGTTTAAATGCCGAATTTTTAAAAGAATATAAAGGCGCATTAAATAGCGCCGATAAAGCTGTTGTTTTTTATTCGCCACATGCCGTTGAAATAAAACGACTCGAAAAAATTACTGAACTACAAATTAAAGCCGCATTTGAGCGCGATGATTTGATTGTTTATACAAATCCAGTCGAATTCAGGGACTTTTTATTCAACCAAAATTTTGAAAATACTGTTGTTTTGCTAATGAGTTCAGGTGATTACGGGGGGTTGGATTTTAATAAATTTAAGGAGTTGATTTAATTTTTACTCCAAAAGAAAGGCGTAAATAATATAAGCACCGTAAATAATTCCAATCTTCCAATTAGCATCAAAAAGGAGCAAATCCATTTTGCGCCTATGGATAAATGCGCATAATTATTCACTGGGCCTAAAGTTCCAAGAGCTGGTCCAATATTCCCCAATGAAGAGGCGGTTGCACCTATTGCTGTCACAAAATCCAATCCAAAAAATGTTAATATTATCGAGCTTACTATAAAAATTAACATATACAATACAAAAAAAGGCAAGATATTGTAAATAATATTTTTAGGAACTCCCACACCATTATATCGAACAGGAATAATGGCATTTGGATGCAATAATTTTTTAAATTCAAAAAAAGTATTTTTAATCATAATAATATGACGAACAATTTTAATTCCACCCGCTGTTGAGCCTGCAGAGCCTCCAATAAAAAAAAGTGAAAATATTAACATTGTTGCCAAGGAGCTCCACATGGTGAAATCGGCAGACACAAATCCTGTGGTCGTTAAAATTGAGGTAACTTGAAAAGCTGCATGCCTAAAAGCACTTTCGGTTTCACCCCAAGGCTTTGGATGATTTATGGAAGTTACCAAATTAGGGTCTTGAAAGTTTACGATGATAACTGCGATTACAATAGATAAAGCAATTGTTCCAAAAAAGTAATATCTAAATTCTTCATTGTTAAAAACCCTTCTAATTTTTCCTTTTAAAGCAAAATAGGACAACACAAAATTGGCACCCGCAATAAACATAAACAGGGTTATAATATATTGTATGATTGGATAGCCATTCCAATAAGCAACACTTGCATTTTTTGTTGAAAATCCACCTGTGCTCATAGTTGCCATGGCATGATTAAGGGCATCAAACCAGTTCATCCCTGCAATTTTAAGCAGAGAGAATTCTGCAATGGTTAATAAAAAATAAATAATCCAAAGCCTTTTTGCCGTTTCTGTAATTCTTGGATGCAATTTATCTGTTGATGGCCCTGGTGCTTCCGCCATAAAAAGTTGCATTCCCCCAATCCCTAACATAGGTAAAATAGCCACGGTTAACACAATAATTCCCATACCGCCAATCCAATGTGTGGCACTTCGCCAAAATAAGATGCCTTTTGGCATTGCTTCAATATCAGTTAATATAGAAGCGCCAGTTGTTGAATATCCAGAAATAGTTTCAAAAAAGGCATTGGTATAAATGGGAATGGTATCGGTAAAAACGTATGGTAAAGTTCCGGTAAAGGAGAGCATTAACCATCCTAAAGTAACAATGAGATACCCTTCTTTTTTTCCAAGGCTTTTCTTAGCATTTCTATTAAAAAACCACAATAAAAAACCAAAGGCGATTGTTGTAATTCCAGCATACAAAATACCCCATTTTTCAAATTCATCATAATAAATGCTAAAAGGTACGGCAAAGAACATAAATAGACCATTTAACATGGATGTCAATCCAAGAAAGCTGATTATTATTTGAATGTTGAGATTTTTCATTGTTAGTTGAAGAGTTTTTCAACTTTATTGATGGCTTCCGGCAAGCAAAATACCACTGCTTTATCACCTGCCAAAATTTGAAAATCACCAAAAGTCATAAGTGCGACTCCATTTCTGATGACACCACCAAAAACAGCTTTTTTAGTAAGATTTATATCTCTAATTAAATTTTTTGTAACCAAAGAATTTTCTTTAACCCTAAACTCCAAAACTTCTGCATCAACATTATGAAGGTTTGCGAGTTTCAACACATCACCTTTGCGAACATATTTTAAAATGGCATTTGCCGCCAATAATTTTTTATTGATTAAAGTGTCAATTCCTATGGTTTGAGAAATGTTGATGTAATCCATGTTTTCAACCAAAGCAATTGTTTTTTTAACGCCCTTGGATTTTGCAATAAGGCACGACATAATATTTGTTTCAGAATTGCCTGTTACAGCCACAAAAGCATCCATTTCTGAGAGGTTCTCTTCATCCAAAAGCTCAACAATTCTTCCATCTCCCCAAATAATTAATGCATTTGGCAGTTTTTCTGCAACTTCTTTAGCTCTTTCTTTTTCTATTTCAATCAGTTTGACATTAAATCTGTTGTCGCATAAATTTCTTGCAGCTTTAACCCCAATTTTACCGGCACCTAAAATCATCACATCTTTTACATCAAAGGGCATTTTTCCCATTAATTTATAGAGTTTTTTAAGGCTTTCTTTTGGTGCAGAGAAATAAATTTGATTCTTAGCTTTGTAAATGGTATTTCCTCTAGGAATTATAGTTTCGCTACTGTTGATAGGTTTTATAGCAATTGTAATAAACTCTATATCCGAAAAGCGTTCTCGAGCTTCTTGAACCGTTAAATTTATTAATGGAGAATTATAATCTAAAGTGCTTCCTAAAATATTTAATGCGCCATTTTCAAATTCAATGGTATCATTAAATGCCGATTGATTTAACAACATTTTTATTTCATCGGCGGCCAATTCCCCTGGAGAAATCATACTGTCAATGCCCAATTCGGCAAAGTCAATTTCAGAATTTACTGTGAATTCATGATTTGAAACACGTGCAATAGTTTTTTTTGCACCTAATTTTTTTGCCAGGACAGCTAAGGTGAAATTTGTGTTTTGAGATTCTGTTACCGCCAAAAAAATATCAGCCTTGTCTATGTGAATTTCTTTTAAAAGCTTGATAGACGTGGCGTCACCTTTTTTGGTAATCACATCAATATGGTTACTGGCGTACTCAAGTTTTTCAACATTTAGATCTACTAAATAAATATCTTGAGACTCATAAGATAGCAGTTTTGCCAAATGGAAACCAACATCTCCGGCACCAGCAATAATAATTTTCATATACAGAATATTTAGGCAAAGATATAATCTTATATTTGATAAAAAAATATGCTATGATATACAATAATAATTCAATGTCCATTAAATCTTGGGCGGAAGACGACAGACCTCGAGAAAAGCTTTTATTGAAAGGAAAAGCGGCATTGTCAGATGCTGAATTAATCGCAATTTTAATTGGTTCGGGAAGCAGAAATGAGACAGCTGTGGCTTTATCTAAGAAAATCTTAGCTTCAATCGACAATAATTTAAACCAACTAGGAAAAATGTCGGTTGCCGATTTACAAAAATTTAAGGGAATTGGTGAAGCAAAAGCCATTTCTATTATCACCGCGTTGGAACTTGGCCGTAGAAGAAGGCTTGAAGAAGCAACAGAAAAACCTCAAATTACAGGTAGTAAAGCCGTTTTTGAGATTATGCAACCGCTAATTGGAGAATTGCACCACGAGGAGTTTTGGATCGTTTATCTAAACAATTCCAATAAAGTGCTGCACAAAGAACAGTTGAGTAAGGGTGGGTTAACAGGCACTTTGGTTGATGTGAGGCTCGTGTTTAAAAAGGGAATTGAATTATTTTCAACCGCTATTATTCTATGTCATAATCATCCTTCGGGAAAATTGCAGCCTAGCCAAGCCGATAAATCAATAACCAGCAAATTAAAACTTGCCGGAGAAACCTTAGACATAAAAGTGCTTGATCATATAATTATTACCGAAAATGCGTATTTTAGCTTTGCCGATGAGAATTTACTTTAAGCCACAATTTAATTCGTATGCTATAATTTTAATAAATGTCACAACAATTACACGATTAAACACATCAACAAATAAACAACATCATTAATGCTGCTCATTTATACGCCTAAAATAACGCCAAGAATCAACTATATCTTTAAACATTTTTTTGGTCGAATACTTAAAATACCCGTAACATTTACTTCAAAAGTTAATGAGTTTGTGGCACATAACGGGCCAAAAATAACCTATTCTAAATCTCCTTTGGGTTCCGAATTCTTTATTTGGAGCCATGATTTGTTATTTGAGCAAGGCATCAATGATATTGATATCAAGATTTATGAATGGGATAATGTACCTTGTTTTTTTCCAACCAAGGAATCCTCAACAATTCCATTTGATATTTTTGCCGCAAGTTTTTATCTTATAAGTAGGTATGAAGAATATTTACCCTATGTGCAAGATGTGCATGAACGATTTTCAGCTGTCGAAAGTTTGGCCTATAAAAATGGGTTTTTAGAAAAACCTGTTGTTGATATTTGGGCTTTTAAGTTTTTAGAATTGCTGAAAATTAAATTTCCAAATTATAATTACGTCAATAGGGAATTTAAATTGCTGTCAACCATCAATGTTGATATGGCTTTTGTTTATAAGAATAAAGGTGTGGTGCGCACAATTGGTGGGTTTTTAAAGGATTTGTTGAATTTTAAATTCATAAATTTCAGAAACCGATTGCTGACCATTTTAAATTTTAGGGAAGATCCTTATGATACTTTTTCGACACTGTTGAAAATTAAAGTAGACCATAAAGTGGACACAATTTTCTTCTTTTCAATAGGAGATTATACCACCTTCGATAAAAATATTTCCTCATCAAATATTAATTTCAAATCCTTAATAAAATCAATGGCGGACTATGCAAAAGTCGGTCTAATACCTTCATATTTTACATTAAAAAATGCAGAAAAGCTAAAAAGGGAAAAATTGCGTTTAGAATATATCATAAACAGACCAGTAACTTGTTCTTGCCAACATTATTTGCGCTTAAGTTTACCTGATACCTACCAGAATTTATTGGATATAGATTTGACGGAAGATTATACAATGGGTTATGAAAAATTGGCTGGTTTTAGGGCGAGTACCTGTACGCCATTCTATTTTTACGATCTGGATTTTGAAATTTTGACGCCCTTAAAAATATTTCCTTTTACAGTTACCGACGTTACTTTAAAGCAACATATGCAACTTTCCAATGGTGAAAGTTTGGCCAAGATTTTGGCCTTAAAAAATGAAGTACAAAAAGTCAATGGTACATTTATTTCAGTTTTTCATAACGAAACTTTATGTGAAGATGAGTACTGGGCTGGCTGGACAAATATTTATAAAGCAACTGTTATTTAAGAAGATACCCGTATTTTAAATTTGTTTTTAATTAACATTCTTCTGAATTATATAATTTGTAATTGGTATTTTTTAATTTTAAGCGCAATTTAAGTACATTGTGCAAAATAATATAAATGAAACACATTAAGCACATATTTTTCGATTTAGACCATACACTTTGGGATTTTGAAGCCAATTCTGATATCGCTTTTGAAACTGTTTTTAAAAAACATCATGTAAAAGCTGACCTGCAAAAGTTTTTGAATTATTATCGGGGAATTAATGAACGTTATTGGAAATTATATCGTGAGGAAAAAGTAACCAAGGAAGAACTCAGATTGGGCAGGCTAAAAGACACTTTTGTGAAAATAAAGGAAAATTTTGACATCCAGCTTTTAGAAAATTTGTCGGTGGATTATATCAATGTTTTGCCACAACATAATAAATTATTTGAAGGAACTCATGAAATTTTGGCACATTTGTATGTGAATTATAAACTTCACATTATTACTAATGGGTTTAATGAAGTACAGTATAAAAAGATTGAAAATTCAGGTTTAACAAAGTATTTTGATAAAATAATTACTTCTGAAGACGCAGGGGTAAAAAAACCAAATCGCATTATCTTTGACTATGCTTTAGATGTTACGAAAGCTGTTTCCAAAGAATCAATTATGATCGGTGACAATTGGGAAGCTGACATTATGGGAGCAAAAGATGCGGGATTTGAAGTTATTTTCTGCAATTTTAACGCGCAGCCAGTGTCAGAAAACATTATATCGGTCACCAAATTAATTGAAATAAAACGGTATTTGTGATATTTGAATAAATCACAAATCCAATCATCTTTTATGAAAATCACAAAATTTATAGCATCTGCATTGGTTTTTTTAGTTTTTCAAAGTTGTACAAAGGAGGTCGATTTTAACCAATTGGACGACGCTAACATAAACACTACGTATAATTCAACTCTGGTATATCTAAATTTAACCGCACCAAAGTTTTTAGACCAGTTTAATCAGGAAATAACCGAAACCTTCGATTTAATAGAAGCTCCGATTTCTACTGATTACAAGGCTTACTTGGAAAAATTGGAATTTACCATTATTACCAAAAACGGTTTCAACCGAACTTTTAGGATCAGCATCATATTTTACGATAAATATAAACAGCCAATTTATGAGTTGCAACCCATTATAAACGTGCCTGAAAACTCGCCTGAAATAACTACCATTGTCGAAATTCCAAAAGAAGATATTTCCGTTATTTACAATACGCAATATTTTGGTTTTCACATTTTTCTTACACCTAGTGACGATGGAAGTGTAATTACCATCAATGACATCGCCACTTTAAATTTAAAATCATCTGCTAAATTGTATTTCAACTTCCGTAAAATATGAGAAAATTAAGTTTTTTTATTTTTCTTGTATGCGCAATAGGTTACAATCAAAATAAACAGGTTTTATATGATTTTGCCGATTTGCCTCAAACATTGTTGTTAAATCCAGGGGCGGAAGTAAGCCAAAAATTCCATTTTGGAATGCCCTTGTTCTCTCAAATAAGTGTACAAGGCGGATTTACCGGATTTTCAACGTATGACATTTTTGCCGATAACGGAATTGATATCAATGACAAAATTAAAACAGCTATAGATAATTTTGGTAAAACAGAATTTGTGGGATTTAACCAGCAATTGGAAGTTTTTAGTGGTGGATTTCGGTTGCCGAACAGCAATTATTTAAGTTTTGGTTATTACCAGGAATTTGATTTGTTGGCGAAAATACCCCGAGATTTGGTTGATTTGTATTACGAAGGTAATACTGATTTAAATAGGCGTTATTCCAGCAAAAAAGCCGCTTTTAGAACTGAACTCTTAGGTGTTCTTCACGTAGGATTGTCAAAAAAGATAAATGAGAAATGGAATGTTGGCGCTCGCGCAAAAATATATTCAAGTGTTTTTAATGCAAGTTCAAAATCTAATTCTGGATCCTTTTATACAGAAGATGGAACCCAAAATATTTATAGGCAGCATTTGGATAACATCAACTTTTTGATGCAAAGCTCAGGAATATTTTTCGAAAACGATGAAGAATTTAATGCTTCCTATGTGAAAAGCAAACTTCTTTTTGGAGGTAATCTAGGTTTGGGATTTGATGTGGGGTTTACCCATCATATTAAAAAGCAATGGGAAATTACTGGAAGCATACTGGATCTTGGCTTTGTAAATAACACGAAAAATGTAAGATCTTATAGTTTAAAAGGTGATTATGAATTAGAGGGACTTCAACTTAATTTTGACCCCAATAATCCTGAAGACTATTGGACAGATTTAAAAGAGGAGTTTGACAACAGCATTGTTTTAGATACTTTATACAAAAGCTACATTTCTTTTAGACCGGTTAAATTACATGGTTCGGTAAGCTATGCATTTGGACAAAAGTATGATGATTGCCGCTTTCTTATTGGTCCTGATTTATATGTTAATAAAATAGGTTTTCAATGGTTCTCAACAGTTGGTGTTGTACATTCTTTTATGGCAGGAACTTTGTTTTACGAAAGGTGGATTAACAAATATTTACAAACTAAACTTACCTATACGGTTGATCCATATTCGTTTTCAAATGTTGGTTTGGGCTTGTCAACTACAATTGGCATGTTTAATATGTATTTTGCCGCTGATAATTTATTGAGTTTGAATAATATTTATGATGCGAAAAGCGCAAGTTTTCAACTCGGCATAAATTTTATTTTTAAGGATAAAAATTAATACATTTACAAAATTTAATCACAATTAATACGTTTATAGTATCAAAATCAAATCAATTATGAACAAATCTTTTTCTATTAGCTTATTTTTAATATTCAGTTTTTCTGTGCTGTTTGCGCAAAAAAGCATCAATTCTTATAAATATATTTTAGTGCCGAAGCAATTTGAATTTCAGCGATCGACAGACCAGTATCAATTGAATTCATTGGCAAAATTCTTATTTGAACGAACTGGTTTTACTGCATTATTTGCAGATGAAAATTTTCCTGCTGATTTGGCGAGCAATTCTTGTTTGGGTTTAAAAGTCAAGATTAATAATGAATCTAGTCTTTTTAGCACAAAAATGAATGTAGAACTTTTGAATTGTTATAATCAAATAATCTTTACTACCAAAGAAGGCCGATCAAAAGCGAAGGATTATAAAACGGCCTTTCATGAAGCCCTAAGAATTGCTTTTGAGGATATTGAAGGATTAAACTATGCGTATGACGAAGGTGCAACTTCCAATGTAAATACTACTATAGAAAATAAAGCAAAAAACGAATTAATAGGGAAGGAAATTATTCCTGTTGATGAAGTAAAGGAAGCTCCAGCAGTTAAGGAAACTCCTCCTATGGCAATATTAAAAAAAATTGATGAAAGGGAATCCAATAAAGAAAAATTAGAGACTGTAAAATCATCTGTTAAACCCGTTGTAAATTCATTAGAAGGAAACTATTTTGTGGATAAATGGGGAGAATGTGTCATTTCGCAAAAAGATGGCTATTATTCTTTTGTTGGGGGTGATGAAAAATTTGAATTTGCCGTTATTTACAAAACTTCTATGCCTAATTTATTCATTATAAAATGGACAGCTTTTAAACAACCGCGATTGCTAGAAATTGACTTGCAGGGAAATTTGAAAGTTGAGGATGAAAGTGGCGATAAAATGTATAAAAGAGTACAATAATTTGTTTGAAAGTTTAAAAATTTTTATTTGTTGATGAAGATATCTTAAACAAAAACGAAGGAGCTTATAAAATAAAAAAAGCGCAGTAATTTTTTACCGCGCTTTTTTTATATTGTTATTTTAATCGTGTAGCATTTGCCACAAAGTATCCTTTAATTCCTGTAATCCTTGTTGGGCAACCGATGAGATGAAAAGTGTTTTAATCCCTTTAGGCAATTCTTTTATAATTTCAGTTTTTAATTCTTCATCCAACAAATCGGATTTCGAAATGGCTAACAACCTGTTTTTGTCAAGTAGTTCAGGATTGTGTTGTTTTAATTCTTTTAATAAAATATCATACTCTTTCTGAATATTGGCAGAATCGGCTGAAATTAAAAACAATAAGATGGAGTTTCGTTCAATATGTCGTAAAAAACGATGTCCTAAACCTTTTCCCTCTGCCGCACCTTCAATAATTCCTGGAATATCAGCCATTACAAATGTTTGATAATCTCGATATTCCACAATACCCAAATTTGGTTTTAAGGTGGTAAAGGCGTAGTCTGCAATTTTTGGTTTTGCGGCCGTAATAACCGAAAGTAATGTAGATTTTCCTGCATTTGGAAAACCAACCAATCCAACATCAGCCAATACTTTTAATTCTAACTGAAACCAGCCTTCTTTATAATCGATACCTGGTTGCGCAAATCTAGGTGTTTGGTGGGTTGAAGATCTAAAATTCCAATTCCCCAATCCGCCCATTCCACCATCAAGTAAAATTTGTTCTGGATTTTCGTGGGTAATTTCAAATAAAATATCCTGTGTTTCCCCATCTCTTATGATGGTTCCCATAGGAACTTCAATATATACATCTTTTCCGTCTTTACCGGTACTTCGTTGTTTGCTGCCATCGCCGCCATGCTCGGCTTTGAAGTGTTTTTTAAATTTTAGTGGAAAAAGTGTCCACATATTTTTATTGCCACGCACAATTACGTGTCCGCCACGACCGCCGTCGCCACCGTCAGGGCCACCTTTATCAATGTATTTTTCTCTATGTAAATGCGTAGAACCGCGTCCTCCTTTACCAGAAGAGGCGTAAATTTTTACATAGTCAACAAAATTTTCTTCAGTCATTTTTTGAGGGTTTAAGCGAGTAATTGTTTAATCGTGTATTTGTTTAAAGGTGTATATGAAACCTAAAACTTTACAAATGTTTAGTTGTATAACTTCCAACTGTTTGCAAACCTATTATTTCCCCCTTTGGGGGCTAGAGGGCTTACAGCTGGTCAATTACTTTAGAAAGGCGATTTGTAATATCGTCAATAGATCCAACGCCGTTTGCACCAAAATATTTACCTTGAAGTTGGTAATAATCCTTTAAAACAGAGGTTTTTGTATTGTATTCATTAAACCTGTTTCTAATTTTACTTTCATCCTGATCGTCTGTTCTTCCACTAATTTTCCCGCGTTCCAATAAGCGAGTTACCAATAAATCTTCTGGCACTTCCAAAGCAACCATACCGCTGATGACTTCTCCTTTTTCTTCTAAAAATTCATCTAGGGCTTTTGCCTGAGATTCTGTGCGGGGAAATCCGTCAAAAATAAATCCGTTCGCAGCCAAATTTTTATCCACTTCAGCCTTAAGCATGTCAATGGTTACCTCGTCCGGAACTAAATCTCCATTGTCCATAAAGGATTTTGCCAAAATTCCAAGTTCAGTTTTGTTATTGATATTGGAACGAAAAACGTCGCCTGTAGAAATATGGACAAGGTTGTATTTTTCTTTAAGCAAATCGGCTTGTGTTCCTTTTCCTGCACCCGGAGGTCCGAATAAAACAATATTTTTCATTTTTGGAGGCGTTGTAAGTTGGTAAATACTGGAGAGATTTCTGGCCAAACCATCATAATCTAAACCGTATCCAATAATAAATTTATCGGGAATTGAAATACCTATATAATCAATCGGTAATTCTTTTTTAAATACATCAGGTTTAAAAAATAGGGTAGCGATTCTAAGTTGTTTTAATTTTTTATCGGCGAAGATGTCATATATTTCTTGTAAGGTGTTCCCTGTATCAACAATATCTTCTAAGATAATCACGGTTTTTCCTTCCAAATCCTCATTCAACCCCACTAATTGTTTTATTTTTCCTGTTGAATTGGTGCCTTCATAAGATGCCAATTTCACAAATGAAACCTTGCAGCTGTAGTTATATTTACGTACCAAATCGGCAACAAACATAAAGGACCCGTTCAATATTCCAATAAATATAGGTGTTTCGTTTTTACAATCTTCTGAAATTTGCACCACCATTTTATCAATGGTCTCCGCAATTTTTTCTTCGGAAATATACTTTTTGAAATAGTTATTGTGTATTTTAATAATGCTCATTTTTATGCTTTGTTACAAATTTAACAATCATTAAGTAAAATTAGCCCATAATGATAAATTAATTGCTAATTTGAAATACAAAAACCGCTTTGACTACTCAAAACGGTTTTGCAGTTTTTGTTAAATTAGGTGTTACTTTGTTTTTTTTTCTTTATCTAATTTTTTTGTTGCATCATATAATATTGGGGAGGCAATAAACCAAGAGGAGTAAGTACCAACACCAATACCAACAATTAAGGCAAACATAAATCCTTTGATAGAATCACCACCAAATAAAAATATGGCAACCAACACCAACAATGTTGTTAATGAGGTGTTTATTGTTCTACCCATTGTGCTGTTTAACCCGGTATTTATAACCTTGTAAAAACTCCAAGAATTGTGGGTATTTGTGAACTCACGAATTCTATCGTAAACAATCACCGTATCGTTTATGGAATAACCCAATACCGTTAATATAGCTGCAATAAAGGATTGTCCAATCTCCATATCAAAAGGTAATATTTTATAAAAAATGGAGAATATACCAAATACAATTATTACGTCATGAAATAATGAAACAACTGCTCCTAAGCCATATTGCCACTTGCTAAATCTAAATAAAATATAAAGAAATATAACTAATAGGGAACCTAAAACAGCCCAGCCTGCAGCCGTTTTAATGTCATCTGCAATGGATGGTTCAACTTTCATAGCGCTCAAAATACCGATAGTTTTTGCTCCATCATACCCCGGTTTAAATTCTTCCAATGAAAGTCCTTCTGGATTGTATGGTTTTAAGCCTGTATATAATAATTGTTGCACTTCATCATCAATAGATTTGTCTACTTCATCTATTTTATATTTGGTGGTAATTTTTAACTGACTTGCTTCTCCATAGGTTTTAACTTCAGGAGCATCACCAAATACGTCTTTTAATGTATTTGCAACATCGGTTGCGCTAGTGGCGTTTTCAAATTTCACCACAAAAGATCTTCCACCGATAAAATCTACCCCGTAGTTTAATCCATTAGTTGCTAATGATACGATACTTGCTACAATTAAAATACCAGAAAACAGATAAGCTGATTTTCTTAATTTTAAGAAATCAACATTGATTTTGGTAAACCATTTTTTTGTGATGCTTGTATTAAATGTGAAAATTTTTCCTTTAGCTGCATACCAGTCAATTACCAAACGTGTGATAAAAATTGCAGTAAACAATGATGTTAAAATACCCACAATAAAGGTATAAGCAAATCCTTTTACCGGACCTGTTCCAAAAACATATAAAATGATACCGGTTAACAATGATGTAACGTTTGCATCCAAAATAGCTGAAAATGCGCCATCATAACTAAATCCATATATTATGGAGGCTTTTAAACCTTTTCCATGGGTTAATTCCTCTTTAATCCTTTCGTAAATAATAACGTTTGCATCAACAGCTATACCGATTGTTAAAATGATACCGGCAATTCCAGGTAAGGTTAATACCGCTCCAAAAGCTGTTAGGATTCCGAAAATAAACAAGAGGTTTACCATTAAAGCGAAATCGGCTATTACACCTGCTTTTCCATAATAAAAAATCATCCAGCCAAAAACGACCATCAATGCCAAAAAGAAGGAGTACATACTACTGTCAATGGCTTGTTGCCCTAATGAAGGACCAACAATTTCAGATTGAATAATATGTGCAGCAGCAGGTAATTTACCAGCTTTTAATACGTTTGCGATATCTTGTGCTTCAGCAACAGTCATGCTTCCGCCAGAAATAGAAGTTCTTCCATTTAATATGGCTGTATTTACTGAAGGTGCAGTATAAACATAATCATCCAACACAACAGCAACAAATTTGCCTACATTGTCAGTGGTCATTTTTCCCCACAATTTTGTTCCGGCTGCATTCATGGTCATACTTACTTCTGGAGAACTTGTTTGGCCATATTCCTGACTCGCATCTTCAATTACATCACCTTCAATTGGAGCAATGTCTTCACGATTAGATTTTATCCCATATAAATAAATCAATTCTGTACTTGCGTTTGTTACAGCAATAGTTGCAGAAAATGGTTTGGCATCCCAAAGAAATTTAGCATACTTCATGTCATTAGGAAGCAATGCTCTAATTTCTGTCATCGCCAAAAAAGCATTTACCTTGGCGGTATCAGCAACTTTAGCAGTTCCAATTACTGATGAAATTTGGTTTTCAGATTGAGGAACACTTGGCGTTAAATAAGTAAATAAATTGGTCGTTTGTTTGGTCGCTAAGGAATCAGAAACCGCACCCAATAAATCATCGATATTTTCTTTTGGAGCTGCTGTTGAATCTACTTGTGTTTCTGATTTTAATAAGTTTTCAACAACTGTGTTGGCTTGAAAAAAGAAATTTGCTGTTTCTTGATTTGAATATACTTCCCAAAATTCTAATTCTGCAGTACTTTGCAATAATTTTTTAACACGGTCGATATCTTTTGCTCCTGGCAATTCAATTAATATACGTCCCGAGTTTCCAATGCGTTGAATGTTTGGTTGTGTAACACCAAATTTATCGATTCGACTTCTCAATACTTCAAAAGCAGTATTAATTGAACCTGAAATTTCTGCTTCAATAATTGGTTTTACTTCTTCGTCCGTTAATTTGAAGTTTATTTTTTCACGCAAGGATTTGTTTCCAAAAATGCTTGGGTCACTTAATTTAATTTTTCCGTCGCTTAATTTCTTAAACTCATTAAAAAATAAATTTAAATAGGTGTCATCGCTACTTTTTTGCGCCAAATCTGCTTTTGCCAATGCCTCATTAAAGACAGGATTTTTTGAATCGTTAGACAATCCAATTAAAATATCCTTAACAGAAACTTGTAAAATTGCGTTGATACCACCTTTAAGGTCCAATCCTAAGTTTAGTTGTTTGTCTTTAATTTCATTATAGCTGAATTGTACAAAACCCAAATCTATCACCGGATAATTTGCAACAGAGTCTAAATATGCTCTTTCCAATCTGGCCATTTCACGACCATCATTAGATTTAGATTCTGCATACACTTTTGCTTTATTTTCAACACCATCCGTAAACCAAGTAAATGATAATTGATATAGGCTTACTAATCCGAAAAGAATAGCGAATAACTTTATAAGTCCTTTGTTCTGCATTTTAATTTATTTTAATATAAAAGAAGTTTGAATTAACGTGCAAATATATACTTTCAATTATGAACTGACAATTCTTTTTTTCTTTTTATATAGCTTAATTGCCATATCTATATTTATAACAATTCTGAATAATGAATTTTATATATTTGTGGTTAAAATTTATTAAACATGAAATATTTATCGGATATAGAAATAGCACAGGATAAAAAATTAATACATATTAAAGAAATTGCTGCTAAGTTAGGTATTGAAGAAGATGATTTGGAAATGTATGGGAAATACAAAGCGAAGTTGCCTTTGAGTTTTATTGATGAAGAAAAAATTAAAAAAAATAATTTGATTTTAGTTACGGCCATTACTCCAACACCAGCAGGTGAAGGAAAAACAACCGTTTCTATTGGGTTAACAGAAGGCTTAAATAAAATTGGAAAACAGGCGACAGTTGTTATACGCGAACCATCATTGGGCCCTGTTTTTGGACTTAAAGGCGGAGCAGCCGGTGGCGGTTATTCGCAAGTAATTCCTATGGAAGATATAAATCTTCATTTTACAGGTGATTTTAATGCAGTAGAAAAAGCAAACAATTTATTATCGGCATTAATCGATAATAATTTACAAAGTACCGTTAATAATCTAAATATTGATGCTAGAACAGTGGTTTGGAAACGTGTTATCGACATGAATGACAGGGCTTTGCGAAATATTGTGATTGGATTGGGTGGTACTGCTAATGGTATTCCGCGTGAAGATGGCTTTAATATTACGCCAGCTTCTGAAGTGATGGCTATTTTATGTATGGCTACCGATTTTGAAAATTTGAAAAAACGTTTGGGTGATATTTTTGTTGGGTTTACCTTCAATAACAAACCTGTGTTTGCTCGTGATTTAAAGGCAGAAAATGCGATGGCAATTTTATTGAGAGATGCCATTAAGCCAAACTTGGTACAAACTTTGGAAGAAAATCCAGCCATCATTCATGGTGGTCCGTTTGCAAATATTGCACAGGGCACAAACACCATTATTGCTACTAAAATGGGACTTTCATTGTCAAATTATGTGATTACCGAAGCCGGTTTTGGTGCTGATTTAGGTGCCGAAAAATTCCTAAACATTAAATGTGTGGCTGCCAATTTAAGTCCGAAAGCTGTGGTGTTGGTTGCAACAATCAGGGCCTTGCGTCACCACGGAGGTGCCAAAAAGGAAGAATACAATACGCCAAACATGGCATTCATTAAAAAAGGTTTTTGCAATTTAGAAAAGCACATTGAAAACATCAGAAAATTCAGTATTGAACCAGTGGTGGCTATAAATTCTTTTATAAGCGACTCAAAAGAAGAAGTTGATTATATTATTGAAAAATGCGCTGCAATGGGCGTTCAGGCAGTTGTTTCTGAAGGTTGGGAAAAAGGAGGAAACGGTACTGTAAAATTGGCGGAAGCCGTGGTGAAAGTTGTGGATGCAAACAAATCTCAATTTAAACCATTGTATGATTGGAATTCTCCGGTAAAAGAAAAAATTGAAACAATTGCCAAAGAAATTTATGGTGCCGATGGTGTCAATTTTGCTAAAAAAGCACTGTTGAATTTAAAAAGAATCGACAGATTGGGCTTTAATAATTTCCCAATTTGTATGGCGAAAACCCAAAAATCATTTACGGATAATGAATCTATTATAGGAAGACCAACAGGATTTACCGTAACGGTTAGGGAAATTGAGATTTCTGCAGGTGCAGGCTTTATCATCCCAATTTTGGGTGAAATGATGCGCATGCCTGGATTGCCGGGCGTCCCAGCTTCTGAGGGAATGACAATTGATAAGAATGGTTTGATTTCCGGATTGTCTTAATTGTTTAAGAATACCCTACAAATTAGATGATTATTTCATAAAAGAAAGGCTTCTGCAAATTTACTGAAGTCTTTCTTCTTATTTTCTTTGCCAATCTTAATAAGTATTGTTGATGGCTATTTTCATCTGTTTAATTTTTATTTTCTATTGGTACAGATGCGATTCGCCATTAATCATTCTGCTGTGTATCAAAATTTGTTATGGCTAGTTTCATCTGTTTAAATTTTATTTTCTATTGGTACAGCTGCGATTCGCCATTAATCATTTCTCAGTTTATCAAAATTTGATAAGCTCGTTTTATTATATTTAATTTCAGCTATTTCCAGTTTTAACCAAGTCCAATCGCCTTTATCCAACTTCCAGGTCGCTTTCATTTTTGAAGGAACTCTAATCCCTTCAAACTCATCATAATCATCAACAGTTAACACCCAAGGGTAAGATTTTGAGTTGGGTTCATTTCCTTTATATCGCAATGCAATATATTTTATAAAGTCTCCATTTTCATTGAAATAAAAGGTTCCGCTTCCTTGGGTTCCATTATAATTCATTGTTGCTTTTGCAAAAAAATCATCAATTTCCTCCCAAGTTACAAAGGGGCTTAAAGCCAACGACGGAAGCCAAACCATTTCACCCAAGTATCGTTGCATGGAACTTTCATCTAACATTTTGCCACTCTCATTCACAATAGGAATTAAGGAATTCATTTTGATAAGCATTTCGCCTCTGCCATCAACAAACTTATCGCGTCCCTTTATGTTTAGAATATACATAATATCGAATGCTACCGTCCAAATAAATGCCGGATTTTCAATCGTCGAATATTGAAAGGCTTCAGCTGTATAAAAATCTTTTTGATTGGGTTTTAGTTTTATCCATGCGTTTTGTTTTAGCCAACCATATTTTATTTCGGGTTTTCCAATAATCCCTGTAGATTTAATCCATTTTTGTACAGTGGCAGGCAATATCGAAATATCATTTAATGTTATAATTTTTGATGGACTGGTAGAGACAGTCGATAATATTTGAGTTGTTTCAAGCGCAGTCATTTTTTTAAAATTGGTAGATGCAATGGATATAAAAACACTTAGCAAAATAATCATATTAGGAATTGAGCCAAATTTTGCGTCTTTCCAAAACCATACAATCAGAAATTGCGATAGAATTACAGCTGCTAAACCAAAAATCCAAGTGTATTTGTTGCCAAAAAAATATAAAGTCCCATAAATTATGAAGAGCACTGTGCACAATAGCCAAAAAAAACCTAAAGGTTTTGAAATAGGCGATGTTAATTCTTTTATTTCACTTAATCCGAAGGGTTTAAGAAATCCCAAAATGTGAATCAGCCCATGAATAATGATTGCAATTAAAAAAACGATTCGCATAACGTACATTGTTTTCCGTGAATGTCCTAATAATTTTAATTTGATTTTTATGGCACAAAATCAATTGTTAAAATGTCAATTGGCTTGTGCAACCTAAAGTTAAGCATAAATTTTTTATGTGCCCAGAGAGTTGATATTTTTATTTAAAATGTAATTTCATTCCTTCATGGGAAGCTATAAAACCCAAATCTTCATAAAATTTAATGGCGCTGGGCCTTTTTTTATCGCTGGTCAATTGTAATAAATGCGCATTTCGCCCTTTTGCCCTTTCAATAGCCCAAACAAATATTTTTTTTCCAATTCCTTGTCCTGTTAAATCTTCCCGCACAAATACATTCTCAATTTGTGCCCTTAATTTGCCTTGATAACTCAAATACGGAATAAAAGTCAGTTGAAAAGTTCCTAGAATTTCAGGATTATTTTCGTTTTCCACAACCATCAATTCCTGATTTGGATCTGAATTAATAATTTCAAAAGCCGCATAATAACTTTCAGGCAAAGGATCTTGGTAGTTTTCCCTCAATTTTCCCAATTTGTCATTTGCCAACATTTTTATGATAAAAGGAACGTCATTTTTTGTTGCTCTTCTGAAAATCATAATTTTTAATTTGAGGTAAAAAGATTTAAAAAACGTATCGAAAATTATTTCAGACTAATTTATGAGTACTGGTTTTAGAATTTTCCACACATTGTTGGCTAAAATTATTTGTCCTTCCGCAGTAGGATGAATGCCATCAGGCTGGTTTAATTCCTTAATACCTCCAACATTTTGTAATAAAAAAGGAACCAATTCCAGTTTGTTTTTTTCTGCAAGATCAGGAAATATATTTCTAAATTCGGAGGTATAGGCTTCCCCCAGATTGGGCGGCATTTCCATTCCCACCAAAACTATTTTTGTGTCCGGATTTTTTTCTTTTACTATTGCGATAATCGCTTGTAAGTTGCTTTTGGTTTCTGATAGAGGAACCCCGCGAAGGCCGTCATTGGCGCCCAACTCTAAAACAAAAACATCAACCTTCTGATTTAAAACCCAGTTGATTCTGTTTTTTCCGCCAGCCGTGGTTTCTCCGCTCAAACCGGCATTTACAACTTCATATGGCAAACTTAAAGAATCTATTTTTTCCTGAATAACCGCCGGAAAAGCTTCATTAGGATCCAGTCCCATACCTGCAGTAAGACTGGTACCGAAGAAAAGAATTATTTTATGATCTGCAGCTTTTTGATTTTTTATTGCTGCATTATCAATCTCTGTTGCGTTGTTTTCCTCTTTTTTATTAGCGCTTTCACCACAGGAAAAACAAAGGGTAAGTATCAAAAAATAACAAAACATTAACAGGATTCGCATAGCATTTGGTGTTTAAATTAAAATCATTTCTTTAATTTGCCTTTATTCGAAAAACAAGAAAAAGAATAGGTTATGGCAAAGATATTAAACATTGAGAACTTAAAGAAAACTTATTCTAGCGGCGCTAAAAAATTAACAGTACTTCATGATATTTCCTTCGGAATAGAGGAGGGCTCCACTTTTTCAATTGTAGGTCCTTCAGGAAGCGGTAAAACAACTTTGCTGGGGCTTTGTGCAGGACTTGACCATTCAGATTCAGGAAATATAGAATTGTGTGGTGTTCAGTTAAATACTTTAAATGAAGACGAACGTGCTTTATTGAGAAATAAAAAAGTTGGTTTTGTTTTTCAGGATTTTCAATTGCTACCAACACTTACCGCACTCGAAAATGTTGCAGTGCCATTGGAACTTCAAGGGGATAAAAATGCCGCTAAAATTGGTATGGAATTGTTGGAAAAAGTAGGATTGGCAGATCGTTACCATCATTATCCATCACAACTTTCAGGAGGTGAGCAACAAAGAGTGGCGGTGGCTAGGGCATTTTCCAACAAGCCTGCAATCCTTTTTGCCGATGAACCTACAGGAAATCTTGATGCGGAAACTGGCGAAAAAGTGGTGGAATTGCTCTTCAATCTTAATAAAGAATTAGGAACTACCCTTGTTATTGTTACCCACGATATTGATTTGGCACAAAAAACCCAACATACTCTTCGATTAAAAGGTGGTAAAATTGTTGAAAACCAAACGATGGCTCTATGATAAACAGCAACAAAGAAGCTTCATCAAAGGCATCTTTTCAATGGCTCTTAAAAATGGCGTGGCGAGATGGAAAAGCGAGCAGCAGAAAACTGGTGCTCTTTATGGCGTCAATCGTTTTGGGAATCGCTGCAGTTGTTTCCATACAATCTTTTGGTGAAACTTTAAAAGAAACCATTGCATTGCAGTCAAAATCCTTAATGGGCGCCGATTTTAAAATAGACAGCAACCAGCCACCAACAGAAAAAGTTGTAAAAATAATGGACTCTTTGGGAGGAGCCGATGCAAAAGAAATAAGCTTTTCCTCTATGGCTGCTTTTCCAAAAACCGGTGCTGCGAAATTGGTTCAGGTTAGGGGACTGGAAGAGGGATTTCCCTTTTACGGATTGTTGGAAACAGAACCCATATCGGCAGAAAATCAATACCAAAAACAAGAAGCTGCTTTGGTTGATGCAACATTGCTGTTGCAATTGGGTTTGCAGGTGGGCGATAGCATAAAAATAGGAAAAATATCCTTGCCGATTGCTGGTTCGTTAAAAGGAGCACCAGGAAGCAATGCTATTTTTAGTTCCATTGCGCCACCGGTAATTATTCCTTATCGCTTAATTTCAGAAACTGGATTGGTGCAAACTGGTAGCCGAATTAATTATGATTTTTATTTTGTTGCGCCACCAACAATGAATTTGGAGCAATTGGAAAAAAAATTGGGAACTGTTATAGATTTGCAGGATGCCGACTTGGATACCCATATCTCTACTAGTGAGCGATTGGGTCGCAGATATGATAATTTCGGCAAGTTTCTTAATCTGGTGGCATTTATCGCATTGTTGTTGGGCTGTGTTGGTATAGCAAGCGCTATCCACATTTATATCAAAGAAAAATTGCGCGCCGTTGCCGTACTCAAATGTCTTGGCGCCACCAAAAAACAAACATTCCTTATTTATTTGTTGCAAATTGCCGGAATAGGTTTATTAGGCGGTGTTATCGGTACCGTTCTTGGTTTGTTGCTTCAGCAGTTGTTCCCTTTGTTTTTGGGCAATCTTTTACCTGTTGATGTGGAAATGAATTTTTCTCCGCAGGTTATTTTAATGGGTTTGTTATTAGGGATTCTTATGTCGGTTTTATTTGCATTATATCCTCTAATGAACACTTTATACGTTTCTCCTTTGCAAGCATTAAGGGTTCAGGAAGAAGACACCTTAAAGTCGAGAAAAGCTGGAATTATGGTGCTGTTGGGCATATTTTTATTCATTTTTATTTTTTCCTTTTGGCTGTTAAAAGATTGGCGGTATTCGCTTGCTTTTGTTGGCGGTATTCTAATCACCTTTTCAGTATTGGCAGGCATTGCCAACTTGTTTATGAAAAGTATTAAAAAATATTTTCCAACTTCTTGGGGGTTTGTGGCGCGTCAAAGTTTATTGAACTTATTTCGCCCCCAAAATCAAACCTTAATTTTAATTTTGGCTATTGGTGTGGGGTCTTTTTTAATCAGTACGCTTTATTTTACAAAAGATGTATTATTGGCTCAAGCTTCATTGGAATCAAGTGCCAAAAATCCAAATATGATTTTATTGGACGTACAAACCGAACAAAAAGATTCAGTTGCCAATACCATCAATAGCAAGGGCTTGCCGGTAATGGACAATATACCCATTGTAACGATGCGCTTGCAAAGTATTAAAGGAAGATTGGTAAATGATATTAGGAAAGACTCCACCGCAACAATAAGACGTTGGATCTTGAACCACGAATTTCGCGTTTCTTACCGTGATTCGCTTACAGCCTCTGAAACATTGATAGCAGGAGTTTGGACGCCAAAAGTTACCAATAACAGGCTTGTGCCTATTTCTGTCAGCGATAATTTTGCTGAAGATGCCAAAGTTACTGTTGGCGATAAAATCACTTTCAATGTGCAAGGCGTATTGTTAAAAACTGTTATTGGTAGTATTAGAAAAGTTGATTGGGCACAAATGCAACTGAATTTTACCATCCTGTTTCCCACAGGTGTGATGGAAAATGCCCCACAATTTCGCGTACTTACTACCAATGTTCCCAATGAAATAGCTTCTGCTGAAGTGCAACAAGAATTGGTAAAAAACTTTCCCAATGTGACTATTATTGATTTAAGACAAGTGCTTACGGTAGTTGAAAAGCTGCTCGATAAAATCTCTTGGCTCATCAACTTTATGGTATTTTTTAGTATTCTCACAGGAATTATTGTGTTGCTGGGTGCTGTTAAAACAAGCAAATATCAACGTATTAGGGAAAGTGTGCTTTTGCGGACGCTTGGTGCCAGAAGTAATCAAATTCTTAAAATAACCGCTTTGGAATACCTTTATCTTGGTGTATTGGGTTCGCTTTCGGGTATTTTGTTGTCTTTGCTTAGCAGCCAACTTTTGGCATGGTTGGCTTTTGATACGCCTTTTATGCCTTCACCAATTCCATTTGTTGTGTTATTTCCCGGAATTACCTTATTGGTTTTGGCAATTGGCTTAGGAAATAGCTTGGGGGTGATTAAAAGTCCGCCCTTAGAAGTACTTAGGAAAGAAGTTAGGTAACTTTAAATTTTAGAAATAGTAGGTTGTTTTACTATAAAAAAGTTTTTTTGAATTCAGTCTATGACAACTTTTATTTACCGGCTTTGTACCTGATGATTTCTGCTTTTTCAAGCGTAATTAGTCCGCCTGATTTTGATTGCTCAAATAAGTTTTCAACAATCTTTGTAAAATCTTTAATTTTTTCTTCATAGTCAACAATTTCGATAACTATTGGAAGGTCGGAGGAAAGTTCAAGAAGTTTTGAAGTGTGAATTTTACTGTTTGCTCCAAAACCCATAATGCCACGCGTAACCGTTGCTCCTGAAAGCCCATATTTTTTTGCCTCAAAAACAATTGTTTCATAAAGTGTTTCACAACCTATTTTGTCAGATTCACCTATAAAAATACGAAGCAATTTTGCATTTGGATTATTTTCCATGGTTAGATAAATTTAATAATTGAATATCCAAAAAATGTTGCAAACAGACCAAATAAAATGCTAGAGGTGATGTAAGCAGAAGCATACAAAAGCTGACCGTCACGCATTAAACTGAAGGTTTCGTTTGAGAAAGCTGAAAATGTGGTAAATCCACCACAAATTCCTGTAGCAAGAAACATCCGCATTTCTGGACTCATATTAGTTTTTTCACTGAGTGCAAATACAAATCCGATGGCAAAACAGCCTAAAATATTGATACCTAAAGTACCGAAAGGAAAAGTGGAAAGAAATTTTGTCTGAATAATTTGCGATAGCGTATATCGCAAAATACCCCCAATAAAACTTCCCGTTCCTACTAATAATAAAATTCTCATTTCTTCTCTTCAGTTTGAGGTTAGCGAAGTTGCCAAATTTTTAATATTGGCACTATTCAAAAATAGATAAAAATTAGATAAAACAAGGGTTATTTGAACAACTTTTAATTTTTTTTGGAAATGGATAATAATATAGGTTGAGATATTTGGTCTATAAATTTATTGCAGAATTATTTAAAATCAGAATAGAGCGCCTAATTTTTTTAGTTGTTTGTTTATCACTTTAAATCATTAAGGAGGGGTACTGCCAATAGAATTATCCTCGTATTTTTAAAAATTAGCTAAGTTGTTGATATTGTGAAGTGTAAATTTGTATCTTTGATAGCCTAATCTATCCCAAGTATTATTTATCAATGTAATTATTTTTTTTAATTTTTTAAAACAGATGAGTCAAGTGCCTAGATTAAGAGATTTCACCATTGTAAAAACATCTTCTGTTCATGGCAAAGGCGTGTTTGCAAAAAGAACGATTCCAAAAGGAACAAGGATTTTTGAATATATGGGGCAAAGAGTGAATAAGGAAAATTTGGCAAGTGATTTAGCAAATGGTTTAACCAGTATGATATATGTGCTAAGCCTAAATGAGACTATTGCCATAGATGGGGAAAGAGGTGGAAACGACGCCCGTTTTATAAACCATAGTTGTGCGCCAAATTGTGAAGTTTTGTATTTTAATGAAACTCCTTACATTTATGCAATTCAGGCACTGATAGCGGGTGAGGAGTTGTGTTTTGACTATAAATTGAATTTTTATAAAGAAGCTATAAAAATTACTGCTGAACAAAAAAAAGAATGGTTTCCCTGTAATTGTGGTTCAATAAATTGCAGAGGTTCCTTATTTTTATATTGAAAACATTTAAACTATTCTATTAACTTAATTTTAAAAAAAATGAAAAAATCATTAACAAATGCAAGTATGGCTTCAAAAGCAATCTTGACTACTGCAGTGGTAATGGCAATTCAAATGTTGCCGATGAATTCCTACGGACAAGTTTTAAGCAAAGCGAAAGGCGTAAATGCCCAACAAACAAAGAGTGCACAAAACATTTTTTTAAAGTATGATCTGGAACACAAAAGGATGAGCATTGTTGGCGTTTTAAAAGGCTCACCTGTGTATAAAAATGACCGTGGAGAATATTTTACCATCGATGCAAAAAATGGTGATTTAAGTTATATAAGCAATGAAGATTTTGCAAAATATCAATGTTGTGTTTATATCAAAATTGGAGATATAAAAGGCGAAAGTAGGTCGAAAGCAACGATAGTGAATGAAAATCCAACTGATGTTTCCATTCAAGAAAATGCGCTAGCTTCTAGAAATAATAAAAAAACGCTTTCATTTATTAAATTTGGAGGAGACGACATAAGCGATATTCAAGTAATTGGGACCGATAAAGAAGGGCGTACCATTAATAAAAATACTAGAGGGGAAACTTTTTACATAGATCCAATTACTGGAGATTTTGTTTTTGTGAAAATGTAACTGAAATCCGCTGTCCTTGTTATTGCCACATAAAAAAGTTTGGTTGCTTTATGGATTACTTTAAACCATTATGGTGGAGCTAAAGAAAGGCTATAACATTATTCCTAGATAACAGGAAAGGACATGCTTATCAACCGTTATTTTTACAAACTTTGTAATTCAAACTACCAACAAAAAGCTCCTCAGAATCGAAATTTTGAGGAGCTTTTAAAATATATTAAGAAACTATTAAACCAACAAATCGTTAACACTTCTAACGCCTGCAGCACTTTCTTTTAATTTGGCTTTCTCAGCATCGGTTAAATCAATTTCAACAATTTTTTCGATACCGTTTTTGCCTATAATACAAGGCACACCAATTGAAATATCTTTCATTCCGTATTCGCCGTCTAATAAAGCAGAACATGGGAACATTTTCTTTTGGTCATTCACAATCGCCTGAACCATAGAAGAAACTGCAGCACCTGGCGCATACCAAGCACTTGTGCCTAACATTTTTGTTAATGTAGCACCGCCAACTTTGGTATCTTCAGCAACTTGAGCTAAACGCTCTGCGGATAAATATTGTGTAACAGGAACGCTGTTTCTTACAGCCAAACGTGTTAAAGGTAACATACCCGTGTCACTGTGACCCGCAATTACCATTCCGTCAACATCAGATTGCGGACAACCTAATGCTTCAGCTAAGCGGTATTTAAAGCGGGCACTGTCTAAGGCGCCTCCCATTCCAATAATTCTGTTTTTAGCGATTCCTGCAACTTTATGTGCCAAATACGCCATGGTGTCCATTGGGTTACTCACCACAATAATAATTGCTTTTGGAGAATGTTTAAGTAAACTTTCAACCACCGATTTTACAATTCCGGCGTTAATTCCAATTAATTCTTCACGAGTCATTCCTGGTTTTCTTGGAATACCGCTTGTAATAACAGCAACTTCACTTCCTGCTGTTTTTGAATAATCGTTTGTGGTTCCTGTAATTTTAGTATCGAATCCCATTAACGACGCTGTTTGCATAAGATCCATTGCCTTACCTTCAGCATAATTTTCTTTAATGTCAATCAATACCACTTCTGATGCGAAATTTTTAATAGCGATGTACTCGGCACAACTTGCACCTACAGCACCTGCTCCTACTACTGTTACTTTCATATTTTATGTGTTGTTTGTTTTATAAAAAATTAATCCAAATTTACAAATTTTTATGCGAAAAAGCGCTAATATTTATGATAAAAAAGGGACGGCAAATAAGCAGTCCCTATAAATTTTTTATAAAAATATTGGTAATTGTGTAATTTGAAGAAAATGTTGATAAATCCTACCTAAAACTAAACGCGATACCTGTAGTTATGGTGTTGTATTCTTTTATGGTGAAATCTCCAAAGATTTTAAAAAACCCAATATTTAATCTTGCGCCTATGGTCCCTCTTACGCCACTGGTATTAAAATCCATATTTATGGGATCTGTAACTGTTTCTGTTACCGTGTTATTGGTGCCCTCATAGGTGTACTGTAGCTCATAAGTGCCTTTCAATTTTAAGGTTGAAGTTCCGTTGTCATAACCAATTGCGCCGTATAATGAAATAATGGGAAAATCCAATGAAGCTATTGTTTGAATGGTATAGGCATTTAACTTAAAAGTAGTTTCCTGGTTGCTTCCCGCTAATCCGGTGGAAACATTCCCTAAATAGTATGTTGCATCCATAGAAGTATAGCCTGCAAACAGGGCAACATTTAATGGCAATTTATCTATAGGACCTAAATATTGCATTAAATTGTGTTTAATTCCAAAGCCTATTAAATTTCCTTCAACATCATCTGTATTAATTTTTGGTAAATATCGAATGCTGATATCTGTGCTAAATGGTATTCCCACACTGGCCTGTATCATAGGAGATGGGACGGCATTTAACGGCAAATCGTTACCAATTCCATCAGGTAAAGAAAATTGTGTGACTTTATAGTTTTGCCCTTCGGGAATTCTAACACCAATAACACTATTGTTATCTGTTCCCATAACTGTCTGCATTTTGCTGTCTCCACTTTCCAATGTTAAGTATTGATAATCATTTGCTTCAAATTGGAATGTCCTTGACGAATTTGGAACTATGGCCGCATTTGCACTTATGGTAATGTCAAAGCCTAGTTTTTTGTGGGTTTTTGCCGTATGGTACCAACCGTCATTTAAACTATATTGCATTCCTTCCATTACTGGAGTCATATAGTTTTTCATCAATAAATTTGAATCATCTTTTGCCAATAGCAGCAAATCTAAATCTTGGGATTTTACTGAAAAACTAAGTAAAAGGAGTAGTAATAGGGATATTTTTTTCATTATAGGGGGGATAAAATCAATTGTAAAGATATAAAGAAAAATTTTACTGTAAAATTTATTGCAAAAAAAAGACCATCTTTTTAGATAGTCTCTTTTCATATTTTCAATAATTCTAATGTAAATTACGCATCAATTTTTGCGTATTTTGCATTTTTTTCGATAAATGCCCTACGTGGTGGAACCTCATCACCCATTAACATAGAGAAAACACGGTCTGCTTCGGTTAAATTATCAATAGTAACTTGTCTAAGGGTCCTAAATTCCGGATTCATGGTAGTATCCCAAAGTTGTTCGGCATTCATTTCTCCAAGACCTTTATAACGTTGTATGGAAGAACCGCCACCCAAATTTCTAGCAATTAAATCGCGTTGGTCATCCGTCCAGGCATATTCTCTTTTCTGACCTTTTTTAACAAGATATAAAGGAGGTGTTGCAATATAAATATGGCCGTTTTCAACCAATTCCTTCATATATCTGAAGAAAAATGTCAGAATTAAAGTAGCGATGTGACTTCCGTCAACATCAGCATCACACATTATAACCACTTTGCTGTAACGAAGCTTATCTAAATTTAACGCTCTTGGATCTTCATCTGTTCCAATTGATACCCCCAGTGCGGTAAACATATTTTTAATCTCTTCATTTTCAAAAACCTTGTGTTGCATGGCTTTTTCAACATTTAAAATTTTACCCCTTAAAGGTAAAATTGCCTGAAAAGCTCGGTCTCGTCCTTGTTTTGCCGTTCCACCTGCCGAATCTCCCTCAACTAAGAAAATTTCACATTTTTCGGGATCGGTTTCTGAACAGTCACTTAATTTACCTGGCAATCCGCCAATAGACATCACTGTTTTGCGTTGCACCATCTCACGCGCTTTTTTGGCTGCATGACGTGCTTGTGCCGCTAAAATTACTTTTTGTACAATAATTCTGGCATCACTCGGATTTTCTTCCAAATAATTCTGTAACATTTCAGAAACTGCTTGGCTCACTGCTGCGGTAACATCGCGGTTTCCTAATTTGGTTTTTGTTTGTCCTTCAAATTGAGGTTCTGCAACTTTAACAGAAATAATGGCTGTCAATCCTTCACGGAAATCGTCTCCAGCAATTTCAAACTTAAGTTTGTCAAGCATTCCTGAAGTTTCTGCATATTTTTTAAGCGTATTTGTCAACCCGCGTCTAAAACCTGCCAAATGCGTTCCGCCTTCAATAGTATTGATATTATTTACATAAGAATGTAAATTTTCGGTATATGACATATTGTAAACCATTGCAACTTCAACAGGAATGTCGTTTCGTTCACCTTCCATAGAAATTACTCTCGAAATCAACGGCTCTCGGGTAGCATCCAAATATCTAATAAACTCAGGCAATCCTTCATCACTGTGAAATGTTTCAGTAATTAAGTTTCCTTCATCATCCAAAACTCTTTTGTCAATTAAAGTCAGGGTAATTCCTTTATTTAAAAAGGCAAGTTCCCGCAATCTTGTTGCTAAGGTCTCATAATTAAATTCAATGGTTTGCGTAAAAATAGTGGTGTCTGGCAAAAAAGTAACCATCGTTCCTCTGTCATTGCTCTCGCCAATTATTTTTGCAGGAAACAAAGCTTTTCCCCTCGAATATTCTTGTTCCCAAATTTTTCCGTCTAAATATACTGTTGCTCTCAAATGTTCAGAAAGGGCATTTACAACAGATACACCAACACCGTGCAAACCTCCTGAAACCTTGTAAGAATCTTTGTCAAATTTACCTCCGGCACCAATTTTAGTCATCACCACTTCAAGTGCAGAAACGCCTTCTTTTTTGTGCATTCCCACAGGAATACCACGACCATTGTCTTTTACAGAAACCGAATTGTTTTCATTTATAATTACGTCTATGGCGTCACAATGACCTGCCATGGCTTCATCAATCGAGTTATCCACCACTTCGTAAACCAAATGATGCAATCCTCTTAATCCAACATCACCAATATACATGGATGGTCGCATGCGCACATGCTCCATTCCTTCCAACGCCTGAATGCTATCAGCCGTATAATTGTTTTTTTTAGGTTCTTCACTCATATTAAAATCTATTATTATTTTGTAAATTTTATAACATACAAATATAATGAAATGGGTTGCTATTTTAATGAGTTTTACGATGGCATCGCAATTAGTTATCAACAATTCCACATTTAAAAAAAGCGGCTTAAAAGGGCTAAAAATAGCCTTAAATGCGATTTAAGGTATTTTGATAAAAATGGACAGTTGCAGAAAACTAAAAATGGTTTAAATGAACTTATTTGCGTTCAGAAAAGTTCGAAATATTGTTTTTTTTGATGGAATAACGGCGATTATTTGGGCGTTCCCCTGCGGGTCGCGCTTTTCGTTGCAATCTTTTTTTCGATGAAATACCTCAAAAAAGGATTTACACTTCACTCGCTAACGCAAAACTAAGAATTACAATTTTTGCGTTACGATTTATGATGATTGTTGAGTGTATTGGACTTTAGATTTTTTTTTCTATTCTCAACCCCTTCCGAAGGAAAGGGAATTTAATCGAACATTTAAAATCCTTTAACTGTTTTATGTTACAATAATAGTTCCCCCTTCGGGGGCTAGGGGGCTTTTTACCACTTATAAAATCATTTTGTTCAGAAAAAAACGCACAAAGTATTAGGGTTATTTATTTTAATATTATTTTTGCGGATGCAAAACAAGGTACTTATATTAGATTTCGGTTCGCAATACACGCAATTAATTGCCCGAAGAGTTAGAGAACTCAATATTTTTTGTGAAATTTTTCCTTTCAATAGCAAAAATTTTAACGTAGAAAATTACAAGGCTGTAATTCTCTCCGGAAGTCCGTTTTCAGTGCGCGCAGATGACGCCCTGTATCCCGACTTATCTCAAATAAAAGGTAAAAAACCTTTGTTGGGCGTATGTTATGGTGCACAATTTTTAGCGCATAATTTTGGCGGAAAAGTCGCTGATTCAAACACGCGTGAATATGGCAGGGCAAATCTTTCTTTTGTTAAATCAAACGAACTCTTTTTTGAAGATGTGAAGCTGGGAAGCCAAGTTTGGATGAGTCATAGTGACACTATAGTTGATTTGCCTGAAAATTTTGAGTTAATTGCCAGTACGCAGGATGTTGAAAATGTGGCGTTTAAAATTAAAAACGAAGATACTTTTGGTATTCAGTTTCACCCCGAAGTTTACCATACAACAGACGGATTGAAAATATTAGAAAACTTTTTGGTTAAAATAGGTGGCGTAGCCCAAACTTGGACGCCGGATTCTTTTGTGGAATTAACCGTTGAAAATTTAAAAAAGCAAATCGGAAATGACAAGGTTGTTCTCGGACTTTCAGGAGGCGTGGATTCAACCGTTGCAGCAGTTTTATTAAGCAAAGCCATTGGCAGTAATTTATATTGCATCTTTGTAAATAACGGTTTGTTGCGAAAAAATGAATTTGAAAATGTTTTAGATCAATATAAACATATGGGCTTGAATGTAAAAGGCGTCGATGCTTCGGCACGTTTTTTGAAAGGCCTCGAGGGAGAATCGGATCCAGAAGGAAAACGCAAAATCATAGGTCGCATTTTTATTGAAGTTTTTGATGATGAAGCGCATGCAATTGAAGAGGTAAAATGGTTGGCACAAGGAACTATTTACCCTGATGTTATTGAATCTATTTCTGTTAGTGGCGGACCATCAGCAACCATTAAATCGCATCATAATGTGGGTGGATTACCCGATTTTATGAAACTTAAGATTGTAGAACCGCTGCGAATGATTTTTAAAGATGAGGTACGTAGGGTAGGAGCAACATTGGGAATAGATGCTGAATTATTGGGAAGACATCCATTCCCGGGACCAGGTTTGGGAATTCGGATTTTAGGAGATATTACCGCAGAAAAAGTGCAAATGTTGCAGGAAGTTGACGCTATTTTTATAAACGGACTAAAGGAATGGGGCTTGTATGATAAGGTTTGGCAGGCAGGAGCGATGTTATTGCCAGTAAATTCAGTTGGCGTAATGGGTGATGAAAGAACTTATGAAAAAGCAGTGGTGTTGCGTGCAGTTGAATCTACTGATGGAATGACAGCCGATTGGGTGAATTTGCCTTACGAGTTTTTACAAAAAACGTCAAATAAAATAATAAATAGCGTTAAAGGCGTTAATAGAGTAGTGTACGACATTAGTTCTAAGCCACCGGCAACTATTGAATGGGAATAGCCCATTTTTAAATTAAATTTCATTTATGAAAAGAATAACCCTTTTATTTGTATTCCTTTTTTTGTTTATGGGTATTACCATAGCCCAGCAAAAGAAATATGTTTCTTACACAGTTAAGAAAGGAGAAACTGTAAAAAGTATCGCTAAAGCATATAATATAACCTCCAGAGATTTGCTTCAACTAAATCCAGATATTAGTCGAAATCTCGAACCAAATACCGTCATTATTGTACCTAATATGAATTATGGCGAAGAGGACACCAAGGTTCAAGAAGTAAAATTAACCCAAAGTAATCAAAAACGATACGAAGTGCTACCCAAAGACACTTCATATGGTATTTCCAAAAAGTTTGGAATCACAATGGAGGAATTAATTGCCGCAAATCCTCAGATAGCAGATGGTTTAAAACCTGGAATGGACTTGATAATTCCTGAGCCAGCAGTAATTGTCAAACCATATGATACTGTAGCCTATGAGTTTCACATAGTTGTTAAAGATGATACCTTGTACAATCTGTCGAATCGATTCAATATCACACAGGCGGAATTAATAAGATTAAATCCATCATTAAAGGATGGTTTAAAAATTGGTTTGGAGTTGGTGGTTCCTAAAGCCGGTAATAATATGGAGCTACTTAACTACGAAATTCATACGGTGATTAAAGATGATACGCTGTATAATTTATCGAACCGTTATCAAGTTTCACAAGCTGAATTGTTAAGATTAAACCCCGAACTTTCTAATGGTTTAAAATTGGGAATGACCTTAAAAATAAAACCGATTAAAAATGGAAAAAATGAAATAGGCATTGCGAATGAAGTTCAGTATGCGGCGAATAAAGGTGGGTTTAATGAAAATTTCAATTTTTCAAGAGAAATTAATCTTGTTATGTTGCTGCCTTATAACATAAATAAGTCCGCGGATTCTACCAGAAATGAAAACTTTGGAAAAAGCAATTCTTTGTTAAATATTGTTACCGATTTTCATTTGGGGGCAACCATGGCAATAGATTCTTTAAGAAATAGAGGGCTGAACGTTAAAGTTAAATTTATAGACTCTGAAAATTCTACATACAGACTTCAAACTATTATCAATAGAAATGATTTAAAAAACGCTGATGTTGTGATAGGACCGTTATATTTTGACAATGCGGTTTGGCTTTCAAAACATATTGAAGCACCGGTAGTCGTTCCTTTTTATTCGAAAAACCAGTCTGCCAACTCTGCAAATAACTTGGTAAAAGCGGCGCCAGAAGATGAATTATTACAAAGTGAGTTGTTAAGGTATTTGGAAAAAAATTACAATGGTGAAAATATTGTTGTTATTAATGATGAAAAATCTGAATCTCAAACTAAACTATGGCAAATTGTGAACAGGTTAAAAATGTTTAAGAACCTTAAAAATATATCGGTTGTAAAATCGGAATCTGGTTATATTTCTGTAGGAAAGTTTTCTGATAAATTAACCAAAACAGCTAATAACTGGGTAATTTTAGTGAGTAATGAAATGGTGACAACAGCGTCGGCAGTAAATAGTTTAAAAAGTTTGGCAGATAACTTTGCAATAACATTAATCGCCTTGGATAAAGGGAATAATTTTAATAGCGTGGACAATAACCTGCTAGGACAATTGAATTTTATGTACCCATCCATAGATTTTTCGAATTTTGATGACGCTGTTGTCAATAATTTTTACAAAACGTATCAGAATAAAAATTATGCGATTCCCTCAAAATACGCACTAAAAGGATTTGATATCACTTATGATGTTTTGGCAAGAATAGCAACAATGAGCAGTTTGGAAGATGGGTTAAAGGCGGGAAAATCATCAAGGCTTTCAACATTATTTAGTTATGATAGAAATTTGTTGGGAAGTTTTGAAAATCATGGCGTTTTTATCATTCAATACAACAGGTCATTAACTCCAACTATTTTAGAATAATAAGGTAATATATAACATAAAAAAGCACGCCAATTAGCGTGCTTTTTTATGTTATATAAAGATTTATATTTTTTTAAGCTGCTCCTTCAACATTTTAATTTGGTCGGTTAAAATATTTTGGGTATCCAGTTTTTTAGCTTCTGTAATTAACATGGTAGCTTCTCTTTTACGTCTTTTGGACATTGCTATACCAGCCAATTGCAGTTTTGCCATGGCGATGTCATGCTTCATATTTAAACCTAGGCTCAACGCTTTTTTAAAGTATTTTTCAGCCTGATTAATATTGGTTTGAGAAACCATAATTCCCTGCAAGAAATTGTAATAGCCCTGCTGTTTTTTTATTAAAGCGCTTTCCGGATTTTTAATGTACGACAACCATTTGCTGGCTCCAACAAAATTTTGTTTTCTCAGTTGCAAAAATGCCAACAATATAAATTCATTTTTAAAGTAAAACAAAACAAAAATTCCAGATAGCAGCACAATTGAAATTCCATTCATAATGTTGCCATCAATAAATTGAAATACTGCCCAAACTAAAATTCCTGCCGCTATTACTAGTTTTATATATTTATTAAACATTGATATTTATTTTTTTTAATGGATTGCAAAGTTACATTTTTGCAACGGTTTTAATTATTTTTTATAATGTTTTTTAAATTGAAAATATGCTAGGATGCTAACGATTACAAAAATAACAATGGCGTAATAAACAAAAGTTGGTGTAATTACTTTATCACCACTCGCATAAGAATGCAATCCAGATAAGTAAAAGTTTACGCCAAAGTAGGTCATTAAAATGGAAGCAAATGCAGCTACAGAAAACATGTTATAGGTAAATCGGCTTCGTAAACCCGGAACCAAGCGCAAGTGAAGCACAAAAGCATAAATCATAATGCTAATTAATGCCCAAGTTTCTTTTGGATCCCATCCCCAATAACGTCCCCAGCTTTCATTCGCCCACATTCCGCCTAAAAAGTTACCGATGGTTAACATGATTAAACCAATTGTTAATGACATTTCATTGATAATGGTGATTTCCTTAATCATTAGTCCAACCTTTTCTTTATTTTTCTTCGTGGTTAAAATCATTAATATTAAAGCAACTAAACCTAAAATCATTCCCAAGGCAAATGGGCCGTAACTTGCTACAATAATGGAAACGTGAATCATTAACCAATACGAATTCAACACAGGCTGTAGGTTTGCAATCTCTGGATCCATCCAATTCCAATGTGCAACCATTAAAATAAATGCGGTTAAAAATGCTGTGGCGGCAATCGTCATCGACGACTTTCTTCCAAATATTAACCCGAAAAGCATGGTTGCCCAACCTACATAAATCATAGATTCATAAGCGTTGCTCCAAGGCGCATTTCCACTAACAATCCAGCGCGCAATTAAGCCCCCTGTATGAAGCGTAAATAATAATATTACTACGGCAATACAAGCTTTGATAGAATATTCGAGAATTTTATTTTGCTTAAAAATTTGAATAATTACCAAAAAGAACATCAGTACTCCAATATACATGTAGTAGCTGAATATTTTTTTGAAAATATCGTATTTGTTATAGGCAATCTCAATATCAATTTTGTGTTCAGCAGGATAAACGGCACTTCCGTACTTTTTTTGGAATTTAATGATACCTTCTAAAATTTCATCAGATTGTGCGTAATTATTTGATTTTTGAGAGGTTGTTAATGTTTGTAAATACACTGGTAAAATTTGACCTACAAATACAGAATCCGCACCTTTAAAATTAGCTTGGTCTAAATCATTATGTGAAACCCAAGTATTGTTAGCGTCATTTGGAATTGGGAAAATTCTTAAAATATCTCCTGTAATGGCAGAATATAGTAAATTTACTCTTCTGTCAACATTGATAACATCTTTTTCAAATTTGCTTTTGATATTGCTTTTTTGAGCTTCCTGTTGTATTTCAGCAAGTTTATAATTTCCTTTTTCATCAAAAAAGTTTGCGAGAGACGCGTATTTTTGCTCATGGGGAATACCTAATATATCTCTCAATCTTGTGTTTCCTTTTTCAACATAAATAATGCCAACCTGGAACCAAAGTCTTGGATTTTGTTCTATGGATAAAAATACCTGTGTGGCATTCATATCTTTGTAAGTATCTGATTTGCTGACTTTCCTTAACAGCTCGGACGCATAAGTATGCACTGGTTTCATTCTTCCGCCAGCATCTTGTATAATAACCTTGCTAAATTTAGCGGCGTGGTTTTTATCAACAATGTTGGCTGTCACCATTGAATCTATTTGTTTTTGAAAAGGTTCATGATTGTGGTCTTGTGAAAACGCCATCATTGAAATAAACAGTAGCAAAATGGTTGCGGCCGCTGCTTTTTTCTTTCTAATTTTATCTAGGCTATTTCTAAGGAAATCAAATCTGGTGTTTTTCATAAAAACAATTAATATTAAGCCTGCATATAATAAGAAATAACCGATATAGGTAATGGTTGATCCCCAGAAATCATGATTAACGGATAAATGGGTTTCTTCATATTCTGGTGTTATGTTGTAGCTTGACTGGAAAAATTTGTAGCCTTTGTAATTTAATATATTGTTCATAAAAATTCTAAAATCGAAGGTTTCTTCAGGTGAAATAACGGTTACTTCACTGGCAAAAGACATAGCACTTTTAGATCCTGGATAGTTGTCTAATTGAAAATCGATGAGTTTAATGCTGAACGGCAATTGCATCTGCATGGCGCCATAGCTCATTCTGAAATTTAAGTTCCCAACAGAGAATACCGTTGGTGGCTGAATGGCGAATTGCCCTCCGTTTAATTTTATTGTTTTGGTTTCTCCACCTGCAGTAACTTCAAATTCTAATTGGGCTAAGCTCGATTGTTTTTTGTCTCCTGAAATTGTTTTATAGGAGCCTTTAAGTGGCATTTGTGGAACCACAAATTCCATTCCTGCAAGGGAATGAACTGCTAAAAGTGAAAAATCCTGCAAAGAATCTTTAACAATGGTGCCTTCAAATTTATCGGCCATTCTAAAAAAATTTCCATCAACAGCCGATTTAATTTTTAAACCAGTATCAGTTGTAATAAAATCTACTGTATTTGGTGTAGGCGAATCAAAACCTACCATTACGCCATGCACTTCTTCTGAAGCTCCTTTTTTAATATAATGGTCATGCCTTCCACCAGCGCCAGATTCAACAAATTTTAAATATTCATCACCAGTTTCATTGGCTTCAAAAACTTCCTGGGCATTTGGGGTATATTTCGTCAATTTTACATCAACGCCTTTTCCTTTAAAATCTGTTTTGTAATGAAAATTATTGTTGCCTATTGCAGACAACAAAACACGTTTGTGGTAAGGTGTTTTTTGTTCGTTGCCATCATTAACAACGATGCTTATGTAGCTTTTTTCAGAAAAATAGATATTGCTCACGGCACCCTCTTTAATGGGCATAATTCCTTCTGAGCTAATATAGCGTGTTACTCCTGCACCAACCAATATTAAAAAAAAGGATGAGTGAAAAACCAATACCACCAATTTTTCTTTTTTATAAAGTTTGTATTTGAAAATATTTCCAAAAAAGTTGATTGTGAAAAAAACCATTATGGCCTCAAACCACCAAGCATTATAAACCAATGCTTTTGCTGTTTCAGTGCCGTAATCATTTTCTATAAAAGTTGCCACACCCATTGCGGCAGCAAAAACTAAAAATAAAACAGCAGTTACGCGAGTTGAATAAATAAGTGAAAGTAATTTGTTCATTTTTATTGATTTAATAGTAAAAAATAACATCTTGCGAAGATAATGATAATTGTCATAAAACTGAATTATTAATCTATATTTTAAGACAATCTTAATTTCACAAAATTTCAAGCACAAATATAAGTGTAACATTTATTGCATTTAATGACTATTGTCATTAAAAAAGAGACAATGTAATAAAATAATTGTATAAATATTTTTGTAAATTTGTACATTATATATTAGTAAATGAAAAACTTAAATAGTTTTAAAATACACACAGATGTATTTTTAAATATAAAGCGTCCAGATTCTTTTCGTCTCTAATTTTGTTCTTGTCTTAGTGATTTTCAATCACTCCAAAATAAATTTTTACAAACTTTAAACAATTATTTTTATGGAATTACCATATGCAGAACCCTATAAAATTAAAATGGTTGAGCACATTAAACGTTCAACGCAAGAACAACGATTAAAATGGATACAAGAAGCGGACTATAATTTATTCAATCTTTCTTCAGATAAAGTTTTTATAGATGTGTTAACCGACTCCGGAACTGGCGCCATGAGTGATAAACAGTGGGCAGAAATGATGGTTGGCGATGAAAGTTATGCAGGTTCTTCTTCATTTTTAAAACTAAAAGAAACCGTTCATAAAATTACCGGATTCAACTATTTCTTGCCGACGCACCAAGGTAGGGCAGCTGAAAATGTGTTGTTTTCCGCTTTGGTGAAAGAAGGGGATATTGTTCCCGGAAATTCTCATTTTGACACCACAAAAGGCCATATTGAATTTAGAAAAGCCAAGGCGGTTGATTGTACCATTGATGAAGCTTTTGACACTTCCAATATGCATCCTTTTAAAGGAAATGTTGATCTAAATAAACTAGAAACGGTTTTTAAAAGCCATCCTAAAGAAAAAATTCCTTTTGTGGTGCTTACAATAACTTGTAATAGTGCTGGCGGTCAGCCAGTTTCTGTGCAAAATACCAAAGATGTTTCGGCTTTATGTAAAAAATATGGCATTCCATTGTATTTTGATGCAGCACGTTTTGCCGAAAATGCTTATTTTATCAAAAAGCGTGAGCCTGGTTATGAAAATAAATCCATTAAAGAGATTGCTAAAGAGGTATTTTCTTATGGTGACGGAATGACCATGAGTTCTAAAAAAGATGGATTGGTAAATATGGGTGGTTTTATTGCCCTTAACAACGAAGAAGTTTTTAAGCAAGCAACTGTTTTCAATATTATGTTTGAAGGTTTTATCACTTATGGCGGTATGAATGGTCGTGATATGGGTGCCTTGGCTGTTGGATTGGATGAAGCGACAGAGTTTAATTATTTGGAGAGCAGGGTAGAGCAAATTGCTTTTTTAGGACAGAAATTGGTTGATTTCGGTGTTCCAGTGCAACAACCTTTTGGTGGTCACGCCATATTTTTAGATGCCAATAAATTCGTTCCTAAAATTCCGAGAGAAGAATATAGGGCACAAGCTTTGGCAATTGAAATTTATATTGTTGGCGGAATTAGAGGTGTTGAAATAGGAACTGTTTTGGCTGATAGAGATCCGGTAACACGTGAAAATCGCTATCCAGAATTAGAATTGGTGCGGTTGGCCATTCCAAGAAGAACGTATACAAACAATCATATGGAATATATTGCCGTTGCTTTAAAAAATATTTATGATACACGTGAAGAAGCAAAATCTGGCTATATGATTGTTGATGAAGCACCCATTATGAGACACTTTACTGCTAAATTCAAAAAATTATAATACTAATTACTCTTTTTTTTGATACTTTTGCTAAAATAAATTGTAAAAAAATATAGAGATGTTATCAAATGCCAGTAAGTATGCTATTTTATCCACTTTGTATTTAGCACAACATTCAAATGAACAAAGAAAAATTAGCGTAAAAGAAATTGCGGAAAATATTGATGTTCCAAATCCATTCTTGGCAAAGCTATTTCAACAACTAGTGCGAGGTAAGATTATTTCTTCTACCAAAGGTCCGCACGGTGGCTTTTATTTATCAGAAAGGAATAAAAAGAAAAATGTACTTGATATTATTGATAATATTGATGGCTTAAATAAATTGAATGGATGTTTTATGGGTTTGCATGAGTGTGATTCTACAAACCCTTGCCCAGTTCATTTTATTGTAGAGCCATTTAAAAATAATTTATTCACAAAGTTTAGAGACTTAACAATTATTGAGTTTGCACAAGAAATTTCTGATTTCAATACTCTTTTAACCTTAAAAAATGTAAATCCCTCGTTTAAGACGCCTTAAGAGTAAAATTTATGACAATTATCATAGTTTAATTAACACGATGTCTATAATTTCGCTTTATTAAAAGACAAAAAGGTCTTTTAATAATCATAAAACCAAATAATCAATTAAAACTATTAAACTATGTTATCTAAAAAACAAGCAAGGGCTTTCTTTTTGGGAGGAACATTGGTAACGTTTCTTATATTTATAGGACTTACCATCTTTTCTTTCTCAAAGGAAAACGACCAAACAAATCGTGAAAATCTTACTGCCGAAGTTGTGCGTGGAAAAGAAATCTGGGAAAGCAACAACTGCATGGGTTGCCATACCATATTGGGTGAAGGTGCCTATTACGCCCCCGAATTAACCAAAGTTGTTGACCGTCTAAATATTCGTTATGATGGCAATGGGGAAGAAGTTATTAAAAGTATTTTAATGTCGCCTTCACCATGGCAATTGAATGGGAGAAAAATGGTGGCATATGGAATGACAGAACAGGAAGCATCTGACGTGGTAGCCTTTTTTAACTGGATTGGAAAAATCGATTTAAATGGTTTTGAGAGGGTAGTATCTCCATTAGCCAAAGAAAAAATCAACAAATAAAAATAACATTATGAAATAGCTTAGACTAATTTTTATTAGAACAAAAATGAAATATGAGCTATTGATAATGACCGATAAAAACAAATAAAAATAACATTATGAAATATAAATCACAAAAAGTAGCCTATTGGTTTTTTGCCCTATCAATGCTGCTGCTAGTTTTACAAATAACCTATGGTTTTATTATGGGCTTTGCCCGTATGGGAATGGATGGATTACATGAATTTATTCCATTTAATACAGCAAGAGCAGTTCATACAAACTTACTCGTTGTTTGGCTGTTGTCTGGTTTTATGGGCGCTGCGTATTATATTATTCCAGAAGAAGCACAACGCGAATTGGTGAACGTAAAATTGGCTTATGTCCAATTGATTAGTTTGGCATTGGTTGGCGTAACTGCAATTATTGGATTTCACTTTAATATTTGGGAAGGAAGAAAATTTTTAGAAATTCCTAGACCATTGGATTATTTGGTTGTAGTGAATGTACTCTTATTTTTAGGACTCATTTTAACAACGTTATTTAAAGGAAAACAACAAACAACAACGGCTCTGGTACTTTCTATGGGTTTGCTTTTTGCCGCATTGCTCTATTTGCCGGGAATGTTACCTTTTGACAGTCAGGTAACGGATTCATTTTTCCGTTGGTGGGTTGTTCATTTATGGGTTGAAGGCGTTTGGGAATTGATTATGGGAGGTATTTTATCTTTCTTATTGATTAAATTGACGGGAGTTGACAGAGAAGTTATTGAAAAATGGCTGTATGTAATTGTTGGATTGACGTTCTTATCTGGCGTTTTGGGGACAGGACATCATTATTATTATATTGGCGTAAATAAAATTTGGCTAGTTGTTGGTGGAATTTTCTCAGCACTGGAACCGTTGGCATTTTTGGCAATGGCTTTATTTGCTGTTAATATGTATAGAAAAGGGGAGAAAAAACATCCAAATAAATTGGCTTTATATTGGACACTTGGTGCTGCAATAGTTTCATTTGTTGGTGCTGGTTTATTAGGTTTCGCCCATACATTACCACAAACAAATATTTATACCCACGGCACATTAGTTACTGCAATGCACGGTCACTTGGCGTTTTGGGGCGCTTATGGAATGATTGTTTTTGCAATTATTAGTTATAGTTTGCCTAATATGACCGGAAGAAAATTATACGACAGTTCGCGGGGCAGAATGGCTTACTGGCTTACCAATATTGGTATGATTGGAATGACGGTTGCTTTTGGTGTTGCAGGTGTTGCTCAGGTTTATTTAGAACGAAAGTTTAAAATGGATTTTATGTTGGTTCAAAAAGAAATTGCCGTTCACTTTTTGGTATTGGTGCTTTGCGCTACCATGTTCGCTACGGGAATAACACTTTTTATCATCGATTTTTATAAACATGGAAGACCGAGTGACGAAGCTTTAGAGATTGAAGAATAGGTAAATTAAATAATTTTTTTTGTAGTTTTTAGATGGATTTCCAGCGTTGAAGATTATATTTATAGCATATTGATATAATTTGATGCGCTGGTTTTTTTTCGCATATAAAACTTTAATAACAATACTATGAGTATAAAAGCTCCCTATTACCATACAATCGGTAAAGAAATTGAGGTGTTTGAACACGCCTTTAAAAATAAAATTCCCTTTTTATTAAAAGGACCAACGGGTACTGGTAAATCACGATTTATTGAGTTTATGGCCCATAAATTAGATAAAAAATTAATCACTATTTCTTGTCACGAAGAAACTTCTTCAACAGATTTAATAGGTCGTTTCATTATAAAAGGTGCAGAAACAATTTGGTTAGATGGTCCGCTTACAACTGCAATAAAAGAAGGTGCCATTATTTATTTAGATGAAATTGCTGAAGCAAGACCCGATGTAATTGTCGCCATACATTCACTTACCGATCATAGGCGCGAATTGTTTATTGACAAATTGGGTGAAACAGTTAAAGCCCATGCCGATTTTATGTTGGTGGCGTCCTTTAATCCAGGCTATCAAAAGGGATTTAAAGAATTGAAACCTTCAACCCGACAAAGGTTTATAGCAACTTCTTTCGCATATCCAGTGGCTAAAATTGAAGCAGAAATTTTGGTGAATGAAACCGGAATTGAACTGGATATTGCAAAAAAATTGGTGAATATCGCCGCAAAAATCAGAAACCTGACTGAACTTGGTTTGGCGGAAACAGTTTCAACCCGTTTGTTGGTTGATGCAGCCAAATTAATTCATAGCGGTTTGCCAAAAAGACTTTCTGTTGAAGTCGCTGTGGTTGAACCATTGACAGATGATTTAGAAGTGACAGAAGCATTGAAGGATTTGTGTAACTTAATGATTTAACAAAGTTTACAGTTTACAGTCGCAGTTGGCAGTTTATGCTTCAAAAATAATAACCAACTTAAAACTTACAACTAATAACTTAAAATTGAAACAATGTTCGAACCCGATGAATACTTGTTTACCAAACTCGCTTTTTACTTTAAGCGGCGCAGCCTAAAAAAACAGGAAAACATCGCTTATGCAGTAAACTTGGCTGAGTTGAAACCGCGGTTAACCATTTTTGCTCGTGCCATCACTGGCGAACCCATTGAGATTTTTGAGGCAGAAAGAGAAGGTGGCTATAAAAATAATAACTTTTTTCTTCCGGTTACTTTTTCTGATTTTCCTACAGAAGATGAGAATATTTCCTTTTATTTATTCAGAATAGTCTATTTGTCGGTTCAGAAAAATTTGAACTTAAATTGGAATGACCATCAGGAGCATGAATTATTGGAATCCCAACAAAAAGCAGCTGAAACTTCATTAGGAGTTTTGGAATCTATGTTTGAACAATTTCCAATCACAAAAAAATACTTCGATTTATGTATTCAATTTTATAAAAGTAAAGTCAAAGATGAACAACTTGCTGATTATTCTTTTATCTATGGAAAATGGATGCGCAATAATTTGGAAGATGATGGCGATGTGTTGAAGAATTTTACGGATGAAGTTAAAAAAGGACAGGAAGATCAGCCAAAAACCATCATAAAATCTAAAGCTGTTGAAGAAATTATTTCTGTTCAAGTTGATGTAAAACAGCAAGAAGACGCCGTGCTGCAACATCAATTTGAAAAAGTGGAAACTGCTGAAGAGTTTGGGGGAAATTTCAAGGATTTTGATGGTGATGATGATTTGGAAGATCACGCAAATGCTTTGGATGAGCTAAACATGAAATATACGGTGCGGGTTGATGATACAGCGCATTCTGTTTATCAAGCCGATTTTATAGAAAACACTACAGTGTCTGAAAGTGCCGAACATGACAGTTCAGGATATCATATCACTTATGATGAATGGGACTATTCTAAACGTGTCTATAAACCTGATTTTTGTAAAGTATATCCAAAAACACTGCTAAAATCGAATGTTTCCTATTATAAAAGAACGATTTTAAAGAATAATTCGACTTTAATAGGGTTGCGAAAAATGCTGACCACCGTAAACAATAAATACAAATTTCAGCGCCGTCAAACCCAAGGCGAAGAATTTGACATTGATGCCATTACCGATTTATTTGTTGATGTACATTCGGGTCATACGCCTTCCGAAAAAATATACCTTTCCAAACGAAAAAAAGAAAAGGATTTGTCTATTTTGTTATTGTTGGACATTAGTTTATCGAGTGATGGCTACGCTGCCGGAAATCGTGTTATTGATGTTGAAAAGGAGGTGTCTATTTTATTTGGCGAACTCTTGAATGAATTTAATATCGATTTTTCCATCGATTGTTTTTATTCAAAAACCAGAAACCATTCCACATATATTACCATCAAAGATTTCGATGAAGATTGGAACAAGGCAAAGTTTAAAGTTGGCGCGGTTGAACCAAGTGGTTATACTCGAATTGGTGCTGCCTTACGGCATTCGGGCGCAATACTTGATAAAAGGGAAACCAAAAATAAATGGGTTATTTTAATTTCAGACGGAAAACCCAACGATTATGATAAGTATGAGGGAAAATATGGCGTTAACGATGTGAAACAAGCTTTACGTGAATTGAACGAACGTCAAATAAATTCCTATGCGCTGGCTATAGAAGCACAGGCAAAATATTATTTGCCGCAAATGTTTGGTCAAAATCATTATCAAATTTTAACGACACCTGTTGAATTGCTAAAATCTTTAGTGTTGTTATTTGAAAAAATCAGACACCAGTCTTAGGGCAAGTCTAAACTTTTTTACTGTTTTTAGATGCCTTTTATCTGAGTGGAAGATTTATGTTTTTTGGATATTTGAAAATTTAAATTTTACGGTTTTTTTTGATTGAGCTATTTAACACGAATGAAGTTTTTCTTTGTGCAACTTAGTAGCTCTTAGTGAAACTTATTGTAATTGATGTGACACAGAACTTCACAAAGAAAACACACGAAGACTCACAAAGTTATACACTTTATTAAATTTGAGACAGCAATAAAATTAACACACTAATAAAAGACTAATTAGTATTTTATTAGTATCTTTGCGCCATAAATAAAACACAAAATGATGAGCATCACAAAAGAAAATACAGTTGCAGAAGTAGTGGCTCAAAATATGGGCGCAGACCATGTTTTTAGTAAGTATAAAATAGATTTTTGTTGTGGAGGTGGTGCAACTTTGGAAGCTGCCTGTAAGGAAAGTGGCGTTGAATTTGAAGTTCTAAAAAATGAAATTGAAACCATTTCGAACAAAATTTCACACACTGACTGATTATTAAAATTATAAATCTCAAAAAAATGAATTCTTTTTTATCAACCGTTGAAAAATTACCAATAGGGCACCCTGTGGAAGTATATTACAGGGAAAGTGCTTTAATTCAAGAGTTATTATTGGAATTGACAGAAGCAGATCCTGTTGAAGATTTTCAGCAATATTTCAATATTTTCAATCAGTTAACAACCATTGAAAAACGTTTTGCCCGTAAAGAAAATCAGTTGTTTCCTTATCTGGAAAAACATGGATGGGAAGGCCCAAGTCAGGGAATGTGGTCTTTCCACGACAATCTAAGGGCTCAGATCAAATTGATAAATGATTACAATAACGAAAAAAACACTGCCAAAATTATTGATAATATTCCTTATTTGGTGGAAGGAATTAAACGTTTGTTGAACGTAGAAGATGTGCGCTTGTTTCCAAATTCTATGGAATTGTTATCTGAAGAGGACTGGAATGCGTTTTACCAAGGAGATGAAGAAATAGGGTGGATGTTATCGGAAAAACCTGCACCGTTTCCAGCAATTAAAGAAGTGGCTTATGTGCATCCAAGTGAAGATTTTACCCAACGTGATTTGTCCTTTTCACTAGACAATACCTTCCATTATGATGAGGGTTATATGACACCAGAACAGGTGAATTTGCTTTTGCGCTTTTTACCTGTTGACATCACTTATGTTGATGAAAATGATAAAGTAGTTTTCTACAATAGAGGCAATGAAAGGGTTTTTCCTCGAAGCAAAGGTATTATTGGCCGTGAGGTTCGTTTTTGCCATCCGCCAAAAAGTGTGGATATGGTTTTGCGAATTGTGTCCGAATTTAAAGCTGGAACAAAAGATGTGGCTGAATTTTGGTTTAACTTCAAGGGTAGAATTATCCATATCAGGTATTTTGCAATTCGAGATAACAATAAAAAATACAAAGGCGTGATTGAAATGTCACAAGATATTACCGAAATTCAAAAATTGGAAGGCCAAAAAAGATTGTTAGACTGGGATTAGAATTTTAAATGTAGGGCAGGTCGTGACCTGCCTGTTCCTAAATTAAAAAGATATGGATTTAACCAAAGTGAACGTAAAAAACATCTACTATCCGCCAGGCGGAATTTTATTGTGGATTATCATTTTTTTGGAATTATTTACATTCGGAATGGCTCTGGTAGCTATGGTCGTTTATAGCAAAGATGAGCCTGAGGTATTTCATAATTCAAGGTTGCTTTTAAATACAACTTTTGGGTTGACAAATACTGTTTTTCTGTTAACCAGCGGATTTTTTATGGCGAAATCTGTACAAAGTTTTAAGGCCAATAACAACGAAAAATCTTCCTTGTATTTGAAGTTGACAATGTTGGGAGGTTTCCTCTTCTTACTACTAAAAAGTTTTGAATATTTTGAAAAAATAGAGGCAGGCTTAACAATTGGCCACAATACCTTTTTCACGTTTTATTGGATGCTGACTTTGTTTCATGTGATTCATGTGCTGGTGGGATTGGTGATTTTAAGTTCTGTATTTGTTGGTTTAAACAAGAAAAAATCGAAATTGGAACTTGAAGATTTTGAGGCTAGTGCTACATTTTGGCATATGTGCGACCTTATTTGGCTCATGTTATTCCCTGTAATTTATTTAATCTTTTAGAGGAACGCCTACCAATTATATTGAAAATCCATTGGAATATTTTGGACATCCATAAAACAAATAAAAATATTATCAAATGAATCAAGCATTACTAATTTTGACAAACAACAGAATGTTTAATGGCGAACAGCATCTGTTACCGCTAAAATAAAATATAAACAGATGAAATGTGCATAACGCAAATACGATACAATCACCTATGAAAATAAGCGCATTACATATGCCCAATAAAAAACAATAAATATTTACAGATGAAAAATAACATGTATATTAAAGTACTGATATCGCTTTTGGTATTAACAATATTGGCAGCCTTGGTTGTTACATTAGATATAGGATTAAAAGTGGCTGCAGCAATAATTTTGGTGCTTTTTATGCTGAAATTTCTAGGCGTAGCATTTTATTTTATGGAGCTTAAAACGGCCCATATTTTTTGGAAATCAGCGGTTCTAATTTTTATGTCAATATTTTTGGGAATCATTTTAATTATTGTTTAAAATTTTCAAAAAGATGTCTATTAATAAGCCATTGCTTGACAAATATCATTTTTTTTTAGTCAAATAATCATACATTCGCCGCTTGAAAATAAATAGGAAATAATCCCTGCGTTTTAGAAGTCTATCTCAAATAAGGAGTTGTTTTTTTGAAATAAAAATTTAGTTAGTAGTTTAAGTTTGAACCAGAACCCTGATTGAAATATCAAAGGTTCTGGTTTTTTTAGTTTAATACTGAAAATTCAATTAAGGAAGAAGTGAAAACAGTATGTGTTTGGGTTTTAAAATCCTCCTTTTTAGCCTTAAAAATATTATCTACATAAGTTTGCGGGTTTAAATCAATCAAAGGAAACCAAGTGCTTTGCACCTGGATTTGCAATTTATGGCCTTTCTTAAATGTGTGATTTACGTCCTGCAGTTTAATGGTTACCGCTGTTTTTTTATTCGGAATAAAAGGTTCAGGATTGGAAAAGCTATTTCTGAATTTCCCTCGCATCACTTCACTGCGCACCATTAAATGATAGTTGCTCATTTTTAAATGATCTTGCATTTTTTCGTTGGTTTCTTCAATATCAGCAGGATGCACATCAATTACTTTTACTATCCAATCTGCATCAGTTCCTGTGGTTGCCACTTGTAGTTTTGCCAAAATATCGCCAGCTAATGTAAAATCATCTTCTAAAATTTCAGTTTCAAAAACCAACACATCACCTCTTCTGGCAGCAAATCGCTGGTCATCGGTCATATATTTTCTTGGTGTAAATACGGTTTTTATATCTTCAGAATAAGGCACAGGTTTTTTAATATCGCTGATAAATTTTATGCCGATTTCTTTTTCTTCTGAATTGGTTAATTTTTGATTATCCGACAAATACATCGCTACTTTTTTGGCATTGGCAGGTGGCCAGATTTCGTATGACTTCCATTCTTTTTTGCCGGTATCATATACAAAAGCTTCTGGCAAACCTGAATTTTTATCGCCGCTTCCTTTGAGGAAATGATTGAAAAATTTTGTTTCAATTTGTTGCTGAAATTTTATGGAAATGGAATCGCCAAAATAATAATTTCCCACACTGTTTTCAACGGCTGTTCTTGCCCATTGCCCGTGACTCCAAGGTCCGAAAACCAAAGTGTTATAATTGTCTTTATTGTATTTTTCAATGGTTTTGTAGGTTTCTAAAGGACCGTATAAATCTTCGGCGTCAAATTCACCACCTACCACCATGGTTGCCACAGATGATTTTATGTTTTTCAAATGCTGAATAATGCCTTTGCTTTGCCAAACTTCATCGTAATCTGGGTGTTCTATCAATTCTTTCCAGAAAAAATCATCCATTTTGTCTTTGTTTTGTAGAGAAGTTTCATCCAATTTTTCATATTGAAAATAGTGGTTTAAATTGCTTAACGGACCAGCATCTAAAAAAAACTGATATTGGTCTTTTGTTTTTAAATCGGAAATGGAATACCATGCCGTATCGGATGGTGTGTCTTTTGGTGTTCCAAACAATGGGGTGGCTCTAAAATAGCTCAATAAATAGGCTCCATTATGGTGAAAATCGTCAAAAAAGAAATCGCCAATGCAGGCCTGCGGTGATGCTGCTTTTAATGCCGGATGCGCATCAATGGTAGAATAGGTGCAATAAAAACCTGGATAGGAGATTCCCCAAGTACCCACTTTTCCATTGTTGTTCTCTACGTTTTTTACCAGCCAGTCAATGGTATCGTAAGTGTCGGAGCTTTCATCAATGTCTTTATTGCTTTTTTTATTAGGAATATACGCACGCATATTGTCGTAAGTTCCCTCGCTCATCCACCTTCCACGTACATCTTGATACACCACAATATTTCCTTCTTCCATCAAATATTTGTTGGGCGCAATGCTGCTTTTCAAGGAATCTGCACCGTAAGGCTGACAACTATATGGTGTTCGTTGCAATAGAATGGGATATTTTTTGCTTTTGTCTTTTGGCGAATAAATCACAGTGAACAATTTAACGCCATCGCGCATAGTGATGGTTGTTTCCTTTTTATCGTAATTTTCTTTTACAAAATTGATTTCAGTTGCTTCGTAAGTCGTTGTTTTTTTGCAGCTAAATAAGGAAATAAAAAGCAATAGGATGAATACTGCTTTTGAAAAATAAAATTTCATGTATCTGTAGTTTGATTTAAGGTAAAACTACAAAAATTTCTATTTTAAAAAGTGTAAGTTTTAAAATATTAAAAAAACGCTAAAATTCTATATATGAAGCAATCTATATCAAAAATATTTTAAAATTTCCTGCCTTTTTGGAGGGCGTTCCCTGCGGTCGTGCTGTTCGTTGCAAGTCCTCGCCACGCCCAAAAGCGTGTCTGTGGGCTTTCCACTGCCATCACTAACGCAAATTGATTTACGATTTCGGAATTACGATTTCGAAATTTTGTCTGGCGCATTCAAATGTTAACCAAAATAAAATTGCCATTTGCGGTTAAAATAGAGATTGGCCAATAATTGGTTTATTGCGATTTAATACTTTGTGAATCTTTGTGTTTTTTCTTTGTGAATCTCCGTGTAATAGCTTTTTATTACGCGGAGTTTCTAGGAGAGCCACGCAGTTGCACAAAGAAGACTTTAGCCATCTAGCGAACTTAGCGCAAGACCTTGCCCTTTGCGTATTTTCTTTGCGTTTAGTTAGCGGTTAAATGCAAACTTTAATTGAATTGATTTTTATGATTTTTATTTGGTTTTTATCGTAGAATACGCAAATTGAATTAATAATGAAAAACGAATAATTTCAAATGGAACTTTTTAACATTTAACCATGAATATTGAAAACGGTATAACCCAATAAACCCCAGCCAATAATCAATAGCAAGCCACCAAGTGGTGTAATGGGCCCCAAAAATGTTAACTTTTTGTTTTTTACCGATGAAATGGCCAACCCGTAAATACTAAACGAAAACAAAAGTACACCAGCCATAAAAGCATACACCATATATCTTGCTGAAGCAGTTTCTAAGCTGAAGTTAAATCCAATAATTAATAATACAATGGCGTGATACATTTGATATTTAACGCCGGTTTCAAAGCTTTTTAATTGATCTTCATTTAAAATCTTTTTTAATGCGTGCGCGCCAAAGGCACCAAAAACTACAGCTAAACCGCCTAAAAGACTGGCAAAAAGTAAAGTGAATTGCGTCATAAATAATAATTTTTGTAATATTTTCAAAAGTAGCATACAATTTTTAAAACAAATGGTTATTGTGATGTTTTTTAAAATTTCAATCAGTAATAAATCTTCCCTAAAAATCATTTTTCTAATAACATATTTTGTTTAAATTTCAATATTTAGTTGTTAAATGTAATCATTATCAATATTAATGTTTGTCAGTTTAAACTAAATAACCACATTTGCATTATAATTAAAATAAAACAAAATAACATGTGTGGAATAGTTTGTGCGTTTGACTTAAAAGAAAAAGCAGAGTTGTTGAGACCTCAAATTTTGGAGATGTCTAAAAAAATCCGTCATCGCGGTCCGGATTGGAGTGGAATTTATGCAGATGAAAAAGCATTATTGGCTCATGAAAGATTGTCAATTGTGGATCCAGCTTCTGGGAAACAACCATTATTTAGTGAAGATGGAAAATTGGTGTTGGCAGCAAATGGTGAAATTTATAACCATAGAGCCTTACGTAAGCAATTTGAAGGAAAATATAATTTTCAGACAGAATCGGATTGCGAAGTGATCTTGGCTTTGTATAAAGAAAAAGGAACTGGTTTTATTGATGAAATGAATGGTATTTTTGCTTTTGCTTTATATGATTCTGATAAAGATGAATATTTTGTGGCACGTGATCATATGGGAATTATTCCTTTATATATGGGTTGGGACGCAAACGGAACTTTTTATGTGGCTTCTGAATTAAAAGCTTTGGAAGGTGTTTGCACAAAAATTGAGTTATTTCCTCCAGGGCATTTTTTATCGAGCAAAGATGGAAAATTAACCAAATGGTATAACAGGGATTGGGTGGATTATGATGCGGTAAAGGACAACCAAACAAGTATTGATGAAATTCATGATGCTTTGGAAGCTGCGGTTCACCGTCAACTAATGTCCGATGTGCCTTATGGCGTATTGCTTTCCGGTGGATTGGACTCATCTGTAACTTCAGCAATTGCAAAAAAATATGCAGAGAAAAGAATAGAATCTGATGATACCCAAGCGGCTTGGTGGCCACAATTGCACTCTTTTTCTGTGGGATTGGAAGGTTCTCCCGATTTAGCTGCAGCGAGACTGGTGGCAGATCATATTGGCACGGTTCACCACGAAATAAAATTTACCATTCAGGAAGGATTGGATGCCATTCGTGATGTTATTTATAAATTGGAAACTTATGACATTACAACTATTCGTGCTTCAACACCAATGTATTTAATGGCAAGAGTTATTAAATCTATGGGCGTAAAAATGGTGCTTTCAGGTGAAGGCGCCGACGAGATATTTGGAGGCTATTTGTATTTTCATAAAGCGCCAAACGCCAAAGAATTTCACGAAGAAACTGTACGTAAGTTGAGTAAATTGCATATGTACGATTGCTTAAGGGCAAATAAAAGTTTAGCGGCTTGGGGAATTGAAGGTCGTGTGCCGTTTTTGGACAAAGAATTTATGGATGTGGCGATGCGAATTAACCCACAAGACAAAATGATTAACGGTGAACGCATGGAAAAATGGGTAGTGCGTAAAGCTTTTGAAAGTTATTTACCCCCAAGTGTAGCTTGGCGACAAAAAGAACAATTTTCTGACGGTGTTGGGTACTCTTGGATTGATACCCTGAAACAGATTGTGGCTAAAGAAGTTAGCGATGAACAATTGGCAAACGCTAAATACAGATTCCCTTTACAAACACCTACAAATAAGGAAGAATTTTATTACCGTTCTATTTTTCAGGAACATTTTCCTTCAGATGCTGCCGCGCTTTGTGTGCCACAAGAAGCGTCGGTTGCCTGTAGCACTAAAATTGCACTAGAGTGGGACGCGAGTTTTAAAAACATGAATGATCCTTCAGGAAGGGCAGTGGCAAATGTGCATTCCGATGCCTACAAAAAATAATTAACATGAATGTTACCCTGAGCAAAGTTGAATTTTTTCTATTAAATTAGAGATATTTTCACCTTGCTCAGAATGGCATTCAATTCCCAATCACTATAGTCGATTATCTAATCTTTTTCTTAAAAAGCATAAATAGAAATTTTAAAGCTTTAAGAAAGTTTTAGAATCTGTTATTCGTAATAAAAAAGTTATGATATTTTAATACTCAAGTGATAATTTTGCGACCAAATAGTTACGACCAACATCTTCGGTGTTTTTTGTTGCTGCGTTATGAATATAGTTTATCCTTATTGGTAAACTTAAGTTGTTATGTAGTTCAAATACTTTTGAAATTTCTAAGTTTAAGTTTACAAAGGAGGCTTTATCATAGTCTGCATAGGTATAGTATTCTGCTTTGTTATTTAAAACCACTCCAATAGTTGGTTTTAATTCAAAAGTTTTAAGTACATCTTTTAAAGTATATCCTAACTCTAAGTATGTGGTAAAGTTTCGTTTTGGATTTTCATCATTTTCATTATACTTAAAGTCGTTGCCAGCAATTAAAGTGCTTATGGTAGTATTAAATGGGAGCCAAATTTCAGAAAAATCAAAAACCAAATTTAAGTCTAAGGTTTTTACACCATTGTTGCCATAGTTAAAATAGTTATTATCTACTTCATTATCATCTTCTAAAGTTGGCCAATAATAGTCATATAATTCAATATTAAAATAGTCATTTAAAGAATAGATGGCGTAAACATTATATTCATTATAGCCTTTGGGGGAATAACCGTCTTGTGCATAGGTGTCTTTTTTAAAGTTGGTTGTTGCCCAAACTCCCAAACTAAAATTATTTGTGAAAGCATATTCTATAGTGGGTTGAAATGTAATGTATTCTCCTCCATTAACTTGCCCGCGCCACACATAACGGTTGGTTATATCAATTCCGAAAAAGAAATTACTTTCACTATTAGTTTTAACAGAATCTTTTAAGCTGTTATTTTCTTGTGCATTTATGTTTTGTACTAAAGCTATTAATAGCAAGAATGGAAGTAATTTTTTTATCATTTTAAATTGGGCGTTCTTTTACATAAAATATTTTGTTTAAAGCATCAAATAATTGCTCCTTAACTAATGGTTTTGGGATGTAATCTTTAAAACCAGCTTTAATAACCTCCTTCTTAAGCTCTGCTGAAACATAAGCTGACAGTGCAATAATAGGAAGTGATGGATTAAAATTTTTAATTTGTTTTTGCGCCTCTAAGCCACTTATTTTTGGCATTCTTATATCCATTAATACCAAGTCTATATTTTTATTATTAGCACAAAAATTAACAGCTTCTATTCCGTTATTTGCCCTAATAATGTTATATCCTTTTTCACTCAATAAGATCTCTAATAGAATAAAACTATTGCTGTCATCTTCCGCAACTAAAATTGTTTTATTTTTATTGAAAGTGGGTTTGTTTGTTGAGATTATAGATTGATTTGGTAATTCTTCTGTTTTTAAGGGTATAGAAAATGAAAAAACAGAGCCTATATTTTTCTTAGATTCTAGCCAAATATCACCATTTAGTATTTTTACATAAGCTTTGGAGATGGCTAAACCCAAGCCTAGACCACTTGCGGTTATGGTTTCATCTGTATGTATTCTTGTAAAACGATTAAAAACTTCTTTTTGCCCTTTTTCATCTATTCCAATACCAGTATCTTTTACTTTAAATAAAATCGTTTTGTTATTGGAATCTATTTCATAGCCAAAACTTACAACACCTTCATTGGTAAACTTTATGGCGTTATTAAGTAAATTCACTAAAATCTGTTTTAGTTTTACCTCGTCACTAATAAATGGAAGTGTTAAAGGTGTTTTAGGACTAGTGAGTATTAGTTTTATTGGTTTATCTATTGGAATTGTAATTTCTACCGATTTTTTTATTTCTGTTAAGCATTCCTCCAAATCAAATGCTTTGTAATTTGGCTTCATTTGATTTGTGTCAATTTTAGACATTTCAATTAAATCGTCTATTATTGACACTAAATTTTTACCGCATTTTTTAATGACTTCAAGGTATTCTAATTTTTTTGTTTCATTCAGATTGGGTTCACTTAATAAATCAGAGAAACCAATTATTGCATTCATAGGTGTTCTAATTTCATGAGATAAATTGTGGAGAAACTCTGTTTTTAGGCGGTCGCTTTCTTCGGCTTTCTCTTTAGCTATTATTAGTTTTTCTTCATGTTCTAAATTTTCTGAGAATAGGGTTCCAATGTATCCAAATTCTCCAGATCCTTTTACCAATTCTTGAATAGCTTGTTTGTCATTAGTCTTAAGAATTTTTGTGACTAATTTTAAGGGATGATATATAGAGTTTTTAGAAAGTAAAATAGTAATAATAAGATTTAAAATGAAAAAACTTAAAATAATTAATAGGATGATTTTTGTGTGTTTAAAATTGAGATTAAAGTCTCTTACAAATTGTATGTTTTTTATAATCTCACCTTTATAATTTTTAAGTGCTATTATAGCAGTAATGTTTGCATTGTTTGAAGTTGTAAGCGTTTCTGGATCTAAAATTTTAATGGCTGAATTACTAATTTTTTTTAAATTAATAAAATAGTCTTCATCAAGAAGTTTAACAACTATAAAATAGCCTCTGGGCTTGGTTTTTGTCTTTTCAGAATCAATTGTAGGGTGAATAGTTGCTGCATGCACCTCAATAATACCTTCTGGGATTTCCTGGTAAAATTGCAGCTGCTTTTCATCATATATTTTCGAAAACAGTTCTTTAGGAATAATTAGATGACTTTTAATTTTTTCAAAACTATTTTCTTTAATAACATTGGCATTAATATCATAGGTTGCAACATAATCAACATGATAGGATTCGCCTATACTTTCTATGTTAACCTTATACCAATTTAAATTTTCTGATGCGTTTTCAATAAAATCTATATAATTATCCCAAAAGGTTAAATCATGAGTGAGGTTCACCAACGCCTCAGATTTTAATTCCATTAAAGAGTTTACCTCACTGGAAAATTGTTCTTTAGAAGCATTGTAAACCTTTTGTTCTTGTTTTTTAGTAGAATCATATAAATAGTAGAATAATAATAAAGCTAGAGAAGTTGAGATTAAAACACTTAAGATTACTTTATTGTAGGTTGGGGTAAATTTTCTTTCCATAGGAATTTAATTAACAATAACTTAATCAAGTAAATTAAGAACAAAGATAGTACAATATTTATCACATTTTTTACAACATGCTAATTTTTATTAATTATAAATAAAATTAATTAGAGAAGTTATTCTATTTAATAAATTAATTAGGAAATAAACCTTTTTGCTATGATTTAAAAAAATGTATTTTTACCATAATTAATAAAAATTAAATACAATTTATTAAAATACTTTAAGTGCTATTAAAAGATACCCAAGCGAAGTTATTTACAACTTTAAAAAAATATTTTGGTTACGACAGTTTTCGTGAGCAGCAGCAAGCTATTATAGAATCAGTCCTTTCAAAAAATGACAATTTGGTGATTATGCCAACCGGTGGCGGAAAATCGGTTTGTTTTCAATTGCCGGCCTTGTTGCTTGATGGAATTACATTGGTGATTTCACCTTTAATCGCCTTGATGAAAGACCAGGTTGACGGATTGACAGCAAACGGGATTTCAGCTGCTTTTTTTAACAGCAGCCAGCAAAGTTTTGCCCAAAATGAAATTTTTGATAAAGTCATTAATTCAGAAATAAAACTGTTGTATGTGGCTCCAGAGAGTTTGGGCTTGCTTGAAAACATATTATCTGAAAAACACATAAGTTGTATTGCCATTGATGAAGCGCATTGTATTTCATCTTGGGGGCATGATTTTAGGCCCTCATACCAGCAGTTGGGATTTTTAAAACAAACCTTGCCAAATACGCCAATTATTGCATTGACCGCAACTGCCGATAAAGCAACAAGACAAGATATTGTGGACCAATTGAACATACCAAATGCCACACAGTTTTTATCTTCTTTCGATCGAAAAAATATTGAATTGGAAGTGCGTCCGGCAAATGACCGCGTTACGCAAATTATTAAATTCATCAATAAAAAAACCAATGAAGCCGGGATTATTTATTGCTTAAGTCGAAAATCGACCGAGCAACTGGCATCAAAATTAAAACAAAACGGTATAAAAGCCATGCCTTATCACGCGGGCTTAAGTTTTGATGCAAGAACAAAAACCCAAGAGGATTTTTTATTCGACAAAACGCAAATAATATGTGCTACCATCGCCTTTGGAATGGGTATAGACAAGTCGAATGTGCGCTGGGTAATTCATTACAATATGCCCAAAAATATTGAAGGTTATTATCAAGAAATTGGGCGCTGCGGACGGGATGGTATAAAAGCCAATGCCTTGTTATTTCATAGTTATGCCGATGTAATTCAGTTACGAAATTTTGCAGAAGGTGCCTCAAACGAAGAGGTTCAATTGGCCAAATTGGAACGCATGAAGCAATTTTCTGAAGCAACAACTTGCAGAAGAAAAATATTGTTAAGTTATTTTGGGGAATTATTATCAGAAAACTGCGGGAATTGTGATGTGTGTAAAAATCCGCCCCAATTTTTTGACGGAACCATCATCGCCCAAAAGGCGCTTTCTGTAATTACGCGATTAAATGAATCGGAAGCTTCTGGTGTAATTATTGATGTTTTAAGAGGTGCACACAATGCCACTATTATTGATAAAGGGTACGACAAACTGAAATCTCATGGCGTAGGAAAAGATATTTCTTGGCAAGATTGGCAGCAATATATCATTCAATTGATCAATCAAGGATTTTGTGAGATAGCTTTTCATAAAAACAATGCCTTACAGCTCACGTCTTTTTCAAAAAAAGTGTTGTTTGAAAAAAAATTGGTTTATTTAACAAAACCGGTTGCATTCAAAGACCAAGCAGTTGTTCAATCAGCACCAAAAACGAAGAAAGCTAAAAATGATACTTTGTTTGAACGTTTGAGAAAGCTTCGTTATAAAATTTCTTTGGAAGAGAATATTCCTGCTTATCTGGTTTTTAGTGATGCTTCTTTAAAAGAAATGGAAAGGGCTAGACCTATGTGTGAAGCTGAATTTATGGAAATAAGCGGGGTTGGCCAAAGAAAATTAGATGTTTATGGTGATGAATTTATTGCAGAAATCATTTCATTTATGGATGGAAAAACACCAAAGAAGAAAAAAGGGGATACTTATAAAATTACTTTTGAATTGTATAAGGAAGGATTGAGTATTGATGAAATTGCCAAAAAAAGAAATTTGAGCCCAACCACCATATTTTCGCATTTAGCCAAATTATATGCAGATGGAAAGGATATCAATATATACAATTTTGTAAGTAAAGAAGAAGTAGATCAGCTTAGAAAAGCAAAAGAAGCATTAGATAGCCCTACCACTTTAAAGCCTTATTTTGACTATTTTAAACAGGAAATGGACTATTTTAAAATTAGGTTGGCCTTGACAATTATTGAAAGTTAAATTGCCATCTAGCCTCCGAAGAGCCTTTTAACCCCCATAGGGGGGATTTATATTAAAAGTTAAATATTAAAAATTTTTACGTTAGAATTAGATGGAGAAAATTATCAAAGGTCTTCGGTCTCTGGTCTTCGAACTTCGACCTATAACATTTTCATCATAGGTGTGCCGATTTTACGATGGGATTGTTTTCAATAACATTCGACAATACAATGTGAGTGGTGGTTTCTCCGTAGGTAATTAATTCGTCTATAAATTTCCCCAAATGTTGTTGGTTTTTTAGGACAACTTCCATCACAATATTTTCGTTTCCTGTGATTCTGTAACAATTAATCACCTCATTAAAGTCTTTAATTTTTTCAATAAAAGGTTTTAATCTACCCATAAAAGCACGCATGGTGATAATGGCTTTTAGCTGATTTCCGGTTTCTATATAGCTTGCTTTTGCATGGTAGCCTTCAATAATACCAATGTCTTCCATTTTATGAATGCGTTCTGCAACAGCTGGTGATGTAATGCCAACTTTGCGTGCAATTTCAGTGTTCGATTGCCTGGCATTATGCTGTAAACAATCTAAGATTTTCCAGTTAATAGCATCTAAATTCATTATTTAAAGTTTTAGTTTATAAAAATATTAAATTTTAATCTATATTAACATAACCACTTTAAATATTAAATAGAATATATTATTTTCTGAGGTAAATTTGTATGTTAATTACAATAACCAATGTATAATCCTGATGAACAACATCTAAATCAGTTAGTGATTTACCAAAAATCGCTAGATATTTTTAAGTTGGCGCGACGCATTGCTTCGTATATAACCAATGACAAGGCGATGTTGTCTATGTATTTGTCTGTAAATAAAATAGATAAATATGCTGATAATTTAGTGATGAATGCTTTTGGGTTGGTTCCTAAAATTGTAGAAACCGAATGTCAGGAAAATCCATATTTAAAGCTAAAATATGCAAAATCACTTCGGTATTTTATCGATGGTTTGTATCAAAATTGTTTACAGCTTGAGGGCACTAAAATTCAGGGAAAGGATTTTGTAAGACTGTTGAGAAAAGAACTTAGGCATTTAAGGAAAATTCATAAACATTACGTTAAGTCGTTGTTGTAAAGCCCCCTAACCCCCGAAGGGGGAATTAATATTAAAAGTAGGGACAAGTCGCGACTTGTCCGGTCAAAAAATAGGGACAAGTCGCGACTTGTCCGGTCAAAAAATAGGGACAAGTCGTGACTTGTCCGTTCAAAATGGTTATTTAAAACCTGGAACACGAAACCAACTACTATTTTACCAGCCTCTGCCTTATAGCTTCATATAAAAAAGCACCGCAGGCCACAGAAACATTAAGCGAGTCAATTTCTCCTAGCATCGGTAATTTTGCTTTGTGGGTTACAATTTTTAATATTGAAGGGTTGATGCCTCTATCTTCCGATCCCATAATAATGGCTGTAGGCAGCGTTAAATCTATGTCATAAATTAAAGCATCTGTTTTTTCGGTGGCAGCAACAAGTTGAATATCTGCTGCCTGAAATTGGAAAATGGCATCTTTAATATGGTCAACTTTGCATATAGGCATTTTAAATGCTGCACCCGCCGAGGTTTTTATGGTATCTGCACTTATTGGCGCATTCCCCTGTTTTTGAATCACAATTCCTTGTACCCCAGCACATTCTGCTGTTCTAATAATGGCGCCAAAATTACGAACATCAGAAATTTGGTCTAGCAACAAAAACAGGGGCGTGGTGGTTTTTTCAAAAGCAGAGGTAATTAATTCTTCTAAATCCTCAAATTCAATAGGTGATATTTGTGCAGCTACGCCTTGGTGATTTCCGTTTTTTGAAATACGGTTTAATTTTTCAACAGGAACATGGCTTGTGGCAATTTTATGTTGTTTTATAAGACTGTTTAACTCTGAGAATAAGTGACCGCTTAAGTCCTTTTGCAAATATACTTTGCTAATGGTTTTCCCTGAATTTATGGCTTCTATAACCGCCCTGATACCAAATATTTTTGAAGACTCGTTTTCCATGGTGCAAATGTAGGGATATTGTAGGAATAAAAAAACTACCTCAGTTGAGGTGGTTTTATATTTAAAATACTTATGTTATGAGTATTTTGGATTTTGAACCATATTGGAATTGGCATCCATCAACTTCTGGAATTGCCCATGTCATTCACGGTCTCCATAAGGAATTGTACTAGAAATGTTTTGTTGTAGTAATAGTGGGTGTGAATAAAAAAGACCCTCTGTGAAGAGGGCCTTTTAACTTTAAAATGGTTGATTCTAATTAGAATTTATCCCAGAATAATTTTGTGGCCATTTTATCACCACCTACAGCAGTTGCAGCAGAAGTGTAATTATCACCATTCAATGTTTGTTCTCCAATTGGATAAGTAAATCTTCTTGGCACTACACCATCAGCTGCAGCATCTGCAGTTGAAGGAGCTACCAAGGCTGGAAAATCCAATCTTCTGAACTCAGTCCAAGCGTTAAATCCTTGGTTGTATAAAGCTATCCACTTTTGAGTACCAATTTTTTGTTTCCAAGTACCAGTTGCAGTAGCGTAAGCTACAGAAGGTTGCGCTAAATAAGTAGCAACTCCAGAAACTCCATAATAATCAAAAGAAGCTGTAATTGCAGCAGTGTAATGAGCAGCAGCCAAAGCAGGTGTACCCACTACAGAACGCTCTGCAGCCTCTGCCAACATGAATTCAACATTAGCGTAGTCTAATAAAACGTGTGGTAAAGTAGGTTCATAGAACATTGGTCCTATATGAGAATAACTGGCATAACTGCTATTAAGCCCATAAACTGCACCTATATACCCAGTTGAAATATTGTCATCAAAATATACAGTACGTCTTGGATCAGACAAAGCATTTAATTTATCTACAAAAGGCTCGGCAACAATGAAATCCAAACGACCGCTTTGCACTAAATCTACCCACATTGGGTTAGTATTTGGTGGAGAATTTAAGTAGTTTAAAACCGCATTGTCAGCATTAGAAGTAAATGCTCCCGGAGCCGCTGCTTGCACAGTTGATGCTCCTAAAGTAGGATCTGCATCTATAATTACAAGCCCCATTCTTAATTTAAGTGAGTTTGCAAATTTTTTCCAACTTGCAACGTCTCCACCATAAAATAAGTCGGCATCACCAAAACTGTCACCAGAGGCATCCATTTTAGTTATAGCAGCTGATAATCGTGCAATTAAGTCAACATAAACTGTTTTACCATCATCATATTTTGGAAGCACATTGGTAAAATCTAAAGCTTCTGTGTAAGGAACATCTCCAAAGGTTTCCACCAATATAGAATAAGCATACACATTCATTACTTCAATAATAGCCAATTGATTTTTTTGTGCAGTTGCCCCTGCAGTTCCAATAGGAGGAGTTGCAGTAATTATGGTGGCAGCTTCATCTAAATCTTTTAAAACATCTCTATAAATACCTCCCCAAAGGCCATCTGGTATTTTTCTTCCTGAAATGTTATAGTTAGCTTCATCATTATAAGTGGTTGAGGTAATTTGCTGAACAAATTGCCTCCAAACGTTTGTGTTAACGTTGATGCTCGCCATTCTGTCGACCACATTCTTTTGTGCACCTGTAAAAAAGGTTTCACCGGCCGCCACTGTGGCGTTCTTCGTATCTTTATTTAGGTTCTCAATGTCATCTGAACAAGAGAAAGCTAATAAAAGAGTTAATAATATAATTGATATTTTTTTCATAATGTACTATTATTAAAATTGCATTTTTACATTAAATCCTATGTCACGTGTTGAAGGCATAACACCAGCTTGGTAGCCTTGTAAATTTCCAGAGCTTAAACCTGCTTCTGGATCAGAGTAAGGAATGTTTTTAGAGATAATCCAAAGATTAGAACCTATTACACTGAACTGTAATCCGCTAATAAAACTATTTTCCAATACTTTTGAAGGTAGGGTATAAGAGACATTAACTTCTCTTAATTTTACATAAGATGCATCGTAGATATGTAAAGCATTTGGAGCTCTTGCATATCCTGATCCATTAGCATAGTAATCCCCACGACCATAGACTGTGTTAGGAGTTCCATCTGCTTGAACACCTTGAAATAAAACACCACCGCCATTGGCTAATGTTTCACGCATTTCTACACCTCGGTCATTTAAACCAACACTATTATCATACAAACCTGTTGCATAACCGTACCACGTATCTAGAGAGAAAATATCTCCACCGTGTTGAATATCAATTAAGAAACTTAAGTTAAAGTTTTTATAAGAGAATCTGTTGTTAATACCACCATTCCATTCAGGATTCATGTTACCAATAACATTGTTAGTGGTTGCTGTTTTAGCGTAGTAACCTGAGGTTGTGATAGTACGTTGTCCATTGGTATATACAAAGTCAGTACCTTGGATTGTACCGTATGGTTGTCCAATAGTTGCATTAATTGTAATACCTCCTTGGAAAGACCCTAATGGTAAGTTTTTTACTTCATCAAATAAAGAAATTACTTCACTCTCATTTTTAGACCAGTTAACGTTTATATCCCAGCGGAAGTCTTCTGTTTTAATTGGAGTACCTGTTAAAGATACTTCAACACCTTTATTTTGAATCTCACCAGCATTAACATATTTAGAGTTATAACCTGTAGCTGTTGAAATAGAAACTGGCATAATTTGATCAACTGTGTTGGTTTTGTACCAAGAAAAATCAAGTCCTAATCTTCTGTTCAACACGAACATTTCCAACCCAGCTTCTATACTTGTAGTAGATTCTGGTTTTAAATCTGGATTTCTCTTAGTTCCATTTACTGAGTAAATTGAAGTAGAACCAAATGGATCCGGCTTAGTTAATACGTCTGACAATTGTGCAAAACCGGCACTTGCTCCTACTTCAGCGTAATTTACACGTGCTTTACCAAATGACAACCAAGGTGCATCAATTAATTCTGAGAAGATAATACTGGTTGCAACTGATGGATAGAAATATTTACTATTATCAGAAGGTAAAGTTGAAGAATGATCTTGTCTGGCAGTTACGTCCACATAGAATGTTCTGTCATATCCAAAAGAGACCAAACCATAAACACCGTCAACACCGATTGATTGATTGCTTTCAGTTGGTGCAGATGGTATGCCAACAGAGTTAGAGATAGAAAACAAACGATCTACGATTAAACCACCATTGGTAGCTGCATAGATAGAATTTTGATCAGTCCTTCTTATATTGGTACCAATTACTCCATTAAGGTTAATTTTTTCGGTTAAATCTTTGTTGAAATTCAACATCAAATCATAGTTTAACTCAGTATAATCTACATTATAACGAGTGTATTTAGCTGTAGGATTACTTCCGTTGTTAGTTCTTTCTTCTTGTATATAAGAGTAAGTATCAACAGAAACTTTACCATCAACATTTAACCAGTCGGTTAATTTGTAATTTAATCCCATGTTACCAAAGAAACGATTTCTGCTATCTGTTTCATAGTTTTCATATCTTACCCAGTATGGGTTATCCCAATAGATAGGCGCTGGATTATCATAAGAAGATGGATTCCATGTTACGTTTCTTCTAGTTTTGAAATAGATATCTTCTAATTCTTTTATGTCAACGTTGGTTTGGAACCATTGTCTGAATGAAGTTAAAATGTTATCGCTATATCCTGTTTCATTACGACCTGTTGCATCCGATTTAACATAGTTAGCACTAGCATTAACAGTTAATTTATCGTTTAATTTAGAAGAGGCGTTTAAAGAGAATGAATTTCTTCTTAACTCACTATTAGGCATAATACCATTTTGAAGAAAATTGGTATAAGAAAAACGGTAAGTTCCTGTATCAGTACTACCAGCCATAGAAATGTTGTTATTATAGGTAACAGCAGTTTCAAAGAATGTATCTGGCATATTTTTAGCAGCAACCCAAGGTCGTTTTTGCAAATAGTAAGGAGAATCAGGATCTAAAGCATTCCAGTGGTATACATTTAAGTTTGGATCAAATGCACCTCCAAAAGAAGCATCTTCTGTTAACGGAACAATTAAATCATCAATACCGTCACCATCAACATCTCCTTCATCAAAATATCCTGTTGAACCATAATAAGCTCCGTAACCAGAACCGTATTTTGTTTGATATTTCACAAAAGTATCTTTGTCAATAGTACCTACAGTAATACCAGAGTTAATAGTAATATCAACTTTGTTGTTTTTAGTACCTTTTTTAGTGGTGATAATAATTGCGCCGTTTGCAGCTCTTGAGCCGTAAAGCGCAGTTGCAGCAGCACCTTTTAAGACGTTAACAGATTCAACATCATCAGAGTTGATATCGGAAGCAAAGTTACCATAGTCATAACCAGCACCAGCTTGTTTTTGACTACTAGTATTAAGGTTGGCGTTGCTCATTGGAACACCATCTACCACAAATAACGCTTGGTTATCTCCTGTTAATGAAGTGTTACCACGAATTACTACGTTGGTAGAACCACCCATGTTGGTGTTTCTTTTAATCTGAACCCCAGCTACTTTACCTGATAAGGCATTAGCAACGTTTCCAGATTTAACTGCATTAACATCTTCGCCGTCAACCGATTGAGAAGCATATCCCAGCGACTTTTTCTCTCTGGAAATTCCCAAAGCAGTCACAACAACTTCTTCTAAGCTTTCAGCATCTTCTTGCATTACAATATTGATGCTGTTTGATGCGCCTATCGTTTGATCAACAGTTTTCATACCAATAAAGCTAAATTGCAACACAGATCCTGTGGCGGCTTTAATGGAATAATTTCCGTCAAAATCAGTTTGAGTACCCGTTTTGGTACCTTTAATAATAACTGTTACACCAGGTAGCGGTCCGCTTGCGTCGGAAACCTTACCTGTAACAGTTTTTTCTTGGGCAAAGGATATTTGCACCATCAACGCTAACAAAAGCGTTAAAAAACCATTTAACTTTGTTTTCATTATATAATTATTTGAATTAATTAGGTCAAAAATCTTAATAATTTGTTAATAAACCAAACTTTTATGTGTTAAAGTCTTAAAATATGTTAAGATTTCTCTGTTTTATCAGAAGAAGTCCTATTAGTTTGTTAAGAATAATTAAAAAATGGCAATCACTTATTAAATTATTTATGACTTATTAATATAGATGTAAATATTTAGAAAGCGTTGCGTATTAATATATGTATAGATAACAATTAGCCAATTTTTCAAAGGGTCAATTAACAAATAGTTAGTGAGATGATTAAAAAAAAAGTTTACATTATTAGAAAAATGATAGTCGATTAATTTGGAATAAGGGGGGGTGATTTTACAACTAAGTGATTCAACAGTTTAGTAGATTAACAATTCCCCGATAAACAATAAAATGAATAAAC
>DAIDMK010000007.1 GCA_027449025.1 Lutibacter sp. | reverse complement strand
ACTTCAAATACGCTCAGTAGCAATGTGTGGTTTACACTAGGTATGCCAGTTTTGTATTTGAAAAAAGATAAAAAAACGCTGAAATAAATCTCAGTATAAAGATAATAAGCAAGATAAAAAAAGTAGAAAGATGCCTAAAATGAAAACAAAATCTAGTGCCAAAAAGCGTTTTAAGCTAACTGGTTCTGGACAAATAAAAAGAAAACACGCTTTTAAAAGTCATATTTTGACCAAAAAGTCTAAGAAACGTAAATTAAAGTTAACGCATTCTGGTTTGGTTCATACTGCAGATAAAGCTAACATTTTACAACAACTAACTTTAAAATAATAAAGTTAACAGGGAATTTAATTATTAACCATGGAGTAGTGCCTATTTAAGTGCAAACCTTGCCGCCTACTACAAAAAAACAAATGAATTATGCCAAGATCAGTAAATTCAGTTGCCTCAAGAGCTCGAAGAAAAAAGATATTGAAGCAAGCAAAAGGTTACTTCGGACGTAGAAAAAACGTTTACACAGTAGCCAAAAACGCGGTTGAAAAAGGAATGTTATATTCTTACAGAGACCGTAAAAATAAAAAGAGAAGTTTCCGTGGATTATGGATTCAGCGTATTAACGCTGGAGTACGCCAATACGGAATGTCTTACTCTCAGTTTATGGGAAAACTCAAAGCTAACAATATCGAATTGAACCGTAAAGTTCTTGCCGATTTAGCGATGAACAACCCAGAAGCTTTTAAGGCAATTGCAGATAAAATAAAATAGATTTTTTAATTACTTGCTTATAAAATAGATCCCGAACAAATGTTCGGGATTTTTTTATTCAAAATTTCCTGTTTATAGTTTAAAGAAGGAATATCAAATTAACTATATTTACACTCCTAATTTAATAATGAAAATATGATTGTTTGGATAATTTTTATAATGCTAATCCTAATTTTTTTAGCGCTAGATTTGGGTGTCTTTAATAGGACTCCACATATCATAAGCACAAAAGAAGCTTCCATCTGGACTGGAATTTGGGTTACAATTTCCTTCCTGTTTTCCGGGGTTATTTATTGGCTTTATAATGAAAATATTATAAACAATGTGGACAATCTTACCGCAACAGATGCCCTCCTAAAATATATCACCGGATATTTAATTGAAATCTCCTTAAGCATTGACAATATCTTTGTGATTGCCGTAATATTTGCATCATTCAAAATTCCTTTAAAATATCAGCACAGGGTATTATTTTGGGGAATTTTAGGCGCCATCGTTTTTAGGGCATTAATGATTTTCTTCGGTGTAATCCTCATCAAGAAGTTTAGCTTTACAACCTATGTTTTTGGCGTGTTCCTGCTTTTCACTGCTTACAAAATGATGTTTTCTAAGGAAGAAAAATTCCAGCCTAAAAAATCATTTATATACCGACAAATAAGAAAAGTTATTCCTATTACCAGTCATATGCAAGGTGAACATTTTTTCATTAAACTCAGACATATAACTGCAGCAACCCCACTTTTTATGGCGTTGATTATTATTGAATTTACCGATATCCTATTTGCCATAGACAGTGTGCCGGCTATTTTGGCGATTACTTCCGACCCATTTTTGGTATTTAGTTCTAATATTTTTGCCATACTTGGATTGCGATCCATGTATTTCTTCCTATCAAATATGCTGGTAAAATTCTATTACCTAAAATACAGTTTAATTGCCATCTTAAGTTTTGTGGGGTTAAAACTCATCTTAATGCATTTTTACAAATTTCCAGAATGGATTTCTCTAACATTTATAGCGCTTTCCCTTTTTATTGGGATATTTGTTTCTCTCAAATTAACGAAAAATCAAGCAATTTAAATTAACTAATTAAACCAGCAGATTCTAAAACAATTTGAAAAATAAAACCCTCAAAAATTTACTTTTTTGAGGGTTTTATTTTTATCACAATTATTCTATATTAAAAAACTTCTCCAAGCTCTTTAAGCTTTTCAGTGTTTTCAGCCAATTTTAAACCATCTATAATTCTATGAATATCACCATTGATAATATTCTGCAAATCGTACATCGTTAAACCTATCCTATGTTCGGTAACACGTCCTTGCGGATAATTATAGGTCCTAATCTTAGCAGATCTGTCGCCAGAACTCACCATCGTTTTTCGTTTAAGGGAATCTGATTCTTGCTTTTTGGCCAACTCCATTTCATACAACCTCGAGCGTAAAACCTGCATAGCTTTGTCCTTATTTTTATGCTGCGATTTTTGATCCTGACATTGCGCCACAAGACCTGTAGGAATATGTGTTAAACGAACAGCAGAATACGTAGTGTTAACCGATTGCCCTCCTGGTCCCGATGAACAGAAAAAATCTACCCGCACATCTTTCATGTCAATTTGCACATCAAATTCTTCGGCTTCAGGTAAAACCATTACAGTAGCAGCCGATGTATGCACACGACCCTGCGTTTCGGTTTGTGGTACCCGTTGCACACGATGTACGCCTGCTTCAAATTTCAAATTTCCGTAAACATCTTCTCCATCTACACTAAAAATAATTTCTTTAAAACCACCCGAAGTGCCTTCACTCATATCAACAATACTCGTTTTCCAGCCTTTATCAGCGCAATATTTCGTATACATTCGATACAAATCACCTGCAAAAATACTCGCTTCATCTCCACCGGTTCCTGCCCTAATTTCAACCATTACATTTTTGGCGTCATCTGGATCTTTTGGTATCAACATAAACTTAATGTCCTCCTCCAATTGTGGCAACCGAGCCTCAGCTTCTTCAATTTCCAATTTAGCCATTTCGGTCATATCATCATCAGATCCATCAGCAATTATTTCTTTGGCTTCTTCAATATTTTTCAACAACCCTCTATATTCATCACCAACTTTCATCACTGCGCCTAAATCCTTGTATTCTTTACTAATTTTTACGTAGCGTTTTTGGTCTGAAATAATATCCGGTTGGATGATTAAATCAGAAACTTCATCAAAGCGTTGTTTTATGATTCTTAATTTATCTAACATTTATTTTTAATTAGTTTGCAAATTTACAACAAATTCTTGATATTTTATCGGGGTAGTTTTTTATGTTTCTTTTGAATTATGCTACCTATTTCGGATAAATTATAAAATTAAAGTCAATCAAATCCAAAGAATATTCTCAGCCTTCCCATCCTTTTCGGTGGGCGTTCCCCTACGGGTCGGGCATTCCGCTCCAATCTTTTTATCGGATTAAAACCGCTAAAAAGGATTTCCACTTCAGTCCCTAACGCAAATTGGATGTGCCATCAATAATTTCAAAATGCATATTTAAAGTAGTTAAACCAAGTTTAACAAAGAACCAAAATTTAATACTCAAAAACCCCAAATTCACTTTTAATGGTTAATTTTTTAGTTTCAGACGCTGCTACCCTGCCCACAATTTGGGCATCAACATTAAAACTTTTGGAAATATCGATAATAGTCTGGGCGATTTCTGGAGAAACATACAATTCCATTCTGTGTCCACAGTTAAACACCTGATACATTTCCTTCCAATCTGTTTTACTTTGTTCCTGAATTAATTTGAACAATGGCGGAACTGAAAACATATGGTCTTTTATAATATGTAAATTATCAATAAAATGAAGGATTTTTGTTTGGGCACCACCACTACAATGCACCATTCCATGAATATCTTCTGAAGTGAATTTATCCAGTATCTTTTTGATAATAGGCGCGTAGGTTCTGGTTGGTGAAAGCACCAATTTTCCTGCATTTATTGGGGAATTTTCAACAGCATCGGTTAATTTCATATTTCCTGAATAAACCAATTCATCTGGAACTGCCGCATCAAAACTTTCGGGATATTTTTTCCCCAAATATTTATGAAAAACGTCATGGCGAGCAGATGTTAATCCGTTAGAGCCCATTCCTCCATTGTATTCTTTTTCGTAAGTTGCTTGCCCGTACGAAGCCAAACCAACAATCACATCGCCTGGTTTAATATTTGAATTATCAATAACATCGGCTCTTTTCATTCGGGCAGTCACTGTGGAATCCACAATAATGGTTCTCACCAAATCCCCTACATCAGCAGTTTCCCCGCCAGTGGAATAAATTTCAACGCCAAATCCTTTTAAATCCTGCAACAATTCTTCAGTTCCGTTAATAATGGCCGAAATTACTTCACCAGGTATTACATTTTTATTGCGCCCAATTGTTGAAGACAACATAATATTGCTTGTTGCTCCCACACAAATTAAATCGTCAATATTCATAATTAACGCGTCTTGCGCGATACCTTTCCACACCGAAATATCTCCTGTTTCTTTCCAATAAGTATAAGCCAAAGACGATTTTGTTCCAGCGCCATCTGCGTGCATTATCAAACAGTAATCTTCATCATTTGTCAAATAATCTGACACAATTTTACAAAATGCCTTCGGAAACAAACCCTTATCCACATTTTTAATAGCATTGTGTACGTCTTCTTTTGAAGCCGAAACACCTCTTAGGCTGTATCTTTTACTATTTTCTGAACTCATTGTTGCAAATTAAATTGTTATGCAAAAGTAATTTTTCTTTTTTAAACCCATAGGGTTTTTACCGAAGTAATCACTTTAAAGCAGGTAATATTTAAGGAGGCGGTTTTAAACAAAAAATCCCGCTAATTGCGGGATTTTTGGTTGTTATCTTGTAAATAACAATTCTCTATATTTGGTTAGGGGCCACAATTCATCGTCAACCATTAATTCAAGTTTATCGCAATGGTATCTGATTTCATCAAAAAACGGTTTAACATCTTCACAATATGATGCCGCTTTTTCCTCAGCGTCTTCAATAACATTAGCTATTTTACGGGCACTAATCATTTCATCAACTTTTAAATGGATTGCTTTAATATGATTCGAAATTCCTTTTATCAATTTAATTTGTTCAGCTGCCTGTTTCTCAAAATCTTTACCAAATATTTCTTTGAGTCCTTTCACATTTTCTATCAGTAGGTTTTGGTAACGAACAGCGGTTGGCACCACATGATTTCCGGCAATATCACCCAAAACACGAGATTCTATCTGAATACGTTTGGTGTATTCCTCAACTTCAATTTCATAACGGGCTTCAGTTTCCACTATACTCATCACATTCATTTCTTCAAATATCGCGATAGATTTTTTAGAAATCCTTGCTTTTAAAGCTTCCGGAGTTGTTTTGTTATTGCTTAATCCTCTTTTCTTAGCTTCTTTTTCCCAAGCCTCACCGTAACCATTTCCTTCAAACAATATGTTTTTTGTGGCTTTAATATATTCTCTCAAAACATTAAAAATAGCTTCATCTTTTTTTAAACCCTGGCTTTCAATTAATATATCTACTTCTGTCTTAAAATCTTTTAATTGTTTCGCCACAACAGTGTTTAAAACAGTCATTGGATTTGCGCAGTTTGCAAAAGAACCCACCGCTCTAAATTCAAATTTATTTCCGGTAAACGCAAATGGAGAAGTTCTGTTTCTATCTGTATTGTCCAATAATACATCAGGAATTTTACCAACCACATTTAGTTTAAGATCGGTTTTTTCTTCAGGAGAAAGCTTACCATTGGTTACACCTTCCAACTCTTCCAATACTTTTGTCAATTGCTCTCCAATAAATACGGAAATAATTGCAGGCGGCGCTTCATTTGCTCCCAGTCTGTGATCATTATTTGCTGATGCCACCACAGCTCTTATTAGTTCTTCATTGTCATAAACCGCTTTTATGGTATTGATAAAAAATGTTAAAAACTGAAGATTGCTCATTGGTGTTTTTCCAGGACCCAATAAATTTACGCCGGTATCTGTTGTAAGTGACCAGTTATTGTGTTTCCCTGAACCATTAACGCCGGCAAAAGGCTTTTCATGAAGTAGGACTTTAAGTTGATGACGAGAAGCCACCTTTCCCATAACATCCATCAACAATGAATTATGATCCACAGCCAAGTTACATTCTTCATAAATAGGTGCCAATTCAAACTGATTTGGTGCAACCTCATTGTGGCGCGTTTTTACAGGAATACCCAAAAGCATACATTCGGTTTCCAGATCACGCATATAATTTAATGCCCTGCTTGGAATAGAGCCAAAATAATGGTCGTCCAATTGTTGACCTTTTGCAGGAGAATGTCCTAAAAGTGTCCTTCCAGTTAAGGTAATATCTGGTCGGCTATTCGCCAATGCTTTATCAATCAAAAAATATTCTTGTTCCCAGCCAAGAGAAGCAGAAACCCTTTTTACGTTTTTGTCGAAATATTTACAAACTGCCGTTGAAGCTTCGTCTATAGCGGTAAGCGCACGTAATAAAGGTGTTTTATAATCCAATGCTTCACCTGTATAGGAAACAAATATTGTTGGGATGCTTAAAGTTGTACCATATATAAATGCTGGCGATGTTGGATCCCAAGCAGTATAACCACGCGCCTCAAAAGTATTTCTGATTCCACCATTCGGAAAACTAGATGCATCTGGTTCTTGTTGCACCAATTGGTCGCCTCCAAATTTTTCAATGGCCATTCCATTTCCAATAGTCTCAAAAAAAGCATCATGCTTTTCGGCAGTACCGCCAGTTAGGGGCTGAAACCAGTGCGTATAATGTGTAACTCCTTTAGACATTGCCCACTCTTTCATAGAAGATGAAACTTGATCTGCAATTTTACGGTCAATTTTTGTTCCAAGCTCCATAGCGCTCATTACTCCTTTAAAGGCATCATTTGTTAAATACTGACGCATGGTATTTTCATTAAATACATTTTCGCCAAATAACACAGACCTTTTGGTATTTTCAATTACTTCAATAGGTTTTCTGTTTGACGCCTCAATTAATGCTTGAAATCTGATTTTAGACATTTTTTATATAAATTAAGATTAACACTCTCCTTTTAATGGTACAAATCTAAGTTAAAAATCGATTTAAAAATAATTACCCCCAAAATTTTAGGGGGTAATTATATATTTTTATATATTTAACAATAAAAGCTTTTGTTTTTTAATAAATTATTTTATTCTGGTTCGATTCTTTAAACTTATTTATTATAAAATCATTCCAAACCTAAAAATCAAAGAATTAAAAAGAAAAAAATATTATTTTCAAGCATAGTACCCTTCTTTTCTTGAATTACAAAAAAAATAAACGATTGAACAAGTGCACAAAATGGACATCCATTATATGAATTACTCATTAAATTCTTATTTTTACCTCATGAAAAAACAAGTTTTTAAAATTTTAGGGAGAATTAATAAACTATTGCTTCCAAGCTTCACTAAGAAAAGATTGGATATGTCTAAAGCCGAAAAATGGCAAATGGCAATTATAGGCTGGCGATATTTTGTTACAAAAAATAGTTTGTAAATAGGTAAAAAATAGTATATTTGCACCCTCAAAACGGCCTCGTGGCGCAACTGAATAGCGCACTTGATTACGGCTCAAGAGGTTACAAGTTTGAATCTTGTCGAGGTCACCACTGATAACAAGGCTTTCAAGAGATTGAGAGCCTTTTTTCATTTTCAGTTTGCACAGGAATTACATTTTTATTGAAAATTAACAAGTATTAATAACCATTTAAGTATAATGATATTTTTACTTTTTAATAAGAATATTCATTAACAAACTTACATTTAGACACTATCTTTACTCCCTAATAATGCCATTTAGATTGTAATGAATTACATCATTATTGTAAAGATAATCACAATATTCACCCGACAACTTAAATCTATTTTCTTTATATAATCCTTATATTACATTAAAATAAACATCTAAAAGAGTACAGTTAGTTTCGCTAAAATGCAAAAGTTATTTAAAAAACAACCAACTACCCATTATTTTAAATATTTATATACTATTTGCCAAATAAATGATAAATGTCATTGAATTTTCGCTTTTTTAAAATTACTTTTATCCCATAGATTCATTACCTACTTTGTTTAAGTAATGTTTTTGATTTTTTTAGTTAGTAGTAAAAAAAGAAGGGACTGCCTGAATAAGGCAGTCTTTTTTCATTTATAAATATGCTAAGAAAAAACTTGCTCTTCAATTAAAACTTTTACTCCTTTTATATTATTAAAACCTTTTTTTTAATTTATTCTGAATTTACGGCATACATATTAACGAAAAGCATATTTCTATTAAAATAGTAATCAAATTCACGATTTTTTTGACAAAAAATTGAATATCTTTATGTTTTTTACAACTTGTATTAAATATAGTTAATAGTAACCAAAATACATAAAGCCTTGAAAGTAAAAGTAAATGAATCTCACGAATTTGAATTTAAAAGCTCAGATCTTGAAAAATTAGATTTGCTAAAACGCTCAGCATCAGAATTTCATGTCATCGAAAAGAACAAGTCTTTTACTGTTAAACTTGAAAAATCTAATTTTAAAAATAGAGAATACCTTGTAATCGTTAATTCAAATAGTTACACTGTTAAAATATCTAATGAAATAGATCAACTCATCAAAGAAATGGGATTTACCATTGGTTCTTCCATTAAAGCAAATAGCATTAAAGCACCAATGCCCGGTATCATTTTAAGTGTAAATGTTGAAGAAAATCAAGAGGTAAAAGAAGGTGAAACCTTATTGATTTTAGAAGCCATGAAAATGGAAAATGCCATCATTGCGCCGAAAGATGGCTTTATTAAGTCAATTTTTATTAAAAGTGGTGAAACAGTTGATAAAGGAGTTCTGCTAATTGAACTGGCATAAACTTCTTCAACTCAATTAAATATTAAAACTGTCCAATCTCATAAAAAATACCCAAAGATGAAAAAAATATTGATAGCAAATAGAGGTGAAATTGCCATTAGAGTTATGAAAACAGCTCGAAAAATGGGGATTAAAACGGTTGCTGTTTATTCAGAAGTTGATAGAAATGCTCCTCATGTCAGATTTGCAGATGAGGCAGTTTGTATTGGCCCTGCACCTTCAAATAAATCATATCTTTTAGGGGATAAAATTATTGAAGAAGCAAAAAAACTACATGTTGATGCCATTCATCCCGGTTATGGGTTTTTAAGTGAAAATGCCGATTTTGCCGAAAAAGTAGAACAAAATAATATGATATTTATTGGACCCAAATCAAGTTCCATCAGAATAATGGGCAGTAAACTGGCCGCAAAAGATGCTGTCAAAAATTATAACATTCCCATGGTTCCTGGAATTGACAGAGCCGTAACCGACCCAAAAGAAGCTGTAAAAATAGCAAAGGAAATCGGCTTTCCAATTCTTATCAAAGCCTCGGCAGGAGGCGGTGGCAAAGGAATGCGCATCGTAGAAAATGAAAATGAAATTGAACAGCAAATGAATCGCGCCATCAGTGAAGCTACCTCCGCATTTGGAGACGGCTCGGTGTTTATAGAAAAATATATCACTTCCCCAAGACATATTGAAATTCAGATAATTGCTGACAGCCATGGAAATTTCTTACATCTTTTTGAAAGAGAATGCAGTATCCAAAGACGCCATCAAAAGGTTATTGAAGAAGCTCCATCTTCTATTTTAACACCTGAATTAAGAACTAAAATGGGAGATGCCGCTATTAAAGTGGCAAAATCCTGTGATTATTTAGGTGCAGGAACTGTAGAGTTTTTAGTGGACGAGCACTTAAATTTCTATTTTTTAGAAATGAATACACGCCTGCAAGTGGAACATCCAGTTACTGAATTAATTACTGGCGTTGATTTGGTTGAATTACAAATCAAAATTGCTCGAGGCGAAGCCATTCCATTCAAACAAGAGGATTTAAAAATTAACGGCCACGCCTTGGAATTACGTGTTTATGCGGAAGATCCTATGAACGACTTTTTGCCAAGTGTCGGCACTTTAAGCACTTATAAAATTCCTGTTGGAAAAGGCATAAGGGTTGATGATGGTTTTGAAGAAGGAATGGACATTCCCATTTACTACGACCCTATGCTGTCCAAATTGATAACTTACGGAAAAACGCGGGAAGAAGCCATTCAATTAATGATTGAGGCCATTGGCAACTATAAAATTGAAGGTGTTTTTACCACCTTGCCATTTGGAAAATTTGTTTTTGAGCATGAAGCTTTTAGAACTGGCAAATTCGACACGCATTTTGTTAAAAATTACTACACGCCAAAACTGCTTCAGGCAGAATTAGATGAAGAAGCCAAAATTGCGGCTTTGGTAGGTTTAAAAATTTATTTGGAAGATCAAAAAAAGTTAAGAATTCCAATTTCTAACTAATTACACTATTCAATATTATGGAATCAAAAATTGAAAAATTAGTCAAAAGTGTTGCATTGGCGCATTTAGGAGGCGGTATAAAAAGAATTGAAAAGCAACATGCAAGTAAAAAGTTAACTGCAAGAGAACGGGTAAATTATTTGTTGGATGAAGGCTCTTTTGAAGAAATAGGCATTCTGGTAACTCACAGAACAGCAGACTTTGGAATGGAAAATGAAATTTATTTTGGAGATGGTGTTGTAACAGGTTATGGAACAATTAATGATAGATTGGTGTATATTTTTGCGCAGGACTTTACCGTTTTTGGAGGCGCACTTTCCGAAACCCACGCTGAAAAAATCTGTAAAATTATGGATCAGGCCGTTAAGGTTGGCGCACCAATTATTGGCTTAAACGACTCTGGTGGTGCAAGAATTCAGGAAGGAGTGAGATCTTTGGGTGGTTATGCTGATATTTTTTTCAGAAATGTTCAGGCATCAGGCGTTGTACCACAACTTTCTGCAATTATGGGACCTTGTGCTGGTGGTGCCGTTTACTCCCCAGCTATGACCGACTTTACCTTAATGGTTGAAAATACCAGTTATATGTTCGTAACTGGTCCGAATGTGGTAAAAACCGTAACCAATGAAACGGTAACTGCCGAAGAACTTGGTGGAGCGAGCACGCATTCAACCAAATCAGGCGTAACGCATATCACTTCTGCAAATGACATTCAGTGTTTAGAAGATATCAAAACATTATTAAGCTACATTCCCCAAAACAACAGAGAAACCGCTAAAAAATTACCTTTTGAATTGGGAGATGAAATAAGAGATTCGCTTGAAAATATTATTCCGGCAAATAGAAATCAGCCTTATGATATGCACCATGTGATTCAAGGTATTATAGACAAGGATTCATTCTTTGAAATTCACAAGGATTTTGCAGCGAATATTATTGTCGGATTTGCACGTATTGCAGGAAGAAGTATTGGTATTGTTGCAAATCAACCTATGATTTTAGCGGGATGTTTAGATGTGCACAGCTCTATAAAAGGTGCTCGTTTTACCCGCTTTTGCGATTGTTTTAATATTCCATTATTGGTATTGGTTGATGTTCCTGGATTTTTACCTGGAACCGATCAAGAATGGAATGGTATTATAATAAATGGCGCCAAATTATTATATGCTTTAAGTGATGCTACCGTTTCAAGAGTAACTGTTATTACGCGTAAAGCTTATGGTGGCGCTTATGATGTTATGAACTCCAAACATATTGGAGCTGATATGAATTTTGCTTGGCCAACTGCCGAAATTGCCGTAATGGGCGCAAAAGGAGCCGCCGAAATTATTTTCAAAAATGAGATTAAAGATGCTCAAAATCCCGAAAAAAAATTGAAAGAGAAAGAAGCTGAGTATGCCGATAAATTTGCAGATCCGTTTGGAGCCGCAAAACGAGGTTTTATCGATGAAGTAATTTATCCAAAAGACACCCGAAGAAAACTAATAAAAGCTTTTCAGATGCTTGAAGGCAAAGAAGTTAACAGACCAAACAGAAAGCATGGAAATATTCCTTTATAATGAATTAACAACATTAAAAAATCCCGATAATATTCGGAATTTTTTTGTAAGTATCAATTTAAAACTACGAAATTTCGTATTTATATAACATAAACCTTGCAATTTAAATTTATACTAACCTAGCCAAAATAGAAAATCATTCCAATTTTTCTTCACCTTAGAAGACACTATGAACCAAATACATCATCTTTACATTATGCCTAATTGGGTTTGATTGGAAGCTTTTTGATAAGAAAATTGATCCACTTTATTGTGAGGATAATGGGCGATTCAATTAATGGTTGGATTGTTGACTTTGACCCATATTCAAGATATTTCGGACAGAAGTATTGTTGGAATAATGAGTTTTAGAAATAAGGTTGATGGCTATACTTTAAAACCCACATTAGAGTAAATAGAAAGATCGGTTGGAAAGGCACCCAAAAAAACCACGGTTAACCATGGTATAGAGACCGAAAAAAATTGGAGAATCACTAATTCAGATACCGAAACCCTTCAATAACGAGCCGCAATAGAACTCATCATCTTAATACAGACCATCGATTAGAGAGAAACTTCTACAAAGGAATTGTGAGTTACAACATCAATATTAGGCTTGCAGCAGCCACATTTAACTTCATAAAAATGATTAATATCTGAAAATTATCTTTTAATCAATTTTTCCAATAACTATATCCCGTATTTGAATCTATATTTTATAAAATATTTTGGTTAAAAAGAACTTTTTATGGTTCAATTAAATAGCATTCATAATTTTACCGAAACGCCAAAATACTAACGCATAAAAAAACCTCCCTTTTTCAAGAGAGGTTTTAAATTTTTTATTATTTCCCGATTAAATATCTGAAAGTGTGTAAGTGATGGTTAATGCCCCAACTGAATCAAATCTTAAATTAGCATAATCTGCTGTTTCAGAAGTTGCATAATCAAGTTTGTAGGTTAAGTTACGACCTTTGTTTGCTCCGTTGCCAGTATAAGTACTTCCAATTCCTGTAACGATATCTGTTGCACTAGCTTTTAAAATAGTCGTCGCAGTTGCATTAGCAGTACCCTTAGTACCTGCGCCATCTGAAGAGGCTGTACCTGCAAGTACCGTTAATTTTAATCCTGTTGGAACCTCCCCGTTAGTAATTTGAACAGATACTTTTCTTGTCAATGCTCCTTTAACTATAGATGAATAGTTCATCCAAATGGTTGCGTTAGTTGCTGCAGCTCCAAAAGTCATTGGTAATCCCGCTTCTGTTGGTGCAGTTCCATCTAAAGTAATGGCTGTTGTTCCAGTTGCTACTTCAAGATCCAATAAGGCAACTTGAGGAATATTGATGTTTACTAAATGACTTGCTTTATTTGTGTCTGTTTGTGAAAAAGCAGCGTTGGCAGATAAAACAATTACAGCGGCGAAAAATAATTTTTGGAGTTTCATAATTTGAGGTTTTTTTATTTGTTTGATATTTTATTTTTGTTGTTGTTATTTCTTATTGATGGTACAAATATAGGTCGGCATTAAAACTTGTAATGTAAAAATTAGGCAGACAAACCTTAAGTGTCGACGAACGGTAGGCTTCTTTAGATAAATAAACTTAACGATAGATGAAAAAGGTAAAATTGGGGAAGCCAGTTATTAGATATTAGTTAGATATTGGATATTGGAAGTTTAAAGTAAGTTAAGTGATTAATTGTCAATTATTAATTATTCAATCTTCACTATTAATTCAAGATGCATTAAGGATAGAGTACTTCGTCTATCCACAGTACAGGCTTTTGTTTGAGCTCTTTTTTTGTTAATTCACAAAAAAAACGAGTAGCAAAATGCCTATATCCATAAGTTCCTTATCCATAAAATAAAAATAACGAATAAAGCTTAATCTTAAAGGGAACACCCAAAATATTTTAAGTACAAGATTTCAGCCAATTACAAAGTTGTACGCATAAACAATTATACAAATTAAGAATAAAAAAGAAACCAATAAGTAGATTAGTTATCAGATAATGTGTAGTTAATCACCAAAGTAGTGCTTTGATCAAAATCTAAATTGGCATATGCGTTTGGTTCGTCGCTAAGTTTAAGGGTATATTGTACATTGTTGCCTTTATTGGCACCAGCACCTGTATAAGCGCTGCCAATATCTGTAATAATAGTCAGTGGATTTGAAGTAAGTTCTTGGGCAGTTCCGATAGGTTTGCCCATTGTTCCAGCACCTACACCCATATCTTTGGCTACTTTAACATAAAGCTTCACACCAGCCGGAATAGTACCTTCAGAAATACGGATGCTAATGTCTCTGCCTGGTTGTGTTTGAGAGCCAACAATAGAAGAGTAATTGATCCAAACGCTATTGTCTGCTTCCTCAATATTTAAGGGTTGCCCAGCTTCTATAACAGTACTATTTCCCAACGAAATGGCTGAATTTGAATAAACATTGATTAGGGCAACTTCAGGTATTTTCAAATTTATTTTATGGCTGTCTTGATTTTCTTGAGCGCTTAAATTACCAAACACTAATAAAAATATGAAAAGGGCTATATTTTTGTATGATATGGTCATTTTTTGACTTATAGGGAATAGGAATTTTAGTATTTTTTGTTGGTATTCGCTTTAAAAAAATTAATCATTATAAATAGGTTTCCTTCAAAGGTATGGACAAAAAATCATCGCTCAAAGAAAAAAACGATATATTTTACCATTTATAGCAAAATAAATACCATTTGTTGTCAAAAACATACCATTTATATTCTCGTAATTATTTTTTAAGTAGATTAAAACGTATCCGTTTACCTAGTAGTTACACGTTTTATTTTAAAAAAACTGGAGATTAAAAAAAAAATAATTTCGTTTTAAAATAATTTCATTTTTTGAAACTTTTATTAATGAGGAAAAAAGGTGTAGAAATCTGCCCAAAAGATTTTCAATTATCTTATGGAAACTTTGGGATGAATAAGATGAATAACAGGTAGTAAAAATAATTTAATACAGTTTTACCTGTGTTTTGAAGAAATATGCTATAAAAAATTTGGCAATACGAAAAAATGAAGCATGCAAAACAAATTTTGATACAAAAGGATGATTAATGACAAACCAATCTGTCGGCGCAAAAGCCTGCTGCAGGATATCGGTATCTATTACCGCTAAAAAAAAATTAAACCAATAAAATAAAATTGCTTTTTTATTGCAGCTGTACCAAGGCGATTTCTAGGTCAACCAACAACCGTTTTAAATTTTCTAATTGCTTTTGAGTATCCTCTAAAATATGCATGTCAATATCTTTACACAATTGCCAAGAAAGCGGCAAATCCAGCATCGAAAATTTGCTACTCATTTGGTGCGCCCTGCTTTTTAACTCCGATAAATTATTAGTTTCAATCAAAGTTGGTATTTCCTCAAAATTACGTTTGAATTCTTCTACAATTAATTCTTTTAATTGTTTGAAAAATTCTTCATCATCCATCGCATATTCCTCAATACCGCTATAGGTAATAGGTGTGTGTTTTACTAAAAAAGTAAAAAGCTCCGAATAACTTAACGGCGATTTGGAAATTGCATAAGAAGTTCCCGGCAAATCTAATCCTGCATCGTTCATAATTAGCAAAGGCAACTGTAACAATTGGCTATATGTCAAAAAAGATTCATTTTTAACAACGGATTGAGAAACCAAATGTGTATAACTGTTTGTATTTAATATGGAATCCAGCTCCATAAAATCGTCTATAATATCAAATTGAATACCCGTATTATGATTAAGGCATAATTTTAAGGCTTCTTGTTTTGTTTCATTTTCTTCAATAAATAATATTTTTACTGGCATTACTTGGTTTCTTAATTATTTTATTTGTTTAATCTTGTTTTATTTACCATTCTAATATAATCACTACTGAAATACGGTAAAAATAATGGTAGTGGTATATTCTTGAACAGGAAGCAGCACACTTATGCCATTAATTCTATATTGAATTGGCACTTTGTTATCTCTACCTTCAGTATAAAAAAACACGCTATCAAAATCGGTAATTGTTTGATATGAAGTTCCTCCATTACTGTTATTGTTATTATTATCTGTCCGCCTTACTTGAAGTTGCAAATTTGGATGCCATTCATCATAATCATCTTCTTTACGAATTAAAACAGTAATTGTTTTATTTTTGTTCTTTGCTTTTATCTCTATTTCAGTTTCATCTGAATCACTTTCATAAGTGCCAACATAGTCATTCCCCGCTTCAGTTATATCGGAGGCTCTAATTTTTTTTTCCCATTTTCCAGAAACATCAATTTCAACGTTTTGACTAAATAGCCAATTCGAAACTATTAAAAAAACGATAAGTATAAAATTTTTCATTAAAAATCGGATAAAGTTAAACGAATAGACAGTGTTGCGGATTGGTCGAAATCCAATAATTTATAATCGTAAATCTCCAATTCATAGGTAAGTTTGTATCCATTATTTTCGCCATTACCTGTATAAGCACCCTTTATATTGGATACAATTGTTTGAGAACTATTATTCAAGGTTACCAAACTTGTGGGCACACCCGTATCTCCTTTTCCTGAACCAACATAATTTGCTGTCCTTAGTTTTAAATAAATTCCCGGTGGAACTTGTCCATCCTCTATTATTATTGAAATAAACCGCATAGTTCCTGCTGATACTGCCGACGAAAAATTAATCCATTTATTGTTATTTGCCGCCACAATAATGGCCTTTTCCCCTGCTTTAGTTGGTGCCACAACGTTTAATGTTACTGTGGTATTATTTGGCTCCAAGTCTAACATCGCTACTTCACTTAACTCAAAAGTTACCTTGGTATCATCATTATCTTGAGCAAAGCAAGACATCGCATAAAAAAAACATATTATATATATTAATGACCTCATAACTTGAATGTTTTATTACTTTTTTTAATTTCCCTATTTTTATTGCTAACGTTAAAAACAGCCTTGCTTTCTTCATCGGATTTAACAGAGATGGTTTTTTGCGTTTCACTAAAAGTGAAGTCATCCAAAAAATTTTTTACAATTAGTTCCACTGTCCAATCTCCAGGCGTGAGCTCTTTAAACCAAAATTTGCCGTCATTGTCAGTTTTCGTATAATAGGTATTGTCTTCCTTTGTTATTTTCACGATTAAATTAGGCAATTTTTTTATAAATTTCGATGATTGGATGAGTAAACCGTCTTTAAAAATAACCTGACCAAATAAAGAACCTGCATTTCCCATTTCATAAAACACTTCGGTTTCTTTATTGGGAAAAATATCGACATCAATAGGCTGTTGATGAATAATAATTTTATTTTTTGGAAGAGACGATTGCTTGATATACAAACGATAAGATTTAGGTTTTAAATTATAGAAATTAAACACCCCTTTTTCATTGGTCATGGCAATATGGTCATCCAAAAAAACTAGAATGCCATCAACATTGTTTTTTTCGGCTGAAGTTATCCTGCCAGTTAAAGATCCTACCGTTTTATTTTTTGACATTGGCACGTTCATCACAAAACTATAAGTTGCCGTGATTAATAATTCTTTTTCTATTGGAAAAACTGGTAAACTCGATTCTGAAACGGCCAGACTTAAAAAATGTTTCCGTTGATAATTGTAATTTAATTGTGCCTGCAAATAATTTTGGGCTTCATCCAACTCATCAAAATCATAGTCCTTTTGATAAAACAAACTAAAATTTAAGTACGATTTTAAATCATATTGAATATTACCACCATAATAAAATGTTTTTAAAATTTCATTTTCAAGCGAATGCTTATTGCTTTGCTCGTATTCCCCATTTAAACCAACTGTTAAATTTTTTAAAATATTTACTGTAACACTTAAAGAACTATAAAGAGTACTTTGAGGTTCAGTGCCTTCTGCTAAAAAATTGGTAGTTTTCCCAAGCCTGTTTTGCCAGTTTAAATCATATTTATAAGGCATTCTGCTAGAAAGTGAAAACGTGGCCAATTTTTCTTCAAAATTATAATAATTTAAACTTAACTGATCTTCCTTCTTTTTAAAATAACCGCCCACTTTAATTTTATTGTATCGATTTATATTATAATTAACATCCGCCTGATACTTTGTAGTTATAGGCGAAGAAGTATAATTAATAGTGTCTCTTACGGGATTTATTGCACGATACTCCGCGCCAATTTGCAAATTAATTTTTTTATTAAACCGATAAGTTGCCTGCGACAAAAATTGTTTGCTGTTTCGTAAATAGCCTTTGTAATCTTTATCTGAATATTGGACAGAATTGATAAGATAGGCTTTTTTAAAATTTAAATAAGATGCAAACGAAAAGGCAAATCCGTTAGTTTTATAATTACTTTCATAGGCCACTTCTCCATTAATTTTAATTTTATCATGGGTATAAAAAGAAGCTATGTTAAAAAGTTTAGAATTGAATTCCTCATTGTCTTCAAAAAGGGTTCTGTTTATAAATCCAGCTTCAATATAAGTTTTATCGGATAAATGCTGCAAAATTTTACCACCGTAAGAGTCGGATATCTGTTGGGTAAATCTTGGTTTTTCATAAAACACTGTGGTGGTGGTTTTTCCAAAATCATAGCTTAAAATTCCGCCTGTGCCATAGCGGGATGTTTCTGTAATATCGGAAAGCGAAAAATTTACATGTCCCAAAACAACTTCCATTTTTTTGGTTCTATAGAGAATACTGTATCTTTCATAATCACCGAACCTTACAATATCGCTTTGGCTAGGACCTGAATATTCAAAATTTAAATAATGTTTGTTGTCTCTATCCAAAAAACCTTGCCCGTCAATTTTAAACTTAAAAACATCTAGAGTATCCAACCCTCTTAGAGAATTAAAAATAGTGCTTGCCGTAATTGGAAAACGATAATATAAATCGGGCTTTTTGGTGTTATTTGGATAAACATTTACAGCCACTCTATTTGAAAATAAGGTGTCTTTTGTTACAATAATGGCCTTTAAATTATTTAAAACCATTGTTTTGGTGCTTACGTTATCAGGAACTTTTTGATAAACAGTTACAACCAAAGAAGAATCTGGTTTCAACATGGCATTAGCTGGAACTATTTTAATTGGATTAAAGGCTTCAAAATTTATTTTTTCTTCGCTATTTCCATTATTTGTCACCAAATACTCACAGTAAAATTCTTTTTCGAGGCGCAAATATTCAGGCGCATTTAAAACCTCAACGGTCAAATTGTATAATTTAGAAACACTAAGTACTATTTCCTTAGATGCGATTGGTACATTATTATTAGTAGTAGTAATTTTCAACAATGTCTTATAATTGCCAGCAGGGCAATGGCTGTTTACACCAAAGGTAAACAGCACTATTTTTTTATTATTTGCTGCAACATCAACCCTTTTAATGTTTGTTGCCAAATAAAATAGATTTGGAATTACAAATTCGCAACTTAAATTTAGCGGATTGCTGGTTGTATTTAAAATTTCGAAAGCGATGGTGTAATTTTTTCCGGGAACTAAATTTTCGGGAACATTTTTCGCTAAAATTTCAACAGCACTATTTTGCGCTTCAACTTTTGATATAGATATTAAAATCAATAAAAAGAGGAAAGAATAGGCTGATGTTGATATTACAGGAAAGTTTCTCAAATTAAAACTGAAAAAAGACAGAAATTGTGTATTCCGTAATTTATTTTAGGGTTATTTATTTTCAAACTCTAAATCGATGGAATAGATATTTTTACCATAATCGGCAACCAAAACTGCTGTGTAAGCCCCTTTTGGTAGGTTCGAAATATCAAGCGTAAATGTTTTACACGAATTTGGATATACCTTCTTAAATTTAACTTCTTCCTTTTCTTGTTGTTCTCCTTTGTCATTAAAAACTTCAAGCACTAGGGTTGGCTCTACATAAAATGTTCCCAAATTTTTTAAAACGACATTTATAAATTTATTTCCGTCGGGTTCTTCAATTTTTATATCATAAAATTCAAGTTCAGATGGTGTTCTTTCATTAATATCTGCAATAATTTGTATTCCATATCTAACTTTTGATTCCAGTTTTACCCCATATTCCAATTCATCCTCTTTAATTGGTTTTTCAATTTCAACCATCAAAACGCCCCAAAAAGAACCGTCTATCTCAACATCCGCAGGAACATTAATGGTATAAATGAGTTCATATTCTTCATTGGCCTTAAAAACATGTTCATTTACATTTGTTGACAACCAATTTTTAATTGAATTCTTATGTGTATTATCAGCCGTCAATATGGTTTCTTTACCACATTCCTGAAACAAATCATTAAAATAAATAATGACACGTTGCTCATTTTCATCAGTGTTTTTCATCCTAATCACACCGGTAATTAGTTGTCCGGATGCCGACTGGTGCACATGGGTCAATCCATTTAGTATCACTACACCGGCATTTGAGGCATGAAAATTTAAAAATAAAAATAGAAATAACAGGGATTTTTTCATTTTTTCAAAATTATATGTTAAGTATAAAATTAGGGTTTATTATCCAATTATTTTAGAGCAAATTAAGCCGTTTCATCAATTCGGGCTTGCTCGATCTGCTTACGGGAATCACATTTTTCCCAATTAACAAACTACCGTCTTCAATATCAACAATCTTATTTATGTTGATGATAAATGATCTGTGTACTTTTAAAAATAAAGTTTCTGGTAATTTTTCCGCTACTTTTTTCAGGGTTGAATGCACGGTGTAATTTTCCTTATCGGTTTTAATCAGAATATAATCGCCTTTTGCTTCAATTAAGTTTATGCTGTCAAAATTAATTTTCACCAAGCGCTTGTATATGTTTACATACAAATTGCTTTTTGAGTCATCTTTGGCTGGAAAAGTTGGTAGGTTTTGATTAGTTATTTTAGAATTGGAAAACAACTGAGCCTTTTCCACGGCTTTGTCTAAACGCACTTGGGTGATTGGCTTCTCCAAAAAATCCACAATACAATTGTATCCAAAAGCTTCTATGGCAAAAGTTGTATCAGATGTGGTTAGAATTACTTTTGGTGGATCTTTTAAAGTTTGCAATAAATCAAAACCCGTAAAAGACGGCATATGAATATCTAAAAAGATAAGATCAACACTATTCTGATTTAAATATTTAAGTGCTTCAATTGGACTGCTAAAACTGGCTACCAATTTTAAATTTTTATTATTGGAGATTAGTTTTTCAATAATTACCCTTGCTATCTCTTCATCATCAATACTAATACATCTCATTGACCTATTTGATTTTCAATTATTTAAATATCCTACTGAAAATGCCATCATATCTATTTAAAGTTTTAAATTATCTTCATAAATGATATATTTGATAGACCTTTCAAGCACAAATATATCATTAAAATGCTTAATTATGTAACAAACCCCTCTACTACATTCATTTTATTTTTTTGGAATGGTGAAATAAAATGTGGTTCCTTTTGTAATTTCACTTTCCAGCCAAATTTCACCTCCACAAAGGTCTAAAACCCTTTTTACAATAGAAAGCCCCATACCAGTAGATTTCTCTTGATAGCCAAGCGTGGTAAAGGTGTTAAATATTTTTCCGTGGTATTCTTTTGGAATTCCAGGCCCATTATCTTGAATAGAAAATGTATATAACTCTTCTGTTTCAACAAAACCAATTTCAACAATACCAACTTCCTTATCGTTAAAACTAACGGCATTGCTTATTAAATTCTGAAAAACCAGCTCCAATCTTCTTGGATCGGCTTTTAAAACTGGCAAATTACCTTTTACAATTATGCTTATATTTTTTGGAATTTCAATACTGTCTATAATTTTATCCACATTTTTATTCAGATTGATGGTATTTGATTTTAAACTTGTAGCCCCAATCTCCGAATAATTGGTAATGTCTTCTAAAAACTTATCCATCTTTTCAATTTTCTCCTCCATAAGGTTCAAATTGCTAACACTTTCTTCTCCAATTTTTTCTCCACAATCATCTTTTATCCAAGTTAATAATGCAGAAAGGCTTCTTATAGATGATTTTAAATCATGCGAAACCAAATGTGCATAATCATTTAACTGCTCATTTTGATATTGCAATTTTAGAAGTAATTGTTTTTTTTGATTCATCATGTTTAGCCTTAAGCCTGCACAAATTCATTAAAGCACCAGTAATCTAAAACCGTTTTAATTGATTCAGAATAATCGACAAATTTTAAAGGTTTTACCAAATATCCTGATATGCCAAGTTGGTGACATTCTGACACATCTTTATGGTCATTTGATGAGGTTAAAATAACGGTTGGAATATATTTTAATTGATCATTATTTCTAATGATACTTAAAAATTCAAGGCCATTTATTTTAGGCATATTTAAGTCTAGCAAAATAAGATCGGGCAATGATTCATTTTTATTTAAAATATCTAACGCTTCTTCCCCATTTCTAGCTTCAATAATGTTGTGATGATACGCCAATTTTGAAATTGTTCTGTTAAATTTCATAATTTCAATCATATCGTCTTCAACCAGTAATATGTTTAGGCTCTTTCTCATAATTAATGTTTTAAAATCATTTCTTTAATTTCTAATATCAATAATTAAAAACTATCAACAAAGATCATATGATTATGTGATTTTTATGGAAATACTCGACAAATCATAATTAAGTGTCGGTGAGTGGTAACTATATGTCGATAAACGGAATAACCATACAAATAAAATTTCTTCAGAATAAATTACTTTTTAATTCGTTCTTTTGACTAAATTGGTTCAATGAAAGCAGTCACCATAAAAGAAATAAAAACAGAATTATCTCATTATTCACAAAAGGAATTGGTGGAACTCTGTTTGCGTTTGTCGAAATTTAAAAAGGAGAATAAAGAACTGCTCACCTATCTCTTGTTTGAGTCTTCAAATGAGGTAGGTTATATCAGCAGCATTAAATTGGAAATTGATGAGCAGTTTGCTTTGGTAAACACAAAAACTTATTATTTCATTAAAAAGAGCGTCCGCAAAATTTTACGTTCTGTTAAAACCGCCATTCGTTATTCAAAAAACAAGGAAACAGAAATTGAACTGCTACTCTATTTCTGCAAAAAAATGAAGGATTTTAAACCTTCCATCAATAAAAATACGGTACTCAAAAACCTCTTCAACAGAGAAATAGCGTCTATAGAAAAAAAGATGCTTGTTTTGCATGAAGATTTGCAATTTGATTACGGAATGGAATTGAATAAATTAAAAAGTCCATAACACCCTGAGTGAGAATTTATAAGTAAAATCTGAAATCGTAAATCGTAAATCTGAAATCGCAAATCCAAAATCATAATACCGTATATTTGCCCAATTTAAAAATGATATGAACTATACATTGCTCTCTTCACCCCTACAAGGATTTACCGATTTTCGGTTTAGAAATGCCTTTAACAGCATTTTTGGAGGAATTGACACTTTTTATTCTCCTTATATTCGCTTAAACGGAAATTTGGCAATTAAAGCGGCGTATGAACGTGATCTTTTACCAGAAAACAATGTGGGTTTGGAAGTGATTCCGCAAATAATCACCAACGATGCAGAGGAGTTCTTATTTGTGGCAAAGTACGTACAGCAACTTGGCTATAAAGAATTAAATTGGAATTTAGGTTGTCCGTATCCAATGGTTACAAAATGCGGTATGGGTTCCGGACTCATAAGTGACCCGGAAAGAATTGACAAAATTCTTAAAAAAATACAAGACGAATCAGACATTATCGTCTCTATGAAAATGCGTTTGGGTTACGATACTCCTGATGAAATTTTGCATGTTTTACCAATTTTGGAAAAATACCCCATTAAAAACGTTGCCATTCACGCACGTATAGGAAAACAATTGTATAAAGGTGGCGTGCATTTAGATGCTTTCCAAGAATGCATCAACCAAACCAGCCTAAAACTATATTACAACGGCGATATTACTTCCGTGACAAAATTTCGCGAAATGCAGCAGCGTTTCTCTAGTATAGACTACTGGATGATTGGCAGAGGTATAATTTCAGATCCTTTTTTGCCAAGTATGATAAAAAGTAATACCACACAATACCCAGCAAATAAACTTGAACTTTTTAAGAACTTTCACGATACCCTTTTTCAAAATTACAGTGAATCGCTATCAGGTTCAAAGCATCTTTTATTGAAGATGTACCATTTGTGGGAATACTTTTCGGTGCTGTTCTCCAATCCACACAAAGCCTTAAAGAAAATTAAAAAAGCTGGGAGCATTAAAAATTACCAATCAGCTGTTAAAGAAATTTTGGATACCGAGCGTGATCTTCAATAGTTAATATTAATTATTTTCGTTATCCTATGTTTATATATGAGATAATTTTGATTATTTAAAAACAATATGCCATTTATGAGTATAGTATATGTAAAACATGATTTGTATCCTGAATCGATATTAATTAGAAATTTTATTGGAAATGTTGATGTCAATGATATTATTGATTCTTGGGAATATTTAAATCAAAACAAGCTAATTGATAAAAAAATTAAAGGTATCATAAATAATTTAACTGGCTGTGAACTTCACATGGACATGGAAAGTTTTGTAACCCTTATAGCCTATCTGAAAAAAGAGGATTATATAAAAAATATAAAACTAGCGGTAATTTCGGATAACCCCAAAACAATGGTTTTCCCTTTTTTAGGTGAAAATCAGGAAAATAAATTAAAAATTAAACCATTCTCAACAATGGAAGCTGCTGTCGACTGGATATTATTGGGTTTATCATAAATTTTAGATTCCTACTTTTATATCTTTTAGGCAGGAAATATAAGTGCTGTTTAAAAGAAATAAGCAATGATAAATACAAACATTAGCTACTAGTAATTTATACTAGAAGGAAACTCATACAAATCAACAAGGAATCAACAAACTATAAGAAACAATCGAAAAAAACATCTTAAATTTTTATTAATTTAAACTTTGTAACAAAAGATATTTTCAACCGTCATATTATACAAAAAAATTAAACAATGAATAAAGTCATAAAATTTGGAGAAGAAGTAGAAGGTTATGATATCCTTGTTTTAAACGAACGAGAAATAAGAGCTGCAGCTGGCATTCTCTTTTTAATGATGTTTATCTCAATAATGGTTGTAATTCTAAAGGGCGATTTTTTAATGCTAAAATATGCTGTTACCATATTCCTTACAGATATTATTATAAGAGTGTTTGTGAATCCAAAATTTTCTCCGACATTAATAATTGGGCGTTTAATTGTGAGAAATCAAGTTCCAGAATATGTTGGTGCTGCTCAAAAAAAAATTGCTTGGATTATTGGAGTAATCTTGGCTACTATTATGTTCATTCTACTAGTAGTAGCAAATACTTATAGCCCAATTACAGGTATTATCTGTTTTATTTGCATCATATTTTTATTCTTTGAAACGGCGTTTGGCATTTGTTTAGGATGCAAATTTTATAATTTATTTAACAAAGAAAAAGCCCAATATTGCCCTGGTGAAGTATGTGATGTGAAATCGAAACAAGAGATTCAGAAAACATCCATGTTACAAATCCTTATCGTTTTTACATTTATTGCATACATTTTTATAACTGTTTCTATATTTAATGTTCAACTTAGTGAACAGCCATATGATTTGTTTGGAATAGAAAATAGTACACATTCGAAATGAAAATGATATTTAATTTTTACATTATCATATTCAACCGTAGATTACGGTTCCAAACCAGCAATTTTCCTTTTACTAAATAGATGCTGACTTTTTGATTCTCATAAGAAATGAAAAAAACAACTAAACTTCTAGCTATTAAATTGATACACACCTTAATTTGGCTATTTTTTATTGTTGTAATTTTCTATATTTTATATTCTGGGATTTTCAATAAAATGAATATTTATACATGGATTGGGATAGGATTGATTTTTGCAGAAGGAATTGTGTTGTTAATTTTCAAAATGTTTTGTCCATTAACCCTTATCGCAAGAAAATATTCAAATTCAAAAAAAGACAATTTCGATATTTTTATTCCAAATTGGCTTGCCAAAAATAACAAATTCATTTTTACTACAATATTTATAATTGGACTTATAATAGTTTTGATAAGAACTATTTTTTAAAACATATGATTTATGAAAAACGGAATTAAATACCTTTATCATAAATTACATCAGAAAAATTCTTATCCAACTGCCCAGATTTGTAATCTGTGATTCAACAAAAACCATATAAAGTATAAAACTTCATAAATATCCTTGAATTTAGCTTTTACATATTTGAAATAAAAATGGACTATCTGGCAGTAAGATGTAAATTATATCGACAAAAAAATAACATAAAAGCTGTTTTATTATATTTGTATTGCCATAAAGTTTTGAGCCAAAACATGAATGCCTATTTCTCATTCAGGGCTGGCACTGATTATAAATCCGCACTAGTGACTTTAGAGAATTAGGCTAAAAAATATTTTTAATTATGAGGAACAAAAGACTTATCATTATTATATTGATTTCAGTAGTTATATTACTTCTTCCATTAATTGCTATGCAACTGACAGATGAAGTAAATTGGACTCTTTTTGATTTCGTTATAGCTGGAGTTCTACTTATTGGAACTGGCCTATTATGTGAGATTGCAATGAGAAAAATAAAGAAAAGAAGGTTTCGAATTGCAATCATTGTAGCCATTCTTTTAGTCCTTTTCACTATATGGGCAGAACTTGCCGTAGGTATTTTTGGGTTACCGTTTAGTGGAAACTAAACCACTTGAATCGTAACAAAAGATCAGGAAGTAAACATTAATTATACTGACTGTGCAGTTAACTGACTAAAGATTGGAAACGCAATGTGTGTTTGGATTGTAATCAAATATGTGGTTAAAACAAAAAACCTCACTTATTAAAGCAAGGAATTTTAAATTAAATTAATTATTAATTCTTAAAATGTTGTAACTCCTTCATTTGGTTGATAAACGTAGTTGAAGGTATAATAACGCGACTCTTTAGATGTGTCTAAATCTTTATAATAACTTAAAATCTCCAGTTTGGCATAATTACCATCATGCGTTTTTACAACTATTATTTTTCCTGCTAAAGCTGAAAGAATATACGTTGTTGTATCAAGACTGTACCAACCATTAATGGCATAACCATTTGCTGAATCTTGAGTTAATAATGAAAGATCTACTTCTGTAACGGATGCTAATGTTCCACTTTCAATATAAGCTGCTGCAATTCCAGTTCTTACGGGTTCGTCTGTTGTTCCTAAAGAAGTCCCACCATTTACAATAATCGAAGTTCCTCTAAAGGCAATGTCCCAATCTGTATCGCTTGTTGTAGATTGACCTGTCGCAAAATTGAATTTTGTAAATTCTCCTGATATTGCTTGACCTCTCCCCCCAACTTGAGGTGCGTTTAAATTTGAAACGGTTTTAGATGCTACTTCTAAAAGAGGAGTTGTATTATCATCATCGCTACAAGATGTAAACATAAAACAAATTAAAAGTGTTCCTAAAGTTAAAATTTTCATTGTATTCATTGTTTTTATTTATATAATTATTAAAATTTAATATTAAGTTTTCCGTATATAATTTGTCCAGTAATATTGCTAATATTTTGAGTATCTTTAAAGTCAAATAGATTATCAATTCCAAAGCCTAAGCCATAGTTTTTATAGACTGTTTTATTGACAGCTAAATCAAAAATAGCATAGCCATTTACAAAAATATCGTGAGTATCTAAAGTATCATTTCCATTACTATCAAATAAGCCATACTTGCTTCTGTATGTCCCTCTAATATTAGTATCAAGGTTCCATTTAGAAATAGTATAAAATAATTTTAGATTAGCCATATGCCGCGAACGATTGTATAAACCAAAATAATCATCCTTTTTAAGTTGAAAAGAAGGAGAACTCGGACTTTCTCTTGCATACATTTTACCATTTTTAAAGGCTGATTCTACATCTTTATCTTTAGCAATTAATAGTTGATATCCACCGGAAAATTTTAGTTGATTAATTGGTTTCCAGCTAGCATTAATTTCTAAACCTTGTGTGTAAACTTTGTTAACATTATAATAACTAAATATTTTTTGACCATTCGTTTTATAGGCAATAACTCTAGAATCAATTAAATCATTAATATTGTTTCTAAATACATTCAAACTGAATTTAAGATTAGAACTTAATTTATAATCTATGCCAAAATTTATGCTTACAGAATTCTCAGGATTTAAACTACCTTCAAACTCTGAAATTGGCACAATAATACTTGCTATTTCTCCTTGTGCCTGTAGTTGTGGAATGGCATCAGTAACGGCATTGTAACCTAAAACCGTAATGCCAGCAGTAGCATTAGTAAAATCAAAATAGAGCTGTCTAAAATCAGGTGCTTTAAATCCATATCCAATAGAACCTTTAATAGCAATTTTTTTATTTAATTCATAACGTAAAGCAACCTTTGGGCTAAATTGCGACTTGTATTTGTTATTATCATCAAAACGCGCACCCAAAATAACGTTAAGTTTTTCAGTTGGGTTACCGTCATATTGCGCATATATAAAAGGAGAGTTAAACTCTGGTTTGGTTGTAAAGTCTGTTCTATCTAGAGTCTCATGATTAAATCCTATTCCTCCAATAAATGAATTTTTATCATTAGGATTAAATGTTACTTGAGTTTCGGGATGAATCAATAACTGATTATAATGATTACTACTATATCGAGATCCATTTTCATTATTTAAATAATCCTTTGTTTTATATCTTGTTGCGTAAAACTCAAAATAACTACCCCATTTTTTGGAATATTTATGGTTTAGCTTTAAATGCGTGTTCCATTCATTTATGTCGCTTTCACCTTTTAAAGCTGATGAAGCAACATAATCTTGGTTTTGAGTGAAATATTTCCCTAAAACAAAAAGGTTGGTTGCTTCTGAAAAATCATATGTAACTTTAGTATCTAGCGTATAATTACTAAATGATTCTACAGTATTAAGGTCGTCATTTTCAGTTAAATCATATCCGTCACTACTATATCTATTAAAAAAGGTATGAACCCCTAATTTATGTTTTTTATAATTGATAGAGGTACTTAAATCATTTGTATTAAAAGTTCCCAATCTATAATTAATATCTCCGTTAAATCCATTTTTAGGCTTATCCGTAATAATATTAATAATACCGCCAAGAGCTTCACTTCCGTAAAGACTAGAAGATGCACCTTTTACAATTTCAATTTGTTTAATATTACCAACAGCAACCCTTCTTAAATCTAAAGTACCTGCTGAACGACCAATTAAAGGAAGACCATCAATTAGAATTAATGTGTATTGTGAACTTAATCCCTGCAATTGAACTCCTTCTCCACCTATAAAATTTGGAACTGAGATCAATCCTGTTTGTTCACTAAGAATATCATTTAAACGTAAGGAATTTGAATTTTTTATTTCTTGTTCTGATATGATTTGAACTGGTAATGGTAAAGAAGATAGCTGTCTTATTGTTCTAGTGGCTGTAATAACAACTTCTTCAAGTTGCTTTACTTTTGTGGTATCATTTACACTTCCTTGAGCATGAGCTAGATAAAAAGAGCTATTTAAGACTGCTAGTATAAATATATGTTTCATTATTAATAATTTGGTAATAAAATGCAAATGTAAATATATTATTTTTATTTAGACTAAATAAAAATAGTATATCTGCATTAAATTATAAACAATGAAATAAACGCTACCTTTTACCTGTAAATTTTTTAGAAACCTTATGTTCTTAATTGTACAGTTGTAATATTATTGAGAAAAAAAAGTCAGAAATTAAACAGAAATGTTGAAATTAAAAAAACAGAAAGGTACACTCAATGCAACACCATAATTAGATTGTATCCGTTTACATGGATCTACAATCAGTGATTAAACTAATCCCTTATAAATTAAAAAATTTCAAAAATATCATTGAATTTAGCTTTTACATATTTAACGTAAAAAAAGCCTACTTGTAGACTAGAAGTAAATAATACCGACAAAAATGACATAAAAGTTGTTTTATTATATTTGTATTGCCATAAAATTTTGAGTCTAAACATGAATGCCTATTTTTCATTAATTCCCAGCACGGATTACAAATCCGTGCTATTGAAATCCGCGCCAGCGAAACGGATTACAAATATGCACTATCGATTTATCAGAGCTATCGAGTATCAAGTAAAATATAATCATTTAACAAAAAACTCCATATCCATAAAACCCCAAAAATGAAAACATACAAACACTTTGAGACCAAACGATTAATTCTAAAACCTACTTCCGAAGAAGATGCTGAATTCATTTTTGAATTGGTAAATACGCCAAAATGGTTAGCAAATATTGGTGATAGAAACGTTAAATCGATTGCTGATGCCAAAGCTTATATAAAAGATAGAATGACCACTCAATTGGAAAAACTTGGCTATGGAAATTACACCCTCATCAGAAAATTGGACAACATTAAAATAGGATCTTGCGGATTGTACGACCGGGAAGGTTTGGAAGGCATTGATATTGGTTTTGCTTTGTTACCGGTTTATGAGAATATGGGATATGGTTTTGAAAGCGCCACAAAACTTATAGAAGTTGGTAATCAAGAATTTAACATAAAGTTAATTAGCGCCATAACCACCAAAGAAAATAAAGCCTCACAAAAGCTCATTGAAAAACTTGGACTTTTATATATCAAAACTGTAAAAATTTCTACTGATGAGGAGGAGTTGCTGTTGTACAGCCTAGAATACTGAAAAGACGAGATAGATTTCCTAAATTAAAACCTACAAAGCCAATTAAGTGAGTTTACAATCTGCTTAGTAAGAGCTACATAATCATCTGCCATTTTATCACTGCCAAAAATATTTGCTATATTTGTACCATTGAAACGAGCATAGCTAATTTTGATATAGAAAGGAATGTTTAATGACTAACCAACAAGCGGCAGGCAGGTTGATCTGTTAGCTCTAAAAAAACAAAAATTAAACAGATGAAAACACTTTGTTTACTACTGTCATTATATGTTTTTTCCCTTTCGGTGGTTCCTTGCTGCTCGGATGATAACTGCAACGATGAAATAATCACAGAGAAGAATGTAAACAATCATTCACAAGAAAATCCTAGTGAAGAAGGAGATTGCAATGCTTGTTCTCCATTTTTAACCTGTGGTACTTGTATTGGTTTTGTTTTTACAAATTTACAGATTGATATTTATGAAATTCCTATTCTTGAAAATCAATTTGTTGCTATTTACAAGCCTCAATTTTCTGATAATTTTTTTGAAAAAATTTGGCAACCGCCCAAAATAAGTTAATAATTTAATTAGGGGGCTTCACAATTTTTACTTGTGGTGCTTAACACCTGCTACAAAATTCTTAATTTATTTACTTAATCATTTTACAAATGAAAAAAATTATTTTGCCTTTGTTGGCATTCATATATACCTCATTGACTTTTGGGCAACATACATTTAAAACCATCATCAAAGACAGTGAAAGCAAAGAGTTGCTTTTTGGCGCAACCGCAATTTTACAAGGCACAAGCAATGGGGCGAGCGCTGACCAAAATGGTTATCTTGAAATTAAAGATATTCCTGACGGAAAACAAACTATACTCTTCAGTTATGTAGGGTATCAAGAAAAAAAGAACACTTTTATTTTTCCATTAATTCAAACCAACCCTTTTGAAATACTGCTTTCTACAGCTGAAGGAGAAGAATTTGAAACTGTGTTAATTACTGCCACGCGCTCCAGCAGAACAATTGACTATATTCCAACAAGAATAGAGGCTATTTCCGGAGAGGAACTTGAAGAAAAAGGAAATATGAAACCCGGTGATATACGAATGATGTTGAATGAAAGCACAGGCATTCAAACACAACAAACATCAGCTACAAGCTACAATTCAAGCATTAGAATACAAGGGCTTGACGGAAAATACACACAATTATTAAAAGATGGCTACCCACTTTATGCAGGGTTTTCCGGCGGATTAAGTTTGATGCAAATAGCGCCTCTCGACTTAAAACAAGTTGAAGTAATTAAAGGTGCTTCCTCAACTCTTTATGGTGGCGGCGCTATTGCAGGATTGGTAAATCTTGTTTCAAAAACCCCAGAAGAAGAAAAAGAGTTAAGCTTTATGCTTAACGGAACATCTGCTTTGGGTATGGATGTGAGCGGGTTTTACGCCAAAAAAAATAATAACGTTGGTACTACTATTTTCGCATCTTATAACGTTGGAACGCCTTATGACCCATCAGAAACTGGTTTTACTGCAATTCCTAAGTTTACGAGGTACACTGTCAATCCGAAATTATTTGTATACTTCAACGATAGAACCACGATGAATGTAGGAATAAATTCTACAATTGAAGAACGCATTGGTGGAAATATAAAATATATTGAAAACAATGGTGACGATACACATAGCTATTTTGAGAAAAATAATACCTATCGTTATAGTACCCAATTAGGACTCAACCATACCATAAACTCCAACGCAAATCTGTCATTTAAAAACAGCGTGAGTTATTATGACAGATCCATAGAAATTCCAAGTTACAAATTCTCAGGGGTTCAATTATCTTCATTTAGTGAGGCAACATACAACAACAGAATTGAAAATTCAGAATGGATTGTTGGTTTAAATCTATGGACTGACAAATTTGACCAGGATAAATTTGACAACTCAAAAGTAGTTGATTACCATTACACAACTTTTGGCGGATTTGTGCAAAATACTTGGAACGCAACTGAACAATTTATTCTTGAAACAGGTTTGCGTGGAGACTATCAAAACGAATATGGTTTTTTTGCATTGCCTAGAATTTCCGGACTTTTAAAAATAAATCCTAAATTATCTATTCGGCTTGGAGGCGGTTTAGGATACAAAACCCCAACCGTTTTTACCGAAGATGCAGAACGAATTCAGTTTAGAAATGTGTTGCCTATTGCTATTTCAAAAACAGAAGCCGAAAAATCTATCGGTGGGAATTTTGACATTAATTATAGGACGCCCCTTTCAGATGACATGGCTTTTAGCATAAATACCTTGTTCTTTTATACTAAAATTAATAATCCGTTAATTCTTACGCCGACTGCTGAAAATTTATACGAATTTCTACAACCAAACGGATCAATTGACACTAAAGGAATTGAAACAAATGTAAAACTGACTTACGGAGACTTAAAACTTTTTATTGGATACACATTGGCAGATGTGAAAGAACATTATGACGGAAAATCAACAAAGTTTCCATTGGTGGCTACGCACCGGCTAAATAATGTCTTAATGTATGAAATAGAAGATTCCTTAAAAATGGGTTTAGAAGCCTATTATTTTAGTCCTCAAGAGCTAAACGATGGAGCAAAAGGCAGACAATATTGGCTGTTCGGGTTTATGGTTGAAAAGATTTGGAATAATTTTTCCATATTCATCAACTTTGAGAATTTTGGTGATACCCGTCAGACCAAATTCGACACTATTTATACCGGTACAATTACCAACCCAACATTTAGGGATATTTATGCACCGCTTGATGGATTTGTTGTAAATGGTGGACTAAAAGTAAAATTGTAAATACACATTCTTTAGATAAAACGCAAGCAGTTAGGCCTCTATAAATCAAACATACTCGCTTTTCTTGTCCGTTTTTTTAGTTTAAATATTCGGTCTTGGTAGTATTCCTTAAGCTCATCAATAAAGGTTAGCGGATTTTCATATTCATTTAACACTTTATAAGTATGTTTGTTTTTTGCAAGTTGTAACTGCTTTTCCAATTTTACAAGCTCATTTTGCAAATAAGAATCCTCTTTGGTAGTTGCATTTTTTACCAAAGTTTCTTGAAACTGCAGCATCGCGTTTCCGCTAAAAATGTGTGTGTGAAAAATTTGAAGTTCGGTTAAATCGCCTGTTTGGTATATTTCTATCAATTTGGTGGTTACTTCTGTAGCAAGGTCAATTTTTTCGTCGTGCATCGAAAATTTGTCGGGATGAACAAAAAGCATTGCTTCCCTATACAAGCGTTTTTTTTCCTTTTGATCAATTTCACTGGGATTTTTAATCCTATTATCGGAAATCACTCTTATACCTTGAACTTCCTTGAAATTTTTTCCTTTCCTTTTTTGGGCAATGCGCTTTTCCTTTTTCACCAATTGCACCTTTTTATAAAGTACAGTTAACTCCTGTTCCTCAATAAGTTCATTGGTTAAATGCGAACGTAAAATGGCTTCAAAAGCATTTGTATTTTGTTCAATGTCATTCAGTTCCAGTTGTAAAAGGTTGATTTTAGCTTTTAACAATCGCTGGTTTTGTTCATTATCATTTGTGATTGAAAGATTTCTATTGGTCATTTCCTATTTATAAACAGCGCAAAGTTGCTAAAAAAAATTCAATTGGTCGCCAGTGGTTTGTACGTAAGGTTATTTAAGAGAAGTATTTATTAAGATTTTGAAATGCCATCAAAAAAAATAGGAAAACCAATCAAAATAAAATAGGTCGCAAATTAACAGTTAGTTATCTTTTTAATTTTATTGCAAAGTTTTAATTACAATTGAGTTATCTCTTTGATTTCTAATATATTTATATTAATTTAGAAGATTAAAAAAATTATTAACCCTTAAACTATTTTTTTTAATGAAATTAAGTGACAAAAAAGCATCCGTTTTTATTAAAGAAACCGCTTATAAAAATTACAAAACATACGTTGCACATTATAAATCCAGAAAATTACAACCTATGTCATTTTCGGAGTTTTTAAAGAATTATTCCTCCTAAGTTCCTGCAAATTAAACAACCCAAATACTGTAATAAAAGGCTTAACACTCATTCAAAGGCATTTACTATTGTTCTTTTATTTAAAGGCTAATACAAATTTATTTTACTTGTCTTTTTTATTATAAAAAAACAAATTCTTATCAATAAAATAAATTCGTATTCTTTTATCTATATCAGATTTTTTAGACTGAATAATATCACCGTTAAAACTGAGAAGCGTTTTAATTTTCAGGTTAATTTCATCGAGCTTTTGAACCTTAATCCGCTCATTATGCGCAGCACTATATTGCTTTTCTTCAACAATGCTTAAAACTTTATTAGAACTAATATCTCCACTTGAAACCAACAATCTCAAAATCTGCATCGTCTTTTGGTCAAATTCGGTAAATTTATTTTTATACCTCAACCCGTTGTCAAGCAAAACAATTTTCTTATTTCTTTTTAATTGCCTTAAGCCAAAATTAGCTAGCAACACAATCAAAATTAAGCTGGCAATTAATAAAAATGAAACTTTTAAAAATTTATTATTGCTGTAAAGTGGTCTTTCTGAAATAAACGCTCCTATTAATTCATTTTCACTGCCTTTTCTGAAATAAATATTATCATTTTTTTGAGGATAGAAAAAGTAGAAGTAGTCATTCAAAAAATAATTATTCACAGAGGCTAAAATCAGGTACGAATATTTACGATGTTTATATTTAGTTAATTTATTATTGATCACGTCAATGATAGTAATATCATTGGTACTATTGATCATCAATGTTTTTTTATAAATTATTGGATTCCTAAAAAAATCCAAATCAATAAACTCGCTGGTCCCAATATAACTCCATGAGTTTAATTTGAAATTGTATTTCCATACTTCTTTGTTAAAATATCTATTGGTTTTATCAATATCTCCAATACTGCTTCCATTGAAAAAGTAAACTTCATCTTTGTCCAAATAATACAACCCATCAAAAGATCCCTTTGGCACTTCTTTAGAATTAACTGGACTTATAGCTTCCCATTCCAACAAATCAGTATCAAAATAAGTCAAAAAGTTTCGAGCGCTCCAAAAACCATAACCGCCGTATCTAACAATTTTATTGTTATAAACAAAAATATCAGAATTGATTTGCATTTTGTGATTAAAGGAGTTGTCAATTCTTTTAATCGAGTCGTTTTGTAATGTATAGACTAACCCACCCTGGCTGTGTACAAAATAATGTTTTGAATTTACACACAGCACTTTATAGGCGCCAAATTCAAATTTAGGATCAACAACAATTCTTACGCTGTCTGCTTCAAAAGTTTCAAGGTCAATTTTTTTGTAGTAATCCTTAAAAAAAACGTAGATGGCATTGTTTGCACTGTCCAACGAAGTGGAAATAATCTTTGTGTAGTTTCCAACATAAACCGATTGGGTAAATGATGGTGTTGAAAAGAAAAATAGCAGCAGGTATAAAATCTTCTTCTTTAGCATCATAGGTCAAATATAAATAAAATATTGTTTGTGAGATGAAAAAAATAATCATCTCATCATAATGCGAGAATACAATTTAATGATATGATGTATCTAAATTAGCCTTATCATTCTAATTTAAAAAATTTATGAAAAAGATTTTAAAAATTACCATTAACCAAATTCAGCAGAAAACAACCCAAATAACTATCATTGGTTTATTGATTCTTTTTGTAATGATTTCAAGCTTGTATTTGATGTATGCAGTATTTAGGAGTATTTAAACGATTGTTTAATCAACAAAATGCGATGAAATTTTAATTAGGAAGATTGCAATAGAACAAGAAAAGAAAAAGTAGAAAACTACCCTCAATATTATACTTGGGGGTAGATTATAAAATATTACAATCCAAATTAAAAAAGAACAAGTGTTTGTTTAAATTAATTTATAAGACTATTAAATTCGACTTTGATAGGTGTATAAATCATAATACCTTCCTTTTTTGGCTATCAACTCTTCATGTTTTCCTTGCTCCACAATATTTCCGTTTTCAATCACTAAAATCTGATCTGCTTTTTGAATGGTGCTTAACCTATGTGCAATCACAAAAGTAGTTCTGTCTTTCATCAAAATTTGCAGACTCTTTTGAATAAAAGATTCACTTTCCGTATCCAAATTTGAAGTGGCTTCATCTAAAATTATTATTTTAGGATCTGCCAACAAAGCTCTGGCAATCGTAATTCGCTGACGTTGACCTCCCGATAATTTAACGCCACGTTCACCAATTACGGTATCCAACCCATCTTCAAACCTATCGGTGAATTCATCTACATAAGCGCCTTTTACGGCTTCTAACAATTGATTTTCTGTAGCATTTGGTCGTGGAAATAGAATATTTTCGCGAATGGTACCTTCATATAAAAAATCGTCCTGAAGCACCACACCCAAATGGCTTCTGAAACTGCTCAAATTTACAGTAGCCAAATCAATACCGTCAACGGTAACTTTTCCTTCAGAAGGATTTAAAAAAGAAGCCGCCAACCCGGCAATGGTTGTTTTTCCCGAACCTGATGAACCCACCAAAGCCGTAACGCTACCCGAAGGCGCCTTAAATGAAATGTGATGTATTACTTCTTTACTTTTTTCATAACTGAACGACACATCTTCAAACACCATATCTCCAACAATTTCCTCCAATATAACACTTCTGGTTTCCGGATTGTCTTCTTCGGTCATATTCATTAATTCTTGGGTGCGATCGAGTCCAGCCATCGCCTCCGTTAACTGACTTCCAATATTGCTCATTTGCACAATTGGCGCAATCATAAAACCTAAAAATAACGTAAATGACACAAATTCACCAATGGTCATGGTGTTATTCATAATAAAATAACCGCCAATTCCCATAATTCCTGCGGAAGCCAAGCCCAATAAAAAAGTGGAAGAACTTGTTATTAAAGCTGTGGCAGTCAAACTCTTTTTCACATTCAAAAATAATCGCTCTACGCCTTCCTCAAACGTTTTATTCTCTTGCTCTTCCGCATTAAAACCTTTAATTACCCGAACACCATTTAAAGTTTCAGTCAATCTTCCTGTAACTTCAGCATTAATTTTTCCGCGATCCCTAAAAATAGGTCGGATATATCCAAAAGCCTTTAAAGCAACAATCGCAAAAATAGCAACAGGCACCAATACAAAAACAGTCATTAAAGCATTAATTTTAATTAAAATAACCAAAGAAATGACTGCTGTAATCGATCCGCCAACCAACTGCACCAAACCTGTTCCCACCAAATTACGTACCCCTTCAACATCATTCATAACACGGGAAACAAGTGCTCCTGACTTATTATTGTCGAAAAAACTGATAGGCAGCGTTAGTAACTTCTTTTGCACTTTAGCTCTTAAAACCGAGATTAAATGCTGCGCTTCCACACTTAACAACCGTGTTAACTCAAAAGAAGTTAGTGCCTGAATTAAAATAGAAACGCAAACTACTATTAATAAAATTGTTAAGGCATGCATATCTTTTGACGGGATTACCTCATCAATCAAACTTTTACTGGCATAAGGCAACACCAATCCGGCCAAACTTTTGGCAATGATTAAAATGATCCCAATAAATATAATTTTCTTCCTAGGCCAAATAAATTCATTAAAGGCCCATTTATATGATACATTAGTTTTACTCATAGTGCTATCTAAAACGAATATCACGCCAAAATATTTTAGGTGACAATTCGGCAGTTTGTTTTGAAGTTAAATATTGAAAAGCGTGTCTGCCTGAAGTAGGCTGAAAGTCGAAAGTTGAAAGTTGAAAGTCAAAGTTTAAAAAAAAGCACTTAACAAATCAACACATTGCTATTTGGCTAATTGACTCATTGGCATATTAACAACAAATAAACAGTTAAACAAATAAGCGGTTTAACATATTTTTCGTAAATTTAGATAGATTTCCTCAAACAAATAAAAATGGCATTTATAGATTATTATAAAATATTGGGCATTGACAAAAGTGCTTCTGCAGGCGACATTAAAAAGGCCTATCGAAAGCTAGCCAGAAAATACCACCCCGATTTAAATCCTTCGGATAAGGAAGCAGAACGGAAATTCAAAGAAATTAATGAAGCCAACGAAGTTTTGAGCAATCCCGAAAATCGGAAAAAATATGACGAACATGGAAAAGACTGGAAACATGCCGATCAATTTGAAAAAGCAAAGCAACAGCAACGACAATACCAAGGAAGCGGACAACAAAGTCCGTTTGGAGATTTTGGCGGTGGTGATTATTCAGATTTTTTTGAATCTATGTTTGGCGGACGTGCATCTTCAAGAGGAAGAACCGGTGGCGGCGTAAAATTTAGGGGTCAAGATCTAAATGCTGAATTACACCTCAACTTAAAAGAGGTATATAAGACGGATAAGCGTACACTAACAATTAACGGGAAAAATATTCGACTAACCATTCCTGCAGGTGTTAAAAATGGGCAGGTCATTAAAATTAAAGGACATGGCGGCGAAGGTATCAATGGTGGTCCGAAAGGTGATTTGAATATCACATTTTCCATTAAAAACAACACCAAATTCAAATTGGATGGTGACAATCTACACACAACGGTTGACTTGGACTTGTACAAAGCTCTATTGGGCGGAGAAATTACCGTAGATACTTTTGACGGAAAAGTAAAGCTGAAAATAGCACCAGAAACACAAAATGGCACCAAAGTAAAACTAAAAGGCAAAGGATTTCCTGTTTATAAAAAAGAAGGAATGTTTGGGGATTTATACATTACTTATCAAATAAAGATGCCAAAAAACCTAACCGAGAAGGAAAAACAATTGTTTACAGAACTCGCTAAATTAAGAACCTCATGAGCCAAGAAAACTTCATTCCGCTTCATAAAATATGTGAACTTTACAAGGTTGAGATGTCATTCTTCAACAGCTTAAGTGAAATAGGCCTGATTAAAATTATCACTATTGAAAAATCAAACTATATTCATCAGGATAAAATAACCGACATTGAAAAAATGATACGGATGCACCTCGACTTAGATATTAATATTGAAGGAATTGACATTGCTTTTAATTTACTCCAAAAAATAGGGGAACTGGAAAATGAATTAAATACCGTAAAAAACAGGTTACGAATTTATGAAAATTGATTTTTAGAAGAAAAATTAGCAACCAAAAAAACATAAAATGGAAGATTTTAAGCAAAAAAGATTCTTTAATTCAAAAAGAGTTGAATTTGAATCTGACGGAATCTCTTATTATTCAGGAAATTTCTTAAACGCCAAGGAAATTTTTATCCCTTTTGATGAAATTATCCCCGATGCCATTGGCAGAGAAACCAAAACCAGCAGGTTATTTCTTTGGTTTACAATAATATTAGGATTGATTTTTAGTCTGGCTTTATGGGATATTTTCAGAATTCCTTATGGAATTTACATGGTATTGGCATTTTTTTCAGGATTATTTTTCATGTTTTTTTTAATATTGACCATTTTTAGCAGAAAACATATGTTGTACATCACAACATTAAGTGGCTATTTAATAGATTTTTATGCTAAAAATCCGAGTGAGGAAGCTCTTGAAAATTTTTTGGAAATTCTTAAAGAAAGAACCTTTGCTTATCTGAAAGAAAAATACGCCGTAATTGATAAAGATTTACCTGTTGAAAAACAAATAGAAAACTTAAACTTTCTCAAAGAACGAAATGTGATTTCAGAAAAGGAATATGAGACATTGAAAGAGAAACTGAAGAATATCAACATAGATGTTAAGGGTTTTAAATATTAGAATTTTCAATGGCCATTCCCAATAAAATTTGATTCACGTTATTTGTAAAATATAGATATGATTCTCGACCATAAATTCGATTTGGGATTTTTTCCTACACCTTTGCACAGACTAAAAAATCTTTCTGAAAAATATTCTCCTTACCAGATTTTCATCAAACGAGATGACCAAACCGGACTTGCTTCGGGAGGAAATAAAACCAGAAAACTTGAATATTTAATTCAGGAGGCTTTGGATAAAGGATGTGACACTATCATTACAGCCGGTGCGCAACAATCCAATCATTGCCGTCAAACTGCAGCCGCTTGCGCCATTGCCAAGCTGAAATGTCATTTACTGCTTGGTGGGACAGCTCCTCAAAAATATAATGGGAATTTATTGTTCTCCCATTTATTGGGCGCCGAAATTCATTTTACGAGAGAAAACAGAAAAGGCGAAGACACAGAAACCTTAAAACAACAACTGGAATTGGAAGGAAAGAAGCCTTTCGTAATTCCCTATGGCGGATCCAATTTTATAGGAGCGCTTGGATTTGTGATTGCTGTGAAAGAATTAAAAGCGCAACTCATTGCCCAAAATCTTAAAATTGACTATTTATTTTTTGCTTCCAGCTCAGGTGGAACACAAGCCGGATTGACATTGGGAAATGATTTATACATATTAAATATGAATTTAGTTCCAATAGGAATTGACAAGAGCGAAATGCAAGGAATGCGTCTTGAAGAAGTAGTTTTAAACTTAGTGAATGAAGGAAAACACTTGCTAAAAATTAAAAAAGAGTATCGTTTGGCAGATGTGAAAATCAATAATGATTATAATGAAGCAGGTTACGGCATCATTACCGAAAATGAAAAAGCAGCTATAAAAGAATTGGCACAAAATGAAGGAATTCTTTTGGATCCTGTTTATACGGGGCGGGCATTTTATGCAATGATGGATTATTTAAAGAAAGGGAAAATCCCCTTAAATTCAACTATCCTCTTTTGGCATACGGGTGGATTACCAGCAAATTTTTATTATGCAGACCAATTAAAATAACCTCCTTTTTCCCTAAAAGGTGTGAAAGATGTAACATTTTTTAATAGTTGTGTAACACATCTCCTTACCTAAATGACGAACTTTACATATTGAAAATTTAATAATAAATTAAAATAGAGTAAAAATGAAAGGAAACACAAAATTAATTACAGTATTAAATTCACTATTGGCCGATGAATTAACGGCTATAAACCAATATATGGTACATTCTGAAATGTGCGAAAGCTGGGGCTACGGAAAACTTCATAGTGCAATCCGCGCACAAGCAATGGATGAAATGCACCATGCCGAATGGCTTATTGAACGAATTATTTTTTTAGACGGTTCGCCAACAGTATCCAAACTTAATTCCATAAAAATTGGAAAAACAGTTCCGGAAATAATTAATAACGACAGTGATGATGAAGTAAATGCTGTTCGCGCTTATAATGATGCCATTAAACTTGCCCGTGAGGTTGGCGATCAAATCACTTCTGATTTGCTTACAAAAATACTTGGAATGGAAGAAGGTCACGTAGATTGGGCAGAAATACAACATACACAAATGGATCAAATGGGTATTGAAAATTACTTAATGAATCAAACTACGAGTCCGGCCGTTTAATTCAATTGACTATAAATAATTTGAAACGTCATAATTTATAATGAATTCTTTTGAAGCAAAACGGAAGATTGATGATGAAATATGGCGTTTTATTGATGAAATTAAACTTTGAACTCCTGCTTTCGGACTTCGGCATTAAAAGTATAAAAGAACTACTAAAATAAAAATAATATGAAACAAGCAGAAAATAATTTCAACATAAAAGTAAATGACATTTTGATTAGGTACAACGATGAAGGTCCAAAAGAAGCTCCTGTGATTATTTTTATTCACGGTTTTCCTTTGAATAAATCGCTGTGGGACAAACAATTAAAATCCTTAAAGGATGATTACAGAGTAATTGCCTACGATATTCGCGGACATGGAAATACTGACCTTGGAGCCATTGATTTTTCAATTGACCTATTTGTTAATGATTTATTGGGTTTTATGGATACTCTAAAGATTGAAAAAACAATCGTTTGCGGTTTATCCATGGGCGGTTACATAGCGTTAAATGCGATTCAAAACCATCCCGACCGTTTTACTGCGCTTATATTATGCGACACAAATTGCAAAGCTGATACGATAGAAGCAAAAGAAAAACGAATGAGTACCATTATAAACATCAAGGAAAACGGGGTAGCGAAATTAGCTGATGACTTAATTCCAAACCTGTTTGCGCCAGAATCTTTTAAAACAAATTCAGAAGAAATCGCCACAGTGAAGGAGATGATTGTAACAACCTCCAAACAATCGCTTTACAATAGTTTGCACGCATTGGCAAATCGTAAAGAAACCTGCAGCAAACTAAACAGTATAAAAGTGCCTGTGCTTATTTTGGTTGGAGAAGAAGATAAAATCACACCGCCAGAAGAAGCAATTTCTATGCAAAAACAAATAAAAGATTCCTCACTTCAAGTTATTCCCCATGCCGGTCATTTAAGTAATCTAGAAAATGAAGACGAGTTCAATAGCCAACTTATAAAGTTTATGGGTAGCTTAAAATAAATCGATACTGAAATTATTTTTTTTACTAGATTAAATTAAAATTACATAGATGTCAAAAGAGCCTATAAGATCTGAAACCAATTGCCTAAACTGCAACCAAAAGGTAATGCATCGCTTTTGTCCACATTGCGGACAAGAAAATACGGTAACACGCATTACTTTTCATCACTTGTTTACGCATTTCTTTCAGGACTTAACCCATTACGATAATAAGTTTTGGAAAACAATTATTTACTTGCTCTTTAAACCTGCAGCAGTTACAAAGGCTTATACTTCAGGAAAACGATTGTCATTTTTGCCACCCATGCGCTTGTATATTTTCACAAGTTTTGTCACTTTTTTGCTGATTTCCCTGTTTCCGGCTAAAAATGCCGAAATTATGACAAGTGCAAAAAGCAAGGTGGAAAATGCGGTTCCAAAATTTGATTCTTTGAAGATTGATGAGAAAGGTGTTGATGGGCTTACCAAAATTGGACTTATCTCGCAGAAAGAAAATGATACCCTAAAAAAAATATTAAAAAACACAAAAGACATTGATCCTGATAAAATCACAGATTTTGGCTATAAAGGGACCAAACAATTGGATTGGATTCAAAAAAACAGTACCGAAAAAGAAAAATTAGGTAAAACGGAATATTGGTTTCTTAAAAAATGGCTAGCAGTAAAAGAGGAAAACACAAATAATGAAATTGTGGAAAAGTTCGGCAAATCATTTATATTAAACCTTCCCAAGGTATTGTTTATTTATATGCCAGTTTTCGCCTTTTTTTTATGGCTTTTTCACGATAAAAAAAGATGGTATTTTTATGATCATGGTATTTTTACGCTACATCTTTTTTCGTTCTTGCTGCTAATGATTTTGTTACTTTTTTTTATTGATAAACTTTTCGCTTTGTTTGCTTCCCCAATTTTAGGATGGATAAACCTGATTATTCAATCGGCTGGACTTATTTGGATGCTAATCTATTTCTTTCCGGCACATAGACGATTTTATGGAGAATCTCATTTGGTTTCCGCTTTCAAAAGCAGTGTGGTGTATGTACTCAATTTAATTATTGTCACGATTTTGCTCATATTCTACGGTTTGTACACTTACATTAATTTACATTAAAACAAGTGCTTAAAGTATATTTTTATGGCTGCCGAATTATTTCTAAAATGTGAGAATCTTGTAAATTTTTGTCGGAATTGTGTAACACATAACGCAATTAATGGGAATACCTTTGAAATGTGAAAATTCATTCACAGATAAATTCTACAATCATGAACACAACAGAAGCAAAAGGAAACTGGAATATACAGAAAGCCAAATTGAAACAAAAATTTGCAGATTTAACAGACAATGATTTCATGTATGAAGAAGGCCAGAAAGATGAAATGCTTGGAAGACTTCAAGTAAAACTTGGAAAAACCAAAAAAGAATTGAATGATTTTTTAGATTCGCTATAATTGATTGCTTAAATTTCTGTCGCTGACTGTAATGCATTATGATTGAAAAGTAATCGCATTACAACGGCTTCAGAAAGTATAAAACTAAATAATTAAGAATTAAAAAACACCTTTTTAAAGTAGTTTTAAAGAGGTATTTTTAGAATATAGTAGTTCATAAAACCAAAATTGTTCCTTTTTAAAGTTCCTCATTTATTTGCAAATGACTGCTAAAGTCAGTAAATTTAATTCTCAAATAAATAGCTGTATGCAAATGATTCAAAAAATTTTAGTTGGAATTGACGGAAGCCCTTCTGCAATCAATGCCGCGAATTATGCCATTAAATTGGCAAATGAGCTACAGGCTGAAATAGAAATTATTTATGTAATCAGGTTTTCATTAGGAAACGTTGATAAGGGAATTTTACCTATCAGGATTGAAGAATATGAAAAAGAAAGAGCCATTGCGTTGGTTGAAAAAATTAAAAAGCAACATCCGGATATAAAAATTAGCGATATAGAACCCATCGGTCTGCCCATCCCCGAAATCAACAAGATCATTGAAAATTGGAAACCCGATTTGTTTATTATAGGGCACCACACACATCATTTTCTTGAACATTTGTTTGTGGGGAGCATAGAAAAAAAACTACTCATCAACCTTAAAATACCTTTAGTGATTATTCCTGAAAATTATAAATGTTGAAATTTAAATATATTCAAAAACACCTATTCAAAGACTTAAATTTAAGAAATGAAGAAAATAAAAATAAAATACACGTTTTTATTTTCAATTTATATTTTAACTGGACTAATTTTTTTGAATATAGGTTGTGAAAAATCAAATTTAAATATTGATGCTCCTAATTGTATTGAAAATGAGATAAAAAAAATAAAAATTGAAGAGGTACGAAATCCTCCGACACAAGTTTGGAAATGGGAAGTAGAAGAACAAACATATTATTATATAACATCAGACTGCTGTGACCAATATAACCTTCTTTATAATAACAATTGTGAAATAATATGTGCCCCGGATGGCGGAATAACAGGAATGGGTGATGGAAACTGTCCTGATTTTACGGAGCCAATTAAAAAAACACTTCTTTGGGAAGATAACAGACGGGGAAATTAATATTGTTCAGTACTTAACAACACCAAAGTACAGGCTTCCTCAAAAGCAATGTTATTCTTAATCAGTAAATTTTGCAATTCCTCATTTTCGGTTCCAGGATTAAAAAGTACGCGTTTCGGATTTAAAGCAATAATATAGTCATAAAAATTTTCCTGATTTTTTTTATTCAGATAGAGTGTCACCGTATCAATCTCTTCAAAGATGACCTTTTCTGTGATAAATTTTACGCCGCTAACTTCCCCTTCCTTATTTCCTATAGCCAAAACGGGATGTCCGTAAGAGGTTAACTTTTGAATGGCCTTATAAGAATATCTGCTTGGATTTGTAGAGGCTCCAATAACCAATGTTTTTTTTATCATTTTTCAAAAATAAGTTAAATTTTGGAAAAAAATGTAACAAAATATAAAAGTATTAGTCTATTAAAAATAATGAAAACTATATCACTTATATTTAAACTTAAAGCAAGAGATAACAACATAGCAAGGGAAAAATAGCGGTTTATATAAAAAACTTTGTGAGTTTGTTTACATTTAATTAACTACCTTTTAACATGTTAGGCTCCTTAAATCTGTAAATTTGTACTCTAATTAAGATATTCACATAAAGCATGTAAATGCTATAAAAATAATAAAAGAATATTTATAATTATTTGAATTAGTTAATTAATAGTCTTTTTGAAAAAGCCTCTAAACTTGCGTTTTAGAGGCTTTTAATTTTTTCTTATCCCCGACTCTTTCTTTAAGAAAGGGAGTTTGATTTGGCATTGGAAGAAAAATAATTTTTTTCCTAACAATCATTTTTTAACCATTGCGTTTGTTCCCCCTTTGGGGGTTAGGGGGCCTACCACCTAATAATCACACTTCCCCAAGTAAATCCGCTACCGAAAGCTGCCAAAACCACAAGGTCATTGTCTTTTATTTTACCCAGTTCCCAAGCCTCAGTAAGTGCAATAGCTATAGACGCCGCAGTGGTATTTCCATATTGCATAATGTTGTTATAGATTTGGTCATCATTCAATCCAAATTTTTTCTGAACAAATTGGGAAATTCTTAAATTCGCCTGATGAGGAATAAATAAATTAATGTCTTTTGCCTCTAGATTATTCGCCTGCAATCCCTCCACAATAACTTCATGAAAACGAACAATCGCGTGCTTAAACACAAATGTTCCGTTCATATACGGGAAATAAGATTCATCATTTTCGTCATTGGCTGCTAAAATTTCAGGCACCCAATGCTTAATGCTAGGCGCTGCCACAATTAATTCTTTGGCATGCTTTCCTTCAGAATGTAAATGGGTAGATAAAATTCCTTTGTTGTTATCTTCTGTTCTCGACAATACCGCTGCTCCTGCTCCATCACCAAAAATTACCGTAACACCTCTGCCTCTATCTGTTTTATCAAGTCCGCCCGAATGAAATTCAGCGCCAACCACCAGCACATTTTTATACATGCCAGTTTTAATAAACTGATCAGCAACAGAAAGCGCATAAACAAAACCTGAACATTGGTTTCTAACATCAAGGGCACCGATAGTTCTCATATCAAGCATTTCCTGTAATTGTACACCGCAACCAGGGAAATAATAATCGGGGCTCAAAGTCGCAAAAACAATAAAATCGATATCATCTTTTGTAAGTCCGGATCTTTCAATGGCTATTCGGGCAGCCTTTGCGCCCATTACGGAAGTACTATCTTCACTTCCTTCCTTTATCCATCTTCGCTCTTTAATTCCCGTTCTTTCCTGAATCCACTCATCATTGGTATCCATCATTTTTGCTAAATCATCATTGGTGACAATATTATCAGGCACATAAAACCCAAGACCGATTATTTTAGAATTATACATAAACTTATTTTTATTATTATATTTTTTCAAACTTACTAAAATCAAAAATTAATTACAACATTAATTATACGATGTTCATAACTATTTTAACACCATTTTTAAATAAAACATTAAATATAACTGTTATATTATCAATAACATAACTATTATACTTATATTGTTCAAAGTACGATGTTCAACTAAAAATAAAAATGACCAAACCAAAAGATAACAAAACAACGCCACTATAAACACCAAATTTAAAAGTACCCCTCATCAAATTAAACAATTTGCTTAATTTAAGATTAAATGATTTTGTAGTTAAATTTGTTTAAAAAGTTAGTTAAAAATAATATAGATATTAAGAAATCCATTCAAAAAATACCAAGCCTAATTCCTATAAATAATCAAATAAACATTTAATCATCTATTTTTATAATTTATAAAATTTAATTAGCTGCCTTGGCAGGAATTTCACCCATTGCACACTCTGTAATTGCGGTGATGGTTAAGGATGGATTTACACCGGGGTTTGCAGAAATCATTGAACCATCGCAAACCAACATATTTTGATAGCCAAAAACTTGATTGTGTTTGTTTATAACACCTTTTAAAGAATCTTCCCCCATTACAGCCCCGCCTAAAATATGTGCAGTGGTAGGCGTTCCCAGCAAAACATCAACAAAATTTCCAAAGGGAATTCCATTTACTATTTTACCATATTTTTTGCTTAAATCAAATGCCTCGGGAATAATTCCTGACGGTATTGGTCCGTTTTCAGGTACTGTTTTCATTTTTGTAAATCTGCCTAATTTTAATCTGATGGTGCTGTCAACCGTTTGCATAAATAATAAAACAGTAGTGCGTTTCGCATAATTTTTGGTGAAAATTGTTTTCAGTAATTTCAATGGAAACTTTACAAATAAAAACAACACGCCTAAAAATCGCAACAGCACATATTTACTAAAAATAACAGGAATTGTAAGCATTCTGAAAAACGCAGATCCTTCCCCGTAACGAACAGGTTCTAAATGACTGTTTTCATCGGTATGCAAAATGGAGCCAATAGCAATCCCTTTAGAAAAATCCTTAAAATTTTTATTGGTTGAGGTAACCAGTATTAGAGATTCATTATTGGTTCTTATGGCACAACCAACCATATCGGATAAATTGGGCAACGATTTCTTCTTCAATTTTAAAAGCAAGGGCACCGTACCAACAACGCCTCCTGAAAAAATGACTCCTTTCGCGGTTACGCTGGCTATTTCCTTTTTTCCAATACTCGATTCAAATTCAATTTTATAGCCGTCAGAACCGTCTTCGGCACCTAAAACCACAACATCAACAACTTCCTTTTCTGCGAAAATTTTAGCGCCCAATTGTTGCGCCAAATGCAAATAGTTCTTGTCTAAGGTGTTTTTTGCATTGTACCTACAACCAGTCATACAAGCGCCACAATGCGTGCAACCAGTTCTGTCGGGTCCTTTTCCTCCAAAATAAGGGTCTTCAACAGTGCGCCCGGCTTCCCCAAAATAAACATCCACTTTTGCAGCTTCAAAATCGCTAACTTTCCCAATACCTTCAGCCAAATCTTTAAGTGCTAAATCTGCGGCATGTAATTTAGGATTGGTTTCTGCTCCCAACATTTTATAAGCTGTTTTGTAATGCAGCTTCAGTTCCTCTTCCCAATTGTTCAAGGCTGCCCAACTGCCCGATGTGAAAAAATCTGTTTTTGGAATTGGCAGTGTATTCGCATAAGTCAATGAACCACCACCAACACCAACGCCCGATAAAACAGTGACATGGTTTAGAAAAGTCATTTTAAAAAACCCAAATAATTTTATATTTGGCTGCCACAACCATTTTTTTAAATTCCAATTGGTTTTGGGAAAATCCTTTCCGGTAAACCACTTACCTTTTTCAATAACCAAAACTTTGTAGCCTTTTTCTGACAAACGTAATGCACTTACAGACCCGCCAAATCCGCTACCAATAATTACATAATCAAAATCTAGTTGTGCCATTTATTTTATTAATCTATAAAATTGATAAACGAAGATACATAATTATCTCAATTTATAATTGCTATAACATTGCCAATTTGTCACCTTTCACACTTTGGTATTTTTTTTGACTGTAACACAAGGTAAATAATAAATCAAAAAACTAAAAAATATGGCAAAAGGAAGTATTAAAGTAACGGCTGAAAATATTTTTCCCATTATTAAAAAATTCTTGTATTCTGATCACGAAATATTTTTGCGTGAGTTGATTTCAAATGCAACAGATGCTACTTTAAAATTAAATCATTTATCAACATTGGGTGAAATCAAAGGTGATATTGGAAATCCTATTATCGAAATAAAAGTTGATAAAGAAAAAAAGGAAATCAGAATTATTGACCAAGGTGTTGGAATGACGGGTGATGAAGTTAAAAAATACATCAACCAGATTGCTTTTTCAGGCGCTGAAGAATTTGTGGAAAAATACAAAGACAAAGTTGAAGATACTGGAATTATCGGTCATTTCGGATTGGGATTCTACTCTTCTTTTATGGTTGCCGAAAAAGTGGAAATTTTTACCAAATCATTTTTGGAAGATGCAAAAGCAGTTCGGTGGGAATGTGATGGAAGTCCGAAATATACCTTAGAAGAAATTGAAAGAACCGAGCGTGGAACAGAAATAGTGCTGCATATTGCAGATGATTCAACAGAGTTTTTGGAAGAACACAAAATTACGCAATTGTTAAGCAAATACAACAAGTTTATGCCAATTCCAATCAAATTTGGAACGCGTGAAGAAACGTTGCCATTGGCTGATAATGCGCCTAAAGATGCAAAACCAGAAAAAATTACGGTTGACAATATTGTAAATAACCCAAATCCGGCTTGGACAAAAAATCCGACCGAATTAAAAGAGGAAGATTACGCGGAATTTTACAGAGAGTTGTATCCAATGCAATTTGAAGAACCGTTATTTAACATTCATTTAAATGTTGATTATCCGTTTAACTTAACAGGAATTTTATATTTTCCAAAGCTGACTAAAAACATAGATCAAGCGAAAGATAAAATACAATTATATCAAAATCAGGTATTTGTAACAGACAATGTAGAAGGAATTGTGCCCGACTTTTTACAAATGCTTCGCGGTGTAATTGATTCTCCAGATATTCCCTTAAACGTTTCTCGTTCCTATTTGCAAAGTGATGCCGCTGTTAAGAAAATATCGAGCTATATCACTCGAAAAGTGGCTGATAAACTAATTAGTTTGTTTAAAAATGACCGCAAGGCTTTCGAAGAAAAATGGAACGACATCAAAATAATTATTGAGTACGGAATGCTTTCCGAAGAAAAATTCTTTGAAAAATCTGACAAATTTGCACTATATCCAACGGTTGACGATACTTATCTTACTTTTGAAGAGTTAGAGGAAAAAATTAAACCACTCCAAACCGATAAAGACAACAAACTGGTTATTCTTTATGCCTCTAACGTAAAAGCGCAACACAGTTATATTGATGCCGCTAAAGAAAAAGGCTATGAAGTTTTGTTGTTAGATTCTCCTATTGTTTCTCATTTGATTCAAAAATTGGAAGGTTCAAAAGAAAATATCCAATTTGCACGTGTTGATGCTGATCAAATTGACAATTTAATTAAAAAAGACGAGGCGAAAATTAGCAAACTTTCTGATGAGGAAATAGCCGAATTAAAACCGATAATTGAAGAAATAATTCCGACAAAAACCTATTCGGTTCAGTTAGAAGCAATGGATTCATCAGCAAATCCTTTTATTATTACCCAACCCGAATTTATGCGCCGTATGAAAGAAATGCAGGCAACCGGCGGAGGCGGATTTATGGGAATGGGAAATTTCCCTGATATGTTCAATTTGGTGGTGAATACCAATAACGATTTGGTTGGCAAAATTTTGGCTACCAAAACCAAAAAGAAACAGGAAGCGTTAATTAAACAAGCATTTGACTTGGCAAAACTTTCTCAAAACTTATTGCACGGCGAAGATTTGACCAATTTTATCAAACGAAGTTTTGAGCTGATTAAATAGCAGTCAAAAATAGTTTAACAAACAATTAGTAGCATGCCTCAATAGTTATTGGGGCATTTTTTATTACTTTTATCGGCAAATTAAGACGCCGTAATACATGGCATTTTTTTTGCAGCTATCTATGAAATTAAAACTGAAAATGAACAACTCAATAAAAATAACAATCTTATCACTTTTCATTAGTTGTTTCTCGATAAGTTTATTTTCACAAACTGATTCTGGAAAAGCCGTGATTCCTCCAACAAAAATGGACAATCAAGCCGGCGCCCTTAAAAGTAAAACGCCCATAAAAGCCACTTTCGAAAATACAAAAACAGCGCCAACTGTTCCCAATTTTAATTTTAAAATTGATGAAAAATTAAACACAAGTGCCATTGATAAAAATTTGGAACAAAACAAATCCAATTCAAAAAATTACAATTTCTTGATGGAAACCTTGCCTGAAGACAAAGACATTGTAGGTTTAAAATATTGGAAAGGTCAAGATGTAACCCATAAAAAGCTGGAAAGTAATTTTAGTTTGGGTACCGTTAGAAGCAGCACAAAATCAGTTAAAATTGAGTGTAGGGACTTTGGTTTGGTTGATGGAGACCGAATTCAGATTTTCTTAAACAATACAATTGTGAGCGCAAACATCGGATTGAAAAGAAATTATTTTGTGGTGTATCTCAATTTAGAAGAAGGGTATAACAGAATAGATTTCCAAGCCTTAAATCAAGGATATTCTGGTCCTAACACTGCCGAAATGATTGTTTACGACGCTCTGGGAAATATAATTTCATCTAAAGAATGGAATTTAGCAACCGGAGAAATTGCAACACTTGGCATCATTAAAAAATAAATATTTTATGATTTTAGCAGCATCTGGCATTATTTTACAAGACAAAAAAATATTGTTGTTGCAACGCTCGCATTACACAGAAAATTATCCAGAATTTTGGGGTTGCCCTGGAGGAAGAGCTGAAGTTGGCGAAACCGCAGAGCAAAATGTGATTCGGGAAGTTAAAGAAGAATGCAACTTAGATTTTACGCCAACTAAAATTATTAAAACCGGCATTTGGCAAGACAGGAAATATTATCGGTTTTTGGGAAATTGGACTGGTGAAATAAAAATTCAGGAACTTGAAGTATTAAATTACAACTGGTTTTCGTTTGATGAAGCATCAAAATTAAATTTGGCTTTCGATTATCGTGAAATTATGCAACTTCTTAAGAATAAACAATTGTTATAAACAAAGTTGTAAGCTTGAAAGTTTCCATCCTAAATAATCCGACCCAAAAATCGTAAATCCTAAATCGTAAATCCAAAATCATCGATACGCTTCATTCACATATTGTCCCAAATGGTATTGAAAATATTCGACTGCAAAATTATGCGCCAGCAATTTTTTACGATTTTATTCCATCAAACGCCGGCATAAAAAAAGCCATCAAACGCGGACAAGTGCTAATCAACGGCGAAATTGCCCAAACAGGAACCTATGTGCAATTTGGTCAGGTAATCGATTTATTGGAAACGCCACAATCACAACCAAAAGTATTTGAACTTCATTTAAAAGTATTGTTTGAAGATAACCATATGGCAGCGATTCATAAACCTGCCGGATTTTCAGTAAGCGGAAACGCCTACAAAACAATTTACAATGCTTTGCCCTTTAATTTAGAAAAAAGTTCAGAGTCCGATGCGCTTCCTTGGCCAACACCAGTGCACAGATTGGATAACCAGACTTCGGGTATATTGTTGATTGCCAAAACGAAAACGGCACAAATTGCATTGGGAAACCAGTTTAAAAATCATACCATTCAAAAAAAATATTGCGCAATTGTGATTGGCGAAATACCTACAAACGGAAAAATAAACACGCCGATTGAAGACAAAATTGCAGAAACTGATTTTAAAGTTGTCACTGTCGTAAATTCCTTAAAATACAAACATCTAAGTCTTTTAAACGTATCCCCAAAAACTGGAAGGACGCATCAAATACGGATTCATTTAGCAAGTATTGGCCATCCTATTTTTGGAGATAAATTATATGTAGATGAAAAAATGCTTCATAAAGGCAAAGGACTATTTTTATGCGCCCAAGAAAATTTATTTCTGCATCCAAAAACTTCAGAAGAAATCAACTTAAAAATAGCCATTCCACACAAATTTGAATCTTTGCTTTTAAGGGAGCAAAGACGCTGGTGGAACTATAGCAGTTGAAAGGAAAAAGTTCAAGTCCGAAGTCGGAAGTTCAATCCGTAAAAAATATTCTATTATAACAAATCAACCTCCCTTTCAGGGTTCTTATAAAAACAAATCATCCAATACTTTTGCCAAACGAATTCCTCCCTTTTGAAGTTGTGAACGAACAATTTCAAAATTTTCATAAGAATAGTTATAACTTAATTTATCGCCAACTTCAACGGAGGCATATGCTTTCACTGCGTAAGTTTGTGTTTCATTAACCCAATCCACAATAGTGCCTTTTTGTAAAAATTTCACTTGTTCTTTAGAAATTTTATTCGAATTGTTTGCCAGTTCGGTATAAGTCATCTCAAAACCATCAATCATTTTTGAATCCCAAACTGAATGTAAATTGGTACCACTCCCAAACCACTGCAACTGGATGTCGTTTCCGCCTTTGTCTTCTGCCCTTCCCACGTGCATCGGCTGGTGTAAATCACCTATAAAATGAACCAATAATTTCAAATAGAAGGCCTTATCTTCTTTGGTGACATTTTTATCCAAAATAACAGCTTTGCATTTTTCAATTCCTGTAACCAAATCACCTTCACTATTTTTTTCAGAATCTTCATATTTTACACCGAAAGGCATATTTACATAATGCATCACACTAAAATTTCTATAACGCTTGTCGGATTTTATGTCGTCTCCAAAAGTTGAAACCAAGGCCAAACTTTGTCCGTCCAAAATTTCGGCAATTTTACGTTTTGTTTTGCTCTTTGTGTAATCATCAGCGATTTCGCCAATGGTTCTATGACCGGTTTTTCCCCAATCTGGATTAGTATTGTGGGCAAATAATTGTGCAGTAATCACCAAAAATAGCGTTAAAATAAAGCTTAATCTTATAAATTTCATCTTATTTAATTTTTGGCTAAGATAAAAAATAAAGCGGGTAAAAAATTTGGAAAGATTAAAAAATATTTTATATCTTTATGATATCATTTTAATATCAACTAAAACTACAATCATGACACTAGAAAAAATTATTACAGTATCAAATGGATACATTATGCTATTCCTGTTTCTTGCCTTTGGCACTGCGGGCATTTACGGCATTGCCAATATTTCTGATTGGTTTGCCTTAGCCATTTTTATGGCAATTATCATTCTTCCAGGATTCTTTTTGGTAAATCCGAACACTTCGAAAGTGATTCTGCTTTTCGGAAAATATATTGGAACAGTAAAAGAAAACGGATTTTATTGGGGAAATCCTTTGTATCTTAAAAAAGGAGTTTCATTAAGGGCTTGCAATTTCGACAGCGAGCGCGTAAAGGTTAATGACAAATTAGGAAATCCGATTATGATTAGCACTATTTTGGTTTGGAAAGTAAAAGACACCTACAAAGCCGCTTTTGATGTAGATAATTACGAAAATTTTGTTCGTGTGCAATCGGATGCTGCTGTTCGTAAATTGGCGAGTTTGTATCCTTACGACAATTTTGAAGATGATGATAAAGAAGAAGAAATTACGTTGAGAGCCAGCGTAAATGAAGTGAGTGTGGCTTTAGAAAAAGAGTTGTCTGAACGTTTGGATATGGCCGGCATTGAGGTTCTGGAAGCACGAATTGGCTATTTGGCCTACGCCCAGGAAATTGCAAGCGCCATGTTAAAACGCCAGCAAGCAACAGCAATTATTGCAGCACGCCATAAAATAGTGGAAGGCGCCGTAAGTATGGTGGAAATGGCGATTCTAAAACTTAGCAAAAATAATATTGTTGACTTGGATGAAGAGCGAAAAGCAGCGATGGTGAGTAATTTAATGGTGGTGCTTTGTTCCGATAAAGATGCTACACCTATAGTAAACACAGGAACTTTAAACCATTGATAATGATTTCCATTTTAGTTTATGTCACTATCATAGTTTATATGGCAGTTTCGAAAATAATTTTTTAGTAATTAATTTTACAACGATGAAGGAATATAAAATTATATCAAAAGGATTTTGGAAAAAAGATGTCTTTTTTGAAGACACACTTAACCAATACGCTAGAGAAGGTTGGAAAGTTGTTAGCGCTTTAAGCAACGGCCACGGCGATTTTTCAAAAGTGATATTTGAGCGGGATAAAAACAAATATTGATGACCAGTTTTTAAACTAAATAGCAATTACCCAGTTCAAAAAAACCAACTTAAAATATGCTAAAATGAAACGAGCGTTACAAATTTTGATACAAAGAGGAATGATTAATGGCGAACTGCAGCTGTACCAATAAAAAATAAAATGTAAACAGATGAAACGAGCATTGCAAATTTTGATACAAAGAGGAATGATTAATGGCGAACTGCAGCTGTACCAATAAAAAATAAAATGTAAACAGATGAAAATATTTATTGAAGAACAAAAGTTCACACAATCTTGGCTATATATTGTTATTGCAATTACTTTTATTATGGTTACCATACCCATAGTAAAAGATTGGGAAGCTATTTCACAAGGAAGCTTTTTAGAAATACTTAGCAATACAGGAGGCGTTTTTATTCTTATATTCATATTTGTGCTGTTCAATTTTTTCAAACTAAAAACCAGAATAGATGAAAAAGGTGTTTATTATCAGTATTTACCCTTTCATTTCTCTTATCGGTTTTTGCCTTGGGATTCAATTTCAAAATGCTATGTTCGAAATTATAACGCCATTTTTGAATATGGTGGTTGGGGTTTAAAATTCAGTTTTAGAAAAAGTAAGGGAAAATCATTTACTGTAAAAGGAGCCATAGGACTTCAGTTGGAATTGCTGAACGGAAAGAAAATTTTAATTGGAACACAAAAAAAGGAAGAAATCCAAAGAACTCTTGAAACCTATCGGGACAAAAATGAAATGATAAATTCTCAAAAGAAATAAAATATGTCAAAAAAAGCATTTGCATTAAGAATAGATGAAGATATGCTAAAAGCTATTGAAAAATGGGCTGCAGATGAGTTCCGTTCTACTAACGGACAATTGGAATGGATGCTCAACAAAAGCCTGAAAGATGCAAAACGATTGCCTAAAAATCAAAATCCGAAAACATAAATAAATGTATACCGTTGAAATTTTAAAAAATCAAAATCCGCTGTTAAATCAAATTGTCATTAAAAATGAAACTTTGAAATTTCACAGCACCATATATCCAAATTTAGGTGCTTCACTGCAAAAATTATCATTGAATAACACTGATATTATCAATGGAATTTCAAATGCCGCTAAAGGTTTAAATGATTATAAAAATACTTTTAAATCTGCTTTCTTATTTCCTTTTCCAAACAGAATTTCACAAGGAAGATATGAATTCAACCAAACGAAATACGAATTGGATTGTAATGAAACTGCATTAAACAATGCGCTTCACGGCCATATTTACGACAAGCAGTTTTCAATTAAAAATATAGAAACATCAGAAAACAGCGCAATTGTGACACTTTATTATACTGATGAAGGAAAAACAAAAGGCTTTCCTTTTCCCTACCAAATAAAAGTTATTTATATGTTTTCAAAAGAAAAAATGACCATTAATTTTCAAGTTGTTAATCATGGCAAAAATTCTTTTCCCTTCGGAATTGGATGGCATCCATATTTTAAAACAAATAATTTAAACACAAGTTCCCTAAATTTTGAGGCTGAAACCCAGTATGATTTAGACAACAAAATGATTCCACAGCATGAAATTCCGTTGAAATTTAAAACGCCCTTGTTAATTAAAACTACTTTTTTAGACGATTGTTTTATAACGAACAAGCCTCAAGTTACTTTTAAATGTGAAACATATAAAATTGACTTAAATTTTTCTTCAAAAACTAAAAAAAGCTACTTGCAAGTTTATACACCCTCAACAAGAGATTCTGTTGCTATTGAACCTATGACTTGTGCGCCAAATTGTTTTAACAACAAAAACGGGTTGCAGGTTATAGAACCCGATGAAAAATTTGAATGGCAAGTAATCTTGGATTGCGGGTTATGAGTTGGTTTTTAAAGCAACAACAAAACCACAGAATTAAAACATGCCGATGAATGCCTTGTTTATTATGCACCTATAGATGAATACATTCCAAAAACTACTGATTTGTCGGGTTGTGTTGAAGATGCCAAACTTTCTTTAAAATTTGTTATAAATTAGCAAATGAGACTACTATTCCTATATGGAATGAAAAATCTGAATTCAAGATTATTCTTAAAAATTTAATGGTAAAATAGTTGCCCTTTTAGCAATTCTTTGCCAATTGCACAACTCAGGCATAATTGCTTGCTGCAATATTCATTTTTAAGTTGAAGCAAAGCCTGAGTTTCAAAAGCGGAGTTACTTTTAATGTTAAGTTCGTTAAATTTTGAAATAATTTCGTTTTTTTCTGGCTTAATTTTGGCTATTATAGTAAGCACAGCACTTAAATCATTTTTGCCCAGACTCTTTAAATACATAAATTTCAAAGGAATAATGGTATTTATCAACAGCAAATCAATAAATGGTTTCGTAATTTTTTTAATGCTTTTTTTCGAGGAATTTTCAAAAGTATAATGCGTTTCCCAATAGTTGGAAGTCGCCAAATCAAACAACTCATAAATTTCCAGAATGTCGTCCGTTTCAATAATTTTAGAAAATAAATTTTGATGGTGATGATATACCATAGCCAATTGCGACAATCGAATTGTAGGAAAATTATTTGGCCGCAACCTAAAAAAATGAATCTGGCCACTTGAAATGGGTGTAAGTTGAAACTTCACCTTCAAAAAATTATATTCCTTTTTTAGTTCCTTATAATATTCCGATTCATCATCAGCTGAAAGCATTCCTGCCTGTCCAAAAAACAAGGCTTCTAACTGTTTTAAATTATTAGAAACTTTTCTTGCAATTGAAAAATTAAAAGAATTCGCAAAATTCATAAAAGCCTCTGCATTTATTTTCAACCCAAAATTCCTTGCCAATAAAACAAATAATACCACTTCCCAATTGTTATTTAAACTTGCTACAACATTTTGAATTTGTAAGGCCTTATTTTCCAGCCTTTCAACATAAAGCCGTTCAAGCCAATTGCTAAAAATAAAGGAATCAATGCTGGCAATATCTTTTTCACAGTTAATCCAGTTCCTATTTTTGCTAAAAAGCTGCTCATAATTGTTCAATAATTCCTTTGAAATATAATTTTTCAATTCCAAAGTGGCGATGGGCTCATTTGTTTTTCTAAAAACATCAACAGTATGTTCCCAAACAACATGCAAAATCACCGAATCATAATTTGCATCAATTTCATGGTTGTGTAAATACCAATCGGATGAATTTACATGAATTTCAACATTTCCTACCCAAAGTTGATTGTTTATCACCAATTTGGCATTCAAAAAATCGGGACCAGAATTTAAGTTTGCAGTTCCTGCGGAGATAATTTCAATAATATCACCATTGGTAGATTTTAATTGAACAGTTGAAAACAATTTAAGTTTCCACACAAAATGTAGTAGATTTTCCTTCATAGCAATTTAATAACAAATAAAAGTATGCATTTCCTTTAAGTAAAAAAAATTGAATCAGAATTTAACCAGATTTCGGTATTTTTAAATTATTTTTGTATCTTATAAAATTTAAGTAAATGAACATCATCGAAAGTTTAAAATGGAGGTATGCTACCAAAAAATTTGATCCTTCAAAAAAATTATCGACCCAACAAATTGACATCCTTAAAAAAGCGTTTAATTTAATGGCGACTTCATTTGGCTTGCAACCTTTAAAATTAATTATTATTAAGAACAATAAACTTAAAGAAGAATTTGTAAAATATTGTTATTATCAACGCCAAGTTGCAGACGCTTCACACCTATTGGTTTTTTGCATCGAAAAGGACACCACTCCTGAAGCTATCAATGCTTATTTCGATATGGAAAAAGAAATTAGAGGTACCTCAGAAGAAATTATTTCTAAATATAGGAATCAATTAATTGGTAACTTCCAAAACAAATCTATAGAAGAAAAACAAATATCGGCAACAAACCAAGCCTATATTGCCTTAGGGAATTTAATGACCGTTTGCGCCATTGAAAAGATTGACGCTTGCCCGATGGAAGGTTTTATGCCTGAAAAAATTGATGAATTGTTAAATTTACCGTCACAAAATTTAAAATCCGTATTATTGATGCCTGTTGGTTTTAGGGCTGATGATGATTTTATGAGCACTATGAAAAAAGTAAGAAAACCTTTAAATGAAACTGTCCTAGAAATATTATAAAAACTTAAACAACAAAAAATGACAAAAGATATAAGAACTCTTGAACCAAAAGAACTTTGGAATAATTTTGCTGATTTAAATGCGGTTCCTAGAGGATCTAAAAAAGAAGAACGTGTAATACAATTTATGGTTGATTTTGGAAAAAAATTAAACCTAGATACCATCGTCGATCCTGTTGGAAACGTAATTATCAAAAAAATCGCGTCAAAAGGCATGGAAAATCGCAAAACTGTTGTTTTGCAATCGCACTTAGATATGGTGCATCAAAAAAATTCGGACACCAATTTTAATTTTGACACAGAAGGAATTAAAATGCTAGTTGATGGCGATTGGGTTCGTGCAGATGGCACAACGCTTGGGGCTGATAATGGATTAGGCGTTGCTGCAATTATGAGTATTTTGGCTTCAAAAACTATTAAACATCCTGCAATTGAAGCCCTGTTCACTATTGATGAAGAAACAGGAATGACAGGTGCAATGGGATTGCAGGCAAATTATTTAAATGGTGAAATATTACTTAATCTAGATACCGAAGAAGACGATGAAATTGATATCGGCTGTGCTGGTGGCATTGATGTCACTGCTGATAATACTTATAATGAAGTTGGAACTCCCGTAAACAGCACTGGATATTCAATATCCATAACAGGTTTAAAAGGCGGTCACTCTGGAATGGACATTCATAAAGGATTGGGGAATGCCAATAAGATTATGAACCGTTTATTATACGAATCAAAAGAATTTATAAGAATTTCAGAAATTAACGGAGGAAGTTTGCGCAATGCCATTCCAAGGGAAAGTTTTGCAACCATTTCAGTTGCTGACTCCCGAAAAGAGGCTTTTATAAAAAAAATAAACAAAACCATAAGAGAAATTAAAGCTGAACTTTCAACTATTGACCCCAATTTAGAAATTAAAGTTTCTGTAGTGGTAACTCCTGAAAGAGTGATGACAACCATAAGCCAAAATACCTTACTCAATATGATTTATGCAGCGCATAACGGTGTTTATAGAATGAGCAACGATATGAAAGATTTGGTAGAAACTTCAAATAATGTTGCACGTGTAATTGTAAAAGATGAGAATGTAAAAATCTTGTGTTTAACAAGATCATCTGTTGAATCTTCAAAATTTGATCTGGCAAATACACTAAAAGCCACTTTCGAAATGGCAGGATATGATGTAACATTGTCAGGCTCTTATCCAGGCTGGAAACCGAACGTAAACTCACCAATTTTAAAGCTCCTATCAGAAACTTACGAAAAATTGTTTGACGGAAAGGCAAACGTTGTGGCTTGCCATGCTGGGCTTGAATGTGGTATTTTAGGCACCAATTACCCTACTATGGATATGATTTCATTTGGACCAACCATACAAGGAGCACATTCACCCGATGAAAAAGCAAATATCAAATCCGCTCAAAAATTCTGGAAGTTTTTATTGACTATCCTAGAAAATATTCCAGTTAAAAATTAAAAATGGAAAAGGGTTGATCAGTTCAGCCCTTTTGTTTTTTTAGCTCTTTGTTAACAATATAAACTTTTAAAAACCATAAATAATTGTATTTTTACGGCTTAAAATAATTCGACATACTTTTATGGGAAAAATTATTGCAATCGCCAATCAAAAGGGTGGTGTTGGCAAAACTACAACGACAATTAATTTAGCCGCCGCTTTGGGGGTTTTAGAAAAAAAAGTTTTATTAATTGATGCCGACCCACAAGCAAATGCTTCATCGGGGCTTGGCATTTCAATAGAGGAAGTTGAACTTGGAACATATCAATTGTTTGAGCATTCCATTTCGGCAAAGGAGGCTATTGTTGGGTCAAATTCCCCAAATGTTGACATTATTCCTGCGCATATTGATTTAGTGGCCATTGAAATAGAATTGGTTGATAAACAAAACCGGGAATATATGTTGAAGGAAGCGCTAGAAGAAATTAAAAATGATTACGATTATATTTTAATAGATTGTGCACCTTCATTGGGATTGATTACCCTTAATTCGCTTGTGGCCGCCGATTCAGTAATTATCCCTATTCAATGCGAATATTTTGCACTAGAAGGTTTGGGAAAATTATTAAACACCATAAAAAGTGTCCAAAAAATACACAATACCACTTTAGATATTGAGGGATTGTTATTAACGATGTATGATTCCCGTTTACGTCTTTCAAATCAAGTGGTGGAAGAAGTTAAAAAACATTTCCAAAGTATGGTTTTCAAAACCATTATTCAACGAAACGTACGATTGAGTGAAGCACCAAGTTATGGCGAAAGCATTATCGCCTATGATGCAACTAGCACTGGTGCAGTAAATTATATTAACTTAGCCAATGAAATTTTAAAACTGCATAGCAAGGATGGCAAAAGCAATTAAAAAACAAGCAATGGGAAGGGGATTGTCCGCCTTATTGAACAATTCCGATATTACCTCCGCAAACGATAAAAATGCCGATAAACTTGTTGGCAGTATTTTGGAAATTGATTTGAATCTAATTGAAGTTAACCCTTTTCAGCCAAGAAGTTATTTTAACGAAGAATCCTTGCGCGAATTGGGAAGCTCCATTAAAGAATTGGGCGTAATTCAACCTATTACCATCAGAAAATTAGAGGGAAATAAATTTCAGCTGGTATCGGGTGAAAGAAGATATAGGGCTTCAAAATTAATCGGAAATACCACAATCCCAGCTTATATTAGACTTGCCAACGACCAAGAAATGCTTGAAATGGCATTGGTTGAAAATATACAGCGAAAAGATTTAGATCCAATAGAAGTTGCGCTAACCTACCAAAGATTGATTGACGAAATTGATTTGACACAGGAAGAAATGAGCAAACGAGTTGGGAAAAAGCGTTCTACAATCAGTAACTATTTACGATTGCTAAAATTGGATCCAATAATCCAAACAGGAATGCGCGACGGATTTTTATCTATGGGACACGGTCGAGCGTTAATAAATGTTGAAAATACCGAAGACCAATTAAGCATTTATGAAAAAATAATTAAACAAAAATTATCGGTAAGGCAAACCGAAAATCTGGTTAAAGATTTAAAAGAAGAAATCGTTGTAAAACCAAAGAAACCAGTTAAAGAAGCCAAACTTCCAGCATTTGTGAATGATGGATTAAAAACTTTCAGCAATTATTTCGGACATAAAATTGACATAAAATTATCGGGAAAAGACAAAGGAAAAATCAGCATCCCATTTCATTCTGAAGAAGATTTTAACCGATTAAAAAAATTATTGGAATAAGTGCTCAAAAAAAAGCTATATAACTATTTAATAATTGCAGTTTTAACTGTGTTTACTGGTTATGCGCAAACAGAGGTTCAAGTAAAAATTCAGGATACAATAAAACCATCCAGCGACAATTTTAAGCCTCTTTCACCTGCCAGAGCCGCCTTTTATTCAGCTGTTTTACCTGGACTCGGACAAGCTTTCAACAAAAAATACTGGAAAATCCCTATTATTTATGGAGCTTTGGGTTCCGGTGTTTATTTTTATCATACAAATAACGACAACTATAACAGAGCCAGAACAGCCTACAAATTAAGAATTAATGAAAAACCTGATGAATTTGACGGATTAGACGGAAATATTTATTTATCAAACGATGCTTTAATTTCTGCACAAAAATCATATAAGAAAGACCGAGATCTATCACTTCTTGTTACTGTCGGTTTTTATTTATTACAAATTGTTGAAGCAAGTGTCAATGCACATTTATTGCAACATAATGTTGACAACAATCTTTCTGTTTCTCCGCAAATAATTCGCAGCGACATCAATAACAAATCAATTGTAGGCGCATCAATTAATTTTAATTTTTAATTATGAAATGAGCAAATTGAAACTTGATGCAAAAACAAATGAAAATATACGAATTACACCTGATGGCCGGCAAGCAGGTAGTAACTGTTACCGTTAAAAAACAAAATGCAAACAGATGAAAATAGCTTTATTGGGTTATGGAAAAATGGGCAAAGCAATTGAGCAAATTGCATTACAAAGAGGTCATGAAATCGTATTGAAAATTGATGATAACAGTTCGGATTACGATATTACTTTAGCCGATGTGGCCATTGATTTTAGCATTCCTGCTGCTGCTTTCAACAATATTTCAACTTGTATAAACAATCGAGTTCCCGTAATTAGTGGCACAACAGGTTGGTTGACTAGATTGCCTGAAGCAGTCGAACTTTGTAAACAAAATAATGGCGCATTTATTTCCGCCTCTAATTTCAGTCTCGGCGTAAATATTTTTTTTGAATTAAATACGCATTTGGCAAAAATGATGCGTAATTTAGAACAGTATGCCATTTCAATAGAAGAAATCCATCATACCAAAAAATTAGATACCCCAAGCGGTACGGCAATTACCCTGGCTGAAGGAATTATTGACAATACCAACAAAGAAAGTTGGACTTTAAATGTAACAAACAAGGAAACAGAAATACCAATAACAGCAAAACGCATTGATGAAGTTCCGGGAACACACACCATTTCCTATAAATCGGATATTGATACTTTAGAAATTAAACATACCGCACACAGCAGAGACGGCTTTGCTCAAGGCGCTGTAATCGCTGCGGAATGGCTGGTAGGAAAAACAGGTGTTTTTACCATGAAAGACGTTTTGGGACTTAAATAACATTAAAAAAAAATTAATTATGACAATGATACAATGGTTTATATTATTCTTAATCGTTCAAGTAATTCACTTTGCGGGAACTTGGAAACTATACATAAAAGCTGGCAGAAAGTCTTGGGAAGCAATAATTCCGGTGTATAATGCCATCGTGCTACTTAAAATATTAAAAAGACCAACTTGGTGGGTGATTTTATTGTTTATTCCCATCATTAATTTATTGATGTTCCCCGTAATCTGGGTTGAAACTGTCAGAAGTTTTGGAAAATACAAAACCTTAGATTCAGTATTGGCTGTAATTACCCTTGGCTTTTACATTTATTATTTAAATTATATTGCTGATGTAAATTATGTAACAGACCGCAGTTTAAAATCAAGAACTGAAGCGGGAGAATGGGTAAGTTCTATTGTATTCGCCATTGTTGCTGCAACTTTGGTGCACACTTATTTTATGCAGCCTTACACCATACCAACTTCCTCATTGGAAAAGTCTTTATTGGTTGGCGATTTCTTATTTGTGAGTAAATTTCATTACGGTGCAAGAACACCAATGACCGTCATTGCGGCTCCAATGGTGCATGATTCTTTACCGTTAATGAAAGCGAAATCCTATTTAAAAACACCACATTTGCCTTATTTTAGGTTGCCTGGTTTTGAAAAGATTAAACGCAATGAAATTGTGGTTTTTAACTGGCCTGTTGATACGGTTCGGTTTTTCAGGGATCATTCAGATATTCATGTCGACAAACCAATTGACAAAAAATCAAATTATGTAAAAAGATGTGTTGGTATTCCTGGTGATTCTTTGGAAGTAAGAGAAGGCTATATTTACATCAATGGAGAAAGAACGCTGCTTCCCGACCGGGCGTTTCCGCAATATATGCACAAAGTGGAAACTGACGGACAACAACTTTCTGCGGCTGCCTTAAAAAGGTACAATGTTACGGAAGGCGGTTTTTATGGCGATTACTACATGCTGAATCTAACGGATGAAAATGCGGCTAAGTTAAAATCAAATCCTTTGGTAAAAAGGGTTACAAAGTTACTTTCACCCAAAGGAGAATATACAGAATCTGTGTTCCCACATAACAGCCAATATGCTTGGTCAATAGATAATTACGGACCAATTTATATTCCTGAAGCAGGAAAAACCGTTGAATTAAACGCCAAATCGTTGCCTTTCTACAAAAGGATTATTGAAGTTTACGAAAACAACAATTTAACAATCAACGGAAACGAAATTTTCATCAATGGAAAATTGGCAACCACCTATACCTTTAAACAAGATTATTATTGGATGATGGGTGATAACCGACATAATTCCGAAGATGCTCGTTATTGGGGGTATGTTCCTTTTGACCATGTGGTTGGTAAACCCGTATTTATTTGGTTTAGCTGGGATACTAATGGTCAAGGAATCGCTGAAAAAATTAGATGGGAACGTATTTTCACTACAGTTCACGGTAGCGGAAAACCAGTTTCATACCTGTACTATTTCCTCGGTGTAATTGCGTTATGGTATGCTTTTAGCTTTTTTAGAAAGCGTAAAAAAACCGAGTAAATGTATGATTTTATTACAACCGACCTATTTTTTTTCGATTCTGCAATATATTGCCATCGCAAATGCAGATGAAATTATTTTTGAAACAGAGGATAATTTTCAGAAACAAACCTATAGAAACAGGTGCTATATTTATACCTCTCAAGGAAAACAATTACTAAATGTGCCTGTCCAACATTCAAAAGAAAATAAACAAAAAACGAAAGATGTAAAAATTGACTATAAAGATGATTGGCATAAGCAACAATTAAAAACTTTGAAAACTGCTTACAGTTCATCACCTTTTTACGAATTTTATATCGATGATTTATTGCCAGTTTTTGAGAAAAAAAAGCATTTCTTATTGGATTTGAATTTTTTGGCGCACGAAATTATCATGGATGCTTTACAGCTAGAAATTGCGATGAAAAAAACTACGGAATATGAGAGAGAACCAAAGTTGTTGGATTTAAGAATCTTGGCCGAAGACAAGCCAAAAACAACTTACAATCTAGAACCTTATGCCCAGGTTTTTTCTGAAAATCATGGATTTATACCAAATTTAAGCATCTTAGACCTCCTTTTTATGGAAGGTCCAAATGCGCTTAATTATTTGGAAAGTCAAAAATATATTTTTTAGTTTTGGAAATTTCTCGATTTATCACACATTACGGAATGCACTTTTTACTTCCAGGTGCAATCGCCTTTTATTTCTTTAGAGAAAACTGGAAAAAAGTTTGGTTTATCTTTATTTTAACGATGTTGGTAGATTTAGATCATCTGTTGGCAACACCGATTTTTAGTCCAACAAGATGCAGTATCAATTTTCACATCCTTCACTCCTACTTTGCCATTGTAATTTATTTTGCAGCACTTTTCTTTAATAAAACAAGAATTATAGCCATCGGTTTATTGCTCCATATGTTAACGGATGCTGTTGATTGTTTTTGGATAAATTAATAAAAGGTTGTATTATCTTTTATTAATTTTTTTAATACCTTCGTGCCATAAAAATATAAAAAATGTCAGAATTAAAAAACAAAACAATCGCTGAAATTGTAAGTGATGACATCAGTACCGCTTCGGTATTTAAAAAATACAAATTGGATTTTTGCGGTGGCGGAGGGACAACGATAGAAAATGCCTGCAAAAAAGCAAACATAAATGTGGGTGATGTAGTTAATGATTTGCTGAATAATACTTCAAAACAAGAAGCGCCTAATTTAAATTTCAAAGATTGGAGCGCAGAATTTTTAGCAGACTATATTGTTTATGTACACCACACCTATATAAGACAAAATCTGTCTATTATCAGTGAATTTGCAGATAAGGTTGCCAAAGTTCACGGTCAACACGAACCAAAAACTATAGAAATCGCGCAATTATTTTCTTCAATTTCAAGTGAGTTGACTTCTCATATGATAAAAGAAGAATTCATTTTATTTCCTGCCATTAAGGCAAAAACTGATAACCCTCATTTTGAATTTGACGAAAAAACCCTTGCACTAGTAAAAGATGAACATGAGGAAGTTGGTATCATTATTAAAAAAATACAAGAATTAAGCGCTGATTTTACGCCTCCAGAATGGGCTTGCAATACGTTTAAAGCACTTTATTTTAAGCTCGAAGAATTTACCAACGATTTATACCAACATATACATTTAGAAAATAATATTTTATTTCCAAAAGTAAAAAACCTATAACAAAACCCCTTGAAAAATAAAAAAGGCTGCTTGAATATTTATTCAAACAGCCTTTTTTTTATAGACATTAAATCTCGTTTATCTTATCAATTTTTTAAACTTAATTCGTTTTGGCGTTAAATCACCACCCAAACGTTTTTTCTTATTTTCTTCATAATCGGTAAAAGAACCTTCAAAGTAATAAACTTCAGAATTTCCTTCAAAAGCCAAAATATGGGTACAGACCCTGTCTAAAAACCAACGGTCGTGACTAATGATTACTGCACAACCCGCAAAGTTTTCCAAACCTTCTTCCAAAGCACGCAAGGTATTGATATCCAAATCGTTTGTTGGCTCATCCAATAACAGCACGTTTCCTTCTTCTCTTAGGGTCATTGCCAAATGCAACCGGTTTCTTTCTCCACCTGAAAGTGTGCTCACTTTTTTATTTTGGTCACTCCCCGAAAAATTAAATCTGCTTAAATAAGCCCTAGAATTTACTTGTCTGCCCCCCATTAAAATAAGTTCCTGCTCATCTGAAAAGTTTTGCCAAATCGTTTTTTCAGCATCAATGTTAGCATGACTTTGGTCTACATAAGCGATTTTAGCTGTTTCCCCTACAATAAATTCGCCTTTATCGGGCTTTTCTTCTCCCATAATCATTTTAAAAATGGTGGTTTTACCAGCGCCATTTGGACCAATAATACCTACTATTCCGGCTTGAGGTAAATTAAAATTCAAATTATCATACAATAGTTTATCTCCAAATGCTTTAGAAACACCTTTCGCATCAATAACATTGGTTCCTAAACGAGGTCCGTTTGGAATGTAAATTTCCAATTTTTCATCCAATTGATTTTGATCTTGGCTCATTAGCTTATCATAATTTGATAAACGGGCTTTTGATTTTGCATGACGGCCTTTTGGTGCCATTCTCACCCATTCCAACTCACGTTCCAATGTTTTTTGGTGTTTAGACGCCTGCTTTGATTCTTGTGCTAATTTTTTTGCTTTTTGATCTAACCATGTAGAATAATTTCCTTTCCAAGGAATGCCTTCACCTCTGTCTAGCTCCAAAATCCAGCCAGCCACATTATCAAGAAAATAACGGTCGTGAGTAACCGCAATTACAGTACCTTTATATTGTTGTAAGTATTGCTCTAACCACTGAACAGACTCGGCATCTAAATGGTTGGTAGGCTCATCCAACAATAAAATATCAGGTTCTTGTAATAACAATCTACACAATGCAACTCTTCTTCGCTCTCCACCTGAAAGGTTTTTAATTGGCGTATCGCCATCCGGCGTTCCCAAAGCATCCATGGCAATTTCAAGTTTGGTGTCTAATTCCCAAGCATTGGAAGCATCAATCTTATCTTGAAGCACTGCTTGTTGGGCCATCAATTTATCCATTTTGTCAGCATCGGAATACACTTCTTCCAAGCCAAACATGTCATTTATTTTATTGTATTCCTCTAAAATAGCAACGGTTGCTGCAACGCCTTCTTTTACAATATCCAATACAGTTTTGCTATCGTCCAATTGCGGTTCCTGTGATAAAAATCCGACAGAATAGCCCGGTGCAAAAACCACATCTCCCTGATAATTTTTTTCAATTCCGGCTATAATTTTAAGCAGCGTTGATTTACCGGAACCATTTAAACCTAAAATTCCGATTTTAGCCCCGTAAAAGAAACTTAGATATATATTTTTTAAAACGGGCTTGTTTGCACCCTGATAGGTTTTGGTTAAACCTGCCATTGAAAAGATTACTTTCTTATCGTCTGCCATTTTATTAGTTGTTAGTTTTTAGTTGTAAATTTTCGAGTAATTAACTTTTCAACTTTAATTAAATATCAATTGTTAATTGTTAATTATTAATTGCTATACCCTTCCTTTTAAAGCGTTAAACACCCAGGCAATAGCGAAAAATCCAATACCTACTGAAGCAAAGCCCCAGCCCGCAATATCATTATATCTAAATGCTCCGAGCGCGATAAGCCCTACGCCAACTACAAGCATAATAAATGTTGCCCAAGCCAATACCGTATTTTTATTCATTTTGTTTGGTTATTTTTTAAATTAGGTTTATGAAAAAATTACAATTTGTAAATATCGTAATTTTAAACCACAAAAATACAAAAAAAAACGCCCTCTTTAGGAAGGCGTCGGATTTAAATAATTGTTAAAACAACTATTTTACACTGGGCTGACTCAGTTTATTTTGATGAAATTATTTATACAACTTTACTTAATTTTTCTTCAATTTTATTGTTTTTAGAAATAACTTCAAATTGATTAGAGGTGTTGTTTTTACCTCCTGCTTTTAAAGCTTTGTCTCCTGCAAAAAATGTTTTATGGTCATCACCAAGATTTGATCCTGCCATTCTTTGATGTTTTACACAAGAAACGCCCTTACGAATTTCCAGTCTTTGAACACCTTTTACATAAGCCAACATACCTTCCTCACCAAAATAACCTTCCGTTAAATCATTCATATGAAGTGCTGTTGTATGATAAGTTGGTAAGGTAATTAAGTGATGAAAAATACCTGCATCTCTAGCGCCATCTATTTGGAACGTTCTAATTTTCTCATCAGCACGATAGCACAATGGCGAATCATCATATTGTGCATCCATTAAATTATTTCTATCATAGTCAGTCATATTTTCACCTTCAGAAAGCATTTCATCATATACCTGATTACGGAAATTTAATGTCCAATTAAAAGATGGTGAGTTATTGTAAACCAATTTAGCATTTGGCACAACTTCTTTAATTCTGTTTACCATAGTTGCAATTTGCTTCACATTTGGTGTTGGCGTTTCAATCCATAGTAAATCTGCTCCATTTTGAAGACTCGTAACACAATCTAACACAACGCGATCTATATTTGAACCATCTTTAAATTGATACAATCCGTTTGGCAATCTTACAGGACGCACCAATTTACCATCTCTTTTAAGAAACACATCATCTTCTTTGGCATCATTTATGTCAATTTCTTCCGCTTCTACAAAGGCTAAATATTGAGAAGCCAAATCTCCTGGTTCATTGCTCACTGGTAATTTCTGCGTTAAACTAGCACCTTCAGAATCTGTTCTTGCAACAATAATTCCGTCTTCTACTCCTAATTCTATAAATGCATACCTAATAGCATTCAGTTTAGCAATATAATCTTCATGAGGCACGGTAACTTTTCCATCTTGATGACCACATTGTTTAGCATCAGAAACCTGATTTTCAATTTGAATTGCACAAGCGCCAGCTTCAATCATTTTCTTTGTTAACAAATATGTTGCTTCTTCGTTCCCAAAACCTGCATCGATATCAGCAATAATAGGAACTATATGTGTTTCAAAATTATCAATTTGATTTTGCACATCTTCACCATTTTCAAGTCTTCTAAATAAATCATTTAACTCGATTGCATCTGCCTGTCGTAAGAAATCATAAATTTCTTTAATTAATAACGGTACAGCTGTTTTTTCATGCATTGATTGATCTGGCAATGGTCCAAATTCTGAGCGTAATGCAGCTACCATCCAACCAGATAGATATAAATATCTTTTACTTGTTGTTTTATGATGCTTTTTAACAGCTATCATATTTTGTTGCGCAACAAAACCATGCCAGCAACCTAATGATTGCGTGTAATTTGAAGCATCCGCATCATATTCTGCCATATCCTTTCTCATAATGGCAGCCGTATATTTAGCGATATCTAAACCTGTTTTAAAACGATTTTGAGCAACCATTCTGGCTGCAATTTCAGGATTTATTGCATTCCAAGTATTTCCATACTTGGCTTTTAGATCTCTTACAGTTTGTAAAGCAGAACTATAATTACTTTGTGCTAAATTTTTCATAATTTTGTTTATAATTTTTATAGTTATTAATTTAAATCACCCTTTAATTTCGCGGTTTTTGGGTGATTTTTTTATAGGTATTTATAAGCTTTTAAGGTCAAGAATTCTTCAAATTTTTCTGAAATGACCAGAGAATCAAATAATTCTATCGCCAATTTAAACTTTCCGTTTTTGAAGGCATCTTCTCCAACCAGACCTTTTATTTGATAGATTTCTGATTTCAATAATTCAACATACAGCTCAATAGTAAATTCTCTTCCATCCTCCATAGCCGATTGGTTATGAAGCCATTGCCACAATTGTGTTCTTGAAATTTCGGCGGTTGCAGCATCTTCCATTAAATTATACAAGGCAGCAGCGCCATTTCCAGACAGCCAGGATTCTAGGTATAAAATACCAACATTAATGTTCTTACGAATTCCATCTTCAGTAATTGTTCCTTTTGGTTGCTCCAGCAATTGGGATTCGGTAATCTTTAAATCGTTTCGCTTTTTATCAATCTGATTGGGCTGTGGCATAAATTTATTAAAAACCTCTATAGCTACAGGAACCAATCCAGGGTGCGCCACCCAAGTACCATCGTGACCATTTTTTGCCTCGCGTTCTTTATCCATTCTCACTTTTTCATAGGCGATTCTGTTTGCCTCTTCATCATTTTTTACCGGAATTTGCGCAGCCATTCCGCCAATTGCATGAACATTTCGCTTGTGACAACGCTGAATAACCAGCAATGAATAAGCTTCCATAAAAGGTGTTGCCATGGTTACTTGACTTCTATCGGGTACCGTAAAGTTTTTGTGATTTCTGAATTTTTTGATATAAGAAAAGATGTAATCCCATCTACCACAATTCAATCCAGCCATATGATCTTTCAACTCATAAATAATCTCATCAATTTGAAAACTTGCGGTAATTGTTTCAATTAAAACAGTGGACTTTATGGTTCCTTGTTTTATCCCGAAATAGTCTTGTGAAAAAACAAATACTTCATTCCACCAACGTGCTTCTAAATAATGTTCCAGCTTTGGCAAATAGAAATAAGGACCAGATCCATTTAGCAATAATTGTTTCACATTGTGAAAAAAATACAAACCAAAATCAACCAAAGAACCAGACATTTGTTCTTCATTGATCAGCAAATGTTTCTCATTCAAATGCAAGCCTCTTGGTCTTACCAAAAGCGTGGCAACAGTTGAATTTAAGTTATATTCCTTACCGTTTTCATTAAAAAAAGAAATGGTTTTATTAATGGCATCTTTCAAGTTTTGTTGTCCCTCCATTAAATTGCTCCAGGTTGGGGAATTGCTATCTTCAAAATCGGCCATAAAAACTTTTGCACCAGAATTTAATGCATTGATAATCATTTTCCTATCAACTGGCCCCGTAATTTCGACCCTTCTATCTAACAAATCTTTTGGCAATGGCGCTGCAGTCCAGTCTCCTTTTCTTACCGCAACGGTTTCTCTCGGAAATTCAGGAAAATTCCCTTTATCAAAATGAGCTTGCTGCAAAACCCTTCTTTCCAACAATCCCAAACGTTGGCTGTTAAATTTCTCATGTAACTGCACTAAAAAATCCATAGCTTCATTCGTTAAAATATCTTTGTAAGAATTTTTAACATCTTCTGAAAAAGACACTGGGTGAATTGTTGTTTCGTTAAATTTTTTCATACTGGTTTATTTTTATGAGAACAAACATAAAAAAAAGTTTTTCGCAAAACAAGCGAACGTTCGCTAAATATTGATTTTAGATAAATTTTTATTATTTCGCTAAAAAACATACCTTTGTTTTATGAATATCGAAGAAGAATACATCCGTTTAATCTTTGGATTAAAATTGAAGCAAATTAGAACAGAGAAAAATTTGTCCTTATTTGGACTTTCAAAACTTACAAACATCTCAAAATCATACCTAAACGAAATTGAAAAGGGGAAAAAATATCCAAAAACAGATAAAATTGCGCTATTATCGCAAGTATTGGATGTTCCTTACGACAATATGGTTTCCTTAAAACTCGACAAAAACCTAGCGCCGCTTGGAGAAATATTGAAATCCAAAATCTTAAAAGAAATTCCGTTGGATTTATTTGGCATTCAGGAAGCCGACTTGATTGACATTATTTCAAATGCACCAGCCAAGGTAAATGCGTTTATTAGCACCTTAATTAAGATTGCCCAAAACTATAACCTTTCTCGCGAAAGTTTCTTTTTGGCGGCTTTGCGTTCTTATCAGGAAGCTCATAACAACTATTTTGAAGATATTGAGCTGAGTGTTGAGAATTTTGCAAAAGCCTACCAAATAAATTTAGAGAAAAGAATAAAATCGGGTGATTTAGAAGAAATTTTGGTGGAAGAGTTTGATTATAAAATAGTAAACAATGCGCTTTCCTCTTATACAAATTTAACGGAGCTAAGATGTGTGTTTATTCCAAAAACAAACACATTATTGTTAAGCGACACCATAGACGAATCTCAAAAAACATTTATTTTTGCAAAAGAACTGGCCTACAATTACCTGAATCTAAAAGAAAGACTCTATACATTTTCTTGGATAAAATTTGAAACTTTCGACCAAGTTTTAAATAATTTTATTGCATCTTATTTTGCTGGGGCGCTCATCATTCCAAAAAAATCAGTTGAAAATCAGCTAAAAACATTTTTTGAGCAAGAAAAATGGAATAGCGCTAATTTCAATAAAATGATTTTGCATTTTACAGATTCTCCCGAAACCTATTATCAGCGGTTGACAAATATATTACCTAAATTATTTCATTTCAAAAATCTGTTCTTTTTACGTTTCACCAATAAAACAGGCGAAAATAGGTACAAACTTTCAAAAGAACTTCACATTACGCAACAACAGCCACCTACCGCTAACGAAACGCATGAACGTTATTGCCGAAGATGGGTTTCAATTGATATTTTAAATAGGGTTGTTGAAAATGACATTATTTCCGACATTCAAATTTCAAATTATCCAGAAAATGAATTAAATTATTTGGTGATTTCAAGTGCCACCAAAGATCCTTTTAAAGAAAATTACAATCGCAGCATCAGCATTGGATTGCTGATTTCACCATTATTAACAAGTAAAATTAATTTTATAAACGATCCAAAAATTAAGTCCAAGAAAGTTGGCGTTACTTGTGAACGATGCCCAATAACTGATTGTGAGGTCCGCCTTTGTGAGCCTATCGAACTTCAAAAAATAGCTAAAAATGAAGAGACTGCCAAAACTGTTCAACAACTAATAAAAGATTATTCCTAAAACTGTATTGGAACTTCAATAAAAAGCAATTCGGAAGTGATTTTGGACTTTATATGAATGCTTTTCACATCGGAAATTCCGATAGCGTCACGTTTTGCCAAAATTTCACTGTCAATGCTGATTTCTCCCTCAATAACCATAAGATAAAGTCCATGATTTTCTGATTTTAACGTATAGTTAAAATCCGTATTTTCATCCAAATCAATTCGTGAAATCAAAGCGTCCTGATGAATCTTTAACGTATTTTTTATATCATCATCAATAGAAGAAACTAGCACTTGGAGCTTGTTTTTTCTTTCTGAAGAATTAAATTTCTGTTGGTCATATCTTGGTTCCACACCATTTTTATCAGGGAAAATCCAAATTTGAAATAAATTTATTTCTTCGCTTGGGGAATTGTTCATTTCAGCATGCTGTAAACCACTTCCGGCAGACATCACTTGCACCTCGCCCGTTTCAATGGCAATCCATTTATTTCCCATAGAATCTTTATGTTTCAAAGAGCCTTTTAAAGGAATGGTAATTATTTCCATATTGTCGTGCGGATGCGTTCCAAAACCCATTCCACCTTGAATGATATCGTTGTTTAAAACGCGTAAAGCTCCGAAATTTACTTTTTCAGGGTCGTAATAATTTGCAAAACTAAAGGAATAATTCGCCTCTAGCCATCCATAATTGGCTGTACCTCTATCCGCTGCTTTATATATTATTTTATTCATATGTAAATATTTATTGTTTTTTATTGGACATATGTAATGCGCATATTTTCATAGGTGATTGTATCATGTTTGGGATATGCACATTTCATCTTATCTGATTTTATCTAAAATCGCATTCAAAATTTTTGCATCCTCTTCAGAAATTGAATTCATATGGCTGTCAAACTCCTCAATTTTAATTTTATCCAATAATTTTAATCCCCTTTCCGAAATTTTCACAAACACAACCCTTCTGTCATTCTCACATCGTGTTCTCTCAATCAAACCCTTAACACATAATTTATCCATAAGACGGGTGGCATTTGGTGATTTTTCTACCATTCTTTCCCTCACCTTATTTACCGTTACCGCTTCATTAGCGCCTTTCAAAATTCTTAAAATATTGTACTGTTGAATGGAAATTTTGAAAGGTTTTAAAAATTCATTCCCTACTGTATTTAGCCAATTTGCTGTATATTTTAGGTTTAAGAGTGCTTTTACACGTTCATTTGGAAACTTAGAATTGATGTCTTTTGAAATATCTCCCATCACTATAATGATTTATCTAATTCATCCACAAGAATTTGAAGATTGGTTTTTAAGTCAGTATTTACGATTTTACCATCTTTAAAATTTTCATTAAATGAAGGAAAAGGCATACTTCCAACAATATTACCGCCATTGAATGGAAATCTAACTAAAGCAATATTTAAAACCGATTGTCCGCCACGAGTTCCTGGCGAAGTACTCAACAACAACATAGGCTTATTTCGCCATACCTTTCCATTGATTCTCGATAACCAATCAAAAGTGTTTTTAAAAGCTGCGGAATAGGCGCCATTGTGTTCGGCTAACGAGATTATAAATCCGTCAGCATTTTCAATAAGCTCATTCAACTCCAAAGCACCTTTTGGAAACCCTATTTCCTGTTCCAAATCAACCGAAAACAGCGGCATTCCATAATCATTTAAATCGACTTTCGTCAATGTTGCATTTTTTAACAATCTCCCTGCATATTCTGCCAACCTTTTATTGATTGAATTTTTACTTGAACTGCCTCCAATGGTTACAATATTTTTGGTCATATTTTATGTCATAAATTTAATTAATGATGCAAAATTACAATAATTATATTAATTTACCTAGGTATTTATTATCACGGTATTTAATTAAGGCGGTTTCACATACATTTTGTACTTTAGCGCATCTTGAAAAGTTAAAATAACATGGACATCAACTTCAATAAAAATGAAGATTTCAACAAACTTCAAATAGCGGCACTTCATAAAAAACTCCTAAAAGTTTATAAAGGTGGCGGCGAAAAAAGATTAGAAAAGCTCAAAGACAACGGAAAGTTAACTGCAAGAGAACGCATCGACTATCTTTTTGATGCCAAAAGCGATTCCATAGAAATTGGTGCTTTGGTTGGTGATGGAATGTACGAAGAACACGGCGGCTGTCCGTCGGGCGGCGTTATCGTAAAAATTGGTTATATCAAAGGAAAACAATGCATTGTGGTAGCCAATGACGCAACGGTAAAAGCTGGAGCCTGGTTTCCCATCACAGGAAAAAAGAATTTGCGCGCACAAGAAATTTCCATGGAAAATAAATTGCCCATCATTTATTTGGTAGATAGTGCTGGGGTTTATTTACCCATGCAGGATGAAATTTTTCCAGATAAAGAACACTTCGGAAGAATTTTTAGGAATAATGCTGTAATGAGCAGTATGGGCATCACCCAAATTGCCGCTGTTATGGGCAGTTGTGTTGCCGGTGGCGCTTATTTGCCTATTATGAGCGATGAAGCCATTATTGTTGATAAAACAGGAAGTATATTTTTAGCCGGAAGTTATTTGGTAAAAGCAGCGATTGGTGAAAATGTGGATAACGAAACGTTGGGTGGCGCAACAGCACACAGTGAAATAAGTGGTGTGACCGATTATAAAGCCACCGATGACCATGACGCTTTGGATAAAATTAAAAATATTATTGATAAAATTGGCGATTATAACAAAGCTGGTTTTAACAGGATAAAAACGGTAAATCCAATTGAAAATCCTGAAGAAATATTTGGAATTTTACCCGAAACAAGAACAGATCAATACGATATGATGGAAATCATAAAACGTTTGGTCGATAATTCGGAAATTGAGGAATATAAAAAGGAATATGGCAAAACCATCATCTGTGGCTATGCACGCATTGAAGGCTGGGCAGTGGGTATTGTGGCAAATCAAAGAAAAGTAGTTAAAAACGGCAATAAAGAAATGCAATTTGGCGGCGTTATCTATTCCGATTCTGCAGATAAAGCAACCAGATTTATTGCCAATTGCAATCAGAAAAAAATTCCGTTGGTGTTTTTGCAAGATGTTACCGGATTTATGGTAGGCAGCAAAAGCGAGCACGGCGGCATTATAAAAGACGGTGCAAAAATGGTAAATGCGGTAAGCAATTCTGTAGTTCCAAAGTTTACAGTGGTGATAGGAAATTCATACGGCGCTGGAAATTACGCCATGTGCGGCAAAGCTTATGATCCTCGACTTATTTTTGCCTGGCCTTCTGCCCGACTCGCAGTGATGGGTGGCGAGCAGGCTTCAAAAGTGTTGTTGCAAATTGAAACGGCTTCCTTAAAAAAGAAAGGAGAAGAGATTACCAAAGAAAAAGAAGATAAAATATTGGAATCCATTCAACAGAAATATGACATGCAAACATCACCCTATTACGCCGCTGCACGTTTATGGACAGATGGTGTGATCAATCCGTTAGATACCAGAAAATGGATTGGTATGGGTATTGAAGCCGCAAATCATGCTCCCATAGAAAAACAATTTAATTTAGGAATAATTCAGGTTTAAAAAAAATTGTAAATACCTTAAGTAATAATTACATTTGCAGCACATAAAAATATAGAAAACAGTATGGGAAGAGCCTTCGAATTTAGAAAAGGAAGAAAAATGAAACGCTGGTCGGCTATGGCAAAAACATTTACCAGAATTGGTAAAGATATTGTGATGGCAGTCAAAGAAGGTGGACCAAATCCGGAAAGTAATTCACGTTTAAGAGCAGTTATCCAAAACGCTAAGGCAGCCAATATGCCTAAAGAAAATGTTGAGCGTGCCATCAAAAAAGCCACCGATAAAGATACTGAAAACTACAAAGAAGTATTGTTTGAAGGTTACGCCCCGCACGGAATTGCTTTGATAATTGAAACGGCCACCGACAATAATAACAGAACTGTTGCCAACGTGAGAGCGGCTTTTAATAAATGCAACGGAAACTTTGGAACATCGGGATCTGTTGTTTTTATGTTTGACCACACATGTAATTTCTTGATAAAAGCTGATGATCTTAAAATGGATTTGGAAGAATTTGAATTGGAACTGATCGACTATAATGTTGAAGAAGTCTTTGAGGATGAAGATGGAATTCTTATTTACGCACCTTTCGATCAATTTGGCGCCATTCAAAAATATTTGGAAGAAAATAACATTGAGATTCTGTCTTCAGGTTTTGAGAGAATCCCAACAACCACAACCAAACTTTCTGAAGAAGAGCAAGCAGATGTTGAAAAATTATTGGAACGTTTGGAAGATGATGATGATGTGCAAAACGTTTATCACTCGATGGAAATGAATTAATGATGAATTTATTTGGCAAAAAATCCTCGGAATTAAAACAAGCAACATCCAAGGAAATTATTTGTCCGAAATGCAATTCAAAAAACTCCACAAAAATCTATGTTATAGGCGTTTACAAACATTTGTTACACATTCCGTTTTTATCTGGAGGGAAATATGGGACTTCCAATTGCACTAATTGTAATCATACTATTGAATTAAATTCTATGCCAATGGCTATAAAATTGGCGTATTATGAATTGAAGGAAACCACAAAAACACCTATTTGGTTCTATACCGGCTTGATAAGCATTAAAGTGCTGGTTTTGTTTAAAATATTTAGCAAGTATTTTTAAAATCAGTTGGAAATTTTAGCCAATAAAGACAAAAGTTTAATAGCCTTCTTTTAAAAACCCCAACGTTTTTGTTCTGTCGATTTTATTTGTTTCCGTTTCTATAAAATATTTTAAAAAATAGATTTCCTTGGGAATTTCATAGGTTGAAAACAATTTGGATTTTTTAATTTCTTCAAGAATTATAAGTTTTCTTGAATTATTTAAATTTTCAATGTTTAAATCTTCTATAACAAGGATTAGTTTTTCACCAAGAATTTTATCCTTTTTTGCCGCAACGAAAAACCTACTTTTTAAAATTTCAGCTAATTTTTCTTCAATCTGCTCCGGAATTAATTTTATGCCGCCAGAATTAATTACGTTATCTATTCTGCCAAGCCATTTAAATTCGGTTGGAGAAATGAGTTCAACCAAATCATTGGTAATCACCCTTTGCTCTGAAATTTTTGGAGCGTCGATTACCAGACAACCTCTTTTATCAATAGAAATTTTAATGTTTGGTAATATCGTATAATAAGATAGCTTCGTTTCACTCGCAATGACTTTCTTAAAATGATTTAATTTTTTTACAGCAATGTGGGTAATGGTTTCTGTCATTCCATATGTGGCAAAAATTTCTGTTTTCAAATTTTGAATTTTGCCTAACAACTCTTCTGAAATCACTCCGCCTCCAACTATCAGTTTTTTAATTTTATAAATCTCGCCCAAAGAATTGTGCAATTGCAAGGGAACCATTGCCGAAAAATCGTAATTTTTATTGCTATTTTTTATCGGATTTGAAGCTGGTTCAGCCACATCTAAATGCCAGCCCAAAGTTATTGCGCGCACCAACATCATTTTCCCGGCGATATAATTGGGCGACATGCACAACAAAGCAGTGGTGTTTTCTGGCAAATTAAAATAGACGCCTGTTGCTTTGGCGCTATGTATCATATGGATTTTTTGAAGCTGAATTATTTTCGGATTTCCAGTGGATCCTGAAGTTTTTACCTCAACAAAAGCTTTCGTATCAAACCAATCGATTAAAAAATCAGCTATATCAGAAGAAATTTTTTTGGAAAAATCGATTAATTCATCATTGGAATTAAAAGATTTTCCCTGTAATTTAAATGCGCTATGAGATGGACTTTTTATCAATGGTTTAATTGTGTATTTGTTTAATCGTTTAACTGTTTATTCGTGTAATTGCAAAATTAACTATTTGGCATCCATCAATTTTCAACTCCACTTTCAGAATGGACAGGTCGAAACCTACCAAAACCATTAGAACGGACAGGTCGCGACCTGTCACTACATTAGGCAATAAACTCTTCTTCCTTGAATTCTATGGGTTTAAATACGCGTCCAAACAATTTTTCTTTCCAATTAGTCCATCCATATTTGTTTGAAAACAAGAGCAAAATCAGCGGATACAATATGAATACCGGCACAAACATTTCCCAATCAATGGAAGGTTCAGAAATATCCACCAACAAAGCATCTGTTTGAAATACCGTCCACTTTGCCGTAACCAACACAGCTGCAACAATATTGTTTGCCGCATGAAAGCCCAAAGCCAATTCTGTGCCCTCATCCATTAAAGTTAAAATTCCCAGCACCAAGCCTGTTCCAATATAATAAATCATTATAAACCAACCCAATTTTTCAACTTCCGGATTTAAACCATGCAACAAACCAAAGATTGCAGAAGTTAAAATGAGCGCCACGAATGAGTTTTTAAACCAAGTTCCAAATCCCTGCATCAAATAACCCCTGAACAAGAGTTCTTCCATACTGGTTTGTATGGGCAAAAACAAGAACGATATGAGTAATAAGGTGAAAAACGGGATGGGTTTAAAATTCCAGACATAATCTTCGGGTGCCATAAAATAGCCAATAGTCACCATAAAAAGCCCAACAATTGCCCAAACTGAAAACGCATAAAAAAATCGTTCCCAATCAACTTTTTCCCTGCTGGTAATTAGGGTTACTATTTTTCTTTTATGAATAAATTTTATGCCTAAAAACAAGAACAACAATCCGAATAAAAAAGTTGTGATGACCAATAAAAGATACAAGTTTGCATTAATTCCTAAATCCATAAAATTGCTACTTGCAGCCATCATTAAAGTCTCCAAATCTCCCGCATACAGGTAAGCCACTAACGTTAAAGGAATGATTCCTATAATTTGCCAACCAAAAATCAATAACATCATTGTGACCAGATAAGCAGTCCACTCATTGTCTCCCTTGTATGCTTGCTGTATAAATTTCATATATAAATATTATTTTCGTGAACGGTCATATGAAATTCGAGTATAATTGCAACATTTTCATTGTGTTCCTTAATAATCATTTCATTTTTATAATTTAACGTTCCATTTTATTTTATTGTTGTACTGCAAATTTTCGCCATTTACCACTAGCGGACTTTCAAAATTATTGGTAAATAAGCCGCCGGTTCCTAAACCTTGCGGCATTTTATTTTTCAAGGTGTAAGTCCATTGTGCAATGGCATTTAACCCAATATTGCTTTCCAGTGCTGAGGTAATCCACCAGCCGATTTGTTGTTTTTCTGCCATTTCAATCCATTTGGCACTGCCCTTAAATCCGCCAACCAAACTGGGTTTCAAAATAATATATTGCGGGTGTATTGTTTGTAGTATTTTCTGTTGGTTTGTTACATCAAAAACGCCTATTAATTCTTCATCCAGAGCAATTGGAATCGGTGTTTTTAAGCATAATTCAGCCATTTCAGCAATTTGCCCTTGCTTTATTGGCTGTTCAATAGAATGAAGGTCAAAATCCGCCAATCTCTTTAATTTTTCCAATGCTTCTGACGGATGAAAACCACCGTTTGCATCAACCCTAATTTCAATTTCTTCGGATGAAAATTCTTTTCGGATGCTTTTCAGCAAAGAAATTTCCGAATCAAAATCAATGGCACCAATTTTCAATTTAAGGGTTGAGAAACCTGCAGCAAGTTTTTCTTTGATTTGTTGGTGCATAAATACCTCAGTTCCCATCCAAATTAAGCCATTAATTTTTATGGAATCTTTTGATTGGGTGAATTTTGAAGGAAACAATTCAAATGGATTATTTTTTTGAACCGACAAAAGTGCCTGTTCCAACCCAAATTGAATAGAAGGAAATTGGATGAGTTCACCCAATAATTCTTCTTTATTGCTATCGATATTTTCGCAAAGCCAAAATAATTTTTCTTCATAATCCAGCCTATCGTCAGCACTTAATCCCCTAAAAACAGCACATTCACCATAACCAATCTTATCGCCATCCATAACTTTTAAGAAATAGGTTTCCTTGGTGCGTAAAATACCTCTTGAGGTACCACTTGCCTGTTTAAAATTTAGAAGATATTTTTGATAGAAAGCTTTCATCTGTTTACATTTTATTCTTTTGGCGGTAACAGATGCTGTTCGCTATTAATCATTTCTTTAAGTATCAAAATTTGTTATGCTCGGTTCATTATTTTATAAAAGCGAAAGATACGATTATTTGAAAATTTATTTCATATTGGCAAATATTTATCAGGGCAAACGCATCATAATTTGATTGGTTTTTCAGATATTGATTATCCCAACCTACTTTTAGTCGTTTACCTTTGACAATTTTTGCAAATTTTATCCTTTAAAAATTTGATGGAAACTCCTATAGATTTATTATAATTTTATATTGTCGCCAATAGGCAATAGGATTAGTTCTTTTTTAACTTTTGCAAATTTATTGATAGCTTTTTTATGGTCAATTTTTATTTCGCCAAAAGTATCAAAATGATAGCCTAAAATTTTATTGCATTCTAAAAACTTGCTTGCTTTAATAGCTTCATTTATTCCCATGGTAAAAGTATCCCCTATTGGTAAAATAGCTAAATCAAGCAGTCCATAAACTTTTGGAATCAATTTCATGTCATACGTTAAAGCGGTATCTCCAGCAATGTACAACCTATGATGACTTGTTTCAATGACAAAACCGCCTGCTTGGCCTCCATAACTTCCATCGGGAAAAGAACTGGAATGAATGGCATTTGTATAATGCACTGTTCCAAAATCGAATTCCCATTTTCCACCATGATTCATGGGATGTCCTTTTATTCCTTTGTTTCCAAAATAAGTGACAATTTCAAAATTGGAAATTACGGTGGCTTCTGTACGTTTTGCAATCGCTTCTACATCTAAAATGTGATCTTGATGTGCATGGGTGATTAAAATATAATCAGCCTGTAATTTATTAATGTCGATGTCTTTGGCCAATTCATTGCCTGAAATAAAGGGATCGATTAACAATGTTTTGTCTTTTGTCTCAATACTCAAACTTGAGTGGCCTAAATAAGTGATTTTCATGATGGGAAGTGTGTTAGATGATACCCTGCAATTTAACAAAATAAATCTATAAAAAAAACCACGAAAAACTAATTTTCCGTGGTTCCAAACAAACAAATAAGTAATTGTATTTATTAACGATAAACCATACTTATTATGTGCTAAAAATTTTAAACTTACTTTATTACATATGAAATATTAATAAAGGTATTTCTTCCCATTCTGGGTATGTTTTTCCAATCTGCAAAGGTGGAATAATACCTGTCGAAAATATTATCCATACCTGCTTTTACAAAAATTTTATTTTTTCCTTTATAAAAAGCATAAGATGCATTTGCATTAAAAACCGTGTAGGCATTGGTTTTGTCTTCACCATAACTGCTACTGTAATTGTATTGTTTATCGGCTCCAGACATTCCTAATTCCGCATCAAGAAAAGCCTTTTTATAACGTAACATTAATTTATAATTTAGCGGGCTAATCAATGGTAAATTTTCTTTATCATTATCTTCCCCCAAACTATAACCTAACATACCGTCTAACTTAATTGCATTAGAAATTGAATATTCAGCGGTTAAATTTGTAGTAAAAATAGTTGCGTAATCTAAAGCAGTATAAACTTTCACGCCATCAGCGCCAATTGTCATTCTATCATAATCAGGATTCAATTTTCCAATAATATAATCTGAAATATAAAAATAAGATGCCTCAATACCCATTTTAATCTTTTTACTTGTATAATTTACAGCTGCGTTAAACTCCAAAGATTTTTCATTATTTAAATATGGATTTCCAATATAATCATAGTTATCAAAACTGTTAAATAAATAAAATCCGTATGCTTCAGTAACAGATGGGGCTCTTTCTCCGTAACCTACGCTTCCCGAAAATTGGAATCTATCTCTTTGGAATTGATACTGAGTGGATAAGTTTATTAAAAATCTTTGTTGATTGTCATTCAAATTGGGGTAAAATATTTGCAAACTATTCAATCCGAAATCATCAGCGATTGTTTCATCTTGAAAACCAATTCTGGCTGTCATTTTTAGGTTACTGTTTTTATTCAAACTAAAATCATCTTCACCATAAATACCAGAATACAGAGTTCTTACATCTGGCCAAGTTAACATAAACATCTCATTTTCATTTGGATCGCTTGGATACATCGTCATTTCAGCCAAGGCTTTATTATAATAGGCATTTGCATTAAAAAGTAGCGAATGTCTGGTTTTAGCCAACTTTATTTTTGAATAAAAACCATAGGTATCGCTCCAGCCAGGCATATCCATATGAATAGGAACATCTGGTCTTTTTGTGTCATCCATCACATGCGTAATGGTATTCATATAAAATTTCGTTTCCCATTCGGTCACTCTAGAATTGCTATTTTTTTGAAGATAACTAACAGAAGTTATCAATGCTTTTGCTGATGAAACGTCCATTGTTAATGCCGGATATCCAATATTTGTGGCATTATCGAAGATAACTGAGCCAATAATAGCGCCATTTTTATTGATTTTTAAACCTGCGATAGTTGAAACATTGTATTTCTCATATTGAGAATATTTAATTTCCACATCACCTCCTGCGGTATAATTGTCAGATTTTCTATAGATAGCATCGGCATTTACAAAAAATTTGCTATTTGAAAAATTTAATTCTGAACTTCCAATTCTTGCATTTCCATTCGTTTCAAAACCTGTGTCAAATCCAACATACAGCGCTTCATCATTAAAGTTGCCTTTTTGCAATTTCAAATCAATTCCACCACCAATGGTTGAGCCATTTTCCGCACCCTGCTGTCCGGATTTTACATGGACTTCAGATAAATTTGAAATATCTACATACGAGGTTATTGGATCCATTTTATCGGTGCAGGCACCAAATATTTGCATTCCGTCAATGGTAACGGAAATTCTGTCACTCACCATATTATTAATGGCTGGCTCCCAAGCATAATTACCGCGCTTAATCATTGTGATCTTATTTGATTTCTCTAGATATTCATCAATAGACGCGAGCGGTTTTACTTGGTTTTTATTGTTTAATGATTTTCTGTTTACTATAATTATTTCTTTTAGTTGTTCAATTTTAACAGTGTCCAGGCTCTTTTCCTGAGCCGAAATTATTACAGTAAATAATAACGAAACTAATAAACCAATATAAAATTTGCTTACCATAAGAAGGCTTAATTAAGGTCGCCTTAGTTTAATAAAGGCGACCTGTTAAATATTAATTGTTTAAAATTCTATTTCCAAATACAAAGTGCTGGCTTCATTTTCATCGGTTACTGCTTCTCCTTTCAGTATTTCGTTATTTTGATTTCGCAAAATTAAATTGAGTTTCCAATAGCCAGTCATCGTTAATGACAGTTTGCCATCGTACATATTTGAAGTTGCATTAAAAAACAAATCTTGGTTATTTGGAGAAGAATGATTTCCCATACTTGGCATACGTGGATCCAAATTTATTTTATAATTTTCAACCACAGGGAAGCTCATCATGCTTTCCATTTTGAATAGGCCAATGGTGATGTCGTTTATTTTAACCTCTGGCTTTTGCGGTTCAATAAGAGCTAAAACATATTTAACTCCATCAACACCCATTACAGAAGTGATTGTTTGCTTGCTTGATGCAGGCACGGCAATAAAATCAACCACTTCATAGGCGGTTCCGTCAATAGTATAATTGAAAGTTAAATCCCATTTTTCTGTTTCGTTCTCTGCCATTGTAAAAATAATATAGCCGTTGTAAACAGTTTGTTTATCTGTAACTTTTACAAGGTCAGATTTAGGGCAAGAATGCGTTTTTTCAATCATGTGCATTACTGGCTTCCAGGATATTGTAGCATTTTCGACAAAATCTTGTGTTAAATTGTCTTTAATTCTAACAGTAATATCATTATACCCTTGAACCAATTTTCCGCTTTTTGTATAAACTTCAATGGTATGCTCATCATTAGAAATGTCTTGGACTTTAATCAAATCTCCTATTTCATTAACTGGCGCAACATCGTCATCATCATCAGAACAAGAGATAATGACGAGAGCTAAAATTACTGGTAAAAAATATTTAAGAAGTTTCATGTTTTTGATTTTTTTAATTTAAACTAACTCATTAATAAACACTTAGTTATCAACGATCTAATACTTATGATTTTTTAATTTGAGTACTGTGAAAGCCCGCCGTAATTTTACAATTTGGCTTATGGCAAAGTAGTATTTTAGCTATTTTTTTTACTAAACAACATGCCCATTTTTAATTAAAAAATGAAGTTGAATCTTAATTTTGGGTAAAGCAATAAATCAATAGATGACCTGATAGGTTTTGAATCTATAAATTAGATATTTACCGTAAAAAATAGCATTGAATTTATGCCTGTGGTGGTTTAAATAAAGAATTATAGAAATTTTGTGAAGTGTATTTATTAACAAAAAATCTATGTGTGTAGTTATCTTCGAAATTTTTAAGCGTGTATGAAAATTGATCTAATGGCGAAATAGGATATTTGTCAAAATCAATTTGAGGAATGGTTGATTTATGATCGTGACCTGTATTATTTGATTTATTCAGCTGCTTCTCTAAATAACACTTTCCGTTACACTCTAAATAAGGTTTATCCCTATTTTCACAAAGCACGGTTGCAATATAATCATAATTGGCATAATACTCCATTATTGGAACCAATGGACGAACCATGGCCAATAAATAAAGCAGGTAAAAAAATATGCCGAAAAATTGATTTTTCATTTACAAATTATATACAAGACAAAAATATCTTTTATTTTTTGTTTACAATATGATAAATATCATTAAAAAATTCAAACCATGTTTAAACTTTGTAAAAATACAAACAAAAATTATTTATTTCCAATTAAATTATTAACTAATTGAGGTGCGCATATACTAATCCAAAATCTCGTTACCCTCTTCTGTCTGAACAGAAAATTCCACATATTGCGCAAGCAAAAGTTATTTGGTTATTATTAAGCTTAAAAATTGTTACTTATTTTATGCCATTACATATTTCTTAGGTTCCATTTTATAGTATATCAATAAAGTTCAAATAAGAAATTGCCCTAAAAGAAGGGCAATTAAATTCAATACCTTTTCTCACCTATTTTAATTTTTCCGCATCTATTTTCAAGTAATTAATTTTTGACTTGCCATTCTCTTTATTCACCCATGCAATTAACAGTTGATTGTTATTAATTTTACTAATGACAGGATGGTCGTTCATCGAATTTGGTTTAGATAATTTTCTTGTTAATTTTGTTCCATCAGGCGCTAAGGTGTGTAAAACAATTTGGCTAAAATTAGTATTATCAACCTTATATATCTCATCATAAACTATATAATAATTATCATTTTCTAGCCCCATCATCTGTGGATGCATTCCTGTTGAACTAATTAAAAGTTTGTTTTCATAAAAGGTGATTTCATCAGAAAGTTTTTTAAAGAATATTCCAGTGCCGCTATCGGCTCCCGTGAACCAAGTAACTGCCAAATCTTTTGAATTATGGGCAATTGATGGACCTGTATGTGGGCATCCATCGATTTTCCAGTTATCTTTTCCCATAGGAACAGGAATGCTAAATATATTACCATTATCTACTGATGTTGTTCGGTACATGTCTCTAATTGAGCCTTCTGCTATATTCCTAAACGCAACATTAATTGTGTTATTGGGATCAACAAAAATTTCGGTTCTACAACATTGACAGGTAGATCCTGCAATTGGCTTTTCATCAAAAAACCCTAAATCACCCTTAGATTTTGCGAAATATAAAGAGCTACCATCTTTGTCTTTATCTAGTTTTCGGTTATCTAACCAACTTAACCCCAGCTCCCCGTCTGGCAAAAATGCCATATCAAAAAAAGCTTGACTTTGTGAGGTTTCATCATTTACAAGTTTTCTTTTTTCAGACCAAGTTTGACCTTCATCTATTGAGGTAGCATAAAAAATACTTCCAGAATGTTTGTTTTTTGGCGTAGGTTCGTGAAATCTAAAAACAGCATATAAAACTCCTTTGGCATTTCTTCCTATTTTAGCCATGCTTTCGGCATGAGCTTGCATGCCTTTTGAAGGATTAACAGTAATTGTCTTTCCAAAATCTTTAGATTTGGTATTATAAATTTTAAATTTTAAGATATTTGTTTTACTTGTATCAATTTCTTCTGACCAATTTAAAATAATACTATTTGCGCTGTTTATACTGAAATATGCACCAGAGGCATTGTATGTTGTATCACTTATCACAATTGTTTTTTCTGAAGCTGATTTTTCTGACAGCTTTTTATCTTCCGAACAAGAAATAATAAGCAGTAAACTGAATAAAAATATATATGTTTTCATTATTTAAAAAAAGTTTAATTCTAATCCAATATTAAAAGTTCTTGGTGTTCCAGGTGTATATGTAGTACTCCCCCAATCAGTCGAGGCATTATTTGCATAGAGCTTATCTGAAACATTTAATAAATCGGCCCAAATATGCCAATGTCCTTTCTTATAACCTACTCGAGCATTAAAGATATCGTAACCTCCATAAACATTATCATTTACATCATCGGTAAAGTATTTCCCAACATGTTGCCATTCCAATCCAAAACGGAGGCCTTTTACAAAACTTGGAGTATATTTAAGTTCTGCATTATTTACCCAGCTTGGAGCCCCTTTCATTTCATTTCCGCTATAATTTGTAGTTTCTTCACCATCAACTAATTTTGTTGCAAAATCTATGTAATTATGTTTTGAAATAGAACCACTAAAACGAAAACTTAAATCTTCAACAGGCTTTATTTTAAATAAGTACTCAAATCCGAAATGTTCAGTTTCACCTGCATTTCTATTTTCGTTAAGTGTTACATTTCCTTCTTTTACGGAAACTGACACTATTTCATCTTTCCCCCTTAAATAATAGGCAGCAACATCGATATACAGCTTATTGTTAAACAAACTTATCCAACTTCCTATTTCATAATTGTTAAATTTAGAAGGGTCTAATAAAGGGACATCGCTTGCTTTGTATAATTCGCCAACGCTAGGCGGCAAAAATCCGTTACTGTAATTTGCATATGCACCAATTCCCTTATTAATTTTATAAATTGCACCGAGACGAGGCGTGAACGCATTATAAGAATTTTCGGTATTAGGAGCTTTATAATCTGAGGCATCCACACCTAGTCTGTTTGTAAAATCATAATTAAATTGATCAATTCTAAGTGCGGCATTTAATTTCAAATGATCAGAAACATTATATTCTCCTGAGATATATCCTCCTATATTGAACAAATCTACAGCATAGTTAGAAAGGTATTGCCCTGTTAAGGTATAACTCTCATACATTCCTTGTGCATTTCTATACACACTTGTTCCCAGTGCTTCATAGGTGTTTGGGCTATAATCTAAACTTGTGCCCAAACTAATTTTTGCCTTATTAAATTTCAAATTATGTTGCGCAACAAAACCATAGCTATTAAAGCTATTGTCATTTATTTCTCCACTCGTATAACTATCAAAGCTAGCTCTGCTACTAATGCGGTATGAAGGATTCTGTTTCATCGTATTGTCTCTATAAATCAAGCTTAATGAAGTATTATTCATTTCATTCCAAAAATATTTTAAGGTTGAATTGAAACGCAATGATTCTGAATCTCTATAAGTAAATGTGTGATATGAGGTATAATCTTTATTATTAAATTTAGTTTCATCTATACTACCACTCATATCACTATAATAATCTACATAGGTTAAAGTGTTGCTCAAAGAAGTTCTATCATTAAAACTATGTGTTAATTTTAAGGTTATTGCTTCCTTGTCATAATCCCCATATTCCCTAATACCGTCTTTAATTTGTGATTTATAACCACTTATATAAATACCAGTTTTGTTAAAAGTTGATGATATTTTGGCATCCATACGCAAGTAACCATCCCCATTTCCTCTAACAGAAAAACTTCCTGTTGGCGTTGATGTTGGATTTGCCGTAAAAAAATTAATAGCACCTCCTATTGCCTCGCTTCCATAGAGTGATGAAAAAGGACCTCGAATAATTTCAATATTTTTTGTTGCTGCCATATTCATTTCTAACAAGGCATTATGATTATAAACTCCTGTTGGCCTAATTGGAATTCCGTCTTCAAGATATAAGTATAAACTTTTGGTTGAAATTGGCTGGCGAATAGCCATCATATGCTGTTCATTCCCTAAATCTATCATTAAAACACCAGCAGCTTGATTTAACACTTGGTCAATAGTTGTTGGTTTTATCTCCTCTAAAGTTTTAGCCGATATTGTTGAAATTGCAACAGGAACTTCTTCTCTGGATTGTTGTGTTCTGGAAGCGCTTATTACTATTTCTGCCAATTTATTCTCATCTCTCTCTAAAGAAATAACAAGGTTATTGTTGTCGCCAAAAGTTGCACTTCTTGTAATATAGCCTATGTACGAAACCAGTAATTTATCAGTTTTAGTGATATTTTTTAGTTGAAATTCTCCATGATTATCGGTTATAGTCCCACTTTTTGTGTTTTCTAATATTAAATTAACACCCATTAATGGCTCTTTTGTCTCACTATCAACAACTTTTCCTTTAATAGTTAATTCTTGGGCATAGGAAAATACCGTTAACAATGCCAGTACAATACTGGCAAATATTGATTTATTCATAAATATTATTTTAAGCACTAAATTAAATTAGTGAATTTTGAAATTATATAATTGTCTTAATTGGGTTTTAGGAAAATATTGCTACAGTCTTTTATGTTTTTATAAATAACATATAGAATCACAAGTATTTGTACAGTAATAATTACCATACTTAAATTCCAAAAAATGTTACAAAAAATAAAATTACAACCGAGGTGGTTTCAATAAAGAATTATAGAAATTTTGTGAAGTGTATTTATTAACAAAAAATCTATGTGTGTAGTTATCCTCGAAATTTTTAAGCGTGTATGAAAATTGATCTAATGGAGAAACAGGATATTTTTCAAAATCAATTTGAGGAATGGTAGATTTATGATCGTTACCTGGATTGTTTGATTTATTCAGCTGCTTCTCTAAATAACACTTTCCATTACACTCTAAATAAGGTTTATCCCTATTTTCACAAAGCACAGTGGCAATGTAATCATAATTGGCATAATACTCCATTATTGGAACTATTGGCCTAACCATGGCCAATAAATAAAGCAAATAAAAAAATATACCGAAAAATTGATTTTTCATTAATTAAATAAAAGACAAAAATATCTTTTATTTTTTGTTTACAATATGACAAATATCATTAAAAAATTTAAATCATATTTAAACCTTGCAAAAATATAAACAAGAATTACTTATTTCCAATTAAATTATTAACTAATTGAGGTGCTCAAACACCAATCCGCCCCCTTTTGCCACCTACTATCTAAACAGAAAATTTCACATTTTGAGCCATAAGTAGTTATTTGGTAACTATTAAGCTTTTAATTGTTTTATATTTTATACAATTACTGATTTCTTAGATTCCATTTTACAGTAAATTAATAAGATTCTAAAAAGAAATTTCCTTAAATAAAAGAGGGCTTTAAGTTTAATAATTTTTCTCCGCTATTTTAATTTTTCCGCATCAATTTTTACGTAATTAATTTTTGATTTGCCATTCACTTTATTAAGCCAGGCCATTAAAAGTTGATTGTCATTAATTTTTCTAATGACAGGATGATCAATTTCTGTGGATGCTTTCTTGTTGAACTAGTTATAATTTTGTCTTCAAAAACCCAGCACTAATTGTCGTCTTTGGTTCAACAAACATTTCTGTTTTTTACAACATTAACAGATAAATCCTACTTTTGGCTTTTCAATCTGGAGTATGATAAATTAAACATATTGAAATAATCATTCTATTCCGTCATTTTCTAAATACCTTTCTTTTGCAATTAATGCGGCACCAAAAGAAGTGGTAAATTGTGGAAAAGAATTAACATAAACCGGTCGCATTAACTCATTTTCAAGTGCATCAACCATTCCTTTATTTAAAGCTGTACCACCATCAAACAATACGGCATCTTCAATTCTCCCCCTACTTGCTAATCTAGTAATTCGCTTTGCAATTGAATAATGAATACCCGATGCTATTTCTGGTGTTTGATGACCTGCTGCTAACAATGATATTATTTCTGATTCTGCAAATACAGCACATATACTGTTTATTGGCAATGGGGTGTCTTTTGCCTTAAAATGTAAAACTTCTAATTCCTGTACATCTACTTCAAGATTTCTAGCCGAAATATCTAAAAATTTACCTGTACCCGCTGCACATTTATCATTCATAAAAAAATTAGTCATTTTACCATCATCATCCAATAAAATAACTTTTGTATCCTGACCTCCTACATTAATAATAGTTTTCACTTTTAAATCTTTGCCCAAACTATTTCTTGCTCCTTTTGCATTTGCGGTAAGCTCATTCACATTTTCATTACTAATTTTAAATAACTTTCTACCATAACCTGTAGATACAATGTATTTTAAATCGTCTCTAGTTAAATTATTTGAATTTAATAATCTATCTAAACTATCTAATGCGTTTTGATTAAACATACTTCCTGTAGGAGACCCAATTTTATCAACAATTTCTCCTGATTCATTAATTAACACAATTTTAATTGTTGTTGAACCGATATCCACTCCTAAATAATAACCCATAGCTATGTGTTTCTTTTATTATCTTTAATTGATTCTAAAAATGCTTCTAATCTTGTTGTTAATTGTCCTGAATCCTTAGGATTATAATCTAATTCAACATTCAATACAGGATACCCAGCCTCTTCTAATGCCTTTCCTATTTTTCTTGCTTCCATATCATAAAGCTGGCAGCCAGTAAAGGTTTGATAAACTACACCATCCACTTTATAATCATCCATTGCTAATAAAATTTTCCGTATTCTATCATCATTAGGTGTGAAATTTGGGCAAGTGCTTGGTTTTAAATATCTATCAGCAATTGCAGGCACCATATCATATAAAAACCACTCATCAACTGCAACAGTATCGCTTAACATCCTACTGCTTGAACAGAACTCTTCGTAAACAACTATTCCTCCTAGTTTTTCTATTAAAATAGGCGTTCTCATATTTGGAAAAATTGAAGGCGATCCTGTCAACAAAATTCTTGGTGTTCGCGACTTTATTACCATTAAATTATTTTCTATTCTTTCTTCTAGCTCATCATTAAGAATTGCTAAATTTTGTGTCCAACAAGTTATATCATCAAAAAAATAAGCATTCGCTATTAATAAAGCGTCTTTTCCAAAAATAACAGGAGCTTCTTTTCTAAGTCTCATAAAGCGTCTATATTCAGACTGTGCTTGAGCAATTGTTTTTATAGATTTTTTTAATTTTCCTCTAGTAAGCCTATTGCCCGTACATTTTTCGAGTTTCTTAACCAATTTTTTTATAGTTCGTTGCCAATATTGTCTTGCTTCTTCTGAGTCTTTACTTGGCGGAACTTCTAAAACATAAAACTCTTTGTCAATTTCATCACCCATTTCACCCATTTTCTTTTTTTGATCACACGTTGTAGGATTTATAACCAAGTCAGGAATTGCATTCCCCGGAAGCATATCTAAATAAAGTGCACCTAAAGTTGATTTGACCATTGGACAAGTTTTTGCGGGTAAAAAATCAGAGCCAGCAGTATCTGCCGAATAAGCTCCAGAACATATTCTAACAGCCGTTGCATCCAACGCATGAATAATTTCAATTGGTACGTGAATACACATTGAAGCAATTAGTTTTTTGTCTTTTGGGTATAATGATTCTCCTATTTCTAGAGGTTTAAACTTGTTATAAAAATACTCCATCCCAGAAATTTTATCTGGAAAATCATCCATAATTTCTGAAAGCACTTGATTTACCTCCATATTATAATGGATGGTTGATGTTTTCTTCAACCTATTGTATCTATCTTGATTGGTGGCATTAATCATCTTTCTTTTTTTTTGAGGTTAATGAATCACCTTGACCATATCGTTTAAAAAAGCCTTCTTCGGTAGATGAAAATATTTTAAAATTAAAAACCTTCACGTCTAACGCTCCCTTTTCAGGACAGGCTTCTACACATTTAAAACACATCATACAATCGTCTTTTACAATATTTTTACTTGTAATATCATCTGCAATTGCGGTAATTCCAACATCACAAACACGCGAACAATTTCCACAACGCGTACATTTAGAACCGTCTTTTACCAAGCGTAAAACTCCAATTTTTGAAAATAAATACTGTAAAGCGCTCATTGGACAAAAGAAACAGAAAAATCTTTTTTTGAAAAATGAACCCACAAAAAACAGTGCCATAAATAAAATTCCCAGACTAGACATTACCATAGTAGTTTTGGTAGTAAAATCAATAAATAATTGAGACGTATCACCTGAAAAAAGCGGTAATATTGTTCTTCCTGGACAAATTTGACAAAAAGGAGCTCCCATATCGTCTGATATTTCTGGAAGTCCAAAAAAGGAATTACTCATTCCTAAAGGAATTAGTATCAATAAAACTAAAAACACATATTTTACTTTACTAAGTCTTTTAAAACTCACTTCATCATAGTGAGAAAACCTAGTTAAAGTTAATTTTCGAAGTCTGGTAATCCAATCTTGAATAGTTCCTAGCGGACAAGCATAGCCACACCATGCTTTATTAAATATTATAAAGAATAGTACAAAAGAACCCAAACCAGTTATAAATCCTAAGCCACGAAAACTAACTAATTGCTCCCAAGTAATATGTAAATTGTGCTGTGCTGAGATTAAATAACAAGTTCCAGAACTTCCAGGATTATATGGGCAGGCAAATGTTGGTAAATTTTGACCTATATTAATAAAGAAATAGCCTCCATATACAAATAGTACAAAAAAGGCTATTTGTATTATAGTTCGAAACCTAGAAACGTTTGAATTATTTATATACTGTATAATTTTAATTTTTTTCATCTGTTAAAAATTTATTTTTTAGGGGTAACAGTCGCTGTTTGCCATTAATCATTCCTTTTTGTATCAAAATTTGTTACGTTACTTTCATCTAACTTAATTTCTTTATAAATTTTTTGTCGTCTTAATCGGTAAATAAAAATCCCAGTAACAATAATTACAGTTGCTAAAATAAATACAACAAATGCCCAAAACATTGACATATACATTGTTTTTGCAGGTCTATAACCATCGGAAAGGCTTGTGGTATAATGAACATACGAATATGCTGAGCCTTTATAAATCCCCTGCTCTGGCACTATTATTTCACCATACAATAAGTAATAATAAATTTCACGATTATTTAACTCTTGCCATGAAGAAAAATAATCTTGAATAAACTGGAAAGTACTCTTACCCTCTTTATTGGTTTTTTGTGTCTTATTCCAATTTTTTTGAGTTACCAAGGTTAAACTTGCCCCTTCAACTGGTTCTCCATTTACAAGAAACTGGTATTCAACCTTATCACTAGAAGTTGTAAAATAATGTAAGTCTTCAGCAAAAATTCTTTTTCGTTTAATTTCAACAGGAATTATTTCTGGATATATATGTGGTCCTACAATTCCCCGAACAAGCTTATGACCATTCCTACAACTGTGATTTAACATTTCACTTTTAGCAACAGTTACATTCAAAGTGTCTCCAAGTACTTCTTTGTGAGTAAGGTATGCATTATAATATCCTTCCTCTTTACTCGCATATGTAAAGAAAGACTTTCCTCCTTTAGTAATTAATTTTCCTTCAATTTGCTTTTTTGAAGGCGAAAATAACCAAAAATTAAACCCTAATGAATCTGGAATTTGTACATAAGCTGCATTTTCAGGATTTGTACCTTTTCTTAACCATTGAATAATTGATGATTGTCCTCTTTTGCCTTTTATTGAAGAAAGTCGATGCATGCCATTTTCAACAATTTTCTTTTCTTCTTTTGGCGGCATATTTGAGAACCAACTAATTTCTTGTGCAACCACAGGTTGAATTAAAAAGAAACAAACCAAGAGTATACTAATAAAAGTATACTCCGGTTTTTTTATGTTTTTTATGATTATCATAATCCAATATTTTTATTTCTAAACAAGTTAAAAACGATATGAAATAGCGGCATTTATATTTACTGGCCAACCTGGAATATATTTAGTTTCCCAAGCAGTTTGATGAGTTATTGGATTGTATGATTCAGAAGAATAAGCATACGTAGCATAATTAGTATCTAAAACATTGTTAACTGCAGCTGAAATCATAAAATCTTTCCAATTATACATTAGTTTTATATTTAGTAAAGAATAACCCTCATACTCATTAATCTCTTCATTGTCCATATAAAATTTATCTACAAATTTGTAATCTAAAGCTGTTGTTAAACCAAATTTAAACTCATACCTTAATCCCGCATTCATCATATTATGAGGCGTTTTTCTTAATGTGTTGTCTCCATAATCTGGATCATCATTAAATCTTGCATCTAAATATGAGTAATTTGTGTAAATATTAAATTTATTAGTAAAATGATATTCTAAAGAGGTTTCTAAACCTGTATGTTTTGTTTTACCAACATTTTGATAAATAGGATTGTTAGGGTCAATTTCAGGAATAATTTCGGCAGTAATTTGATCTGTAAAATCCATCATAAAAAATGATGCCTGAACCATAAATTTTTGTTTAATATTACCTCTTATTCCTAATTCATAATTGGTAATATATTCAGGGTTCAAATCAGGGTTTGGCAAACCTGAGTAAGAACTTCCAACAAATAATTGGGAAATTTGAGGAGGATTAAATCCACGTGCTATATTTCCAAAAAGAGTCGCGTTTTTTGTTGGGTTATACGCAAATCCAAATTTTGGGCTAAATGATGATACACTTGTTGTTGCAGAAGTATTTTCTTCACCTTGATGTAAATTGTCAGTCCAATCATAATCAACTAAATCATATCTTAATCCAAGAGTAATTCCTAATTTGCTAGTTAACATAAATTCATCTTCCATATAAACTCCAAACATATTGTATATGCTTTCTCCATCATTAGTTTTCGTTCCAATACTGCCTGTTTTAGTATCTCTTCTAAATGTTTCATTAACGCCTTTTTCGTTAAGCATACTTACACCAACAATTATTGAATTTTCTTTTCCAAAAACGGTATTCTTAAATTGACTTCTTAATTCACCTCCTAATGAGTTTATATCGTCTTCTGAATAACTATAATCTGCATAAAATCCATCACTGTTGTTATTTCTATAATAGAGATTTCCATACAAATCAATTTTATTATTTAGGTTTTGTGTGTACACTAAATTTGTTCTTAGCACATCTCTATTATAATCTGCAAATAAATTGGAGGAAAAAGTTGATTTATCATCAAATTGCTCTTGCGTTAAGGTTCCAGGTATATCCATTTCACTACTGATATAATCAGTTGTAAATTGTAATTTTCCAGCATTATTAAATTTTTGAACAAGCTTTACACCAAGTCTTGAAGAATTAGATCCACTTCTATCTAAATAACCATCTGTGTTAAAGTATTTTCCCTTTACTAAATATCGAAACCCGTCTTTCCCACCATTAACATCTCCAGATAATGTCATAGAATTATAACTACCATAAGATGCTTTTGCTTTCCCATGAAATCCTTCTTTAGGCGTTTTTTCTACTATATTTATTACCCCTGTGATACCATTTGGACCGTACAGCGCTGATACAGGACCTTTTAAAATTTCTACTTTTTCAGCATTTTCCATATCAACGCCTTCAAAATCAGTTCTTCCCATTGCCTCAGTTAAAGAAACCCCATCTACTAAAACAAGAATTCCTCGGGTAACATGTGTATGAAGCCCAACTCCTCTAAAACTCACCAAATTTGTTTCATTATGATACCTGTCTTCTGTAAAAACTCCAGGAACTCTAATTAGAACCTCTTCTATATTTCTTCCTTCAGTACGTTCAATTTCCTTTTTACTTATAACATAAACTGGAGATCCTATTTTATCAATAGTTTTATTAATTTTGGTTACCGATACAGTCACTTCTTCCAATGCAATATTTTCAGGTTCCATTGAAAAGTGAACATTTTTATTTTCTCCTGCATAGACTCTAATATTTTTATTGGTATTTGTAATATAACCTAGCGCATGCGAACTAAGTGTATATGTCCCTGGTTTGACATTCCTTATTTCAAAAGTTCCATTTTCGGAAACAACTGTTCCTTGCGTAATTTCCACTATTAGTATTTCAGCATTCGGAATCGTTTTCCCTGTTTCTTTATCGATTACTGTACCGCTTATGCTTCCAATTTCTTGGCTAAATACTACAAATGTAAAAAGCATAAAATATGAACTAATTATGTTTTTTTTCATTTTTTATAAGTTTAAAAAATTTGTTTTATTAAGTAACTAATACTAATTTTTTAAGTACTAATTTTTTTAAGTTTAATAAACATCTATTTAATTTTTAAATAACAACATGCTATTTAAAATTAAACTGTGCAGTTTTATAATTTCCTAATCAACCATATTTCCTTTAACAATTATTTCTTGAGTATAGGAGAATTCAGTAAACAATACCAACATAACACTTATAAATATTATAATAAGCACTAAATAAAATCAGTGAATTGTGAAATTATACAATTGCCTTAATTGGGTTTCTGGATAATAAAGCGAATCCTGTATCTTTTTATATATATTAAATGGATGATAGCATTTAAGGAAAAGAAACCGATATAAACAATTGTTTTTTATACATTAACCTTGTCTTTTTTCTATATTCTCTCGTATGTTTACTAACATATAGAATCGCAAGTATTTGTACAGTAATAATTACCATACTTAAACCCCCAAAATATTGCAAAAAATAAATTTATACTTGTGGCGGTTTCAATAAAGAATTATAGAAATCTTGTGAAGAGTATTTATTAACAAAAAAAACAAGTGAATAGTTTTCTTCAAAATTTTTAAGTGTGTAGGAAAATTGATCTAAGGGTGAAACAGGATATTTTTCAAAATCAATTTGAGGAATGGTTGATTTATGATCGTGATTGTTATGATTTGCCTTATTCAGTTGCTTTTCTAAATAACACTTTCCGTTACACTCTAAATAAGGTTTATCCCTGTTTTCGCAAAGCACAGTGGCAATATAATCGTAATTGGCATAATACTCCAATATTGGAACCAATGGGCGAACCATAGCCAATAAATAAAGCAGATAAAAAAATATGCCAAAAAATTGATTTTTCATGTGAAAACAAATACCTGATAAATGTATCTTTTATTTCTTGTTTAAAAAGTGATAAAAGTCATTTCAGGAAGCTAAAAATGTTCCCAAACCGAATAATAATGCAAATAAGAAGGTGCTTAGCGCCAATTTTTTTAATTCAGGATCCAAAAGTACGGGTCTCTTATTTCGATATACCACCAAGAAATGTTTACCAATTGGAATATACGCCAGGAAAAATAATAGTTGATGCCATGATTTATAAAAAATAAATGAGTAGAGTAAAGCAAACAAAAATGAAGCAATCAATAAACAATAATGGTAATATTTGGCAAACTCCAGCCCTATTTTTACCACGATTGTATTCTTGCCCGATTTTGCATCGGATACGCTATCACGCATATTGTTTAAATTTAACACGCCAATACTTAAAAATCCAATTGAACAAGCAGGCATAAAAATGGTAAAATTCAATTGCTTCGAGAATAAATAATAACTACCGCAAACACTTAGCAATCCAAAAAATAGTAATACGAAGAAATCTCCAAATCCACTATAACCATAAGCTTTATGACCCATGGTGTATTTTACTGCGGCTGCAATGCTTGCAATTCCCAACACAAAAAACACCAATAAGTTAAAAAAATCATCTTTATCAAAAGCTGTATAAATAAGTAAGATGGCAATAACGAAGGTTATTGCACTTGTTATTTTAATGGTTTTTAATAATTGTTTCGGTGAAATTTCCCCACTTTGAATGGCTCGTTTAGGACCAATTCTATCGGTATTGTCGGTTCCTTTTATGCCATCGCCATAATCATTGGCGAAGTTAGAAATAATTTGAAAACCAACAGTGGTCATCAATGCAAGCCCACAAATTACCCAATTAAAATACCCATGAGATGCCGCCAAAAAACTTCCCACAATTATTCCTGAAACGGATAAAGGAAGCGTCCTTAAACGGGCAGCTTTCACATAAACTTTAAACATCGTGCAATTTTTTCAATAGCCACTTTTTTTCAAAATTTATAAATCTTCAGCATTGGCTATTAACTCGGCAATATCCAACACTTGAACGTTTTCTTCCTGATTGGTTGCTTTTATGCCGTCGGTAATCATCGTATTGCAAAAAGGGCAACCCGTGGCAATAATACTTGATTTTGTTTCTAGTGCTTCTTCTGTGCGTTCCAAGTAAATCTCTTTATTTCCTTTTTCAGCATCTTTAAACATTTGGGCACCACCAGCACCACAACAAAGTCCGTTGGTTTTACAATGTTTCATTTCAACCAATTCCGCCTCCAATTTTTCAATTAGCAATCGCGGTGCTTCATATACATCATTGCCTCTTCCTAAATAACAAGGATCGTGAAAAGTAATGCGTTTGCCTTTGTATTTACCTCCTTCAATGGTGATTTTTCCTTCATCCAACAAAGATTTTAAAAATTCAGTGTGATGCAATACTTCATATTTTCCTCCCAGTTCAGGGTATTCATTTTTTATGGTATTGAAGCCATGTGGACAAGCAGTTACTATTTTTTTGATATCATAGGCATTTAGAACCTCAATATTTGCCATTGCCTGCATTTGAAACAAAAATTCATTTCCGGCTCTTTTAGCAGGGTCACCAGTACAGCTTTCTTCTGCACCCAAAACGGCAAAATTTACATTTGCCTTATTTAAAATTTTCACAAAAGCTTTTGTTATTTTTTTTGCTCTGTCATCAAAACTTCCGGCACATCCAACCCAAAATAAAACATCTGGTTGTTTTCCTTGAGCCGTCATTTCAGCCATTGTAGGTACATTCATAAGATTATTTTTTAAATATTTTTATTAGTGCTGACCATCATCAAACACCTCTATTGTTACTTCTTTATTAATTAGGTCGGTAAATTTACCTCTATAGCGTGTTGCTTTCACCAAGTGATTGTCAATCCAGTGGTAATTACCGCCTCTTGGTTTTCCCATTAACATTCCGTGATATTTGAACCCATGTTTTTTTAGCCAAGTTTCTGTAATTTCGCGATGCGCTTCAGTTCTTGACGTAAAGAAGAAAATAATATGTCCTTCATCATACCACTTATTCAAAGTTTTAATCGCATCAGGGTAAGCTTGTGCGGTTGCCATGCGTTCTGGTTCTTCATTGGGAATATCTTCTCCAACAGTGCCATCTATATCAATTAAATAATTTTTAACGCCTTTTGGCAATACTGGACTTATATGCAATCCAGCTTCGACTTTTTCATGTAACAATTTTTCTACATCTTCTTTTTCCATTATAAATGTTATTTATTATTTTTATGGTTAATAGTTTTAGTTATTCATCTTTCCAGTTAAGTCTGTCCATTTGGTTGTATTGCCAAGGAGCTCCGTTATTTTCAATATTTGTCATCATACTGTTCAATTGCTGAGGTGCAGCTGATTGTTCCATCACTAAGTAACGGCGCAAATCGATAATAATAGAAAGCGGATCAATATTTACCGGGCATGCTTCCACGCAGGCATTACAAGTTGTGCAGGCCCAAAGTTCCTCAGGGCTTATATAATCATTTAATAATTGTTTGCCATCATCAACAAACTTGCCATTTTTATCAATGTTTGCGCCAACCTCTTCCAATCGATCTCTTGTTTTCATCATAATGGCACGAGGTGATAATTCTTTTCCAGTTATATTGGCCGGACAGACAGCAGTACACCTTCCGCACTCAGTACAGGTATAGGCATTCATTAATTGCACCCAATTTAAATCGGCTACATCGCTTGCACCAAATTTTTCAGGTGGCGCTGCATTTTCATCAGGCGCCGCATAAGGGTCTGCACTTGGATCCATCATCAATTTAACTTCATTGGTAACAGCTTCTAAGTTGCTTAACTGACCTTTCAGTTTTAGATTCGCAAAATACGTATTTGGGAAAGCCAATAATATGTGCAAGTGTTTTGAGTAGTACAAATAATTTAAGAATATTAAAATACCAACAATATGCAACCACCAAGCAGTTCTTTCAATAATATTTACAACAGTAAAACTAGATTCCTGAAATAGAATAGCAATGTAATGGCTTATTGGATTTCCTATATTTAAATTTTGAAAATGATTGTCGGTTGCGTTCATTAACAGGAATAACGACATTAAAACCATTTCGAAATATAAAATATTCAAGGCATCATTTTTTGGCCATCCTTTCATTTCCTTATTCCAGAAACGCGGGATTTGCAATACCATTCTGCGTATCCAAAATATGATAACTGATACCAATACCAAAATTGCCAATATTTCAAAAGATCCAATCAAAAAACTATAAAAACCTCCCAAAACAGAAAAAACACGATGCGTTCCAAAAAGTCCGTCGATAATAATTTCCAGTACCTCAATATTGATAATGATAAAACCTGCGTAAACGATAATATGCAAAATTCCTGCAATCGGTCGTTTTACCATTTTTGATTGCCCAAAAGCAATTTTGAGCATATTTTTAAAACGTTCTTTTGGCAAATCAGATCTGTCAATATTTTTGCCAAGTTTTATGTTTCTGATAATTTTTTTGCTATTTTTTACAAAAAACCCAATTCCGATTATTAAAAGAATTGCAAATGCTATGTTATCGATATAATTCATACATTTTAGTTTATGGACATTTTCAATATTTTAACTTTTTGTACCTAGTTCACTAATTTTTTATTTATCTATCTCAATTTTCGATTCAGGCTCAATGTAACCCTTGTCCTTTTTACCGAATAAAGAAAAGTGTACAAAACGTTTTGGATTTAATTTCATTTCTCGCAATAGCTCATCCAATTCTTTCGAAGCACTCGTGAGGTTATTGTACATTTCTTCATCTTTCAACAATTTACCCAAAGTTCCTTTACCCGATTCTGCATTTGCTAAAATACCGTTTAAACTATTCACTGTGGTTTCCAAATTTTTAATGGTTGTACCCAAGTTCGAATTTGCCAAAGAATCTGAAAGTTTTGCCAAATTATTACTCATTAATTCAGTGTTGGTTAAGGTATTTCCTAGTTTATCTTTATTGGTTGCTACCATTTCATTTATAGATTTAGAAATGGTGTTAAAATTTAACATCGTAGCGTTTAACTGTTCAATAGTCGATTTTAAATCGGCTCTGGTTTTAGCGTCCATAAATTCATTTAAGCCAACCAGAACGGAATCTGCGCTCACAACCGCACTTTGAACTTTTTCGAAAAGTGGTTTTAAGTTTTCTGAAGCGGAAGCAATCACATCAGCTTCTATCTCGCTAGGTAAATAATCTCCGGGTTTCGCAATTTCTCCTTCATAAGAAGGTACAAGCGCCAAAGATTTTCCGCCCATTAAGCTGGTACTGTAAATTTTGGCAATGCTATTTTTTGAAAATTCTAAATCTGTTTCCACACTAAATTCCACAATCAACCAGCCACGTTTTTTGGAATCCTTGTTAAAAGTAACCGCAATAATTTTTCCAACTTCAACACCGCTTAACGTAACAACACTTGCTGTGTTTAACCCCTGCACATCACTAAATTCTGTAAAATAAGTTTTTGATGGTGCATCAAATAAATTTAGACCTTTTAGGTAATTATATCCCCAAATAAATAAGGCAATTATAGCTACTGCAACAATACCCGTTTTTAACTCTCTGCTAATTTTCAAATCAATTCAATTTAATGACGCTAAATTACTATTTATTTTTGTGAGTACTAAAAAAACATTTTATGATTTTTTAATAACATCCTCAACCGGAATTTTTTTCCCATTTTCAAATGCCACAATAAAGGCGGAGGTATATCCCTTAGACTTTGCCAATTCTTGTACTTTTTTTATTTCTGTATAATCAGAAGTGCTGCCCAAATAATATTTATAGCTACCGTCAACTCGAACGCGCTCAACATCAGTTAGCCCATTAAAATTATAGGGTTTCGTTTCTATTTTATTGGCTCCAGATGCAATTTGCACCTTAAATTCAATTTTGGAGAAAATATTGTTTGTGTTTTTGGCGATGGCTGTATTTGTTTTTGATACCGAAATATTTTCATTTTTTGCAACATTGTTGCCAACAACGGTATTTAATGTAATTTGCTGAAGATATTTTAAAATATCTGAGGAAATTGATTTAGAATATTTATCCTGGCCAGCATCGGAATTTAAAAAAGCACCTTCCTCTACATTTGTTAAAAACCCCGTTTCAATTAAAACACTTGGCATATATGTTTGATGCAAAACAACAAAACCAGCCTGTTTAACCCCGCGATCAATCCTATTTAGGTCGTTTGTAAATCCTTCCTGAATGATACTCGCCAATTGAATGCTTTGGTCTAAGTATTCTTCTTGCATCAATGTTAAGCCAATTACAGAATCGGGTGAATTAGGATTAAATCCCTTATATTTAACTTCATAATTGTCTTCTAGCAAAATAACGGAGTTTTCCGCCTTTGCAACTTCAAAATTCTGGCGGTTAACATGTATTCCTAAAACCCAAGTTTCAGCTCCGGCAGCTTGTGAATTATGAGCATTGCAATGAATGGAAACAAACAAGTCCGCATCTGCTTTATTGGCAATCCTTCCACGCTCCCATAAATCAACAAAAACATCGGTTTTTCTGGTATAAACAACCCTAATGCCTTTTTCCCTTTCCAATATTTCTCCCACCTGCAAAACAATTTTTAAGGCAATATCCTTTTCTTTGGCATTATTATGACCAACTTTACCTGGATCCTTTCCGCCATGACCAGCATCTAAAACTACAATAAATTCCTTTTTTTGAGCAAAAATTGACTGAAAATTAAATAGGAACACAATCAAAAACACAAAAATTAAAGTACTTTTCATTGTCATTATATTTTTATTTGGGAGTTGTGTGTTCATCAATAATTTTAGTTATTTTTGGCAACTGTTATTTGTGTTTCAAATATTAAGCCATACATTTACAACCAATCAATAATGTGGTTGATTATTTAGGAAGCTAATGTAAAAAAACTTATGCTATCAACCCAATTTAAAAGACATTTTTATAAAAATTTCATCATTAAAACGCCACATAAAAATAACCATTTTTTATTTTTGTTGATAGTGATTTTTAGCATTGTCAATTACACAGCATATTCTCAAGAAATTAAAGAGAAATCTTCTGAAAATTTCCCTGTTAAACTTAAAGACACCCTAATAACTCCCTTAAAAGATACTTTGGCTGTAAAGCCTAAAGATTCTTTAGGTATAAAACCAAAAGATACCATTGCCAAACCAAAAGAATTGCTTGAAAGTATTATAATCCATAGTGCCGATAGTTTGATACGGCAAGACATGAAAAATAAAAAAATATTATTATTTGATAATGCTCACGTAAATTACAATGGTATTGACTTAACTGCAGGTTTTATTGAAATAGACAACAATACCAACATAATTACCGCCAAGGGAATTAAAGACAGCATTGGAAGCTACTCCCAGCGCCCCATTTTTAAGCAAGGGTCGCAAGAATCTACCCAAGACACCATTAAATATAATATTAAAACAGAAAAGGCCAAAATTTGGGGGTTGAGAACCGAGCAACAAGGCATTATTATTAGAGGGGAAGTCAGTAAAAAACACAACGATTCCGTTATTTTTATAGAAAATATAAAAATAACTACTTCAGAAAAAGAGCATCCGGATTATTATATCGATATCAAAAAAGCTAAATTTATCAAAGACAAAAAAATGGTAGCCGGTAGAAGTCAATTGGTTATTGCAGATGTTCCAACACCACTTGTTATGCCTTTTGCTTATGTGCCTTTAACCAAGGGAAGAACTTCTGGCGTTTTAATGCCAGCTTGGGGTGAAAATAACAATCAAGGTTATTTTTTACAAAATGGAGGCTATTATTTTGTGGTAAGCGACAATTTTGATTTGGCTTTATTGGGTGATATTTACACCAATGGAAGTTGGGGAATGAGGGCAGAATCAGGTTATGCTAAACGCTATAGATTTTCTGGAAACTTTAATTTTAAATATGAAAACTTAATAAACAGCCTTAAAGGTCTTGACGATTATTCAAAAACAACCAGTTATAATATTCGATGGAATCATAGTCAAGATGCCAAGGCAAGCCCAAATTCAACGTTTTCAGCTTCTGTAAATGCGGGAAGCAGCAAATATTATAAAGAATCGATAAATGAATACAATACAAATTCATTTTTAAATAATACTTTGAGTTCATCAATTTCCTATTATAAAAAATTTGTGGGAACACCTTTAAATATGTCGCTATCCGTAACCCATTCCCAAAATACGAATACGGAAGAAATAACAATGACTCTCCCTTCTTTACAGGTTAATATGGATAGAATTTATCCATTTACTGGGAAAGGTGGCGCTAAAAAAAATGCCATTCAAAAAACAGGGTTGAGTTACTCACTAAAAGGAGACAATAGAATTAATACCACTGATGAATTTTTCTTCAAAAAGGAAATGTTTGACGAGGCCAAATCAGGTATTCAACAAAACATTTCCTTAAGCACAAACATGAAAGCATTAAAATATTTTACACTTTCGCCTAATGTGAGTTATAAAGAAGTTTGGTATTTTGAACAACTTAACAAAACTTATGTTGCCGAAAACAATAAAATTGTAACGGATACCGTATCTGGTTTTAATACATTCAGGGAATATTCCGGATCGCTATCATTGGCAACTACTTTTTATGGTATGTTCAAATTTAAAAGAGGCAATATTGAAACTATACGTCACGTTGTTAGACCTAGTATTTCCTATAGTTACAAACCCGATTTTAGCTATTACAATGAAGAAGTTCAAAAGAGCGCAGATCCAAATGACATTCTGGAATACTCTCCTTTTGCCAACGGTATTTATGGAAGTCCTAGCACCGGAATTTCAAATAGTTTAAATTTTGCCTTAAATAACAATATAGAAGCAAAACTAAGAAAGAAAGATTCAACTGAAACAGAAGCTAGAAAAATTATTTTATTGAATAATTTAGATTTTAGCACCAGTTATAATATGGCTGCCGATTCATTAAAATGGAGTCCTGTTAGCGTAAATGCGGGGACCAAGTTTTTTAAAGACAAACTAAGCCTAAATGCAAGGGGAACCTTAGATCCTTATGCAATAGACGCAAACGGCAATAAATATAATACTTTTAACATCAATAACGGTGGAAGTTTATTCCGACTTACAAGCGCAGGAGTATCTATGGATTATTCCCTTTCGAGCAAAGGTAATAAAAGTGAGGAAACTTCTGAAGAAAAAAAGGCTCATGATAATAACTCTGACGGCATTTTTGGAGAAGATCTAAAAGTTACAAATAGTCAAATAGACAATAACGAATCTGATAAAGATAAGGTTATAGAAACCGCACTTTATCAATCTAAAATGCCTTGGACTTTAAAATTAGTGTATTCTTTAAATTATACCAATAACAACAGAGAGCAGGAAATTTCTTCCAATTCGCTTATGTTTTCGGGAGATATAGAATTGACACCTAAATGGGGTGTTGGTTTTTCATCGGGATATGACATGAAAGGTCAAGGATTTACTAATACGCAATTAAGGTTTTCACGCGATTTAGATAGTTGGAAACTTAATTTTGACTGGGTTCCTTTTGGGGATAGACAAACCTATTACTTTTTTATCGGTATAAAATCATCGATGCTTAGCGATCTTAAATATGATAAGAGGAAGGTTCCAGATAAACGTTTGTACTAACCCACGAAGAACCACATCATTAAGTTAATCATTAATTGACTTTCTTAAAATTAGTTCAGGTTTTAAATCTGGAGTCTTTTCGCGTCATTATTTCTTTTATGGCATATTGTGTCTATAAAGAATTGGAAAGGGTAATAAAACAGCCTCAATCAAAAAAGCATCTGACCAAACCCAAAATATGTACAACATAACTTATACACCGCCAAATGCTAAACAAATAAAAACAAGGTTGCTAAAAAACACCAGGAATTATCCAAAATCATAAACAAATATCTTTCGCGTATTGCAACGTTAAAAACAGGATAAGGCGTTTGCTAAAAACACAAAATACACTTATACTAATTCTAATAGATAAGCGGTTAGGGCGGACTTGAAGATTTTAAATTTATTGGAATGCTAAATATTCCTATGCTGTAGATTCTTGATTTAAAATACGGAAGTCTGGTGCTTTTTTACCCTATTCTCTAATTTCTTACCAACCTTTTATCTTTTTAAATAATCGCGCCAGCTGACCCAATCGATAAAAAAATGCATATTATACAATGTCTTAACGCTCCGTATTTTAGGCGGTTAGGTAGGTGTTATAACTTGTAGGTGAATCCCGCCATCATATTTCCTTTTGGCATAGGTACCAAATTGGTTTCAGTATATTCTGCATTAAAAATATTGTTGGCTACTATAAAAATCTCCATATTATTTTTGAGTATCGCCCCTATTTTGGCATCCACAACATTATAATGTTGTCCGTTAGTTCTTTCAACATATCGATATGAAAAATGCTGGCTAAAAATTGGGCAGAATTTTGTTGAAATACCTAAATTAAGTTGATGTTTGATGCTATTGATGGAATATTGCGTAAATTGAACATTGTTGTCTTTTATATCGTCATCAATAAAACTGTAACCCAAATTGAATTTTTGCTGGTAATTGCTCCATTTAAACTGGTAATCTATGCTTGTTTCCAAACCTTGGGCTAACACTTCACTAAAGTTTCTAGCTTCCCATTTATCTGCTTCATTGTCTTTGGTCCAGTCAATTAAATTATCCGATTTTCGACTAAACAAAGCCAAATCCATTTGAAAATTGGCAGCTGTATATTTGAATCCCAACTCTTCTGCCAAAGCTGATTCCGCTTCCAAATCGGCATTTCCTTTGGTTGTTGGACCTATATAATACAAATCGGTAAATGTTGGGACGCGATAAGTATAGCCCATATTTCCGTACACCTTTACTTTTTCCGAAATGCGGTAACCCGCATCCAATCCAGGAAATGCTTTGGTATCAAAATCTGAATAAGCACCTATGGCAACACCTGGTGTAATATCCAACTTTTCATCTAAAAGTTCAAACCGGTGTTCTATAAAACCCGTTATAGAAGTTCTTTGATGATCTCCTAAATTGTTACTCACCAAAAATATTCTTGATACATCAATACCAACGCCAGTTTTTCCTACGCTTGAATTAAAAACAGCATTCGTTTCTGCGCCAATTTTATTTGAAATGTGTAAATTTCTGTAATAGGATGGATTTTCCCTAACAAACAAGTACATATCCTGATTTCTTCTCCAATAAATTTTTGGTTTAAATATCACATTTCTTTCAGCATAATTGGAAGAAAGTGCCACCAAACTTGTTTGGGTTTCTTCATATTGGTCTTTATAAGCCGGACTTGCATAAAATCCGTTCGCACCAAATTTGCGTTCGTTATAAGAAGTGATTAAACTATAATTTTTGAAATTGGACTTTAAAAATGCAGCACTATTTTTAAAATCGGTATTAAAACGATAACCATCAGATTGTTGATAACTCAGAGAAGCCAAAACATCACCTTGATTAAATCTCTGAGTCAAAGATACTTCCCCTTTTTTATTTTGATAAGAACCATAATTTAAATTTACGATTGCCTTATTTTCGGTTACCGACTTTGTAACAATATTTATGGCACCGGTAAAAGCATTTTGACCATAAATACGTGCCGCAGGCCCTTTAATAATTTCAATTCTTTCAATGTTTTGTAATGATAAAATACCATTCATGGTATGATGTCCCGTTTGCGCGTCGTCCATTTTAACGCCATCAATCAACAACAAGGTTTGGTCAAAATTTCCGCCACGGATATATAAATCCGATTGCATGCCCTCAACACCCCTTTTTCTAATGTCAACACCAGCAACATTTTGCAGCAAATCGGCTAAGTTTGTCACCGCCAATTTAGTGATGTCATCTTGGGTTAAAATAGATATGGTACGTGAGTTTTTAGAAAAAGGTAAGGATATTCTGCTTGAGGACACTTCTACTTCCTTTAATTTGATGGTGTCTTTTTGTGCAATTGTGGGAGTGCTTAAAATTAACAGCGCCATCAATAAGGAGTAACGTAATTTCATTTGTTATTTTTTATTGATTTTTATTTGTTAAATGGAACGCCCAGCATCTTTCTTTTTCTGTTAGATTGTGTTGTTGTAGGCGTTTCATCTGTTAAAACTTTATTTTTTAGCGGTAACAGATGCTGTTCGCCATTAATCATTCTGCTATGTATCAAAATTTGTTATGGCTCGTTTCATCTGTTAAAACTTTATTTTTTAGCGGTAACAGATGCTGTTCGCCATTAATCATTCTGCTATGTATCAAAA
>DAIDMK010000006.1:27949-122384 GCA_027449025.1 Lutibacter sp. | reverse complement strand
TCAGCCAAACGCACTTGAGCAGCGCATTGAATTTTAATGGCATCATGTGCAATTCAATTGTCGGATGTTCCATTTGAATGCCCAATTTCTGAAGCACGTGTTGGAAGAATTAACGGTCAGTTTGTTCTAAATCCAAGTAGAGCACAATTGTTGGAATCCGACATCGATATGGTTATTGGTGCATCTACAGATTCTGTGATGATGGTAGAAGGAGAAATGAAAGAAATTTCAGAAGAAGAAATGGCAGATGCTATAAAATTTGCACACGATGCCATTAAAATTCAATGCGCTGCTCAAGTGCGTTTGGCTGAAGCTTTTGGTAAAAAACCAGTAAGGGAATATGCACCTGCAATAAGCGATGAAACAATCGCCTTAAAAGTGCGTGAAGCTTCTTATGATAAAATATATGCCATTGCAAAAGGCGGACACGGAAAAAGAGAACGAGAAGAAGCTTTTTCGGCAGTAAGAGATGAGGTTTTGGCTTTGTTTTCTGAAGAAGAATTGGCAGAAAATCCAACGTTAATTAAAACCTACTATTCTAAAGTTGAAAAAGAAGCTGTAAGAGAGTTAACACTTACGGAAGGAATTCGTTTAGATGGAAGAAAAACAACTGATATTCGCCCAATTTGGTGCGAAATTGACTATTTGCCTTCTGTTCACGGTTCTTCAATTTTCACTCGTGGAGAAACGCAAGCACTTGCAACAGTAACATTGGGAACTTCAAGAGAGTCTAATATGATAGATATGCCAACCCATCAAGGTGAGGAAAAATTCTATTTACATTATAACTTTCCTCCATTTTGTACAGGAGATGCTTATCCGTTAAGAGGAACTTCTCGTAGAGAAATCGGTCATGGAAACTTGGCGCAACGTGCTTTAAAAGGAATGATTCCAGATGAATGCCCTTATACCATAAGAATTGTGTCAGAAGTTTTGGAATCTAACGGTTCTTCTTCAATGGCAACAGTTTGTGCTGGGACAATGGCTTTGATGGATGCAGGTATCCAAATGAAAAAAGCAGTTTCTGGTATTGCCATGGGATTGATTTCTGATGGCGATCGTTATGCGGTTCTTTCTGATATCTTGGGTGATGAAGATCATTTGGGCGATATGGACTTTAAAGTTACAGGAACTGTTGATGGTATTACGGCTTGTCAAATGGACATCAAGGTGAAAGGACTTCCTTATGAAATTTTGGTAAAAGCATTAAAACAAGCACGTGATGGACGTTTGCATATTTTGGGAATTCTTAAAGAAGCAATTGCAGCGCCTAAACCAGACGTGAAACCTTATGCTCCAAAGATGATTACCAGAAGAATCCCTAATGATTTTATTGGTGCTTTAATTGGACCTGGAGGAAAAGTAATTCAAGAATTACAAAAGGCTACAGGTTGTACTATTGTTATAAATGAAGATCCTATAACAGGGGAAGGCATTGTTGAAATTTTAGGCACAAAACCGGAAGGAATTGAGACCGTTTTAACAAAAATTGATTCATTGCTTTTTAAACCACAAGTGGGTGGTGTTTATAAAGTGAAAGTTATCAAGATGTTAGATTTTGGTGCAGTTGTAGAATATCTTGACGCTCCTGGAAACGAAGTGTTATTGCATATTTCGGAATTGGCTTGGGAACGCACAGATAATGTTACTGATATTATTAATATGGGTGATGTTTTTGATGTAAAATATTTTGGTAAAGATCCTAAAACACGTAAAGATAAAGTTTCTAGAAAAGCTCTTTTGCCAAAACCAGAGGGATTTGTAGAAAGACCTCCGCGCGATAGCAGCAGAGACAGTAGAGGTGGAGCTAGAGACAATCGTGGTGGTGATAGAGATAGAAAACCTAGAGAAAGAAGAGACTAATTACATCCTTTTTTTGAGTTAAATAATATAAAAGGCTTCTCAATATTGGGAAGCCTTTTTACTTGGTTTAATTTTGTTGCTATTGAAATTTACAAAAACATTTTACGAGCCAAATGAAAATGACAGGGGTTTTTTAGTACTTTAGTCCACCGTAAAATTTACTGAATTAATAATCACAATTGTTTAAGAAAATTATAATTTAAAAAGAACCAATAATTAAAGAAATGAAAAAATCAATAGTACTATTCGCAGCTATTATTTCTTTTGCCGTATTATTTACTGCGTGTAAGGAAAACAAGAAAGAAGTAGTAAAGATAGAGAGTCATGACCATGAAGTGGGAGAAATGTCTTCGGGTGTTTACCAATGTCCAATGGATTGCGAAAATGGAAAAACCTATGAAGTAGTAGGAGCCTGTCCGGTTTGTAAAATGGATTTAAAAGAAATAGCTAATGAAACCACACATGTTGAAGGATGTAAATGCATCGCAAGTGGCGAATGTAAATGTGAACCTGGAAAATGCACATGCAAAACTGAAATAACCTCCAAAGAATGTGTAAAATGTGAACCTGGAAAATGCACTTGTAAAGGGGAAATGGTTTCAAATGTAAAGAAAATGCCAAAGTGCAAATCTGGGAAATGTGCTTGTAAAGCGTAAATAATGAAGCTGTATCTACTATAGGTAGAGACACAACAACCTCTCTAATTTTTTGCGAGGTAAATTAATTTGTAATAAAATTTAAAAAAGAGGCCGTCTAAAAATTATAAAAGTCGACCTCTTTTTCACATAAAATAATAAGCTCTAAGTTTAAGAAGCAACTCTAAAAGCTGTGTAATTTTAGTTTTACCCAAAAATATTTGCTAGTCTATTTAGTCAATCCATAAAAAGCTTTTTTCCAAAATATTTTATAATTCATAAATTATTGGATAGTGTCTTAAAAAAATTGATCATAAGATAATTTTTGTTTATTAATCATTCTTTTGAATTTAAATGCAGCTGCTGCAAACGTAATATTGATGTTATTACCTACAATTCCTTTGTAGAAGTTTCTACCTAATCGATTTTATCTCGATAATTCTACATCCTTATTCGTTAAAAGTAAAAAATTTATAAATCCATCAGTAAATTATAGGACCAGATATATTATGTAATTTACCTAGGGGTCTATTTTCAAATTCCCTTACAAGTGATTCTTCAAATTTTTTGTGTATTGGTGGTGTTTGTTGATTAATCTTATATTTGCTTTTATATAAATTGACTTTTATGGTGAGCCTTTTTAAGGGACGTTCACAGCACAGGTTTCCGAAATAATTTTTAAATTTGGATAAAATAAAATATAACTCATGAAAAAATATAGCATACAAAAATCTCCATTTGTAATTCCTACTACCGATGGAAAATTAATAGAAGAACATTTTGGACATACCACCCAGCAAGGAGAATTAAGTTTGGCGCATATGATAGCACCTCCAGATTGGAGTGAGCCTTTTCAAACACCTCAATTTGAGGAATATACCTATATTATTAAAGGAAAGAAGCAGCTTAATATTGAAGGGGAACTTATTGTGTTGGAAGCGGGGCAATCCATTAAAATAAATAAAGGAGTGCGGGTTCAATATTCAAATCCGTTTGATGCGGAATGTGAATATTTATCAGTTTGTACACCTGCTTTTTCTGTTGGTTTGGTAAATAGGGAAGGGGATTGATACTATTATTCATGAGTGCCTAAAGTTGAAAAGCCCTTAATTTTACCGATTTTTTAACCGCAAATACCGCAAAGATAAAATTGCGAAGGGCACAATAAATAAAAAATTAACAATCAACAATCAACAATGATTAAACATAGTGATTTTGGAAGATCCTTTGCAAGCCTTGCGTAAACCTTTGCGAAATTAGCGGTTAAACAGCGAAATTGTTTTACTTTCTTTCGCAGGCCAATAAGGTATTTTTCATCAGCATCGCTATGGTCATTGGTCCGACGCCGCCAGGGACTGGTGTAATAAAGGAAGCTTTTTTGCTCACGCTTTCAAAATGTACATCGCCTGCCAAACGGTAACCGTTTTTTTTGGTGGTGTCTTCAACGCGTGTAATTCCCACATCAATAATGGTTACGCCATCTTTTACCATATCACCTGTTAAAAACTCTGGAATCCCTAGAGCTGCAACAATAATATCGGCTTGTAAGGTAAGTTCTTTTAAATTTTTGGTACGGCTGTGCGCAATGGTAACGGTGGCATCGCCAGCTTTGCGTTTTTGGCTCATTAAAATACTCATTGGACGGCCTACAATATGGCTTCTTCCAATAACAACAACATGTTTTCCAGAAGTTTCAACCTGATAGCGTTCCAACAATTCTAAAATTCCGAAGGGTGTTGCAGGCAAAAAGCAAGGCATATCCAAAGCCATTCTTCCCACATTGGTCGGGTGAAATCCGTCCACATCTTTATCTGGATTCACAGCATTGAGCACTTTCTGTTCGTTGATATGTTTTGGCAATGGCAATTGAACGATAAATCCGTCGATATCATCGTTGGTGTTTAATTTTTCAATTTCGTGCAATAAGGTTGCTTCGGTTGTTTCGCTTGGAAGTTCAATCAATGTTGAATTAAATCCCACCAAATGGCAAGCCTTAACTTTGCTGGTAACATAGGTCATGCTTGCGCCGTCTGTTCCAACCAAGATTGCAGCTAAATGCGGTGTTTTTTTTCCTTGGGCTTTTAATTGTCTTACTGATTCAGCAATTTCAATTTTCAAGTCATTTGATGTTTTTTTTCCGTCGAGTAAAATCATGTTATATTAGTTTACAGTATTCAGTTGCAGTTGGCAGTTTTATTATTCAAACTTTTCAACTTCAATACTTTTTAATATTAATTTTTTATTGTTCTAAGCCCAAATCATGACTGATTAACACATAACTAAAAACGCACAACCCACAATTTTTACACTGAGCGCAGCCGAATGGACAACTTATTTCCCCATCCCTTTCATCATTTGCATCATTTGTTTACCGCCACCGCCTTGCATCATTTTCATCATTTTGCTCATTTGGGTAAATTGTTTCAACAACTGATTTACTTCTTGTATGCTTGTTCCAGACCCTTTAGCAATTCGCTTTTTTCTAACGGCATTAATAATGAGAGGTTCGCTTCTTTCTGCTGGTGTCATGGAATGAATAATGGCTTCAATTCCCTTAAAAGCATCATCATCCACATCAATATCTTTCATCATTTTTCCAGCTCCAGGAATCATTCCCATTAAATCTTTCATATTTCCCATTTTTTTGATTTGCTGAATCTGTTTCAGGAAATCATCAAAACCGAACTGATTTTTTGCAATTTTCTTTTGAATTTTGCGAGCTTCTTCCTCATCATATTGTTCTTGAGCGCGTTCCACCAACGAAACAACATCACCCATTCCCAAAATTCGCTCCGCCATACGGTTTGGATAGAAAACATCAATTGCTTCCATCTTTTCACCCGTACCAACAAATTTTATAGGTTTATTAACAACAGTTTTAATGGACAAAGCTGCACCACCGCGTGTATCACCATCTAATTTGGTCAATACAACACCGTCAAAATTTAAAATATCATTAAAAGCTTTTGCTGTATTTACAGCATCCTGACCAGTCATGGAATCTACCACAAAAAGGGTTTCTTGCGGATTAACAGCCTTGTGGATGTTTGAAATTTCTGCCATCATCGCCTCATCAACAGCCAAACGTCCAGCGGTATCTATAATCACCACATTTTTGCCAGTGGCTTTGGCATGTTTGATGGCATTTTTAGAAATTTCTACCGGATTCTGATTGCCTTCTTCCGCATAAACTTCGATACCAATTTGTTCTCCAACAACTCTTAATTGGTTGATGGCGGCCGGACGGTAAACGTCGCAACCTACCAATAAAACTTGTTTATTCTTTTTTGTTTTTAAATAGTTTGCCAGTTTTCCAGAAAAAGTTGTTTTCCCGGAACCTTGTAAACCAGACATCAAAATAATAGTTGGGGTGCCCGATAGGTTAATGCCAACGGTTTCGCCACCCATTAATTCGGTTAGTTCGTCTTTTACGATTTTCACCATCAATTGCCCCGGATTTAACGTAGTCAATACGTTTTGTCCCAAGGCTTTTGCTTTTACGGTATCGGTAAAGTTTTTTGCTATTTTAAAGTTAACATCGGCATCTAAAAGAGCCCTTCGAACTTCTTTTAGTGTTTCAGCAACATTTATTTCTGTAATTTTCCCGTGTCCTTTCAGGGTGTGAAAGGCCTTATCTAATTTATCGCTTAAATTATTGAACATAGTCGTTTACCTCGTTTTTTAGAAAGTACAAAGATACTAAAATGCTATTAAAAATTGAAGTGTTTTGGTGCCGTAAAAAGATTATTTGTTTAATTCAAATTTATTTACTTAACTGGATTGGTTTTTGAAATAGACAAGCTTGTTAAACTTTTTTGAGTTTTAATAAAGTCTCCAGTGTAATTACCTCCTTAAATGGAATTAATAGTATTGATACTAGTCTATTACAGAAAATAAATTTAATTGTCCTACTAATTTAATTAGCTTTTATACTGCTCATGCATTTTAATATTTTGCTCTAAGTTGGAAATTATCCGTTCAAGCCGTTTCAACTTTGTTGCTTCTTGTTTAGCACCAGAAATTTGTAAAGCATATTCTTTTCGATAAGTATAAGCCATATTTTCAAAATTCTTTTTAGCCAATTTATTTTTGTTTAAAGCCTTTTGAAGAAGTTCGGGGATAGCAATTTCTTTGTTGCTTTCAATTTTCTTGATACCTGTTTTACTTAATAAAGCAGCCTCTTTAAAATAGTCAAGAAGCTGATTTTTGTTGATTTCAGAAATAGAACGCAACTTAATTGTCCTTAGATGTTTTGCGTTGCAATCGCTAGAGAATAAGTTGTGTTTATCGCTCATTTTTACGCCGTTAAAAAAAGTGATAGAAACGTGTTTTTGAAAAGCGGCAAAGCCACAAACCATGTTGTTTTTATGAAAAACTGGAACATTCCATTTGAAATCTTCAATAATTTCTGAATCTGCCTGATGGATTAACTTTCGAAGTAATTTAAGAATTTCCTTTGAAAAAGTTGCTTTTGAGGCAATATAATCATCAATCAATGTTGAAGCTAGTGGATTAATTTTTGACATGGCAGTTTTAAAGATTATTGTTATTTTTGGAAAATCCCATTTAATAATTTCTCAACTTTAAATCTTTTTTAAACTTCGGCCTTCTATCAATTAGGAGAATAATTCCTTCTTAAGGGGCTAGTGGGCTACAAATTTAATGGAAGTTGTATTCACACAATACCTCTTTCCAGTAGTGTTTTTTGGTCCGTCGTCAAAGATATGTCCTAAATGTCCACCACAAGAAGCGCAAACAATCTCTGTGCGAATCATTCCGTGACTCCTGTCTGACACATAGTTTACGGTTCCTTCAATGGCATCGTCAAAAGAGGGCCAGCCGCAATGCGATTCAAATTTGCTGTTTGATTCAAAAAGCTGCAAATCACAAGCTGCACAATGGTAAGTTCCTTTTTCAAAATGGGCTGTATAACCTCCTTCACTTGGTCGGTCCGTGCCTTTTTCCCTTAAAATATGATAAGATTCAGGAGACAATATTTTTTTCCAGTCGGCTTCTGTTTTAACCACTTTTTTAACCATAACTTTTTTATTGTTTTCTTGTGAATAACCATTGCATCCAATTAGTGTCATTAATATAAGCACTAAAGATAATTTTTTCATGTTATAAATTTCTGTTAATAAATTCAACAATTCGATTGATTACTTTGGTGTCCTTTAAAATACGGCTATGTCCCAAGCCACTTGTTATTATAATTTCACCCTGTTCTAAATTTTGTCGAATATGATGCGAACAACTTACAGGAACATCTTTATCATCTGTGTCATGCAGCACTAAAGTAGGAATTTTAACTGATTTTGAGGCAATATAGGCGGAGTAATTATCAATATCTTCTCCAAATTTATTGTAAAAATGCTGTTTTATTTTATCGACCATTTTTGGTTTTAGCTCAAGTTTGGCCACAAATTCTTTGACAATATCTGTAATCACGTCTCCTGAACCAATCACAATGGCTTTATTTATGTTCAACCCTTGTTTTACGCCGTTTAAAACAGCCATGCCTCCTAAAGAATGCCCTAAAGCAATTTCAAAGGGACCAAATTCTTTTTCTAAAAACAGGGCAGTTTTAACAAATTCATTCATCATAGTTGTCTTTCCGGTTGATTTACCGTGAGCAGGGGCATCAAAACTTATCGTCATAAAACCATTTTCCAGCAACTTATCGGCAATCTTAAAAAGTTGTGTACCTCTGCCGGACCAGCCGTGAATCAACAAAACTTTTCTTTTCGAATATCCGTAAGAATAAACCATCACTTTCTTATTCAATTCAGGAATCAAAACCAATTTCTTCTGGGCGCTTTCAGCCATCATATTCTCTCGAGCCGGCGTTTTAAATCGTATAGGTGTCCTAAAAAGTTGTATAGCAAACAAAGTAGCCAATGGTGGCGCTATAAATTGTAGTATTTTTCCTGTTGCAATAATTGAGGCAGGTATTTTTGGATCAGTATTTGATTGAATTGTGATAGAGTTGGCATTCGAATTCATAAAATGGTGTAATTTTGTTGGTAAAGATAGAATTTGTACTTTTATATAGAAAGAATGTTTTAACTAAAAAACCTAAAAAAGATGAAAAAATACATTTCGCTCTCATTGCTTATATTGTTTATGGTAAGCTGTAGCACCGTTCCAATTACCGGAAGACAACGACTTAATCTAGTGAGTGATGCCGAGATATTGCCGGCTAGTTTTGCACAATATGAAGGCTTTTTAAAAGAAAATAAACTTTCGAATGATGCGAAAATGACCAATGAAATTCAGACTGTAGGGAAAAATATTTCTCAAGCGGTAGATAAATTTATGCGTGCAAACGGAATGGTTTCCGAAGCCAACAGTTATCGTTGGGAGTTTAATTTAATTGAAGATAAAGCCGTAAATGCCTGGTGTATGCCCGGCGGAAAAGTTGTCTTTTACACAGGTATTTTACCAATTTGTGAAAATGTGGATGGTATTGCAGCAGTGATGGGTCATGAGGTAGCGCACGCATTTGCAAAACATGGACAAGAACGTATGACAAGTGCATACGGACAACAATTGGGTGGTGTTGCTGTAGCACTTGGCACCAACAACAAAGATCCCAAAACACAAAACTTGTGGAATACCATTTATGGAATTGGATCTCAGGTTGGAATGTTATCCTATAGCAGAACCCACGAAACAGAAGCGGATAAATTGGGATTGGTGTTTATGACAATGGCAGGATATAACCCGCAAGAAGCTGTTAATGTTTGGATTCGTATGAGCCAATTATCTAATAATGGAGCGCCACCTGAATTTCTAAGCACACACCCCTCTAATGAAACAAGAATAAAAAATTTAACCGCTTATATGCCAACGGCGATTGCCCAAGCAAAAAAATACAATGCCCAATAGTTAAATTGTATTTATTTCTAATTAAAAGGAAATTATAGTATATTGTGAACCGTTTTAAATTTTTTAGAACGGTTTTTTTTTATACCACTATGTTAAAAAAAGGAGACAAAAAACTCATCAATGCCTGGGCATTTTACGATTGGGCAAATTCAGCATACTCTTTGGTGATTGCTACAGCAGTTTTCCCGATATATTATAGCAGTTTAACAGAGTCATTTGCATCTGTTGAAGGAAAAGTAACTTTTCTTGGAACCCAATGGAATCCAACAACTTTATACGATTATACACTTGCATTTTCCTTTTTATTGGTCGCATTTATGTCGCCAATATTATCAGGGATTGCAGATTATACAGGGAATAAATTAAAATTTTTAAAATTCTTTTGTTATCTCGGGTCCTTTTCGGTAATGAGTTTGTTCTTTTTTGAAGGAGAAAAAACACTTTGGGTTGGCTTGGTTTTTACCGTTTTAGCCAGTATCGGATTTTGGGGAAGCATTGTTTTTTACAATGCTTATTTACCGGAAATTGCACATCCCGAGCAGCAGGATGATGTAAGTGCCAAAGGATTTATTTTTGGCTATATAGGTTCTGTAATTTTGCTTTTATTTAGTTTGGTGATGGTAAATAAACCAGAAATATTCGGATTGTCAGGCGCGGCTTTTGCATCTCGTCTTACCTTTTTACTGGTTGGGATTTGGTGGTTGGGATTTGCGCAAATCACTTATCATTATTTACCAAATAATATCTATCATAAAAAACCAGAAAAGGATTTTATTTGGAAAGGCTTAAGAGAATTAAAAGTGGTGTATGATGAAATGTGGGAACATTCGGAATTAAAATTTTTCCTACTGTCTTTTTTTATGTTTAGCGTGGGGGTACAAACCATCATTTTAATGGCAGGAATATTTGGCAGTAAAGAACTGGGATTACCAACCTTGGACTTAATTGCGGTTATTTTATTGGTACAAATTGTAGCCATATTTGGCGCTTATTTATTTTCAAGAATTTCAGACAAGATAGGCAATATTGCCACTTTAAAAATAACCATTGCGATATGGGCACTAGTTTGTGGCGTAGCATTTTTATTGGACAAATCACAAGCAAATGTTTCTTATTATTTTTACGTATTAGGAGCGCTTATTGGATTGGTTATGGGCGCCATTCAATCTTTGTCACGCTCAACTTATTCTAAATTATTGCCAGATACAAAAGACCATGCAACCTATTTCAGCTTTTATGACGTTACCGAAAAAATTGCCATAGTATTTGGCATGCTCGTTTTTGGCTTGTTAATTTCCTTTACAGGCTCTATGCAATGGAGCGTATTATTTTTGGCAGTTTTCTTTATAATATCCTTTGTTTTGCTGAACTTTGTGGGAAAAACAAAATATGTCCAATAAAGTTGATTTTATTGTTGTTGGTGCAGGTATCGTTGGACTTGCAACCGCTTATAAATTACAATTAAAATTTCCCGATAAAACCCTACTTATTTTAGAAAAGGAATCAGAGATTGGCTTGCATCAAACTGGTCGCAATTCAGGCGTTATGCACTCAGGAATTTATTATAAACCTGGTTCGTATAAAGCAAAAAACTGTAGAATAGGAAATGCCCAACTGATAAAATTTGCTGTAGAAAACGATATTAAACATGATGTTTGTGGAAAGGTTATTGTGGCGACTGCAAAAGAGGAACTACCCGTTTTAGAAGACATTTATAATAGAGGAATTCAAAATGAAACACCTGGAATTTGCTATTTAACTTCCGAGGAAATAAAGGAAAAGGAACCTTTTATTGATGGAATTAAAGGAATATGGGTGCCAACTGCAGGAATTATTGATTATGTGGCGGTTTGTAATGCTTTTGCGAATAAAATTGTATCCATTAATGCCGAAAGTAAATTAATTAAATCTTGCGATGTTTTCGATATAATTGCAGAAACAGACACTTCTACTTTGAATACAAATAAAGGGAAATTTATTTCCGACAAAGTTATTTTTTGCACTGGATTGCAATCCGACAGAATTGCGGCAAAAGATCATTTAAAACTCGATTTGCATATTGTGGGTTTCAGAGGGGATTATTTTGAATTGAAGCCAGAAGCCGCACACAAAATTAACAACTTGGTTTATCCGGTTCCCGATCCAAAATTTCCGTTTTTAGGCGTGCATTTTACACGAATGATTCACGGTGGTATTGAATGCGGTCCAAATGCAGTTTTTACTTTTAAAAGAGAAGGCTATAATCGTACAAGTTTTAATTTAAAAGATACTTTTGAAGCATTAACTTTTAAAGGAACCTGGAAATTATTCGGAAAACATTGGCGCAAAGGAATCGATGAATACAAACGCGCTTTTTCAAAACGACTTTTTGTTAAAGCTTTGCAAAAAATGATGCCGACGCTTACAGTAAATGAGGTGCAACCCTCAAGAGCTGGTGTTAGGGCGCAGGCCATCGATTTTGAAGGAAATATGATTGACGATTTTAAAATCATGAAACACAAGGGAAATATTCACGTGCTAAACGCACCTTCGCCAGCAGCAACTTCTTGCTTGGCAATTGCCGATGAAATTGTGAGGGTTGTTTCGAGTTAATTTTTAAAATTGATTAACAATACATCAATTAAATGAAGCTGTTCTATTTCCTAATAGCGAAACAGTCTTTTATTTTTTTTCATTGGCACATTGGCTAATTAACTAATTGGCTAATTCCTTTCCCCAATTTATATTAATTATAAATAGTTAATTACCTGTTAATAATTGAATTTCAGGGGCACTTTTATGCGCATATATTTGTGGTATTTTTGAAAATTAATCTTAGAATTTTAAAAACCATGAAAAAAATCATTACAATTATCGCCTTTTTTATTGCTGTTACCCTGAGCGCTCAAAACTTTCAATTGCACAGAGATTTTGAAAGAGGTCACTTTACAACAACTTTTGAGCTTTTTAAGGTTGATAAATACGGGAATACTTTCACGTTTGTCGATTTTGATTACAATGCAAGTTCGGGCATAAGCGGAGGCTATTATGAAATTGCTCGTGTTTTAAAAACCGAAAAAATGCCTGTTGGATTGCATGTGGAATACAATGGCGGATTGGGGACTTTTAAAACAGCTGACGGTTTGGGTGGCTTTACCATAAATGATGCTTGGATATTTGGTGTCAATTATGCAAAAGGAAATGCGAAAATGGGATTTTCTACCTATGCGGGTTATAAGTCATTTAAAAATGCCGGAGAAGCCAACTACCAAATTACCGGAACTTGGTACGTGAATTTGATTGAAAATAAACTAACCTTTTCTGGTTTTGCTGATTTATGGACAGAGAACGGATTGTCCGACAAAACTGTATTTTTATCTGAACCTCAATTGTGGTATCATTTAAATAAAACATTTTCAGTAGGAGGAGAGGTTGAATTTTCAAACAATTTCGCTTATGAATATGAATTTAAAGTAAGGCCAACTTTAGGTGTTAAGTGGAATATATAATAAAAAAAATAGATTATGTTAGACAAGTTTTTTAAAATAACAGAAAATAAATCGACACTAAGAACTGAGATTATTGCTGGAATTACCACTTTTATGACGATGGTTTACATTTTAGCTGTAAACCCGAGTATATTAAGTGCCGCAGGAATGGATAAAGACGCGGTATTTACAGCAACGGCCTTATCAGCAATTATCGCAACCTTAGTGATGGCTTTGCTTGCTAAATTGCCATTTGCATTGGCGCCGGGTATGGGTCTAAATGCATTTTTTGCTTTTACCGTGGTGTTGGGAATGGGCTATTCTTGGGAGTTTGCTTTAACGGCTGTTTTTTTGGAAGGAATCATTTTTGTCCTTTTAACTGCATTTAATATCAGAGAATTGATTGTAAACTCTATTCCCTTAAATCTGAAACACGCGGTTTCTGTTGGTATTGGATTGTTTATTGCTTTTATTGGATTAAAGGGAACCGGATTAATTATTGACAACCCTGCCACCTTAGTTGGGTTGGGAGATATGAAAAATCCTGCTGTTTTGGTTGGTTTGGCTGGCGTGATCATTATCGGCGTCTTATTCGCTAAAAAAGTGAAAGGAGCCATTTTAATCGGAATTTTAGCCTCCACCATTATTGGATTGTTTGTTGGCGTAACAGCAATTCCTGAAAACTTCAGCGCGGTTAGCTTACCGCCGTCAATTGAGCCAATTTTCTTTAAGTTTGATTTTTCCCAAGTGTTTACTTTAGATATGTTAATCGTTTTATTCACATTTTTATTTGTTGATATGTTTGATACTGTGGGAACATTGGTTGGCGTCTCTTCAAAAGCAAATATGTTGGACAAAGACGGAAACGTTCCAAGAGTAAAACAAGCCTTGTTTGCTGATGCCATTGGAACCACTGTTGGCGCTATATTGGGAACTTCAACCGTTACAACTTACGTGGAAAGTGCTGCCGGTGTTGCTGAAGGCGGAAAAACAGGTATGACAGCGCTTACCGTTGCTGGAATGTTTATTTTGGCTTTGTTTTTTGCACCAATATTTATGATTATACCCGAAGCAGCTACCGCTCCGGCTTTAATTATAGTTGGTTTGTTTATGATTTCGCCAATTATGAAAATTGATTTGGATGATTTTACAGAATCTATCCCGGCTTTTTTTACCATCATTATGATGCCATTAACCTACAGCATTGCTGAAGGAATTGTATTTGGAATGCTTTCTTTTGTGATATTAAAACTGCTTACGGGCAGATATAAAGAAATAAAACCGATTATGTACTTTATCGCAATTTTGTTCTTGATTAAATTTTATGTTGGATAAAATTTGAAACATAAAGTATAAAAAAAGCCTTTCTGAATTTTCAGAAAGGCTTTTTTATTGACAAAAAAATTGCTTGTTTATTTAAGATTTTCTTTAACTGCAGCCGAAGATTTTGGCAAAACCAAGTTTAATATAACACCAATAACCGATGCCAATCCAATTCCTGCCAAATTAAAATTTCCATAACTCATTTGGGCGCCTCCTACGCCAATAGTTAAAATAACAGAAACAATGACCTGATTTCTTGTGATTGAAAAATCTGTTTTTGAATCGATTAAGGTTTTAATTCCAATGCTCGCAATCATTCCAAAAAGCAACAGCATAATACCGCCCAATACGGCAGGTGGAATTGTTTTTAAAACTGCACTTATTTTACCTACCAATGAAAATATAATTGCCGTAATAGCGGCAATCCGCAACACTCTGGGATCGGTAATTTTGGTTAAAGCAACGGCGCCGGTAACTTCAGAATAAGTTGTATTTGGCGGTCCGCCTAAAAGTCCAGCAAAGGCAGTGGCAATACCATCTCCCAACAATGTTCTATGCAATCCAGGGTCTTTTATAAATTCTTTATCAGCAACACCGCTAATTGCATAAATGTCACCAACATGCTCTATAATTGGTGCAATAGCGACCGGAATCATATATAAAATGGCAGCCCAGTTAAATTCTGGAGCTGTAAATTTAGGCAGCGCAAACCAAGCGGCATCATTTACCGAAGAAAAGTCTACCAATCCGGCAAAAATTGAGATGATATATCCTACAATAATCCCAATAAAAATAGGAACCAATTTGATGATTCCTTTTGTGTAGATGACAATAACAATGGATGTAATTAATACGGCAAATGCAATTGGCCAGTTTGATTTTGCCATATCTACACCAACCGATGTCAATGACAATCCTATTACCATAATAACCGGTCCAATCACCACTGAAGGAAATATTTTTTCAATCACTTTTAAACCCCATAGTTTCACAATAAAAGACACAACACCATACACCAAACCAACAGCAATAAGACCTCCCAAAGTTCCGGGATACCCATATAATTCAGTGGCGGCCACAATTGGCGCAATAAAAGCAAAACTACTTCCCAAAAAAATCGGGACTTTTCCTTTGGTAATAATATGAAAAATAAGTGTTCCAACACCTGCGGTAAATAATGCAACAGAAGGATCAATCCCTATTAATAAAGGAACCAATACAGTTGCCCCAAAGGCCACAAATAAAAATTGAATACCAACAAGAATACGCTTTGGCGTGTTTGAAATTACAGCTAGGTTTGTGTTATTAGGAGATTTTATGGGCATTTTTAAAATTTTGAGTGTGCTAATTTAAGGATAAAAACAGAACAAGCCCGAATTAAAACTTTAGATTGATTTTAAATTAAATCTCATGCACAATAAAAATTTTCTCCATTTTTTGGGCGTTACCACAAGGGTCGGGCCTTTTGTTCCAAACTTTTTTCGCTGAAAATTGCTCAAAAGGTTTTCACTTCAGTCCCTTACGCAGATTAGAATTAATAATTGACAACGGAAAATGATAATACTTGTTGGTTACACAAATTGGAAGATCGAGCTAGCGAAGGAGAATACAAATTGACAATTGGAAACAAAATTAATTTAAACTTAATTTTATTTTGAATTTAAGTTTTCAATAAAATAAGAGAAGGCATTCTTTAAATTTGTTTTTGCCTGTTTTGACAATCTGGAGCCAATATTCCAATTATAGCCTTGAATTTTAAGGAGATAAGTATTTGGTGTTCTGTCGTAAATAGTTTTACAAAGATTCAAAATTTGATTTGGGGGAACGGAATGTGTAGAAAATGTTACTTCTTCTGAAGGGTAAATGCGTTCGAATGAAAACCCGTTTTTTAATTTGGATTTGCAGGCATCAATAAAAATAACAGGATTAAATTCCGAAATTAATTCTGAATCTTCCACCATCAATTGATATTTATAGACCAGATTATTGGTATTAAATCCCTCTTTTTCAAGTAGCTCTAAAAAAACCCAGCCAAGTCCGTCGTCTTGACGCGTGTTATTTCCTATGCCAATGATAAGTATATTATTTAATTTTTTCATCAATTAAATTTCCGTAGCAATCTTCCAATTGCACAATTAAAGGCATTTCACCCAATGCATGCGTTGCACAACTTAAACAAGGATCGTAAGCCCTAATGGCTATTTCAATCTGATTCAGCATAGGTTCTGTAATTTCGGGTTTGTTATTGAGTACCTTTTTTGCAACTTCTCTAACGCCACGGTTCATCGCTTCGTTATTGTGCGTTGTTGAAACAATTAAATTGCATTTGGTAATTAAGCCCTTTTCATCTGTATGATATTCATGAATAAGCGTTCCTCTTGGTGCTTCAATAATTCCAATACCTTTTTGTCTCGGCGTGCCTTTTCGAACCAAATCATTGCTCATTAAGGTGTCATCCAACAAAAATTCTCTCATGGCTTCAGCACTGTATAACAATTCAATTAATCGTGCCCAATGGGTATGCATGGTCATATTATTGGGCTTGTTATTTGTGTATTCCTTAAATATTTGTCGTTCTTTCTCTGCAAGTGGAGTTCCCATATAAGCACAAGTATTTAAACGTGCCAATGGTCCAACTCGGTTCCATCCGTTTTCCCTTCCGTATTTGGTCATATATGGAAATTTCAAGTAAGACCATGGTTCAACAGCTTCTTTAAAGTGATCGCGATAGTCAACATCTGCAATATTTAGCAACTCATTTCCTTCAAAATCAACAGATCTTAACCTACCGTCATACAATTCAAAAGCTCCTGTTTCTTTTCGAACCAGACTCAAATGATTGGAGGGGTAAGATGCGAAATTGTCAATCCATGAGGCGTTTTCAAGATAATAGGTTTTTATAAAATCGATAATTTCTTTTGACCACTCAATCATGGTGTCAACGTTCGGAATAAGCATTCCGTCTAAGAAATATACACGTTCTTCAGCTGTAAATGTTTTATGTACGCCACCCGGTACAGCTAAAATTCCGTGAATTTTTTTCCCCGCCAATGCTTTAATGATTTCTTGTCCAAATTTACGCATCAAAATCCCTTTTTTTGCAAGTTCCTTGTTTTCGGCAGAAACGGCAACTATGTTCCTTTTCCCCGCAGGGGCGTCGATTCCGAATAAAAGATCTGGAGAAGCCAAATAGAAAAAGTGCAATGCGTGAGATTGAAAAACTTGTCCGAAATGCAATAATTTTCTCAATTTTGTAGCAGTTGGCGATAAATTTTCGGGGTCTATGCCCACCAATTGGTCAATGGCTTTGGCTGCAGCCAAATGATGACTCACAGGGCAGATACCGCAAAGTCGCTGCACCAATACCGGTGCTTCCCAATACGGATGTCCTTGAAGAAATTTTTCAAAGCCCCTAAATTCAACAATGTGAAAAAAGGCATTACTCACCATGCCTTTTTCGTCAAGTCTTATGGTAACTTTTCCGTGGCCTTCCACACGTGTAATTGGATCTATAATTATTTTTCTTGTACTCATTTTTAGTTATTTTCGATTAATCATATTTATATTTAGGATGCATGATGGAATATTCTTCTTGAAATAAAATATGTTTGACAACATTCCAAATATGATTTGCATCTGGAGGGCATCCCGGAATGTGATGGTCTATTTTTACGATTTCGTGATTGGCATATACTTTGTTTAAAATTTTGGGAATGTCTTCATGATTTGGAATAATTGTTTCATTTTCTTCGCTGGTCATAGAATCCAAATAAGACTCTTTTAAACATTCTTCCAACGGAAAAGTATTTCTCATAGCGGGCAAGCCACCCCAAATGGCACATTCCCCCACAGAAACCAATATGTCGCAATTTTTCCTGAATTCGCGCAGCACTTCAATATTATGGGTGTTGCAGCAACCGCCTTCAACAAGTCCGATATCGCAATGTTTGGTGAAATTTTTAATATCGGTTAAAGGGGATTTATTAAATTCAATAACTTCAAATAAATCGAGGATTCCTAAATCTACATCGAGCATAGACATATGGCACCCAAAACAGCCCGCGAGAGAAGTGGTTGCAACAATTTTCTTTTTAGCAGTGGTTCGGTGTTTTTTAAGACCATTTACAGGCAGCATTTTTTCTTCGTTAACCGCATCAAATAATCGATCTCCAAATGGTTTACTAAACGATTTTCCTTTAACTAAAATGGAACCTGTCGGACAAATTTGCATGGCATGGGCTGCTTGTAATTCGGATAATTTAGCTTCCTGCTCATAATCAATAGAAACCATCGTTTTATTACCTTTGTTTACGGAATAGAATACCTTGTAACCATCAAAAGTTTTTACTTCTTCAATACATCGTCTGCACTTAATGCACCTGTTTTGGTTTACCACAATGCGTTTCGGACGTGCATCTGTAATTCTGTCTATAAATAAATGTGGAAAACGTGTGTATTTGATTCCGGTTTCGTACCCTAAATTTTGCATTGGGCAATCGCCGCTTTTTTCACATGAAGGGCAGAAATGGTTTCCTTCCACAAACATCATTTCCAAAATTGCTTTTCGGGTATCCAGCAATTCGGGGGTATTAACTTCTATATCCATACCATCAGCGACATGAACAGTGCACCCGGCAGCAGATTTTCCGTTTAGTTTTATGGTGCAAACCCTGCAGGTACCTAGCGGATACAAGTGTTTAAAATGACACAATGTCGGAATAAAAACACCATTTTGTTTTGCTGCTTCTATTAAGTTTAACCCTTTCTCTGCGGTACAAACTCTTCCGTCTATTTTAAATGAACAATTCTTCATAGGTGTTTTTAAATTATCAATAATTAATTATCAGGTATTTAATATTTGTTAATTTTCACAACTCACAACTCACAACTCACAACTCACAACTTTAACCTTTCAACTTTCATTGCGTATCCTTTATCAAGGAATCATAATTATAAACCGCGGCTTCCATATCAAATTCCACATTTAAATTTTCATTGGCTTTTATAATTTTTTGATTGAAATATCCTTCAAATTTATCAAGTGCCATTACGAGTGTATTTGCGGAAAAGTGTCCCAATCCGCATCTACTGGTCAGTTTCATAATTTTCCCCCATTCTTTTATTTCTTCCAAATCTTGTGCGGTGCAAATTCCCTTTTTAATTTTCTTGATTTTTTCATGTAAAATCTGATTTCCGGCTCGACAAGGTGTACAAATACCACAAGATTCTTCTTTAAAAAATTGAGTATAGTTTTCTAAAATTTTTGTGATGCTTCTGAAATTGTTAAAAACCATAATAGATCCACCACAGATTAAATCTTCTTTACAAATTTTGCGATCAAATTCGGTATTGTTGATGCAAATGCCTGATGGACCGCTAATTTGAACAAAATATGGCGATGTGGCCTGGCAGAGGTGTAGAATTTCTTTCACGGTCATTCCCCATTCAATTTCATAAATACCGGGTTTTGCAACATCGCCAGAAATACTTAATACTTTTGTTCCTTTACTTTCTTTGGTGCCAATGGTTGAAATAAAATTAGTGCCCAATTCAATGATTCTGGATGCCATAGCGAAAGTTTCCACATTATTTACAATGGTTGAATATCCTAAATAACCATATTCTGTAGGGAAATATTTTTTAATTCTTGGTTCGCCGCGCTTTCCTTCCAATGATTCGATTAAAGCCAATTCTTCGCCACATACATAAGCGCCTGCACCAACCTGAATTTGAATGTTAAAATTAAATTTTGGGATACCAAGGATATCGTTTCCTAAAAGGTTATTAGTTTGAAATTCGCGAAGGGTATTTTCTATTTTTTCAAGCAGGTAGCTGTATTCGGCACGCAAATAAATAAAGCCGTTGGTGGCGCCTGTAATGTAAGCTGCCACAATCATTCCTTCAATTATCAATCCGGGAAGATTGTTCAGAAGTGATTTGTCCTTAAAAGTTCCCGGTTCGCCTTCATCGGCATTGCAGATAATGTATTTTTTAACAGAATCGCTTTGCTTGCAGCTCTTCCACTTTTTGGCTGTAGGGAAAAATGCCCCGCCTCGACCTTCAAGGTTGGCCACTGAAATAAGATTTAAAATTTCATTTGGCGTATGGTTTTTTAACTTTTTCAGCGCAATGCCCATTTCATATTTTCTAAAGAAAATCGTTTTATTATCCGCAGGAATGTATTGAATTTTGCTTGTAGGATTGCTTGAAATAAAGCTTAAAGAATTTCCGTTTTTCAATTGCTGAATGATGGTTTTAACTTTTTCTGGGGTTAAATGGGTAAACGGATAAAAATTGATCAATGCCGCAGGCTCCTGGTCGCTTAGACCGATACAGGAAGTTTCGAAAAGTGAAAACAGCGGATTTTCATCGTAAGATCCAAAAGTGCAGCCGGTTTCTTTTTCAAAAGCGGCTTTAATTTGCTGAAAGCCTTTAAACTCAGAAACAATGCTGTTATTTAAATAAATTAGGTATTTTCCTGTAGGCTGCCGGTGGAAGAAATGATAAAAAGAAACGACACCTTCGATTTCTATTTTTGAAACGCTTAATTTTTGGGCAATTTGTGCAATAGCATTTTCTGAAATATAACCAAACTTATTTTGAAATTCCCAAAGCTTGTTTAAAAGACCTATTCTGTTCATTTAGAAAGAATTTACAGTTGCTAGTACTAAAGTTACAAATAAAAAGCTATTTGATACTTGATTTTTAAACGTTTAAGTTCGATTTGTGTTTAATTCAAAGTTTTTTGTTTGCAGATTAAAGATTGATAATGTAAATGATAAATGGAGATAGATATTAAAGTAAAAGAGGATGTTATGCTGTGTTTTTGTTTATTGAAAATCTTTAAAAAGCCCTTTAAAATTTTTTAAAAGGCTTTTTAAGAATCTGTTTTGATCGGATTACAAATTAAATTTCACGCCAACTATAAAATTTCTTCCAATATTTTGAATTCCGTCGGATTTTAAACGTGACAAGTGAGCGATATAACTTTCATCAAACAGATTATTGGCATTTATATTGATGTCAAAATTTGTTTTTCCAAATTTAATAGCGCCTCCAAAACCAATATTTACCAAAGAATATCCTTTGGATGCAGTTTCAAATCCGCTAACTTTATTTTGATTGAAAGTGCTGGAAACATTTAGGGAGCTAAAGCCATGAGACAACCAATCTTTAATTTTAAATTCTGTTCTAATGGTATTGTTCCAATTATTTGCAGGAATTAATGGCAAATAATCACCATTTTGTTTTTCTCCCGTAACCGTTTCAAAGCTGCTTTCAAAATGCAGCCAATCTAAAGGATGCGGATGAAAATGCACCCCAACTTCACCACCATATAATTTTGCATCATTTTGAATATATCTAAAAACGTCATTATCTTCGAGTGTTTCACCAGTTGGTGAGGTATAAATATAATTGTTCACATGGTTGTAGAAGCCATTCACAAAAAATTCAAAATGATCTGTGTTAAATTCAACATTTAAATCGGTTTGAATATTTTGTTCTGTTTTTAAACTGCTGTTTCCAATTTCGTACCTGTTGGTTCCTTCATGAACGCCGTTAGACGTCAATTCAGCCAAATTAGGAGCTCTAAATCCTGTAGCGACATTTAATCTCACCAGTAAATTATCGTTTAAATTGGTTTTATAACCCAAGGAAGCATTAAAACTATTATAAGATTTATCAATAGCTTCAAATGAACCTTCCTCTCCTTCAGCGCCATGAGCTTCTGTAGAAATGTTTCTGTTGTCAAAACGCAATCCGGCTAAAATTACATTGGATTTCCATTCATAATTGCTTGTTCCGAAAAAACCGAAATCATTGGTTAGGGCATCAGGTATTAAATATTCCTCTCCAAAATTTTTGTTGTTTTGGTGCATTCCTTGAACACCAAGGATGGCTTCCAAATTTCCAAATTTTGGAAAATGGTATTTTGCATCATAATTAAAGGTATTCAGTTTCATTTTTAAAACCGCAATATTGCTGTCTTCAAATTCACTTCTGTCATTAGCGATATAGCCAAAATTCACATCCAATTTTGAATTTTCAAAAAATAAGACATTGTTAAAACCCAACAAATGATTAGCAACACCTTGTTTTGGATAGGTAGTTTCTTTGCTGGTAGTTTGCACGGCAATCCCATCTTCTGGCATTCCTAAATCCAAATTATTGTAATTGTATCTGAAAACACTGGAGATTTTGGAGTTGCTATAGCCAATTCCTGTCTTAAAATCAGTTTCGTTATATCGTGTGTTTGTTACGCGATCTCCATTGGCAATCTTATAATCGGAATGTATATTATAACTTCCTCTAGCCAAGAATTTCCAATTCTCTGAGGACGTTTTTAAGCCTATTGAATAACTACTGCCTAAAGTATTAGAAAATAATTTCTGATCAAAATTGGCCGAAAAAGTATTGGCCTCAGCAAATTTTTCAGGGATAAAATACAAGACGCCACCCAAGGCATCAGATCCATAAAGCAAAGAGGCTGGGCCTTTTATCACTTCAACGCTTTCTATTCCCGAATCGTTTAAGCCCAAACCGTGTTCATCTCCAAACTGCTGATTTTCAACTCTAACACCTTGAGAATAAACCAAAACACGATTGCCGCTTAGTCCGCGAATTACGGGTTTTCCTATAGAAGTTCCGGTAGAAACTTGTGAAACTCCCGGAATGGTTGCAAGTCCTTCAATAAGCGTAGAGGTTCCTTTTCGTTGTAGTGTTTTTATGCTTTCATGCGCCACTTTCATCACGTTTTGTGATTGTAATTTATTGAAAACTGTAGAAACTATAACTTCATCCATATTAAAAACAGCTTCTTCTAATGTAAAATTTAGCGTGGTTTCCTTTGCGGGTAAATTAATTGTTTTTACCTGGGTTTTATAGCCGATGTAAGCAACAGTTATTTTAATGATTTTGTTGGGTAAATTTATCAATTCATATTCGCCATTTTCGCTTGATGAAGTCCCTTTTTGGAGTTCTTCTATATAAACGGTAACACCAAATAACGGCGCGTTTTGGTGGTCGGTAATTTTACCTGATATTTTGTTTTGAGAATGCCCAAATAATGTGAATCCTATTAAAAATAGGACGGTGATATATAATTTCATGAAAGTTTTTTTTATTGATAAATAATGATAATTCTAAATTATGTCAATAAAAAAGGAGGAGCTCGGGAGGATTTATATTGGATATTTACCGAAGAAATTCGTGTTTCAGCGGAAAATATCATTTCATAAATGTCAAGTTTTTCTGTAAAGTGAGTTTTTGAAGGAAAATCTATTTTATTGACATTTATCTTAAAATGGAAGGCAGAACAGTCAATTTTATGGGTATCAAAATGTATGATATTTTGAGCTTTACAAACAGCATGTTCATGTTTTTGAAATGAATGATTAAACTGCACTGCAAAGGGAAGCAGCACAGTTGTAATCAATACAAAAGAAATTATATTTTTTAAAAGCGCTTTAATTTTGTTCTAAATTTAGCGAGCTAAATTACAAAATTAATCCTTCACCCCCAATCTTCCTAAAATAACATCCAAAAGACACCATTTTGTGATGGAAGATTGCAGTAAATTGGCTCCTACAAATGCGGTAGCCCATAACCAGTTGATGTTTAATTTTATGGCAAGTAATAAGCTGATTAGTATAAATGTGCCTGCAATGGCTCTTACAATTCTGTGTTTCATTTTTTTTGATTATTATGGTTATTTTTAATTTACGATTTATGATGTGCGATTTATTTAGTTGATATTAGAATAGAATTTAAACAATTTGTTTTTATTTCTAACTTTTAACTGCCAACTAAAATTTAAATCGATTTTTCAATATTTAAAACAGCTACATGTATTTTTGACAATGTTTCTTGTTTTGCGTTAAATTCCTCTGCCTTGCTAAAAAAGATATCTATATTTTCTTTTTTTACAAAAGCAATGAAAATAATAGATTGGCTTTCGTCCATTTCTCCTGCAAACCAATTGCTCCCAACGGATTCTTCAGACAAATCTCTAAAACCGCTTATATCATTATAAGAATAAATGTGAATATCGGATTTTTTCAGCATATGCTTTATGTCTTTGGAAAACTCCTGAATTGCGGTTATGACTAGTAATTTCATAATTGATGTTTTTAAAAGTTTAAAGTTTCAGGTTTCTTGTTATACTTGAAACAATTATTATTTTTCCCATTTCTTTTTTTCGGACATATAGTAAATCATAGGAACCACTACAAGGGTTAACATGGTTGAAACGATTGCTCCGGCAACTAACGAAATAGCCAAACCTTGAAAAATTGGGTCAAATAAAATAATGGAAGCGCCAATTACCACGGCTCCCGTTGTCAGCAATATTGGTGTGGTTCGCACCGCACCTGCATCAATAATCGCTTGTTTTAATGGAATTCCGTCGTTCAAACGAATTTCAATAAAATCGATTAACAATACCGAGTTTCGCACCATAACACCCGCCAGGGCAATCATACCAATAAACGAGGTTGCAGTAAAGAAAGCGCCTAATAACCAGTGACCTAAAACAATACCAACCAATGAAAGCGGAATTGCAAGCATCATTACCATTGGCGTTTTAAAGTTTTGGAACCAGCCAACAATTAACATATAAATGATAATAATTACCACCAAAAATGCTGTTCCTAAATCTTTAAAAACTTCCAAGGTTATTTGCCATTCTCCATCCCATTTCACTGCAAAATCGCTTTCATCATTTGGTTGTTCTAAGTAAAGTTCATTCAGTTTGTAACCTTTTGGCAATTCGATTTTTTGTAATTTTTCTTTCATTCCCAAAATAGCATAAACCGGACTTTCCAATCCGCCTGCCATATCGGCTGTGACATAGACCACTCTTTTTTGATCTTTTCTGTAAATTGAGTTTTGCAAGGTCTCTTGTTTTATGTGCACCAAATCACCAATCGGAATAACATTTCCATGACTTCCTTTTATTTTGATATTTTGAATATCCTGCAAACTGGTTTTATCTACATCGCTTAATGCCAACACTATTTCAACCTGATCAAAAGAAGTTTCATCATATAAATAAGAAATCGGATATTCCTTTAAAAGATAGGTCAAATTACCAACTATTTGTTGCGGTGCAATGCCATTAAGCATGGCTTTTTCCCTGTCAATTTCAAGTCGGTATTCAGTTTGTGCATCTTCAACCATCCAGTCAATATCCACAACATCGGTGGTGTTTTTTAAAATTTCCTTAACCTGATAGGCCACTTTAATCTGTTCATCATAATCTGGTCCATACACTTCAGCAACCAATGTCGACAATACTGGCGGTCCTGGCGGAACTTCAACCAATTTTACATTTGCACCATATTTCTTGGCAATTTTTATAATTTCAGGACGTACTTTTTTTGCGATGTCGTGACTTTGTAATTTCCGCTTTTCTTTCAATAATAAATTTACCTGAATATCCGCCATATTACTACCGCCACGAATATCGTAATGACGCACCAATCCGTTAAAGGTAATAGGTGCAGAGGTTCCAATATAATTTTGGTAATTTACCACCTCAGGCGTGGTTGAAATATATTGCGCGATTTCTTTTGTTACTACAGCAGTTCTTTCCAAGGTAGTTCCTTCGGGCATATCAATAACCACCTGAAACTCATTTTTGTTGTCAAAAGGCAACATTTTTACGGCTACCGATTTTGTAAAAAACATCAATACAGATCCTGCTAATAAAACCAAGGTAATCATTATGGTAACCAATCGCTTTTTGCGACTGTCCAACAATGGCTGTTCTAATTTTTTATAGATTTTATAAATCATACCAGCCTCCAAGCCTTCTTCTTTTTTCTGTTCTTGGCTGTCTTTCTCACGCAATAAGTGATAGCCCAAATAAGGCGTCACCGTTAAAGCAACAAAAAGTGATAAAATCATGGCAATAGAAGCACCAATTGGCATCGGACTCATATAAGGTCCCATCATTCCAGATACAAAAGCCATTGGTAAAATAGCAGCTATCACTGTAAATGTTGCCAAAATAGTCGGATTTCCAACTTCATTAATGGCATAAATTGCAGCCTGTTTAAATGGCAATCGCTTCATTTTAAAATGCCTGTGCATGTTTTCGGCGATAATAATACTGTCGTCCACCACAATTCCCACCACAAAAACCAAAGCAAATAAGGTAATTCGGTTTAAAGTATAACCCAATAAATAATAACTGAATAAGGTTAAGGCAAACGTTAATGGTACCGAGAAAAACACGACCAATCCACCACGCCAGCCCATAGCCAACATCACCAAAATAGTAACGGCTAAAATCGCAACCCCTAAGTGAAGCAACAATTCGCCCACTTTATGCGATGCAGTTTCTCCATAGTTTCTGGTAACATCTACATGAACATCAGCCGGAATTAAAGTTTGTTTTAGCTTTTCTACCCTGTCCAAAATCTTTTCCGATATTTTCATCGCATCAGCTCCTTTTACTTTTGCTATCGAAAGCGTAACGGCATTGTATTCCCCTGAATTTGCACTAAAATTATCATTCGCTTTTCCATAACCAAATGATACGTAGCTGCTTGGTGTTTCCGGTCCGTCTTGTATGGTGGCAACCTGCTTTAAATAAACAGGCATATTATTGTTAACGCCAACCACCAAATTTTCAACATCTTCTGATGAGGTTAAAAACTTCCCAGTGGTGATTAAATATTCTTGGTCATTTTGCACAAAGCTTCCAGATTGCGAGCTGCTGTTGTTGGCTTGAATCATTTGCATAATTCCCAACGCATCAATGCCGTTTTCTGCCATTTTATCTTTGTCTAACACCACTTTCAGCTGACGATTTCTTCCGCCAATAACTTTGGTAATGGAAACATCTTTTACCTTTTCTATTTCAGAGGTTACTTCTTCCGCAATTTGGCGAATTTGAAAATCGTTATATGTATCACTCCAAAATGTAAGTCCCAGCATAGGAACATCATCAATAGAACGGGTTTTAACCAAAGGCTGCGTTACGCCCGTAGGGAACATTCCCTGATGACGCATCAATTCATCGTATAATTTTACATAGGAACGCTCTGTATCTTCACCCACATAAAACTGCACAATCATCATCGATTGTCCGTTCATGGCAATGCTGTGCACGTGCTGCACACCCTTAATATCGGAAATAATTTTTTCCAAAGGTTTTATAACACGGCTTTCAACCTCTGTTGGACTTGCCCCGGGATAACCAACCAATACATCGGCCATAGGAACAATAATTTGTGGTTCTTCCTCTCTTGGAATGAGAAATGAACTGTATATGCCAATAGCCATCAAAGCAATCATTAACAAAATGGTCAGCTTAGAATTGATGAATATATTGGCGATTTTACCTGAAATTCCTTCTTGCATTTTTTAAAGTTTAAAGTTTAAAGTTTAAAGTTTAAAGTTATTTTTAGAAATACTGAAAACTGAAACTGAAAACTGATTTCTGATTTTTTTTATTTATTTGGGCGTGACCCTCCCGAAAAGGTCGGGTCGGGCTTTCGGCTAAATCTTTTGTTCCGTTGCACTTCACAAAAGGATACCGCCTCAATCCCTCACGCGGATTTCAAATTGAAATTATTTTTATGCAAACATTTAGCCCCTTTGCAATTTTTGAAATAAGCCCAATTATTTAACTTCCTTCCCTTCGGTAAGGGCTGGAGATGCAATTACTTTCACACCATTATACAATTTCCCTTCTGCAGCAACAATAAACTGTTCATCAGCAGCCAGTCCCGACAATATTTCAACCTTGTCGCCAAACGTTTTTCCGGTTCTTAGCCATCTTAAAATAGCGACATTTTTATTTCCAATCGCATAAATACCAGTTAATTGTCCTTGTTTTACCAAAGCGCTTTCCGGAACTAAAATCCGTTTTGCCTCGGTTGATTTTTCAATAGGAAATTGCACGGAAGTGTACATGCCCGATAGTAATTTTGCCTCGGTTTTGTCTAAAATCACTTTCACCAAATATTGACCGCCCGTATTTTTTGCTGATGAACTCACTTCCGTAACGGTACCTTTTATAAGTTCATTTGTTGATTTTACCACAACATTAACGGTTGTTCCCTCCTTAATTTTAGTAATTTCAGATTCAGGCACCATTGCAATTACTTGAAATTTTCCTGGAGTTTCCATGCCTATTAAAGGCATCCCCGGATTTGCCATATCACCTTTGTTAATAAATTTTCCGGTTACCACACCACTAAAAGGTGCTGAAATATTTGAGTAGGAGAGTTGCGCATTTACCTGATTTTTCATTTGGGTGGCGCCTTCCAAGCGTGCTTTTGCCATTTCATAATTGGCAGTAATGTCGTCCATTTCTTTTTGGGAGACACTTTTTTGTTCAAATAATACCTTAAAACGATTGTAATCTTTTTCGGCATTTCTAAAAGCGACTTTGGCTTCTGTAATTGAAGCGGTTACCTGTGCGCTTTGTGCTGAAATATCGGCGCTGTTAATGCGCAACAATAATTGTCCTTTGGAAACTTTGTCCCCAACATTTACATAAGTATCCGTTACATAACCCATCATGCGGGTGCTTAGGTTTGCATTTTGTACCGCTTCAATTTTTCCGCTTGCCGATAAAAAAGCACTTCCTTCAGCTGATGGTGTGCTTACTTTTACCGCAACAGCAGGCGTGTTATCTTTTGATGCTGCTTTATCTTTGCCGCAACTTGCCACTAAAATTAAGGCTGCGATTGCGAATATTGTTGTGATTTTCTTCATTGATTGCTAAATTTTGTAAATAGTTATATTTTTTTTTGCCGTTTACCGACTTATTTTGTTAAAAATGCCACGTAAGCTTTTGTGAAATTATAGTTAAAAACAGTTTGTAAGTATTCAAGCTGTTTTTGCATATATTGTGTTTCAGAAATCAGCAAATCGGATGTTTTTTCCAAGCCTTGTTCAAACCTGTTTGTCCTTATTCTCAAAGCTTCTTTTGATTGTTCCGAAGCCAAATTTGTTAAAACTAATTTGTTCTCGGCATCTTTAAGCTGACGTTTGGCCATATTAAAATCTAAATTACTCTGATTTTTATATTGGTCTAAGCTAATTTCTGCTTTGTCAAGTTCTGCCCTGCTTTTTTGAATTTTACCGATGCGTTTATAACCATCAAATACATTCCATGACAATTGGGCGCCAACCAAATATCCTTTTGCATCGGTTCCAAATAATTGGTCGTCGTATATTTCATAGCTTCCAAAAGCGTTTAAGCTTGGCAAATAGCTCATCTTATTGGCTTTATACATATTGTTGTAAGCTTCGGCACTTTGTTGCATTGCATCAATATCAGCCCGGTTTTGGGAAATATTTGCATTATAAATGGTTAAATCTAATTCGGCTTTTAGTTCTGAGGCAGGTTTTAAAACCGTTTCATTTTGTTCACCCATTAAAAATTTAAGGTTATCTGATGCGTTTTGCACGCTACTTTTGGCACTTAAAAGCTGATTTTCAACTTCGGTCAAATGAACTTCCACCGATAAAATATCAGCTTTTTGCATATAGCCTTGTTTAAAATTATTATCCGCTATTTTTTTGTTTTCAATCGCTGCTTCTTTTGCTTTTTCCAAAACTTCCACCGCTTTATAAGCCACTTGCAATTGCATATAGGCTTTTGTGACTTCCAGTGTTATATAGTCTTTTGTTCTTTCCGACTGCAATTCTACAGCATTCATTTTTGCTTTTGCGGCTTTGCGCATAAACAAACCATCTGCATTAAAAATTGGTTGCTGAAACTCTATTTTAGTGGTGAAATTTTTTACCTCGCCAGGATCATTTAAAAGCGCAGGGTTAAAATCGGCTTCGGTTAATATTTCCTGATTTAATTTAGAGCCAAATGCCATTAAGGGATTGGTGGTTACCATAGCATTGTGCGAAATAGAAATATTTGGTAAAAATATGGCATTGGTCTGATTAAAATCTGCCTTGGCAGCATTGTAATCTTGGTCTGAAATTTTAATGCTATAATTGTTTTTTTCTACCTTTTCCAACACTGCCTCAAGAGAAACTATTTCTTGTTGTGCGCTAATGATTAGAACGTTGAAAAGAAAAAAAACAAGGATTACACTTTTTTTTAGTTGCATAGTTTTGATTTTTTTATTCGACACAAAAGTAGTTGGGGCATGAACGTAAGGCTGTCTTAAACGTTACAGAGTTATGTAACATTTATGACCTAAAATTACAGCCTAACTTTATAAATGTTAAGTTATTAAATTAAAATCAATAAAAAAATGATTTTAGAATAAAGTGTATGTAATTATGATAGGAAACTGGCTATAACTTTGGTTCTTGGAAATTTTTCCAAAATAATTTTGATAAATACCGTTAATGGTATTGCCATAATTAAACCCGGAATTCCCCATATATAACCCCAAAGCATGAGCATAATCAAAATAGCAATAATGTTGATGGAAAAAGACCTTCCCATAAATATAGGTTCTAAAATACTGCCAAATATAACTTGTACACCCGTTATTGTAAGTATAAAAAAGAATAAATAACTCGTGGGTTCAAGTTGAACAAAGGCAAATATGGACAATAAAATAACGGTTACAAAAGAACCAATCATTTGAACAAAATTGATAATAAAAGCGAACAACCCCCAAAATATCGGAAAATTAATATCAAAAAACACACAAGCCAAACCAGTGCCAATGCCTGTTAATAAGCTAACCAGTATTTTTACTTTTATAAATGTGCGTAAATCCTTTTCAATTTTCATGAAGGTTTTAACGGATGCATATTTTTGTTTTAGAATGGTGTTATTGAGTAATTTTTCAAAATTAATGGACTCCGCAAGCAATAGAATTACGAAGAAGGCTGTCATAAGCGTCATGGAAAGCGTTTTGCTGATAAAATTTAAAGTTGTGCCAAAGTTTTTAGCAACACTTTCTTTTTGAAATATTTTTGAAAATATATTTTCACCTTCATCAAAGTAATTTATCCCAAAAAAATCCTCTGTTGTAGCAATTAAATCAGCGACTTTCATTTCAGCCTTTTCTAAAAATACCCTGTCTGTGGCCATAATCTCTCTACTGGAAAGTTTTACCAATTCTCCGCCAATTTTAAAAACTGCAATAAAAAGGAGAATAACCACAAAAATACTGATAATTTTTGGCACTTTTCGCCTGTTAAACCAGCGCATGAGCGGTAAAAAAAGTAAGGCGATAAACATGGAAGCAACAAGCGGAACGAAAATAAAAGACAATATTTTCAGCAAATAAAAAACAAACGGAATTACAATAATCAATAAAAGAATATTTGTTGTTTTTCTATTTTCCATCGTTTCTAATTAATCAAGATATTTTGTAATTCGCTAAAAATTATTTTTTATTTGTCGTTTTTTCTTCTTTCAATTTTTCTTCGTCCAACGTTGGATTGCCTACATGAATAAGATTTTTTCCTTTTCTAATTTTCATGTTTAATGCTTCAACACCCAATGAAAAGGCTATGGCAAAATATAAATATCCTTTTGGAATGGCACCAACTTCTTGACCCAATATTTCTGCATGTGATAAATGTGCACCTTCTGTAATTAGCATAAAACCAATTAAAATTAAAAATGACAATGCCAACATTTGAATGGTTGGGTGGGCATTTACAAAGTTGCCGACAGGTGTTGCAAAAACCATCATAATAACCATGGAAATTACCACAGCAGTTACCATAATAATTAAGGCACCCGGTATTCCGTTGGTCATTCCAACAGCTGTTAGAACCGAATCAAATGAAAAAACGATATCAATCATCACAATTTGTATAATTACGCCTTGCAGGGTAGCAAACTTAATATTTGAAGAGGAGGCTGTTTCATGTTCAACTCCTTCCACCTTATCTCTAATTTCGCTCGTACTTTTATACAATAAAAAGAGACCACCCAAAATTAAGATGATGCTTTGACCCGTTACGCCAAATTTTAACCAGGATAATTCTACTGAGTAAAAAGGATCTTTCATTGAAATTAGGTAGGAAATGCCAAATAACAACCCAATTCTAAAGATCATCGCCAAAACTAAACCGATTCTTGTGGCTTTTTTAATCTGGTCTTTCGGAAGTTTTCCTGCAGCAATAGAAATAAAGATAATATTGTCTATACCTAATACAATTTCTAAAAAAGTAAGCGTTAAAACCGCTATCCAAGCATCGGCATGTAAAAATATTTCCATAAAACGTTAGTTATGTGTTTTTGTAATTTCGCCTTTTTGGACATAGTTAGAATGTCCAATCACTGCTTCAAATTTATAAGAATTTTCTTTGATGTCGGTGATTTTTATATGAATTGGATCTTCATCAATGGCGGTTTTTGGATGCAACATTTTAAGGGTGTAATTAAAATTGTTTTTCCAGGCAATGGAAAGCGTGTCAATCCTGTCTTCATATTTTTCAATTTGGATAGAATCTTGCCTTATGATAATGGTTTTTTCATATCCTTGACTGGCAGGGATTTCAAATATTCCAGATTTAAATCGCTCGGCATCTATATCTTTTCCCAATTTAAAAGTATCTGAATTTGGCGCCGCATTTTTATCTTTACATGAAAATAGCCCTACTAGTAATACAAGCAACAATATAAATTTTTTCATTTGTTTAAACTTTATTTTTTAGTGGTAACGGTTCCTATCTACCCGCCAGTAGCAGGTTCGCCATTAATCATTCCTTTGTGAATCAAAATTTGTTATGCTCGTTTCATTATATTCCAGTATAATTACTTGGTGTAATGGTTTTTAATTCTTTTTTAATGATGTCAGAAACAGCTAAACCATCAATAAAATCAGCCATTGATTTTTGAGTGATTTTTTCGTTGGTTCTTGTCAGTTCCTTTAATGCTTCATACGGATTCGGATAGGCTTCCCTTCGCAAAATTGTTTGAATGGCTTCAGCAACCACCGCCCAATTATTCTCCAAATCTTCCGCAAATTTAGCTTGATTAATGATTAATTTGTTCAATCCTTTTAACGTTGAGTTAAAGGCAATAATTGTGTGGGCAAAGGGAACGCCAATATTTCTTAAAACCGTTGAGTCGGTTAAATCACGTTGCAATCTGGATAACGGTAATTTTGCCGATAAATGTTCGAAAAGCGCATTGGCGATGCCTAAATTCCCTTCAGAATTTTCAAAATCAATCGGATTTACTTTGTGTGGCATCGCTGAGGAACCCACTTCACCTTCTTTAATTTTTTGTTTAAAATAATCCATAGAAACATAGGTCCAAATGTCTCTGTCGAAATCAATGATTATCGTGTTAATACGTTTTAAGGCATCAAAAATACCCGCCAAATGATCGTAATGTTCAATTTGCGTGGTTGGAAAAGAATGGTGTAATCCCAGAACATTTTTTACAAAATGCGTTCCGAAAGCTTTCCAGTCTGTTGTAGGAAAAGCCACTTTATGCGCATTAAAATTCCCCGTAGCTCCACCAAATTTTGCGGCATAAGGAATGTTTTTCAATGGTTTTTGTTGTTGCGCAATACGTTCAACAAAAACTGAGATTTCCTTACCTAATCTGGTAGGCGATGCCGGCTGTCCGTGTGTTCTTGCCAACATTGGTATTTCTGCCCAATCGGTTGCCAATTGATTCAGTTTGTCTAAAAGCAATTTCAATTCCGGATAATAAACTGCCTCAAACGCATCTTTTAAAGATAATGGAATTGCGGTGTTGTTGATATCTTGAGATGTTAATCCGAAGTGAATAAACTCTTTATATTTTTGAAGCTGTAATCCGTCAAATTTTTCTTTGATAAAATACTCAACGGCTTTAACATCGTGATTGGTAATTTTCTCGATGTCTTTAATTTTCTGTGCATCTTCCGCAGAGAAATCGATATAGATTTTTCTTAATTCCTTAAAGAATTGAGCCTTAAAATCCGCCAATTGCGGAAGTGGAATTTCACATAAAGCAATAAAATACTCAACTTCTACTTTTACGCGGTATTTGATAAGCGCTTCTTCTGAAAAAAATAGTGCTAAAGGTTCAACTTTGTTCCGGTATCTGCCGTCAATTGGTGAAATGGCATTTAAATTGGTTAAAGACATTTTCTAGTTTTAGATTGAAAGGTGTAAAATTAATCAAATAAACATTAGTTTGAAGTAAAATGTTAAAAAGAGCGATGAGAAAAGAGTGATGCGGTAAAAAGCATATCGATAAACTTTTAAATATAACTTTTATTAGGTTCTAAAAAGCGTCTTTTTCCACTATTTCATCTTCTTTATCGTTTTTTTTCGGTGATAATTTATACAGCAAATAGGCAAAACCAATAACTATATGCAAAATCGCCATAACCATTATGGTATAAAGCCAAAAATTTGAAATTCTCATAATTAAAAATTATATATAAATTTACAAAAGATTAGCATATCTTTATTTTTTAAATCACGAAATTATGAGGCAATTATTGATATTAATTATTGGATTAATTATGGGCAATCAAGGTATTTCACAACAAGTTTATTCTAAAAAACAACCTTTTGCACATACTTACTCCATTGTAGCCAGAGATACGGTTACTGGTGAAATGGGTGTTGCGGTGCAATCGCATTGGTTTTCTGTAGGAACATCAGTAATCTGGGGAAAAGCTGGAGTAGGTGTTGTTGCTACCCAATCGTTTGTGAATCCGTCCTTTGGTCCAAGAGGTTTGAGTTTACTGGAAAATGGTTTAACACCAAAAATAGCCGTAGAATCCTTGTTGGAACTTGATGAAGGTCGAGATGTTCGTCAGTTGGCGATATTGGATGTGAATGGCAATGTGGAAGCCTATACAGGTAAAAATTGCATTCAAGCAGCTGGGCATATTGTTGGTAATAATTTTTCGGTTCAGGCAAATTTGATGGATAAAAATACTGTTTGGCCTGCGATGGCTGAGGCTTTCAAAAAATCAACAGGAACTTTGGCCGAACGCATGTTGGCGGCGATGGAGGCTGCTCAAAACGAAGGAGGCGACATCCGCGGCAAACAATCTGCAGCAATTTTGGTTGTTAAAGCCAAAAGCACCGGAAACAGTTGGGAAGATAGAGTGGTGGATTTACGTGTGGAAGACAATGATAATCCGTTAAAGGAAATGCGCCGTTTGCTTACTGTTCACACGGCTTATGATTATATGAATAAAGGGGATTTGGCAGTTGAAGTTGGCAATAATCAGTTAGCAAAAGAAAATTATATGAAAGCGCAAGAATTAAATCCAGATAATTTGGAAATGAAATACTGGTATGCTGTAACTTTGGCAAATATTGGAGCGTTAGATGAAGCCAAAATCATTTTTAAGAATATTTTTAAACAAAATAGCAAATGGAAAGAGTTAACGCCAAGGTTGATTAAGCCAAAATTATTGTTGATAACAGACGAGCAATTACAAGAAATTTTAAAACTATAATCTATGAAAAAAGTACTTTTAGGAATATTTGCAGTTTTCATTTTAATTCAATTTATACGACCTGAAAAAAATAATTCTAAAAATGAAACAAATGCAATTTCCACAGTGATGGAAATTCCTGTTGAAGTCAATAAAATTATTCAGACCTCATGTGCCGATTGTCATTCTAATTCTACCATATACCCATGGTATAATAAAATTGCGCCTGCATCATGGTTTTTAGCACAACATGTAAATGACGGAAAAGAGCATTTGAACTTTTCTGAATGGACATCTTATAATAACGACCAGAAAAAACATCTTATAAAAGATTTAAAAGAGGCGTTAAATGAACGGGAAATGCCCTTGAAAAGTTATTTATTGATTCATAAGGATGCAAAAATGACAGAGAATCAATACCAAATATTGTATGATTGGGTAAAAACCATAATAGTTGAATAAATACAAACAATCATGAAAAACTCATATTGCAACTGCCTGTTGATTTTTCTGATATTAATAGTGTCAGGAACGGCATTTGCACAGGAAAAAATAAATCAGCTCGATTCAAAGGGAAAGCGCACAGGCGTTTGGAAAAAATATTATGACAATCAAAACATTCGCTATGAAGGTCGGTTTGAGGCAGATAAGGAAATAGGCGTTTTTAACTATTATGGAGAACTAAATCCCGAACAGCCAATAATTGTTAAAACCTATTTAGCCGCAGGTGGTATTGCGCAAGTAACTTATTTTTATGATGATGGAAAACTGCAAAGTGAAGGAAGTATGAACGGTATAAATAGGATTGGTAAATGGCTGTATTATAACACCGACGGAAAATCGATTGTTTCTGAAGAAAATTATGAAAACGGGCTGCTGAACGGCATTTCCACAACTTATTTTGCTTCAGGAAAAATAACAGAAGTTTTAACCTATAAAAATGGAGAATTGCACGGAAATGTGCTTCGATATTCTTCCGAAGGAATTTTACTGGACGATTTACACTATGAAAACGGTAAATTACACGGACTCGCAAAATATTATGATGTGGATGGAAAACTGCTTCGTAAAGGATACTATGAAAATGACCTAAAGATTGGAAATTGGGAATATTTTGAAAATGGGGAACCTATAATGGTAAAGAAAATTAAGGAATAATTTAAAAAGACAGAAAATTGAACATTGAAGAAATTTTTAGCAACAATAAAAAATGGATTAAAGACAGGCTTCATATTGACGAAAATTATTTTAAAAATTTGTCATCCGGTCAAAATCCAGAAATTTTATATATAGGTTGTTCAGACAGCCGTGTTTCTGCGGAAGAACTGATGGGCGTGCAGCCTGGCGAAGTATTTGTACATAGAAATATTGCCAATATGGTTCCAAATACCGACTTGAATGTGATGTCGGTCATCAATTATGCGGTTTCTCATTTAAAGGTTAAACATGTGGTGATTTGTGGTCATTATTATTGCGGTGGCGTAAAAGCGGCTATGCAATCGGAAGATTTGGGAATTTTAAATCCTTGGTTACGGAATATACGAGATGTTTACAGATTGCACAAAAGCGAACTCGATATCATTGTTTGTAAAGATGAAAAATACAATAGGCTTGTTGAATTAAATGTACAAGAACAATGTGTAAATGTGCTAAAAACAGCTGATGTGCAAAAAGCGTTGCTCGAAAAATGCATCACAGTTCATGGTTGGGTTTTTGATATTCATTCAGGGGAATTAATCGATTTAAAAATTGATTTTGAAAAAATACTGGAAGATATCAGGGAAATTTACCGCCTTCATTAATCAGCCGTTTAATTTAAAATTTTGATGAATTTAAATTCGGTCGTTACCGCAACCTGGCTTTTTGAAAATCTGGACAACCCAAACTTGGTAATTTTAGACGCCAGTCCGAGAGAAAATAAATCAAATCTAGTCCCCGAATTTACAAATATCCAAATTAAAGGCGCACGTTATTTTGATTTGGAAATGGTGTTTTTGGATAAGGAAAATCCAATTCCAAATATGATTCCCAGCGAAAGGATTTTTGAAGCTTCATGCCGAAAATTAGGGATTAATAATAACAGCTTGATTGTTGTTTATGATAACTTGGGAATCTATACAAGTCCGAGAGTTTGGTGGCTATTCAAGGTAATGGGACATGCAGAAATTGCTGTTTTAGATGGCGGATTAGCAGCTTGGAAAATGGAATACTACCCAACAGAACCATTCGATAAAAAAGCATCTTATTTAGGAAATTTCACAGCTAAATACCAATCGGGTTTGGTAGTTGCAGCCAATACCTTATTAGAAAATATTGACTCAAAAAGAATGTTGGTGCTTGATGCGCGCTCCCAAGAAAGATTTGACGGTCTTATCCCTGAACCAAGAGAAAATATGGCAAGTGGACACATTCCAAATTCCGTAAACCTTCCTTTTGAAAAAGTATTGGATAAAGGAAAAATGAAACCCGTCAAGGAGCTAAGGGAAATTTTTGAAAATTTTGATATTGAAAATCGATCTCTGGCTTTTACCTGCGGCTCCGGAATTTCGGCTTGTATTATTTTATTGGCAAGTGATTTGGTTTCTGAAAATAAGAAGGTTTTATATGATGGTTCTTGGGCAGAATGGGGGCAATTGGAAAAATTTCCTGTAGAAAAATAAAATTGGCTGTCAAAAATAAACTTACCTATCTTGTAGGCAGGGTTATTTCAGAATATCATTATAATGACGGAAATTTTCTTTTTTTAAACAGATTTCTAAGATCCAATCCAAAAAATAATAGCGGAAGTTGCAATCATATTTTTGGCAGATTATGCCAAGATAATAGCCTTTAAAAAAGAACATAATTGTTTATAATACATTAATTTGCTGCTCTTTACAAGGGGAAAATTATTTTTTTAAAATATATGATTTATAAAATTTAATTGTTACATTTGTGGCTAATATTATTTTAAAAATTTTTAAAGATGAGTAAAGGGACAGTAAAATTCTTCAATGAGGCTAAAGGGTTTGGATTCATAAAAGAAGAAGGTTCAAACAAAGAACATTTTGTACACATTTCTGGATTAATCGACGAAGTACGCGAAGGTGACGAAGTTGAATTCGATTTACAGGAAGGTAAAAAAGGATTAAACGCAGTGAATGTAAAAGTTATTTAATATATACTTACCTTTTTACAAAGTAGAGCCTATCATTCTGATAGGCTTTTTTTTGTGCTATTTTTTCTTTTGACAGCTTCAGGACTTCATAATTTATCAAAAATGATAATTCTTTTTAAAGCTATAACTTTAATATTTGTTTGGTAAATTAAAGTAATAGCCTTAAATTTGTCACAATATTATTTGAAACGAGTGTTACAAATTTTGACACAACGGATGATTAATGCCGTATCCGTCGGTAGGAAGGCAGCATCTGTTACCGCTAAAAAATATAGTTTAAACAGATCAAATCACTCATAATCATTCACAATCAGTTATAATCCTGATTTCATATCGAGGTTGCAAATCCAAATCTTTCAAGACTTTTAAGGTTTACAAAAAAATCAAAAATTGCAATCCAATGCCTATTACTGCTCCTAAATAAATTTTTATGGGTATGTTCTATAAATTATAAATAAAAATATAATGACAAAAAAACACCTAATCTTATTTAAATATGGAGGAAATGCCATGACCAATCAGCCACTTAAAAAACAAGTGCTAAAAAATATCTGCGATTTAAAAGAAAAGGGATACCAAGTGGTCATTGTTCATGGAGGCGGTCCTTTTATCAAGCAAACTTTGGAAGAAGTGAATATAGATTCTGAGTTTATTGATGGGCAACGAAAAACAAGCCCAGAAGCCATGGAATATGTAGAAATGGCACTAAAAGGAAAAGTAAATGGCAGTTTAATTTCCACAATTAGTGAGATGGGATATAAAGCAGTTGGATTATCAGGCAAGGACGGACAAACAGTAATTGCCAAAAAACGTTTGCATCCACATACAAAAAACGGAAAAACAGAAATGGTGGATTTAGGACAAGTTGGCGATGTAGCAAGCGTTGACACTTCCTTAATTGAATTGTTATTGGAAAATGATTTTATTCCGGTAATCACTTGCATTGCATCTGATAAAAATGGCAACGATTACAATATTAACGGGGATTTATTTGCAGGCCATATCGCTGGTGCACTTTCTGCAGAACAATTTATTATTTTAACAGATGTTGATGGATTAAGGCTTGATAAAAACAATCCTGCTTCCATGATTTATGAACTTAAAGTATCAGAAATAAATCACCTAAAAGAAATAAAATGTATTCAGGGCGGAATGATCCCTAAAATAGATTCTTGTGAAATTGCCTTAGAAAAAGGAGCTAAACTGGCAAGAATTATCAATGGAACTGTACCAGAGCAAATTTCAGCTCTTTTTCAAAATAAAAAATTTGGAACCATCATCACCGCATAAATTAAAGAAATAGACCATGACACAAAAAGATAATAAAACATACGATGAACTCGATAAAAAGTATTATTTACAAACTTTTAAACGCTACCCATTAACATTTGACCACGGGAAAGGTTCGCGTATTTGGGATGTGGAAGGCAATGAATATATTGATATGCTGGGCGGGATCGCTGTGAACAGCCTTGGCCATTGTCACCCAAAAGTGGTGAAAGCAATTCAGGATCAGGCAGCCAAATTAATTCATATTTCAAACTTTTACTTGAGTGAACCACAGGTGATGCTTTCTAAAAAATTGGTGGAATTATCAGGCTTAGATCGGGTGTTTTTTGCGAATAGTGGGGCAGAATCTGTTGAGGGCGCCATTAAAATTGCACGTAAATATGCCCATAGTATTGGGCGCGGTGGCAATATTATTTCTTTTGAAAACTCGTTTCACGGACGCACATTGGCAACAATTGCCTCAGGTAAAAAAGCCTATCAAAAAGGATTTGAGCCGATTCCCGAGGGATTTTCCCAAGTGCCTTTTAATGACATGGAATCTGTAAAAAAAGCAACTGACAACAATACCGCAGCCATCATTATAGAACCTATCCAAGGAGAAGGCGGTGTAAATGTTGTGGATATAACTTTCTTAAAAGCATTGAGAAATTTTTGCGATGAACAAAATATTGTATTGATTTTCGATGAGATTCAGTGTGGTGTTGGCCGAACAGGAAAAATGTTTGCCAAAGAACATTTTGGGGTAGAACCGGATATTATGACCTTGGCGAAAGCATTGGGAAGTGGAGTTCCAATTGGTGCCATTCTTTCAAACGAAAAAGTGAGTTCGGCGATCGAATTTGGCGACCACGGAACAACTTTTGGAGGAAATCCATTGGTGTGTGCAGCTTCATTGGCAACCTTAGAAGTTATTGAATCTGAAAATTTGATGCAACAGGCTGAGGAGAAGGGCAATTGGTTAAAAGAGAAAATTGCAGCGATGAAAAATCCTGACATCATAGAAATTCGAGGAAAAGGATTGATGATAGGTGTGGAATTTAATTTTGAAACAAAGCCTTTGGTGCTGAAAATGCTTGAAAATGGCGTGTTGGCAAATGCCACTGCCGATAAGGTGTTGCGTTTGGTGCCGCCTTTAAACATCCCTTATGAAGATCTGGAGAAGGCCATGGAAGTATTAGAAAAATCATTAAAAGAAATAAAAAATCATGGATAAAAAGAAAATAGGAATTATAGGCGCAACGGGTTATACTGGATCAGAATTGGTGCGTATTCTAACCAATCACCCAGGCATTGAAATCACCATGATTACTTCCGAAAGCAGGGCAGGAGAATTATTTTCTGATGTGCATCCTTTTTTACAGGGAATCGCTGATCAAAAATTGGTGTCGATAAATGAAATAGATGATTACAAACTCGATCTTGTTTTTCTTGCTTTGCCACATGGTATTTCCATGGATTTTGTAAAAAGGTTTAAAGACAAATCTTTTAAAATTATCGATCTTTCAGGTGATTTTCGTTTGAATTCAAAGGAAGTTTATGAAGAATGGTATAAACTAAAACATATTTATCCGGAAGGAATAGAAAAAGCAGTTTTCGGAAGTCCGGAATTGTATTTTGATAAAATTAAAGAAGCCAGTTTAGTTGCAAATCCAGGTTGTTTTCCTACAACGGCCATTTTAGGATTGGCACCTTTGCTAAAAGCCAACCTCATTAAAGCAGAACGCATAATTGTGGATTCAAAAACGGGTGTTACCGGGGCAGGAATAAAAGCGAAATCGGTGAATATGTATTCTAATGTAAATGACAATTTTAAGGCATACGGACTTAAAAATCATAGGCATACCATTGAAATTCAGGGAATATTAGATGAGGTTTCGGGAAAAGAAACACTGATTCAATTTACACCGCATTTATTGCCTGTAGATAGGGGTATTTTAACCACTATTTATGCACGGCCTACAGAAAAAATAGATGAAGAGAAACTAAAAGAACGCTATGCTTCCTTTTACGCAAATGCGCCTTTTGTAAGGTTAAGGGAACAGACACCAGCCATTAAAGATGTGAGGGGAAGCAATTATTGTGATTTATATGTAACCTATGACAAGCGAACCAATATGGTGATTGTTATTAGTGTGATTGACAACCTAATTAAAGGTGCAGCCGGACAGGCAGTTCAAAATATGAATATTATGTTTGGATTTGAAGAAACAATCGGGCTAAATTTAATTCCGTTAAATCCATAATATTTTACATCAGCAAAAAAAATAACAATAATAAATAAGCATCAAAATGATTAAAAATATAACAAACGTAAGAGGAATAACTTGTTGGGGCGCACATACTGGCGTTAAGTCGATGAGAAGGGATTTGGCCATCATTTTCTCAAAAGTGCCGGCAAGTGCGGCAGCGGTATTTACGCAAAATCAAGTGGTTGCAGCGCCAGTTACCGTATCAAAAAAACATATTGCCGACGGCAAAGCACAGGCCATTGTAATTAATGCGGGAAATGCAAATGCAGCTACAGGAAAACAAGGGATGGAAGGAGCCGAAGCTATGACGCAATCCTTGGCCGAGGAATTAAAAATTGACAAAAGCTTGGTGTTGGTGGCTTCCACAGGTATTATTGGTGTTAAATTTCCAACTACGGAAATTGTTAACGGCATCAGGGAAAATGCAAAAAATCTGACCAACAGATCCAATGCTGGATCATTTACGGCAAACGCTATTTTAACGACCGATACCTTTGCAAAAGAAGGTTTTGTGGAGTTTGAAGTTGACGGTCGTGAAATTAATATGGGAGGAATTGCCAAAGGTTCGGGAATGATTCATCCGAATATGGCTACCATGCTGGCATTTATAGTGACTGACATCGCCATAGAACCTAAGCTTTTAAAAATAATGGTAAAGGAAACGGTTGATAAATCGTTCAATATGATTACTGTTGATGGCGATACATCCACCAATGATATGGTAATCGTATTGGCCAATGGTTTGGCTCAGAATGATATGATCAAATCTAAAAAGGACAAAGGCTATGCCATTTTTAAAAAGCATTTGGAAGAAATGATGGTGCATTTGGCCCAGTTGATCGTTTCTGATGGGGAAGGCGCCTCAAAGTTTATCGAATATGAAATCATGAATGCGCCAACGGAAGAATATGCCAGAATTATGATTCGGAAAATCTCCGATTCAGCCCTTGTAAAAACCGCCATGTTTGGCCGCGATCCCAATTGGGGAAGAATTATTAGCGCAGCCGGTAATGCTGGACTTCCTTTTAATTATGAAAAAATTGATCTTTATATCGGTTCTGATAAAAAAACGATTAAGGTGTTGGAAAAAGGAACACCCTTGGAATTTGATCCCAACTATATAAAAAAGCAATTGAGGGAATCGCATCTTAAAATTGTGATGGATCTTCACAATGGAAAAGCTAAAGCAAAAGGCTGGGGAACAGATTTAACAACCGATTATGTGTTGTTTAATTCTGTTTACACCACATAAATAATGAAGTGATTTTAAAATTAAATCATCAAATACATCAAATAAAAAAATAGAAAAAAATGAAAGAATACTTTGTAGAATGGACAGAACTTTTGATTCCTTGGCTTTTATCTAGCGGATTGAGAATCATGGTTATTATTGTTGTTGCTTTATTTCTAAATAAAATTATCACCAGATTAATAGATAAAACTGTTAGATTGGCGGTTGTTCCCAATAATCATTCTTCCAAAGAAGCAGAAAAGAAAAGGGAAGATACCTTAATTCAAATTTTTTCAATTTCCGCAAAAATTGTTATTTTTTCCATGCTAATATTAATGGTTATGCAGGAATTTGGCGTTGTGATAGGCCCTATTTTGGCCGCAGCAGGAATCGTTGGATTGGCATTTGGTTTTGGAGGTCAATATCTTATTCGCGATATTATTTCCGGACTTTTTATCATACTAGAAAATCAATACAGAATTGGCGATGTCGTAAAGTTTGAAAATTTAGGAGGCGTGGTTGAAAAAATCAGTTTGAGAATGACAACCTTAAGAGATATGGACGGAACCGTTCACCATATTCCACATGGGGAAATTAAGGAGGTCTCTAATTATGCCAAAGATTTTGCCCGTGTAAATCTGGATATTGGCATTGCTTATGATGCCAATCTGGAACATGTAATTGGCGTGGTAAATGCAGTGGGAAATGAATTGGCACAAGACACCCATTTTAAAGAATCTATCATAAAAGCACCCCAGTTTTTAAGAGTGAATAATTTTGCGGATTCCTCCATCATGCTAAAAATTTTAGGGGAAACCTTGCCGCTTAAACAATGGGAGATAACAGGTGAGTTGCGCAAAAGAATAAAAATTGCATTTGACAGGGAAGGAATTGAAATTCCATTTCCACAAAGGGTGATTCATCAAAATTAAGAAGCTTAATTTTTAATAAAACAATATAAAGAGGGCATGCGCAATCAGAAAAAAATAGTGATAGAACAACTGGATCGTAAACTTAAGCCATTTTATGAAATAAAAAACATAGATGTTCCTGAGCGGGGTTGGGTATATACCATCAGAACCGCCCTAAATATGACCTTACAACAACTTGGCCATCGATTAAAAATTTCGACACAAGGGGTTAAAGACGTTGAAAAAAGAGAATTGTCGGGTTCCATTTCAATAAAATCAATGAAGGAAGTTGCAAAAGCATTAGACCTGCAATTTGTATATGGTTTTGTTTCAAATCATAGTTCACTTGAAAAATATATTGAATTAAAAGCGCATGAACTCGCTGAAAAAATTTTGCCAAAAGGCTTAAATACCGTTTCTGAAAATAAAGAGCTTAGTGAAGTTGAGATACAACAAGAAATTGAAGATTTTGCCCGTGAAATAAAAAGAGAAATTCCCAAATCTTTATGGGATTGATGCAATTAATATTTAAACAAGAAAGTTTTAATTTAGATTACTAATAATTAAAGTGTTGAATAGTTATTAGGCGTTGGTCATTTAGCTTTAAATGATGATACTAAACAATATAAAAATAATCGTTTTTTTTTGGACATTAATCATTAAAAAAGTTTGATGAAACGAATTTCATCAAACTTCTTGGTATCTCGATGGTAATAATGCCAGACAGCCTATTTACCAATAATTTTCAGTATCATGGCTTCTATAGCGTTTATTCATGTTTTAAAACCGCAATTACTTCAATTTTAACATCGCTCCAAGTTTTTGAAATGCCATCATCCCCAGTATGCAAATCTTTGCACACTACATTTAAAGCCTCTAAAGCGGCCTTAGCTTGCCAATTGTCTAATTCCATGTTCCCAACGATGGTAACTTTATTATCTGTTACAATGTAAGCTATTGGTAGCGCTCTTGTGATGCCATTCATTGAAATATCAACCGTGCTGCCATTTTCTTTATTTATATGTACTGTCCCAGTAATTGTGCTGGAATTTTTCATAGAACCAAAAAAGAACTCTTTCAATTTTGCGTCTCTAATGGTGTCTTTTGTATACAAACTGCTTACCGGGATTTTAAATTTCAACCCGTTTAATGCACCCAAAACTGTTGAGTCTTTTTTTACATTTTCAATAGTTATTTCTGAAAACTGTCCTTTTACAGGAACTTTTGCAGTTGTTTTGTATGCGGTCCAATTAATTATAGTTGAATCTGCCAATACAGTGTATGATTTTTCGGGTAGTGTTGCTTCTTTTTTTACATTTTCTTTACAAGAGTTAAGAAGTATTATTGTTAAAAGGAATAACGGGAATACATAAATTTTTTTCATAATAGTTAGTAGTTTATTAAATATTTATTTACAAGTTTAATATATTCTTTTTTTGCATCATCCTCGCTAATTTGACTAAGCTGAAACCACGCGTTTAATTTAAAAGCGTTTCTTAATTCAACATCACCTGAAGGTTGTTGATAATTACGCCCTTTTGTTGCCTGCTTATAATAGGCATATAATTGCAGCATCACATCAGGAGGAAGTTTTATGGTTGTAGTTGATGAAATTCTGTATGCTTCTTTAAAAGCGATGTCTAATTTTTTTGCCATAATTATCGTCTTAAAAAATTTAGAGTGTTGCAATGATTTGTTCCCCGCCTTTAACGCGATCATTCAAATTCACCTTGATTACCGCATTTAATGGTAAAAAAACATCAACTCTAGAGCCAAATTTTATAAAACCGGAATCACTTCCTTGGATTACTTGCATTTGTGGTTTTGCATAGTTTACAATGCGCTTAGCCAATGCACCTGCTACTTGGCGATACAATACTTCACCCGCAAAATTATTGGAGATAACAACGGTGGTTCTTTCATTGTCTTCAGAGGCTTTTGGATGCCAGGCCACTAAATATTTTCCTGGATGATATTTACTGAATACAATTTCTCCACCAATCGGATATCTTGTTACATGAACGTTTATTGGCGACATAAATATGGAAACCTGCAGTCTTTTTTCCTTAAAATATTCTTTTTCCAAAACTTCTTCAATAACAACCACTTTGCCATCAACAGGTGCAATTATATGGGCATCACTTATGATTGTTTGTCTTTTCGGATTTCTGAAAAATTGTAAAATCAATGCATAAAAACCCAACAATATCAACGACAATAGTTTGTTTAACCAAATTAATACAACCAGCTTGTCAATTGCCAAGATGCCTACACCTATAATAAAGGTGGCAATGATTATTATTTTAAAACCTTCTTTATGAAACATAATTAACTAGCTAATTGTAAGTAAATAAAAATAAATGGTGCAGCAAAAATAACACTGTCAAACCTGTCTAAAAACCCACCGTGACCTGGAATTAAATTACTGCTGTCTTTTACGCCTGCCTGTCTTTTGAACATTGATTCAATTAAATCGCCCAATACACCAAAGATACTAACAATACCCGCAATAACAAGCCACTGTTTTTGGGTAAGAGACGTAAATTGATTTGCTAAAACAAAACTCGCTAAAAAAGTAAAAACCATACCGCCAACAAAACCTTCTATTGTTTTATTGGGTGAAATGCGTTCCAATAATTTGTTTTTTCCAAAATTTTTCCCAACCAAAAAAGCAAACGTATCACTGGTCCAAATTAAAATAAAAACGCCTAAAATTGTGGTATTTACATAATTAAATGTAGCGTTTAAAAAGGGTATTTGCACAATTAAAGTAAATGGAACAACGATATAGATGATGGTGAGATAAATTTTACCCAAATGGCTTACAACTTCTTCCTTTTTTGCAAACAGAATTGAAGCAAAAGTGATGAAAATAGTTAAAAAAAGCATGACACCCACATATTCAAATATAACTCTTGCAGGTACATCTTCCACGTTTAATATGTTTCCAAAAATAAAAAGTAGCGTTCCAATAATATAGGGAAATACACTTTTTAACTGAATCATTTTTTTAAATTCATACAAGCAAAACAGCATGGAAATAAAAAAAATTAAGATGAATGATATTTTACTGAATAGAATAGAGAATATTAAAACACTAACAAAAATAAGGCCTGATAATGTACGTTTTACAATTAATTTCATAATTTATAGGTCTTCAAACAATAGCAAATATAAGTTTTTTGAATTTGTGTTGCCGTAACTCATAAAATCTTCTTTTATGGCTTCTATATTAAAATTGTTTATTGCGCTGATATTGCTGGGAATATTTCCCTGATAGCGCGATTTAATCCCTGTTAGGCTTTCTCCTTTTGTATTTACTAATTGACTGGTTGTTGCATAAACAATAAAGTTTTCAGACAATTCAGAAATTTTATGCTCTTTAAGTTGATTTGAAGAAAATAAAATACTGCCATTTTCAGCAATTAGATGTTCACAACTTAGAAAAAAAGGCAATTTGCTATTGAATTTTTCTGTAGTTTCAATTTTAATTGCTTTTAAAAGTTTAAGTAAATCGTTATCATTACAACTTATGGTTTTCCAAGAATTCTCTTCAATTATTTTAGCTATATTCTGTGTAACTTCTACTAAAGTGGTGCAATACAAAAACTTGCCATTATTTTTGATGAAATTTTTAACAAAAATCTGATCAATTGGCAAGTCTAGATGTGCTAAAGATTCCTCTTCAGTCTCTTTTGGCTCAGGGATATTAAATAATTTTTTGAAAAAACTCATTATTAAATTGAATAATTCCAAAAATATAAAAAAGTTGGCAATTTACTCTTGTGTTTCTATTGAATTTTCAATATTTGTTTCTTGAGGACTTTCATCAGTTACATCTTCAGTTACCAATTGTGCAAACTCATTTTCAAAAAGTCTTTTCCCAAAAATAACTTCTAAATCTTTTTTGAAGATTACTTCTTTTTCCAATAACAATTCAGCCAAAGTAGTTAACTTATCTTTATTGTCACTCAATATTTTAATGGCTCTTTGGTATTGTTCTTCAATTAATATCGAAATTTCTTTATCAATAATTTGGGCCGTATCTTCACTATAAGGTTTGGTGAAGTTGTAATCGGATTGCCCAGAAGAATCATAATATGTAATATTACCAATTTTGTCGTTTAAACCATAAACAGTTACCATTGCTCTTGCCTGTCTAGTTACTTTTTCAAGATCGTTTAAGGCACCAGTCGATATTCTGTCAAAGATTATTTTTTCAGCTGCTCTTCCTGCAAGAGTTGCACACATTTCATCCAACATCTGTTCTGTTTGCACAATTTGACGTTCTTCTGGTAAATACCAGGCAGCACCCAAGGATTGTCCTCTTGGTACAATGGTCACTTTTACCAATGGTGCAGCATGTTCTAACATCCAACTGGCAGTTGCATGACCAGCTTCATGAAAAGCGATTGTTTTCTTTTCTCTAGGTGAAATTAGTTTGTTTTTTTTCTCAAGTCCGCCAACAATCCTATCAACAGCATCTAAGAAATCTTGATGATGTACCGCTTTTTTGCTTTTTCTAGCCGCAATTAATGCAGCTTCATTACATAAATTTGCAATATCAGCTCCCGAAAAACCAGGCGTTTGTTGTGATAAAAAATTAATATCAACATCTTTATGAAGTTTTAACGGTTTTATATGAACCTTGAAAATAGCTTCACGCTCTGTTAAATTTGGCAAGTCCACATAAATCTGACGGTCAAATCGGCCGGCTCTCAGTAACGCTTTGTCCAATACATCTGCACGGTTGGTCGCCGCAATTACAATAACATTGGTATCGGTTCCAAAACCGTCCATTTCAGTCAGTAATTGGTTTAATGTATTTTCTCTTTCATCATTTCCACCTGTAACATTATTTTTTCCACGCGATCTTCCAACTGCATCAATTTCATCAATAAAAATAATAGATGGTGCTTTTTGTTGTGCCTGTTTAAATAAATCCCGAACTCTGGAAGCACCAACTCCTACAAACATTTCAACAAAATCTGAACCTGATAGTGAAAAAAACGGTACACCTGCTTCACCCGCAACTGCTTTTGCTAATAATGTTTTACCTGTTCCCGGAGGGCCAACCAATAAGGCTCCTTTCGGAATTTTTCCACCAAGTGAAGTATATTTGTCTGGACTTTTTAAGAAGTCCACAATTTCCTGAATTTCTTCTTTTGCACCTTCTAATCCGGCTACATCTTTAAAGGAAGTTTTTACTTTCTGATCCTGATCAAATAATTTTGCTTTGGATTTCCCGATGCTAAATATTTGTCCACCACCGCCTCCAGCGCTACCGCCCGACATTCTTCGCATAAAATAAATCCACAAACCAATTAAAAATATAAAAGGTAAGTACATTAATATTTGTTCAAAAAAATTGGTTCTTTCAACATTTTTAACATCAAAATCCAACTGTTTTGCTTCCTTTTCCGCACCTAATTCTTTTTCGAAATTTTGTAAATCACCAAAGGAATACGAATACATTGGCGCATCGCCAGCGTACATGGAAATTTTATTTTTTTTGTGTTTTTCCTTGTCTTGCGCTTCTTTTTTAATATAAATATTGGCAATATTTTTATTTACAATTTCAATTCTAGAAATATCGTTGTCAACCAAAATTGTTTTAAATTCATTTTGGCTCAAATTTTTGGAAGATAAATCTCCAGCGCTAAAAAATTGATATACAAGAAATAGAACGAAAATACCGCCATAAATCCAATAAAAATTAAATTTAGGAGGTTTTATGCCTTTGTTATTTGGCGTATTTTTAGTTTTTTGAGTCATTATCTTTTTTAAATTATTTGTAAAATTTAATTTGTAGTAGCAATTTTGGTGATTTTTGCATCACCCCATAATCTTTCAATGTCGTAATATTCTCTTATATGTTTTTGAAATACATGTACCACAATATTTACGTAATCCAATAAAATCCATTCTGCATTGCCTTCACCTTCAACATGCCAAGGTTTTTCTTTTGTTGTTTTGCTCACTTGTTTTTGTATAATGCCAGAAATAGCATTTACGTGAGTGTTTGAAGTTCCTGTGCAGGTAATAAAATAATCACAAACGGTATTATCAATTTCCCTCAAATCTAAAATTTGAACGTTTACGCCCTTAACATCATCTATTGCCTTTAAAATTGCTACAATTAAGTCGTCTGCGTTATTATTTTTTTTTGCCATTAATTTTTTTTTAGTTTTGTGCAAAGTTATTATTTTTTTACAACATAATGTGTGTAAAGTACCTTTGCTAAAATAATCTATACTACAATGAATATTATCAAACTTAATGCCATTGAATCTACAAATTTATACTTGAAGAAGCTTGCTGTTGAAAAGGATACTGAAAGTTATACGGTTGTGACTGCTGATTTTCAATCTGCCGGCAGGGGGCAAATGGGCGCTACTTGGCACTCTGAAGTTGGCAAAAACCTCACATTCAGTATGTTAATTAAATTTAATACGTTTGATATTGAACATCAGTTTTATTTAAGCATGGCGGTTTCTTTAGGATTGTTGGCTGCTGTTCGCAGTCATATTTCATCGCCTTTATTTGTTAAATGGCCTAACGACATTTTGGCAGATAAAGACAAACTTGCTGGAATTTTAATTGAAAACATTATTAGCGGAAATTTAATTAAGCAAACAGTAATTGGCATTGGACTTAATGTGAATCAAGAACAGTTTCCTGCGACTATTGGAAATATTACTTCCTTAAAAAAGCTAGCGGGTAAATCTTTTGAAAAGGATTTATTGTTAGAAGACATTATTGCTTCAATTCAAAATTTTGTAGGTTATATTGAGCAGAGAGAGTTTCAAAATTTAAAAGAATTATATTTAAAATCGCTCTATAAGTTTCAAAAACCCACGATGTTTGAAGATAATAAAGGCACTATTTTTCTTGGAAAAATTATAGATGTTTTTGAAGATGGCAAATTGGTAATAGCATTGGAAAATGAAAAAACCCGCAAATTTGATTTGAAGGAAATCAAATTTGCGAGTCGTAATAACTAAATTTTTTAAATTTATAGTTTTCCTGAATTTTCGGACAAGGTGTCAATAAATTTTTGAAGCGGACTTTTTACCATCATCGCCATCATCGGGTTAAAATCACCATCAAATAATAATTGTAGCTCACTACTGTTTTCCGAAACAGGTTGAATTAGTGAGGTTAAAGAAAAATTTAATTTGCTGCTTGCGGCGCTCAATACCACTTTGTCAAACTCTTTTTTTTCCTTAATCACAAGCCTAATTTCGGGCATTCCTTTTAAGCTGAAAAGAAACGATTCTCCGTCAACTTCAAATTTGTCAATGTTTGCCGGCATTAATTGTTCGAAATTTTGCAGGTTTGTTAAAAACTCAAATAACTCTTTTTGAGATTTATTTACAACGGATTTTTTACTTTCTAAGTTCATAATTTCTAATTTATTGTTTCCACTCGCTCGGATTTTCTCTCCATTCTCTAAGTGTTTTTAACTCTTTTTCTGTAATGTAACTATTGTCGAGAGATTGTTCCAACAAATAATCATAATTGCTTAACGTATGCAATTTAACATTGGCTTCTTTAAAATTTTCTTCGGCAATATCAAATCCATAAGAAAAAATGGCTACCATTCCTTTTACGTTTGCGCCTTCAGCCTGCAACGCTTTTACAGCATTTAAACTGCTTTTTCCGGTGCTGATAAGGTCTTCAATAACCACTACATTTTTATTTTTTTCCAAATATCCTTCAACCTGGTTTTTTCTTCCGTGGCTTTTTGGTTCTGGTCTTACATAAATGAATGGAATATTTAACTCCTGAGCCACTAACATTCCGATGGCGATAGCGCCAGTGGCAACTCCCGCAATAACATCGGGTTTGCCATATTCTTGGTCAATAATTTTGGCTATATTTTCTTTAAGGTAAGTCCGTATTTCAGGAAAAGAAAGGGTGGTTCTATTGTCGCAATAGATAGGTGATTTCCATCCTGAAGCCCAAGTAAACGGGTCGTTGGGCTGTAATTTAATTGCTTTTATTTGCAACAAAAGTGCAGCTGTTTTTTTTGCAGTATCTTTGTTCAAAATCATAACGCAAATGTATAAAGTTTTTGTGAATGACTGTCCAATTATTTTGACAGATGATAAGAAAGAAGTAATAAATTTTAACTTGGTTAACTTTGAAAGCGTTCAGGTTGATGAAATTGTTTCTCAAATGTTTCAGAATGAGTTAAAAGACCTCTCATTATTTTGTAAAAATTTAGAAGGATGCTGGCATCAATTTCAATCAAATTTTAAAATTCAAAAAGCGGCAGGAGGGAAGGTTATAAATGCTAATAATGAAGTACTTTTTATTTATCGATTTAACAAATGGGATTTACCTAAAGGAAAATTGGAAAAAAGGGAATCTATTTCTGATTGTGCAGTTCGGGAAGTTGAAGAAGAGTGTGGCATCACAAATCTTCAAATTGTAGAACCTTTGGAAACCACATATCATATTTATCAAGAAAAAGGCAAAACCATTTTAAAAATGACTTATTGGTTTTTGATGCACACAGATTTTGTAGGTGAATTAACGCCTCAAGTGGAAGAAGGAATTGAAAAAGTTGTTTTTAAAAATGTGGCAGAAGTCAAGTTAGCCTTAGAAAACACCTACGGAAATATTAAGTTGTTGTTTTAAATAACTTAATTATTTTTTTCTTCATTCAAAAATGAACGCCAGGTTGCTTTAGTATTTAAATTTTTTATGACGGAAGCATCGTTCACCTTAATTATTGAAATTTCTTCCAGATTTGTTTTTTTAATCTGCAAATCCAAACGATAATTTTCATCAGAAACATTTAAAAACAGTAGTTTTTGCCAAAAAACGGCATTCATTTTTATGGGGTGACCGTTTTTACCTTCAAAATTCGGCATTACAATGTTGTTTTTTGTTTTAATGATGTTGTTTAGCGCTTCTGAATTTAAAAGGGGAACATCGATTGGACATACAAGCACATCACAACCAGAATTTATATTTTTCAAAACCGTCTGAAATGTTGAAAAAGAACCAAATTCAGGAGCCGGATTTATAAAGATTTTCACTATTAATCCCTGATACTCTGCACCATTGAATATTGAGTCTTTAAACCAGGGAATTGCATCAAAATAGTGCTGTGAATTATAACCCAGTCCGATATAAACCATTTTAACACTTGTTTTTGCAATGCGGTTAAGTTGTTCTAAAATCCAAAAAGTATGTTTGTATTTGAGCAAACCTTTTGCAACACCCATTCTTTCCGACTTTCCGCCTGCGAGCAATACAAAAACTGGCTCATTTTCCATAATATTCTTTCAGTAATTCCGATGCTATGCTGATGGCAATTTCTTTTGGGGTATAACCTCCAATATCCAAACCAATCGGGCAGTGAACGGGAGAAATTCCCGGTTCAAAATTGAGTTCCTTTTTCAATAAATTATTGAATTTGTTTTTTTTGGTTTTACTGCCAATCAATCCAATATATTTTGTTTCGGAGTGCAAAGCCAGTGCGGTTATTTCATAATCCAATTTATGGTCGTGCGTCATAATTGCAACATAACAATTTGGTCCCCAGTTGACAAATTGTTTGTAAAAATCAAAATCAATATCGCTATAAGAAACGGATTTGTCTATTTCAATAGTGTTTTTCCAGTTTTCACGGACATCCAACAAGGTAATATTGAACGGTGTGTTTTTTAAGATATGACACAATTCAATACCAATGTGTCCAGCGCCAAAAAGATATAATTCGGGAGATTGGTTCATAGGTTCAATAATTAATTCCACTTTTCCACCACAGCATTGCTCAAATTCTGGACCTAAAGTAAAAGACAATTCCTTTATTTTATTTTCTTGAATGGCAACAACGGCTTCATCCATCACCTGAAATTCCAATTTTCCGCCACCAATAGTTCCGTAGATTTCTTTTTGTTTGGTGACAATCATTTTTGAAGCTACTTTACAAGGAGCAGACCCTAAAATTTTTGTCACCGTAACCAACGCCACAGGCTGCTTTTTTCGTTTAAACTCCTGCAATAATTCAATCCAATTATTCATTTAGTTGTTAAAGCGTTTATTTGTTTAATCGTTGAATTGTTTATTTTTATCATACAAATTTCTAGAATAATTTCCACTTTAGGGGCAAAGGGCTTATACCAATCCGTAATCTGACAATGGCAAATTGTAAACTCTTTTTCCGGTTAATTTAAAAATAGCATTTACAATTGCTGGTGCAATCACGGGAACACCAGGTTCCCCAACTCCGGTTGGATTTTCGGTGCTTTCAACAATTTCTACGTGAACTTTTGGAATTTCATTCATGCGAATCATTTTATAATCGCTATAATTACTTTGCTCAATGGCGCCATTTTTTGCCGTAATTTTTCCGTAAAATGCCAAGGACATTCCAAAAATAGCAGCACCTTCCATTTGTGCTTTTACCGTATCGCGATTTACCACAGTTCCACAATCTATAACCGTATAAACATTATGAACTTTAACTTTATTATCAATCATTGAAATTTCAACTACAGACGCTACATAAGAGTAAAAACTGTAATGAACCGACAAGCCATAGGCGTGACCTTCGGGAAGCGGCTTGCCCCAATTCGCATTTTTGGCAGCCAATTTCAATACGTTTTTCAAGCGTGCCGTATTGTATTTTATAGGATCTTCGGTTTCTTCAATGCGATCTTCTCCAATTAAATTCAACCGAAATTCAAGCGAATCTTTGCCCGCAGCAACAGCCAATTCATCAGCAAAAACATTTTGTGAAAATCCGTGCGGAATGTTAATTACCGAACGCAACCAGCCAATTCGCACGTGAGCAGGCGATTTTCCGACTTCAATTTTCATATTTTTTATATCAAACGGCACATTTGCAGCGCTAGAAATTTCAAATCCTGCCGGATAATCGACTCCCGGAGAAAATGTTGAAGCAATTGAAGGAAGCGCAAAACGATTCAGCCAGCCTGTTACATTGCCTTGCTTATCAAGTGACGCTTTTAAATATTGAGCACTTACGGTGTGGTAATAGCCATGTTTGATGTCGTCTTCTCTGGTCCAAACAACCTGGATGGGCATATTCATCGCTTTTGAAATCGCAACAGCTTCAACCACATAATCGGGTTTTGATTTCCGCCCGAATCCACCGCCTAAAAATGTCACATTGATGGTGACTTTTTCTTCCGTAGTTCCTAAAAAGTCAACAACTTCTTTTCTGGCAGATTGTGGGTCTTGGGTTGGCGCCCATACTTCGCAGGAATCTCCCTGAACCCAAGCCACTGCATTTGGAACTTCCATAGGTGACTGGGACAAATGTGGCAATTGATAAGTGCTTTCCACAATTTTATGGGCATTTTTAAATGCTTTATTTACATTGCCGATATCTTTTGCAACTTTTCCTTGTTTGTGGACATTTTCGGTAATTTGTTTCATATACTTTTCTGAATCGTACACCACATTATCTCCGTAATTCCATTCGATTTTCATGGCTTCTTTTCCTTTAAAAGCTGCCCAAGTATTTGAGGCAATCACAGCGATGCCGCCAAGCGTTCCAAAAGGTTTTTCAATTCGGGGAATTTCAATTACATCGAAAACTCCCGGAATTTTTAGGGCAGCCGTTTTATCAAAAGATTTCACGGTTCCGAAGGTTACTGGGCAGCGTTGCATGGCCGCAAATTTCATATTTGGCAAGCGCTTGTCCAGTCCAAAAACGGCACTTCCGTTTGCATATTCTTCAACATCAACACATCTTAATTTTTTGCCGATATACATGAAATCTTTCGGATTTTTATAGGTGAGTTCGGTTGGAACTTCCAAATTTTTAGCTAATTCAACCAAATCGCCATAGGCAATTTTTTTACCGCTTTTATGCAATACATAATGGTTTTCGGCGGTACATTCTGCAACAGGAACTTTCCAAGATTGCGCTGCAGCCGTAATTAGCATGGCTCTTGCCATCGCGCCCATTTTTCGCATGGGTTCATATAAATAGCGGACACTTCTTGAACCATCGGTATTTTGGTCGCCATATTTAGCATCGCCCACCGCTTGTTGCACGGTAACTTTGGTCCAGTCTGCATCCATTTCATCAGCAATAACGGAGGTTAAGGAAGTTCTCACACCATTTCCCATTTCGGAACGGGAAGCGATTAAAATTAAGCTTCCGTCAGCATTTAACTGAACAAATAAATTTGGGTTGAAATTCGCTAAATCTTTAGGATCTACTGTTTCTTTATCAGAAAAAACTGAAGTATTACAGGCTAAAATTAATCCTCCTGAAGCCAAACCAACACTTTTTACAAAAGTTCTACGACTTATATTTCTTATTGGATTCATAACGAGCCTTGTTTTTTAAGTTCAACAGTTCGGTGTATGGCGTTTTTTATGCGTTGGTAAGTGCCACAACGGCATATATTGCCAATCATAGCCTCATTAATTTCATCATCAGTTGGGTTATTGTACTTGTCGAGTAATGCAGTTGCTGCTATCAATTGACCAGGCTGGCAAAATCCACATTGGGGAACATTTAGCGCCAGCCAAGATGCTTGCAGTAGTTGTAAATTTTTTGAAACACCTTCAATAGTCACAATATTTTTGCCTTCTGCTGCCGAAACGGGAATCATGCACGATTGTACAGGTGAATTGTCTAGCAATACTTTACAAGAACCACATACCCCAATTCCGCAGCCGTATTTTGTGCCTGTAAGTCCTACAATATCTCTAATTGCCCAAAGCAAAGGCATTTCGGGAGCAACATCAATATTGTGTTTTTCTCCATTAATTTGAAGTGTAATCATATTAAAATTTAATTAGCAGTTAGTTATAGAAGTACAATTTAAGAATTTTTAACTTAATGTCTTTGTTTTTTTTCTTATTAACTAAATACTAAACCCAATATGAAAAGTTAAAGTTGTTAGCTTAATTAAATTTTGGTATTTTGAAAGTGAATTAAACGATGGAACAGTTTTGCAAATTATTCTCAAATCTGGCTTGTTTTTATCACATAACTCTTTTAATCATTTTTAATTTACTTTTAGTGTAGGGTGAATATTTTAAATTGGGCTCAAAAAGTGTAGATTTTTCCAAAATACTTTTAAAGTGTGAAAATGTATTGAATCCATACAAACCATGGTAGGATCCTGTGCCGCTATTGCCGACACCTCCAAAAGGCAGATTACCGTTTGAAAAATGCATTATAGCATCATTTATAGCGCCACCGCCAAACGAAATATCATTTAAGATTTTGTTTTTTATCTTGCTGTCGTTTGTAAACAAATAACAGGCAAGTGGTTTGGGAAGTGATTTTATTTTTAATATAATTTCCTCTAAATTATGATAAGTTATCACTGGTAAAATAGGGCCAAATATTTCTTCTTGCATCACAGCATCCTGAAAAGTTACATTTGTCATTAAAGTTGGCTCAATATATCTTTTTTCTAAATCATAATTACCGCCATAATAAATTTTAGTGGGATCTAACAAATCAATGATTCTTTGGGTGTTTTTGCTGTTGATAATTTGAACGTAATTATCATTTTCAAAAGAATACTGGGCATTTTTTATTTCAGAAACGGCCAATTTCAGGAATTCTTCTTTTTGGGATTCATGGACAAAAACATAATCGGGCGCGATGCAGGTTTGTCCTGCATTAAAAAACTTTGCCCATATCATGCGTTTAACGCCTATTTTTATATTGCAGTTTTCCGTAAAAATCGCCGGACTTTTTCCACCAAGTTCTAAGGTAACCGGCGTGAGGTTTTTTGCAGCTGCTTGGTACACTATTTTTCCAACGGCAGAGCTTCCAGTAAAAAATATTTTATCAAACTTTTGGTTGAGCAATTGGGTAGTTTCTGTAATTCCTCCTTCAATTACTTTTAAAAATTCAAGATTGAAGTTTTCATTAATTAGCTTGGCAATAACTTTACTTGTGTTTACCGGAATTTCACTTGGTTTTACAACAACAGTATTTCCTGCAGCAATAGCGGCAATCATCGGTGCTAATGAAAGAAGGTATGGATAATTCCAAGCCCCGATAACTAGTGTTGTTCCAAGTGGTTCAGCAATTATATAGCTTTTGGCAGGCATATTTACCAAGTTGGTTTTAACCTTTTTTGGTTTCGCCCATTTTTTTAGATTTTTACAAGCTGTATCAATTTCATCAATAATTAGGCCCTGTTCTGCAGTGTAGTTTTCGAAAGAAGACCTTTTGAAATCTTCATAAATGGCTACATTCATGATTTCTTCATTCGCCTTTAATATTTTTTTTAATTTTTTTAGTTGTAGAATTCTAAATTCAATACTTTTAGTTGCATTGCTATTGAAAAATAGTTGTTGTTTTTCTATAATTTCATTCATAACTGATAAATTTATTTTAAGCCCTATCGTAATTAGCTATATGAAGCTTTAAAATTGGAATTTTTAATAATTGTTTATGTGAGTTTTATACGCTAATTTCATAACCAAATCCGATTTTAAGATGCCATTAAATCTTCAAATAGCTATGAGTTATGGCATTTTGGGAACAACATCAATTTATGGTTTTTTCCATTTATTTAAAGTGCTACCATCATTAAATGCGGTTGATTATTATGTTTAACAATTTAAGGATTTTTTATTTAAATTGAAATGCGTTAAGAAAAGAATTTAGAAGGCGTTTAAAATAGTAAAAAATCAAGATTAAGAAGCTTAAAAAATTGAATTTACCAAAAAAGTATTTTTAAATAACCCAAAAAAATGAAATTGTTTTTTGTTCATCTCAATTTTTTGTTGCCACAAATTGAATAATATCGGCTTTTCCTGTATGGTGTTTACCTTCATTTAATTCGATGGTGCTTGGTTCTAAAAGATCAATTGTAAGTCCTTCAAAATCATCACGTAACATTTCTTCAGTGTATAGCATTGCTATGTCTTTTGGACCGCCCGAGTTGTTTTGCAGTTGCTTCGGATTAAATACTTCCAATAAAATTTTACCTCCGGGCTTCAGCCAAGTAATTGCTTTTTGATGAATTTTTTTTCTGATGGCAGGAGCAAAGTGGGTATAAATGAAAGCAATTGTATTAAAACTGTTTGGTGGATATTGTACTGTTACGGCATCATCAATTAGATAATCGATATTAACATTGTTTTCTAATGCCAATTTATCAGCCTTTATTTTTCCTGCTTCACTAGTGTCAAAAGCCCTAACTTTCCATCCTTTTATAGCTGCAAAAACGGCATTTCGCCCTTCACCTTCACAAGGTAAAAGAATTTCACCAGGTATTAATGTTTTTAACTGTTCGGCAAAAAATATATTCGGTGTTTTTCCGTAAATATATTCCTGATTACAGTAGCGTTCATCCCAAAAATTTTTCATAATAAAATATTAAATAAATAGCCAGAAAGGATGATAAATACCGTTACTACAAAAAAGAAAATGGCAATTAACTTCCATGTCATTACTTTTTTCAATAAGGTGGCTTCTGGTATAGATAGCCCAACCGTAGCCATCATAAAGGCGATGGCAGTGCCAATAGGAACGCCTTTTGCCACAAACACCTGAATTACAGGCACAATTCCTGCCGCATTAGCGTACATAGGAACGGCCAAAATAACCGCCATTGGAACAGTCCACCAAGCGTTGCTTCCCAAGTATGTTGCAAAGAAATTTTCGGGCACATAGCCGTGCATCGCTGCACCAATGGCAATACCTATTAGTACAAAAACCACAACACCTCTTACAATATCCCAGGCACTTTTGGTGATTTCAGGAAGTCGTTGTTTAAAGGTTCTTTTTTCTTCTTCAAATTCCGAATAGGAAGTTTGTGTGTTGGCCATAATCTGTTTCACCCAATCCGTTAAAAGTGGTTCCAAATTAAATTTACCCAATAACCAGCCACCGATAGTTCCTAGCAAAATGCCAGAACCAGCATAAATTAATGTGGCTTTTAATCCAAACATTCCCAAGAACATGGCGATGGCAACTTCATTTACCAAAGGGGAAGTAATCAGAAAGGCAAAGGTAACCCCCAAAGGTATTCCGCCTTGTACAAAACCAATGAACAATGGAACAGAAGAGCAGGAGCAAAATGGTGTAATCGCCCCAAATATTGAAGCGAAAAAGTATTCTAGCCCATAAAGTTTTTTACGGTTCAAGTAGTTTTTTAATTTTTCAATGGGGAAATAGGTGTTTACAATGCCCATCAAAAAAACAATAACAAATAAAAGGATTAAAATTTTTAAGGTATCATAAATAAAGAAGTTGAGGGCAATGCCCAAATGGGTTTTGGCATCAATATTAAAAACGGAATAAATAAGCCAGTCTGCTAAATGTTGTATCCAATCAAACATTTTTTTATTTTAAAGCTGTTTATATAATTATTAATTCATTAAAATTATTTCAAGACTGCGTTTAATAACTGTTTGGCAAGCTCCCAGTTTTCTTTATTGACGCAGTATTTAACTGTAGGGAGCGTAATTGTTCCCTTAATTAAGCCAGCATCTTTAAGTTCGTTTAAGTGCTGTGAAAGTGTAGATTTTGCGATGGGAAGCACTTCGGCCATATCGCCGTGAAAACAGCAAGCCTGTGAATTGAGCAATTGTAAAATAGCAATTCTGACAGGATGTCCCAAAGCTTTTGCAAACCTGGCCGTTTGTTCTTGTTCTGTGGTAAAATAATCCGATTTTGAAAGAGTTTTCATAAGAATAATTATTATTCGCAAATGTACGAACAATAATTAAATAATAGGCGTTTTATCTAAATTTTTCAAGAGCTTATTTTTTACTCAATAATGTATTTTAGCAAATTTAATTCCTTTTAAGGTTAGAGACAATCGATCAAGAACCTGGATTTTAAAATACAAAAATGGCAATATTGAACTAAAATTTGATCACCGACATGAAGATGGCAGTAATGATAAAGTAACCATGTATGGCGGTACTTCAACAAATTATGGAATGCCCAATATGCAAGTATTTCCGGCTGATGAAGAAACTGTTGATGTACTTCCTGCAGCATTTTCAAATGCTTAGCAGATTACCGTTGACAGCAAAACCTATACTTATAATCTAAGACGATTGGGTTCCGATAGGGTATTTACGGTTTTTTTTGATTTAACCAAAGATGTTGAAAATCCGATACTTTCCTAAGGATGAGAAAATTTTATAAATGTTGGGTATTAAGAGTTAAATAGTGAGGAAGTTAGGCGAAAAAGCAGCCAATTTAAACTAACTGCTTTTTTCTTGTAAATTGACCAAAAGTCATGTTTTCAATTTTAAAAGCATCCCCTTTGGCATCATGACGAGAAGCGCAATTACTATTGTAATAGCTTTTACCTTTTACAGCGTCTCCATCTTTACCAACGTTTTAAATTGCCATTGAGCCTGTTGGGTAAGTTCCTTTGTGGGTAGTATTATATAATTCAGAAACATTCATCATACCTTCTTTCATAAATTTAACAAGATCCCAAATTTGATACTTTGTTAAAAGTTCAGTAAGGTTTGGCATTTTGTCTCTCTCTCTATCTCTCTCTCTCTCTCTCTCTCTCTTTCTACGCTATTGTTTGCGGGATTATAAGTTGATAAATCAGAAGTAATTGATTTTCTTTTTACTGTTTCGCTTATATCATTAAATATTTCTTCCGCACTTTTAGATTGATCCATTCATAAATATTGCCAGACGCAATATTTGGACGGTTTGTGTTTGGTGATCTGTTAATATAAGATCCTTCTCTTCTTAATCCATCCCATCCGTGACATTGTTTGCAATGGAAAAAATTCGCTTTTGCATTAACAGTTTATTTTACAGGATTGGCTTGGTCAAAATCAGATTCGGCTGCCCAAAATTGGTCATACATAATTCCCCCATTGGCTACGTCTGCCTGGTTGTATGCTTCTACAGCAGGATCAATAGTTTCATCATCAAAAGTACAACTTGTAAAAGCTGTCGCGAAAATAAATATTGCGGCTAATAAATTTAAAGATTTCATAATGTTTTTGTTTTATTTATTGTTTTAATCAGTATGTAAATTTAATTACATAAAACACAAATTATTTGACTTAAGTTACTTTGTGAAAATGGGTAATTACTTTAAGATAAGTGTGTTGACTCCTATTTAGAATGGTTAGAATTAATTTTAGGTATTAATGATGCATCTTTAGTAACATTGCGTTAATTATTTAAATTTTTAAATAAATAAGTTAGTTTAAAAGGTGTGAATTTATTGAAAGCTTATTAATCAGAAAGTTTAAAGACACGAATAAATGCTACATATAAGCTTAAAAATTTTAACTTTGCATTTAACTAAAAAATCGAAAAAACAATGATTAAAGCATTTAGAATTATTACACTTATTGAAGGTTTTTCTCTCTTAATATTATTATTTATGGCCATGCCCTTAAAATATATTTGGAACTTGCCGCAAATGGTGCGGGTTGTTGGAATGGTGCACGGAATCTTATTTTTGCTGTTTGTTGTTTTAGCCATCATGGTTTTTTACGAGTTAAAATGGAGTATAAAAACTTTTGGAATTGTGATGTTTGCTTCATTAATTCCATTTGGCGCTATTTATATTGATAAAAAACATTTAAAGCTTTAGGAAATGTTAAAGGATTTCGAAATATCAAATTATACCAATATTATTGAAAATTATTTAGTTGAAAAAGGAATGATTCCTTTTTGGGCAGATTCCATAAATTTGGTTGCAACCAGTATTATTATTGGCTTGGCGGCATTATTTCTCGATAGAATCTTACGAAAAGTAATTATTACATCCTTTAAAGTATTTTCCCTCCAAACAAAAACTGCTTTTGATGATTTTTTGGCACAAAGTAATTTTCCAAGATATATTGCGCATATAATTCCTATTTATGTCTTAAAATACAGCGTTCCTTATGTTGTTGGTGAATTCCCAACGTTGCTTAATGTTTTTAGTATTGCCATAAATGTTTATGGCGTTGTATTGGTTGTTAAAATTCTTCGAAGTTTTTTGAGATCGACCCAAAAATATTTGCGCACCAAAGATAGATACAGAGACAAACCTTTGGAGAGTTATATGCAGGTAATGATGCTTTTTTTTTGGGGGATTGCCGCAATTTTTATTGTGTATCAATTAACAGGAAAAGATATTATGAGCTTTGCCACTCTTGGGGCAGCTTCCGCAGTAATCTTATTAATTTTTAAAGACACCATATTAGGTTTTGTCGCTTCAATTCAAGTTTCTGTTAACGATATTGTAAGAATTGGTGATTGGATCACCTACAACAAATTTGGTGCCGATGGTTATGTGACAGGCATTAATTTGGCAACTGTTCTTGTTCAAAATTGGGACAATACTTATACCACTATCCCAACCTACAGCTTAATTTCAGATTCTTTTCAAAACTGGCGAGGAATGGAGGAATCTGGTGGAAGACGTATCAAAAGAGCCATTTTAATTAAACAATCTTCCATTAAATTTTTAACAGATGAAAAAGTGGAGGAATACAAAAAAATTCAAACGGTTACAAAATATATTGAACATAGACAACGTGAAATTTTGAAGTATAATGAAAAAGCTGGAGCTGACAAATCGGTTTTAATCAACGGAAGAAACCAAACCAACTTTGGTGTCTTCAGAAAATATTTGAATAGCTATTTAAATGAGAATTCTGCCGTAAATAAAGAACTTTCTTTAATGGTTAGGCAATTGGAACCAACTTCTAAAGGAATTCCTTTGGAAATATATTGCTTTATCAGCGACAAGCGTTGGGTGAATTTTGAAGCTATTATGGCCGATATTTTTGACCATGTGATAGCTTCTGTTCCTTATTTTGATTTGGAAATTTTTGAAGAACCAACAGGAAAAGATTTAAGGTCTTTGGCGGAAAAAAGCTGAAAGCTCAAAGTTGAAAGTTCAAAGTTTATTTCTAAACCTAATAAAGTTCCCTTTCTTCCGATCTATCGGGAAGGAAAAGGTTGGGGATAGGATATTAATTCTCGTTCACTTTCAATCGTGCGGTTGTGCGGGTATTTTGATTTGAAAAATCATTTTCCAAGTATTTTAAATACCCCACAATGGCAATCATTCCGGCATTATCTGTAGTATATTCAAATTTTGGAATATAGGTTTTCCATCCAAATTCTTCTTCAGTAGCTTTTAAGGTTTCTCTAATTTCTGAATTTGCGCTCACACCTCCGGCAATGGCTATATGTTTTATTCCGGTCAATTCAACTGCTTTTTCAAGTTTATCAAACAAAATTTCAACAATGGTGCGTTGAATGGAGGCACAAATATCGTTGAGGTTTTCTTCTATAAAATTCGGATTTTCCTTAACTTTTTTCTGAATAAAATAGAGAATCCCCGTTTTTAATCCGCTGAAGCTAAAATTTAAATCGGCCATTTTTGGCTTGGAAAACTCAAAAGTATTCGGATTTCCAAGTCTCGCGTATTTATCTACAAATGGTCCTCCCGGATAAGGCAATCCCAAAATTTTAGCCGATTTGTCAAAAGCTTCGCCAACGGCATCATCCAAAGTTTCGCCTATAACTTCCATGTCAAAATAGCTGGTAATTTTCACAATTTGGGTATGTCCGCCGCTTATGGTTAAACATAAAAATGGAAAAGGCGGTTTTTCCTGCTTTTCATCATCAATAAAATGAGCTAAAACGTGAGCCTGCATATGATTTACAGAAATTAACGGAATGTTTAAAGCCAGTGAAAGTGACCTCGCAAAAGAACTTCCAACCAATAATGACCCCATTAAGCCAGGTCCGCGTGTAAAAGCGATGGCACTTAACTGTTTTTTATCGATATTTGCCTGTTGAATTGCCTGTTGAATTACGGGCACAATATTTTGTTGATGGGCACGCGAAGCCAATTCGGGAACAACGCCTCCATATTTGGTGTGAATTTCTTGGTTTGCAACAACATTTGTTAGTACTTTGCCATTGCAAATTACGGCAGCGCTGGTATCATCGCAGGAAGATTCAATACCTAGAATATAAATAGATTTATCTTTGACCATCAGTAACATATAAAGGCACGAAAATTGCCATAAAAAATGCAAATTTAACGCTTATCAAACGATTTAAAAAAATAGTTGCAAAAATACTGCTTGTGCTAGTGATTTTATTGGCACTGGTAAGTTTCTTGCTATCTCTATCATCCGTTCAAACGCGTTTGGGGAAAGCGGCTACCGATTTTTTAAGAAAAGATTTTAATGTTGACATCAATGTTAAAAGAGTCGATTTGTCTTTTTTGGGAAATGTTGAATTGAATGAAGTGTTGATTAAAGACCATCATTCAGATACTTTGGTTTATGTTCAAAGTTTAACAACATCTGTTTTAAGTTATCGGAATTTGATTAACGGAAAATTAAATTTCGGTCAATTTTCTCTAGAGAAGTTTGTCTTAAATATGAAAACATATAAAGGTGATAAGTATGATGCCTTTACCATGTTTATAGATAAGTTTGATGATGGTACCACACCTACCAAACCTTCTGGGTTTTTGCTTACCTCATCAAGGTTAAAATTAACCGACGGATATGTTGAGTTATTTGATGAAAATATAGAAAATAGCAAACCGCTGTTTTTTAAAGAAATTAATGGAAGCGCCAAAAACTTTAAAATAGATGGACCAAATGTTTATGCTGATATCCATAATCTTCATTTTATTGAAAATCATAATATAGAAGTTCAAAGCTTGTCGACCAATTTTTCCTATTCAAAAACAGCCATGAATTTTTTGAATGCCGAATTGTTGACAGACAAATCTACGCTGGTTGCCGACATCAATTTTTCCTATAGTAGAGAAGATTTCTCCGATTTTAACAACAAAGTGGTTCTTAATGCCGACGTTAAGAATGCCGATTTGTCTTTGGTGGATTTAAGAAAGTTTTATAGTGAACTGGGCTCAAATGATGTGCTTCATTTTTCAACAAAAATATCGGGAAATCTAAATGATTTTAAGACAGATAAATTGGCGTTGGAAACCGACCAAGGCGCTGAAATTATTGGAACACTGCATTTCCAAAACGTGTTTAATCGAGAGGAAGGATTTTCTTTGGCGGCCAATTTAACAAGATTGTCTTCGGATTATGACCATTTAAAAGACTTACTTCCTAATATTTTGGGAAAACAACTTCCATCATCATTTAAAAAATTAGGAAAATTTTCGGTAAGTGGATTCACCTATATTACAGAAGATTTAATCAATGCCGATGTTATTATGAAAACTGATATTGGCACCCTGATTACAGATTTGGAACTGACCAATATTGACGATATAAACAACGCATCTTATTTTGGCCATGTAGCAGTAATTGATTTTGGATTGGGCAATATTTTAAATGATCCTCTATTGGGGGATCTTACTTCTGAAGCCGATGTTAACGGAAAAGGCTTTACCTTGGAAAAAATGAATACTTCAATTAAAGGACATATTTCCAAACTACAATTTAAAGGCTATACTTATACCAATGTTGATATAAATGGTTTCATAAAAAACAAACATTTTGATGGTGAAATGGAGGTGAATGATGATAATATTAAGCTGAACTTTATTGGTTTGGCTGATTTTTCGAAAAGAATCTACACCTTCGATTTTAAAACTAAAATTGATTATTTGGATTTAAATACATTGAATCTTTTTAAACGTGACAGCATTTCAAAAGTTAAAGGAGATATTGAGATAAAAGTTTCTGGGAATTCTTTGAATGATTTGGCAGGAACCGCAGATTTTAAAAATGCATTATACATCAACCAAAAAGATAGCTATTTCTTTAAAGATTTCAATATAACCTCTGCTTTTGAAGGAGATGAAAGAACAATTACCGTAAATTCTACCGAAATTGTGAATGGTTATATTAAAGGGAAATTTAAGTTTACCGAATTGGTGAAACTGATGAAAAATTCCTTGGGAAGCATTTATTCAAACTACAAACCTTTTGAGGTTACTGCAGGTCAGGAACTTGATTTTAAATTTAAAATTTACAACAAAATTTTGGAGGTTTTTTATCCGGAAGTAACGCTTGCAGCAAATACATTCATTGTGGGAAATTTAAATTCTGACGATAATTTGTTTAGGCTAAATATTAAATCGCCAGAAATTATCGCATTTGACAATACCATTGATTCACTGAATTTGCAAATAGACACCAAAAACCCATTATTTAATACACAACTTTCAGTTGCTAAAATAAGTACCAAAAATTATAATATAGCCAAATTGCAATTGGTGAACATTACGCTAAATGACACCTTGTATTTTAGAACCGAATTTTTGGGAGGTGATAAAGATACTGAGAACTATGATCTGGCATTTTATCACACTTTTAATAAAGAAAATAAATCCGTTTTCGGACTTCAAAAATCGAATTTTACTTTTAAAGACACCAAATGGATTATCAATCCTGAAGATAATTTTGACAATAAATTGGTTTATGATGATAAAACAAAAACTTTCGACTTCAGTCCATTTCTAATCATTTCAGACGATCAAAAAATTGAGTTTTTCGGACAAGTGCGCGACACCATTTCAAAAGATTTGACTTTTAAATTTGAAAATGTAAATTTGGCCACAATTACACCTGAAATTGACAATATAGCGTTAAAAGGTATTATGAACGGTTCCCTTAATTATAAACAGTTAAATAAAAAAATAAAGCCAACAGCGAACTTTTCAATCAATGATTTTAATCTCAATGGCTCCGAACTTGGAGATTTAATAGTGGCAGTTGAGGGAAAAAATTCAATAAGGGAATATGGCGTTAATGTTACCTTGAAGAATAAAAATACCGTAAGTTTTTCGGCAGTTGGTGATCTCGATTTTACACCTAAAAATCCAACCTTGGATATGCAGCTCGAATTTGAGGAATTTAAATTAGCTCCGTTTTCGCCCTTGGGGCAAGATGTGTTTACAAATATTAGGGGATTTGCCTATGGAAATGCTCATTTAACAGGCTTGCTAAACAATCCAACCATGGAAGGCGAGTTGTTTTTAGACCAAGCCGGATTGTATTTACCTTATTTAAATGTGGATTATGACTTTGAAGGAACCAGCATTGTTTCTTTGAAAAATCAAACATTTAACTTTGAGGATGTTCAATTAAAGGATAAAAAATTTAACACAAGAGGAAAATTAACAGGAACAATCAACCATAATAATTTTGAAACTTGGCGATTGAATTTAAACGTAAATACAAAAAACTTATTGGTATTAAATACCGTTGAGCAGGAAAACTCCGTGTATTACGGCACTGGATTTTTAGAAGGCTACGCCAACTTATTTGGACCAACAGATAAGCTGGTGATTAACGTTGTTGGAAAAACAAAAAGAGGTACACACCTTACAATTCCTGTAAGCGATGTGAAAACTGCTGAATCTTCTCAATTAATTCGTTTTGTAAATAAAAGCAATTCTAAAGAAAATGAAGAAACTAGGAGAAAATATATTTCCGAAAAACTAAAAGGGTTGTCCTTAAATTTCAATATTGATGTCACAAAAGATGCCGTTGTTGAAATGGTTTTGGATAAATCAACTGGAAGTTTTTTAAGAGGAAGTGGAACAGGTAATTTGCAAATTGCATTGGACACCAAAGATAAGTTTGAAATGTATGGTGACTTTATTGTGGACAATGGAATTTATAACTTTAAATATGGTGGTTTTATAAACAAACCGTTTATTGTGAAAAAAGGAGGAAGTATTTCCTGGAATGGCGATCCCTTAACTGCTGATATTGATATTGAGGCAGTTTACAGAGTTTCTGCAAATCCGAGATCTATGCTTGAAAACATTTCGTCCAATAGAAAAATTCCTATAGATTTGGTAACCCGTTTTTCTGGAGAACTGTTTAATACCCAAAGAGAATTTGACATTGAAATCCCGAACGCGAGTTCAACAGTGGCTTCAGAGTTGAATTTTAGACTAAACAGCGATAATTTAAACAACAAAACAGTCCAGTTTATATCTTTGCTTATTTCGGGAAGTTTTTATAATGAAAGCGATTTAAGCGTTAATAGTAGTACCGCGCTGTATGGAACTGGTTTTGACATTCTTTCAAATGCCTTTGATAATATTTTTAATCAGGGAAACAATCGTTTTAAGCTGAGACCTGAATATACCGTTGGCGAAAGAGGAAAGGTTGACAATTTAAATATTGAGGACCAATTGGCTATAGGGTTGGATTATCAGCTCAATGATCGCATTATTATCAATGGAAAAGTTGGTGTTCCAATGGGTAACAGTAGCCAAACCAATATTATTGGCGAAGTAAATGTTGAGTTTTTACTGAATGAAGAAGGAACCTTAAGATCATCAGTATTCAACCGTCAAAATGAAATTCAATATTCTGAAGAAGAGGAAGGATACACCCAAGGAATAGGGTTAAGGTATCAAATTGATTTTGATAACGGTAAAGAATTACTCCAAAAATTAGGACTTAAAAAGAAAAAAATAATAATAGATTCAATCAATAGTATAAAACCGCTTGATACAATTGAAAATTTTGATCGGATTTTAGATTTTAAAAAAAATAAAAATAAAAAAAATGAATAAACCAACATTGGTAATTTTAGCTGCTGGAGTAGGAAGCCGTTACGGGGGATTAAAACAATTGGACACTTTTTCAGAACAGGGTGATACCATTTTAGATTTTTCAATATATGATGCGATTCGCGCAGGATTTGGCAAAGTTGTTTTTATCATCAGGAAAAATATTGAAGCCGATTTTAAAGCATTTTTTGATGAAAAATTGGCTGGAAAAATTGAAGTGGAATATGTTTTTCAGGAATTGGAAAATATTCCCGAAAAATATAGAGACAACAATCGCGAAAAACCTTGGGGAACCGGTCACGCTTTGTTGATGGCGAAAAATGTTGTGAAAGAAAATTTTGCAGTAATCAATGCCGATGATTTTTATGGCGCCGAGGCTTTTAAAGTGGAAGCGGATTCTTTGAAAAAGATTAATAAGGAATCTACCGATTTTAATATGATGGGTTATGTGATAAAAAATACGATCTCTCAATATGGATCTGTTTCAAGAGGCGAATGCAGCGTGGACAAAAATGATTTTTTAACTGGCGTAACCGAAAGAACACATATTGAAAAAGTAAATGGAGAATTGAAGTATAAGGATGAAAATGGCGCTTTAATTCCAATTTCTGAGGAAACTATTGTCTCTATGAACCTTTTTGGATTTACCCCAAAATACTTTGAATTGTCTGAATCTTTATTTGAGGAATTTCTTTCAAAAAATTATAAAGAACTAAAAGCGGAATTTTTTATTCCATTGGTCATCAACCATATTATCGTCAATAAATTGGCAACAATGAAAGTGTTAAAGTCAGATGCCAGCTGGTTCGGTGTTACCTACAAACAAGATAAGGAATACGTGACTTCAGAAATTCAAAAGTTAAAAGATAAGGGAGTTTATCCAATCAATTTATGGTAGATAGTCATAAAGAACAACGGAAATCGATTTTTAATTAAAATAAATTATAATTTTGTCATTCATTTATGGGAAACAAAATAAAAAAAATAGGATTAATAACTTCTGGTGGTGATGCACCAGGAATGAATGCTGCAATTAGGGCTGTAGTGCGTGCTTGCACTTACTATAAAGTTGAGTGCGTTGGTATTTATAGAGGTTATCAAGGAATGATTGAAGGTGATTTTGAACCGCTTTCTGCGCGTCATGTAAGCAATATCATAAACCGAGGAGGAACCATATTAAAAACTGACCGTTCGAAGGAATTTAGAACCAAGGAAGGAAGGCAAAAAGCATACAACCAACTTAAAAATGCTGAAATAGACGGTTTGATTTTAATCGGTGGCGACGGAACATTTAACGGAGGTCTTGTTTTTAATAAGGAATTCAATTTTCCTTGCATTGGCATCCCCGGAACTATTGACAATGATATTTTTGGAACAAATTATACCATTGGCTATGACACGGCTTTAAACACTATTGTCCAAGTAATTGATAAAATTAGAGACACGGCGAGTTCACACAATCGGTTGTTTTTTGTGGAGGTTATGGGGCGTGATGCAGGTTTTATAGCATTAAATGCAGGTGTTGGAGCAGGAGCAGAAGAAATTTTAATTCCGGAAGAAAATTTAGGCTTAGATCGCTTATTGGAATCTTTAAAACGAAGCAAACGTTCAGGGAAATCATCGAGTATCGTTGTGGTTGCTGAAGGTGATAAAATTGGAAAAAATGTATTTGAATTGGCCGATTATGTGGAACAAAATTTACCACAATACGAGGTGAGGGTTTCTGTATTGGGACATATGCAAAGAGGAGGTAGCCCTAGCTGTTTTGACCGTGTATTGGCTAGTAGATTAGGCGTAAAAGCGGTTGAATTATTATTGGACGGCAAAACCAATTTAATGGTGGGAATGGTCAATAATGAAATAGAAGCCGTTGAATTAAAAGATGCCGTGAAAGGGCGCCATGAAATAGACAAGGAATTATTGCGCGTCAGTGATATTATGTCCATTTAAGGAAAAATAACCTGACTAAATTTGAAGATTAACAGCAATTTAAAATGAATGATTAAAATAGGAATAAACGGCTTCGGAAGAATTGGTCGTCTGGCTTTTAGAACAGCCATTAACAAAAAAAATATAAAAGTTGTTGCCATAAATGATTTGCTTGATATTGATCACTTGGCGTATTTGTTGAAATTTGATTCGGTTCACGGACGTTTTAATGGAACCATTGAGGTAAAAGACAAGCAGTTGATTGTAAACGGGAATCCCATACGAGTAACAGGAGAAAGAAATCCTGAAGCTATAGATTGGGGAAAAGTTGGCGTAGATTATGTAATTGAAGCAACAGGATTATTTACAGATAAGAATAAAGCGGAATTACACTTAAAAGGCGGCGCTAAAAAAGTGGTGATTTCAGCACCGTCAAATGATGCTCCCATGTTTGTAATGGGCGTTAACCATAAAAAACTTTCCAAAGATGACCTTATTTTTTCAAATGCTTCTTGCACCACAAACTGTTTGGCGCCCATTGCCAAAATATTGCATGAAAATTTTGGAATTATTGAGGGGGTTGTAACCACTGTTCATGCGGTAACGGCCAGTCAAAAAACAGTTGATGGTCCAGAAAAACAATGGCGTAGAGGAAGGGCTGCTTTAAACAATATGATTCCAACTACTACAAATGCGGCAATAGCGGTAACCAATATTATGCCTGAATTGCAGGGGAAATTGTTGGCGATGGCCATAAGGGTTCCCATTGCAGATGTTTCTTTGGTGGATTTAACGGTTCGGTTGCAAAAATCTACATCTTATCAGGAAATTAAAGAGGTGATGGAAAATGCATCCAAAAATGAGTTTAAGGGAATTTTAGGATACACAGAAGAAGGAGTGGTTTCACAAGACTTTGTTTCTGAGCCAAGAACATCAGTTTTTGATGCAGGAGCCGGATTCGAACTGAATCCTAATTTTTATAAAATTATTTCATGGTATGACAATGAATTTGGTTACGCCACCAAAATTGTTGAACTAATAGAATATGCTTCGTCACTTGAATAATAAAATACGTACTTCTCAATACTAAAATATGGAAATAGCAATCATAGCCCATGATGGGAAAAAAGCTGAAATGATTCAGTTTTTAATGGATTTCAAAGCATTCATCATCTCCAAAAAAATTACCCTGATTGCCACAGGAACTACTGGTAAAAATGCAGAAAAAGCAGGATTTGAAGTGGTGAAATTTTTATCTGGTCCCTATGGTGGTGATGCACAAATTGCGGCACGTGTTGCGGAAGGAAAAACAGATATGGTTTTCTTTTTTAGGGATCCTTTGGGGATGCATCCACATGAACCAGATATTGCCATGTTAATGCGTTTGTGTGACGTTCATGATGTGCCATTGGCTACAAACCCAGCAACAGCAGAACTTTTAATCAAGTCAATTTAATTTTACAGGATTGGTGCCTAAAGTTAAATAGCCCTTAATTTTACAATTGAATAAAGTCATTCGTTTTTTTGTAATTAATCAATCCCAAATATTGGTGTTTTATTATTCAATTTGGTGTTTCCGTACAAGATTTGAAATAAACGCATTTTGAATAATAGAAGTCCATCATAGCTAGGGATTCTAGTTGTACTATTCCTTTTGTGTAGTGATTGATTATTATACGGCTTATTTTATCCCAGTCTAGAAGTGTGTTAATTTGGTTGAAAAATACCGTTTTAATCTTTCGTGTACCTAAATCATAAATGATATCTGATAAAGTTAGGTTTTTTACGAGGCTCACAAATTAAAAATGCAATTTAATGTTCTCATATCCAAATAGTTAATACTATATTTTTATTTTTTTTGAAAAATTCACTTGCAACAGTCTTTATTTATGAAAAGTGCGCTTAATGATGATTAAGATAACTCAAAAATTTCTCCTTCCACTGCCAAATGGGTATTTTCAAAAAATTCCTGAGCTTCAATTTTGAAGTCCTCTTTGTTTTTGTAACGACCACTATAATGACCAATAATTAATTGGTTTACATTTGCCAGTTGTGCTATTTTAGCTGCTTGCGCTGCGGTTGCATGTTGGGTTGTGGTGGCAAGTGCTTCTTTGTCTTTCAAAAAAGTAGCTTCATGATACAAACAGGTGACGTTTTTTATCAAAGGCACAATTTCAGGAAAATAAGCGGTATCACTGCAAAAGGCATAGGTTAAAGGCAAAGGGGGATTAAGGGTGAGCATTTCGTTTTTTATGATTGTACCGTTCTTTAAGATGAAATCTCGGCCATTTTTTAAATTTTGAAAATCGCAAATTTCAATTTCTTTATATTTTGCAATGGCATTCGTATTTAATTTGCGTTCCCCTAATTTCTCCTTGAATAAAAAACCGTTTGTGTAAATACGGTGATCCAAAGGAATGGTGTGTACTTCAATCATGTTGTCTTCAAAGATAAGCTCGCTTTTAGTTGCGTTTAGCTCGTGAAAAAGTAAAGGATATTGCGTCCAGGAATTGGAGAGTTTTAATTGTAAGGTAATAATTTCTTTCAGCCCTTTTGGTCCGTAAATATGCAATTCAGCTTCACGGTTCAGTAGTCTGAAGGTTGAAATTAATCCAACCAATCCGTAAAAGTGATCTCCGTGTAAATGAGAAATGAAAATGTGTTTAATTTTGGAGAATTTAACACCGTATTTGCGCAATTGCACTTGAGTTCCTTCACCGCAGTCAATTAAAAAATGATGATTTTTGATTTCTAAAAATTGTGCAGTCGGATGTGCATTTACGCGAGGTGTTGCAGAATGGCAACCTAAGATAGTGAGTTTCAAACTCATTTAATAATCAATCTTTTGGAGATAATCTCAACATCGGATTGCAATGAGTAAATATACATGCCTTTTGTTAAACTATTTCGGTTGAAAGTAATAGTGTTATTTCCTAAAGAGGCATTAATTTGCTCTTCATAAACCGTTGTTCCCAACAAATTTTTTACCGTAAACATAATGGTTTGTGCTTTTACAGACCTAAAATTAATGTTGGTATCTGAAATAAACGGATTTGGGTAGGCAGAAACGGATAGAATTGTTACTTGCGGAATATTTTGAACCACATTATTTTTCTCGGATTGTTGCCCAAAAGTAAATGAGAAAAACAGTAAAAAAGTAATTAAAAGTAGTTTTTTCATCAATAAGCCAATTGGTTTTAAAATCCTAAATCTCGTTCAATGGCATCCATTTCAAGGATGTCTAGTGCTTCGTTAAATGTTGGAACAACATTTAATTCGTCTGGTAAATCATCAATTGATGTACCTTTACAAATAAGTACAAAACTTGTACCATTTTTTCTATATTGCACACTCAATTTCAAAAATAATAAAATTTCTTTAATTTCTATGTTAATTTTGTCAGAAAGATCGATAATAAGGTGTTGCCCTTTAAATTCTTTATGGCGTTCTTTCAATGCTGTAAATAACTGAGCCACTGAAATTTTAGTTGGTTTTATATGTGTGTATGTTTTAGTTTTAGAGACAATCATAATTAATTTCGTTCAATTTGTTGTGCCAATAAATAAATGACTGCCATACGTATGGCCACACCATTTTCTACCTGATTTAGGATAATGGACTGGTCAACGGAGTCGGCAACATCACTTGTAAGTTCAACACCTCGGTTTATAGGTCCAGGATGCATAATTAAAATTTTCTTACTCAAGGAGTCTAATAGTTGTTTATTAATGCCGAATAGTTGTGAATATTCTCTGGTTGAAGGGAAATAGTTAATTTCCATACGTTCATTTTGTACACGCAACACATTGGCAACATCACACCATTCCAACGCTTTTTTAATGTCGAATTCAACGCCAACGCCCAAACTTTCAATGTATTTGGGAATAAGGGTTTTAGGTCCGCAAACTTTTACTTCGGCACCTTGAAGCTTTAAGGCGTAAATATTTGAAAGCGCTACGCGGGAATGCAAAACATCGCCCACAATCACAATTTTTTTACCTTCAACATTTCCTAGTTTTTCACGAATTGAAAATGAGTCTAGCAATGCTTGTGTTGGATGTTCGTGCGTGCCGTCACCGGCGTTTACTATTTTTGCGTTTACGTGCTGCGATAAAAAATCGCAGGCACCAACGGCTGGATGCCGCATAACAATAATATCAACTTTCATAGATAAAATATTGTTGGCGGTATCAATGAGGGTTTCTCCTTTTGTGACGGAAGACTGGCCTGCCGAAAAATTAACGACATCTGCAGAAAGTCTTTTTTCTGCCAGTTCAAAGGAAAGTCTTGTTCGGGTGCTGTTTTCAAAAAACAGATTGGCAATGGTAATGTCGCGAAGCGAAGGCACTTTTTTTATGGGCCTGTTAATCACTTCTTTAAAATGGTCGGCTGTTTTAAAAATCAAATCAATATCAGCCTTATTTATATGTTTTATTCCTAAAAGGTGCTCTACGCTTAACTGACTCATAGTTAATTATTTATTTACAATATATACGGCGTCTTTACCATCTTTTTCTTGCCAGTGTACGCTTACTTTTTCTTCGTTAAAAACATCGACCTGACTTCCTCTGTAATTTGGCTGAATGGGTAAATGACGGCTAAACCTTCTGTCGATCAATACCAAAAGCTCTATTTCTGAGGGTCTTCCAAACGATTGAATAGCGGTTAGTGCTGAACGAATACTTCTTCCTGAAAAAAGGACATCATCAATAAAAACTACTTTCTTATCTTCCACAATAAAGTTGATATTGGTTTTATTTGCTTCCGAAGGGGTTTCCCGTCGTCTAAAATCATCGCGATAAAAAGTGATGTCCAACAAGCCCAATTTTACATTTGGAATGTGGTAATCATTTTCTAAAACAGAAACCAAACGTTCCGCCAAATAAGTGCCTCTTGGTTGAATTCCTATCAGCACGGTATTATCAAAATTGGTATGATTCTCAATTAATTGACAGGCCAATCGATGTAAAATGATGTGAATTTCTTTTGAGCTAAGCAGAATTTTTTTACTCATGATGTACCAAACATTGTTTGGAATACAAATATAAAGCATTTTGTTAATTAATTTGTTAAAAACATTTAGAAGTTATTTTTAATAACTTACTTTGTTGCCGTAATTTTAATGTGGCACTAATTAGGCAACTTTTATTATGGCTTTAACTCCAAAAGATAATAACATTCCGCTTTCTAAATTCGAATCAATGCTAAAAACAAATAGTGTTTATTTTTTCGATTCTGTTGAATTTGAGGAAATTGTGCATTATTATTTAGACTACGGCAAAAATTCGTTGGCTAAAAAAGCAATTAATTTAGGGTTAAAGCAACACCCAAATTCTGTCATGTTAAAATTATTGCAGGCAGAATTGTTGATTTTTGACGAAGAATATCAAAAGGCTACGGCATTATTAAAAGAGTTGCAGGCCATAGAACCTGCAAATGACGAAATTTATGTACAGCAGGCAAGTATTTTTTCGAAAAGGGACAATCATTTAAAGGCTATTTCTTTATTAAAAATTGCTTTGGCTTATACGGAAGACGAGGCTGATATTTATTCTTTGCTTGGGATGGAATATTTGTATTTGGATGATTTTGATGAAGCACTTTCTAATTTTTCAAAGTGTTTGGAAGCTGATGTCGAAGATTATTCTGCACTTTATAATGTGATTTATTGCTTTGATATGCAAAATAAGCACATTGAAGCCGTCGAATATTTGAACAACTATATCAATAAAGATCCATACAATGAAATTGCTTGGCACCAATTGGGACGACAATACTTTATTTTGGAAAATTATAGTGAAGCATTACGATCCTTCGATTTTGCCGTTTTGATTGATGAATATTTTGTTGGCGCCTATCTTGAAAAAGCGAAAACTTTGGAAGAATTGGGCCGTTTTGAAGAAGCCATAGAAAATTATAAGATTACCATTAAACTAGATGACCCAACTTCATTCGTTTTTTTTAGAATAGGAGAATGTAACGAAAAATTAAAAAAATCGACCTTAGCCCTAAAATATTTTAAAAAAGCAGTTCAGGAAGATCCGCTTTTGGACAAAGGCTGGGTTGCCATTGCCAATCTGCATATCAAAGGAAAAAAATACGATAAAGCACTATTTTATTTGAATAAAGCCATTGAAATTGATGAGTCAAACTCGGTTTATTGGCGGAAATATGCCGAAATCACTTTAAAACTCAACTATTTTGAAGAAGCTGTAATAGCATTTCAACAATGTATTTTATTGCAAGATTTGGATTTGGTGATTTGGGTTGGCTTGAGCGATGTGCTATGCTTTTTAGGGGAATATGAAGATGCTTTAGCAAACTTATTGAAAGCAAAATTGTATTTTGAAGATTTCGCGGAAATCGAATACAGGCTCGCCAGTTTGTATTTTAAATTTAAAAATTACCCAAAAGGAACTTTGCATTTAAAAGCAGCAATGTTCATTGATTTTGAATACCATTCAATTATTAAGGAACTATTTCCCGAAGTTTATAAACTGCAAAAAGTAAAGGATATAATAAAGCAATACAAATAAATTTCATTATAAAATGTTACATTTGCCTATTAACTTTAGCAACAAATGCAACAACGAAAATTTATAGATTACTTCATTATTTCACTCAAAGGTATTGCTATGGGAGCAGCCGACGTGGTTCCAGGTGTTTCTGGCGGAACTATCGCTTTTATTTCTGGCATTTACGAAGAGTTATTGTCCTCAATCAGTGGCATCAACATGGCCAATTTAAAATTGCTGAAAAAGGAAGGGCTTAAAGCCGCTTGGAAAGCCATAAATGGTAACTTTTTGTTGGCGCTCTTATCGGGGATTTTTATCAGCATTGTTTCATTGGCGAAACTTATTTCTTGGTTGCTCGAAAACAAACCAATCTTGGTTTGGTCTTTCTTTTTTGGACTTGTTTTGGCAAGTATTTTATTTGTAGGCAAGCAAATTGAAAAATGGAATGCCCCCATTATAATTTTGTTTATAATTGGTGCTTTTGCGGCCTATTTCATCACCACGTTACATCCTGCTATTTCTGAAAGCTCTTCGCTGTTATTTTACTTTTTTGCGGGTGCTTTGGCCATTTGCGCAATGATTTTACCCGGTATTTCCGGTTCATTTATTTTGGTGCTATTAGGTGCATATAAACCTGTTTTGGATGCCATTCACAATAAAAATTTTCAATTACTTGCGATAGTGGCAATTGGCGCTGTAATTGGATTATTGTCGTTTTCAAAAGTGTTGCGTTGGCTGTTTGACCATCATAAAAATTTTACTTTGTCGGTATTAACCGGTTTTATTTTAGGATCGTTAAACAAAATATGGCCTTGGAAAGAAACGCTGACCACCCGTGTAAATTCTCATGGAATAGAGGTTCCGTTTAATGAACAAAGCATTTCGCCTTTTTCCTATCAGGGAGATCCGCAAATAATGATGGCCATTATTTTGGCAACTACTGGTATTGCAGTCATTTTATTGCTGGAAAAACTGGCCAATATTACTAATAAAGAATAATTTATGGCAAGAGACCGCAGCTTTTCAGATAAGTTTTTCCTTTTTATTAAAGGACTTTCCATGGGAGCAGCTAACAAAGTTCCCGGTGTTTCGGGTGGCATGGTTTCATTTGTATTTGGTTTTTATGAAGAGTTGATTTACTCGCTTCGTAAAGTAAATTACAAAGCTCTTTTATTGCTGATTAACGGGCGGTTTAAAAGTTTTTATTACTACATAAACGGCACTTTTTTATTGCTTGTTATTGGAGGAAGCGTTTTTAGTTATTTCAGCGTTTCGTTGATTTTAGATTATTTGTTAAGACATTATGAGCTGTATGTTTGGAGTTCCTTTTTTGGGATGATTATTGGCTCAATCTACTATATTTCAAAAGATTTTAACGATTGGAGGCGAAGCAATATCATTGCGATGGCTATTGGAATTGCTATTGGAATTGCCATTAGTTTTATGAATCCTGCCAAGGAAAATGACAACTTGTGGTTTGTTTTTTTCTGTGGAATAATTGGAGTAACAGGAATGACATTGCCGGGGCTTTCAGGGTCGTTTATTCTTATTTTAATGGGGAATTATGTGTTGCTCCTTGTAGATTCCGTTACCATGTTGTACAAAACCATTGCGGAAGTTTTTATGGGTGATTTTAGTTTTTTAGAAAGCGCTAGCCGTATAAGATACCTAAAGATTATTTCGGTATTTACGGCAGGTTCTGGTTTTGGTTTGGTGGTAATTTCCCATATTTTAGGCTATGTGCTAAAGTTATGGCACCAAACGGTTACCGCAATAATTATAGGTTTTATCGCAGGTTCTTTAGGTATAGTATGGCCCTGGAAAAAAGTGGTTTATAAAATTGTGGATGGGAAAAATTTATTTGATATTAATGGAGATAAAGTCATTGAAAATTATAAAAGATATTTCCCGGATTTTTCGCAACAGGAAACCTGGATTGCCATTTTCTTTATTTTTATGGGCGCCTTACTGGTACTGTTAATAGATAAATATGGATCTGAAAATATAGAATATGACAATAAATAATCGCACAAAATTTGGCATCATAGGAAAGGATATTTCCTATTCTTTCTCCCGAAATTATTTTCAGGAAAAATTTAAAAAATTAGGTTTGAATGCTTATAAATATTACAATTTTGACATTCCTGAAATAGAAGAATTTCCTTTTTTGTTATATCATCGAGAAGATGAATTTAGGGGATTAAATGTTACCATCCCTTATAAAGAAGCCATCATAAAATATTTGGATGAAATTGATGCTGAAGCCAAAAAAATTGGTGCTGTAAATACTATTAAAGTTACTGATGACAATAAGCTTGTTGGCTACAATACCGATGTGTACGGTTTTCAAAAATCGATAGAACCATTGCTGAAAACGCATCATAAAAAGGCGTTAATCTTGGGAACTGGAGGCGCTTCCAAGGCCATTGCTTATGTATTTAATAAATTAAACATCGACTATAAATTTGTGTCAAGAACTGTGGGTGAAAATAGGTTTACCTATGAGATATTGGATACAGAAATTATGGATGATTATTCAATAATTGTTAATTGCTCGCCAGTTGGAACACATCCGGCTATTGAAAACGCGCCGCAAATCCCATATCAATATTTATCAGACAAACACTTGTTGTACGACTTGATTTACAATCCGGCAGAAACCAAATTTTTACAAAAAGGCAAAAAACTTGGAGCCAATATTAAAAACGGATTGGAAATGCTTGAATTACAAGCGGAAAAGTCTTGGGAAATATGGCATTCGTGAAAAGAATTCCCTAAATTTACGCAACTTTTCTTAAAAATTCACATCTTTTAATGAGGTGGTCTTTAGGTAAAAGGCTGTTTTTAAAATTATTAATGAATATAATTAACGAACCTTAAACATTTTAATATGTTAGACGATGACAACAAATTGCCAGTTGACGAAATTACCTCAACACCACAAGTTTCTGAGATTCAGGAAAATATCCAAAACAAAATAACAGAAGAAGCATTACCTTCCGCCACCGAAGCCGCTGATGACCCTAAAAGTGAAGTTGCAAAAAGCACTTTAACTCCACAAATTTCTGAAATTCAGGACCCTATCCAAAATGAAATCACCACCGAAGAATCGGCTGCAACATTGAAAATTGACGAGAAGGCAGCAAGTGAAGATGTTGAAGGTGCTGCAACAGCAAAAGTTTCTGATATTCAAGATGAGCCTAAAAGAAAATTAAGACCTAAAAAAATAACCACATCTAATAATGCCGTTGATGAAATAGACAACGAAATTGCTGAAAGTTCAGAAAATATTGAGCATTCAACTATTGAAATGATTGAATATGCCGAACTCAGTTTGGAAAATTTGGTGGCAGAATTAGGCAAACTTGTAAAAGATAACCCAGTTCAAAGCATTACCAATAATGTTAATGCCATTAAACAGGCTTTTCATATTAAATACGGTGAGCTATTAAAAACTGAAAAAGAGAAATTTTTGGAACTTGGTGGCAACTTGATTGATTTTCAATTCAGCAGCCCGATAAAATCTACCTATAATAGTATTCTTTACGATTTTAAGATAAAAAGAAATGAATTTTATGCCAGCCAAGAAAAACAATTAAAGGATAATTTGCAGGTAAAACTTGGCTTAATTGAAGAACTTAAACATTTAATTGATAATGCTGAAGGCGCCACGATGTATAAAATGTTTAAGGACATTCAAAACAGATGGGTGAAAGTTGGACTTATTCCCCGTGTTAAATATAACGATACGTGGAAAACTTACCAGCATCATGTGGAACGTTTTTATGATTTATTGCATTTAAACAATGATTTACGCGACCTAGATTTTAAACATAATTTGGAAGAAAAACTAAAACTTGTTACTAGGGCTGAAGAGTTGGTGGAATCTGATGATGTAAATGTAGCTTTTAAGGAGTTGCAGGTTTTGCATAAACTTTGGAAGGAAGATTATGGGCCAATAGCTGCTGAGCACAGAGATGTAGTTTGGGATAGATTTAGTGAAGCAACCAGAAAAGTACACGACAAACGCCATGATTTTTTCAAAGATATGAAATCAAAATATGAAGGCAATGTTGAGAAAAAATTAGATGTGATTGCTGAGATAGAGGAACTTGATACTTCAAAAAATTTGACACGAGCCGATTGGCAAAAAAGTATTAAAGATTTGGAAATTTTGCGCAATAAGTTTTCAGAAATTAAGCAAGTGCCAAGAGAAAAAAGTGATTTAATTTGGCACAAATATAAAGAGGCTACCAGAAAATTTAATGTCGAAAAAAACAATTACTTTAAGCTTGTTAAACGTGAACATCTCGAGAATTTAAACAAAAAGAAAGCATTAATTGAGCAGGCTGAAGCCATTAAAGACAGTGAAGATTGGGACACCACTACTGAAGTCATGAAAAAAATTCAGATGGAATGGAAAAAAATTGGTCACGTGCCACAAAAATATTCTGACAAATTGTGGAAAGAATTTAAAGAAGCCTGCAACCATTACTTTGATAGATTTCACCAACACCAAGATAAAGGTTCAAAATTGGAGTTGGATGTTTTTAGCAAAAAGAAAGAACTTTTGGCAGAAATAAAGGAGGCTATTGAAAACAAAACTGAAATGACCATTGAAGCGCTTAAAGAATATGTAAAAAAATGGCGAGAAATGGGAAGAGTGCCGCAAGAAATGAAGCATATTGAAGTGAAGTTTAATAAATTATTGGACAAAATTGTTGAAGAAAATGCTATTGATAAGCAAAGTATTGAAATGATTAAGTTTGAAAATTTGGTGAACAGCTATGTTGAACAAAGGAATTATCGAAAATTAGATTCCGAACAGCTTTTCGTGCGACGAAAAATGGAGGAGACTTTCAAAGAAATACAACAATTAGAAAACAATATCGGATTTATATCCAACGTTTCTGAAGATAATCCTTTGGTGATTAATGTGAGAAATCAAATCAATGTATATAAGGAAAAATTAGATGTTTGGAAAGCGAAATTAGACTTTCTAAGACAATTAGATTATTAAGAAAAAGGCCTGCATCGCAGGCCTTTTTTTTTGATATATTATTAAGATTGAATAAGTATAAAATAAAAGAGTTTTAGTTTAAACAAACTCCCTTTCCTTCAGAAAGTTTACCTGCCTATCGAGGTAGGGGTTGGGGATATGATTAAAAGTTAAAAGTCATTTTTAAGATTCAAATTCGATAATTGTTTTTTTAATGATGGAAACACAATCCAGCAGTTGTTCTTCATTCATTACCAAAGGTGGCGCAAAACGAATAATGTTACCGTGGGTAGGTTTTGCCAACAAGCCATTGTCGCGTAGTTTTAAACAAATATCCCAAGCGGTTGAACTATCCGGGCTGTCATTAATCACAATGGCATTTAGCAAGCCTTTACCACGCACAAACTTTATGAGGGATTGTGTGTCAATAAATTTTTGCAATTCACTTCTAAAAAGTTCACCTAATTTGTCTGCATTTTCAGCCAAATCTTCATCTTTTATGACTTTTAGCGCAGCAATAGCAACAGCACAGGCTAAAGGATTTCCTCCAAAAGTTGAACCATGTTGTCCTGGCTTTATGACATCCATGATATGATTGTTAGCCAGAACTGCTGATACTGGATAAACGCCACCACTTAATGCTTTTCCTAATATTAGAATGTCTGGAATTACATTTTCATGGCTTACTGCCAATAATTTTCCAGTTCTTGCAATACCTGTTTGCACTTCATCAGCAATAAATAAAACACCATATTTTTCACACAGTGCTTTTGCCTTTGCCAAATAGCCTTCCGCAGGAACAAAAACACCAGCCTCTCCCTGAATTGGTTCCACTAAAAATCCCGCAATATTTTTGCTCGATTTTATGGCTTCTTCCAGTGCCTCAATATTGTTGTAGTCGATTTTTATAAATCCTTCCGTATAAGGCCCAAAGTTTCTACGCGCATCTTCATCGTTAGAAAAAGAAATGATGGTGGTTGTGCGTCCATGAAAATTATTCTTACAAACAATTATTTGCGCTTGATTTTCTGGAATCCCTTTTTTCTCATAAGCATACTTTCTGCAAATTTTAATTGCAGTTTCAACTGCTTCGGCACCCGTATTCATCGGTAAAACTTTGTCGAAACCAAAAAATTCCGTGACATATTTTTCATATTTGCCAAGCACATCATTAAAAAATGCTCTGGAAGTTAATGTTAGAATACTTGCCTGATCATTTAAAGCTTTAATAATTTTAGGGTGGCAATGTCCTTGATTGACAGCAGAATAAGCCGATAAAAAATCGTAATAACGTTTGCCATCCACATCCCAAACATATACGCCTTCTCCTTTTGCTAAAACTACTGGTAAAGGGTGGTAATTATGCGCCCCGTAATTATTTTCTAGATCAATAGCTTGTTGTGATGAAATTTTTTCTGAAACCATTTTAGTGAAAAATTAAAATTTGAAATCTTCAATTCCTCTTTTAGGAGAGAAATCATCCTCATATTTTGTGCAAATTACAAAATATTCCAGACTTAGAAATGGCATTAATTGTTTATTTTATTGGATAAAATCTCTTCGGAAAAAGATTCTTTAAAAACGCTAAATTTTATCAAAAAAATTACATACCTTTTCAAATTAATTAAATAAATTTGCATTAACTAAAATTAAAATTTAAAAAATGAAAAAATCAGTATTAATATTAGGGTTGGTAGCTTTCTTTTTTACTAGCTGCGGTGAAACAAAAAAAGAGGAAGTGAAAAAGGATGTTGAAGCAGTAGAAGAAGCACCTGCTTCAGAAAAAGTTAAAACGTCTGATGATTATCTCGCCTTAGGCAAAGAATTATTTACAACAAAAACTTGCGTAACATGTCACCAACCAGACGTTAAAGTGATTGGACCATCCATAAAAGATATCAATAAAATTTACACTGAAAAAGGAGGAAACATTGTAGCCTTTTTAAAAGGTGAATCTCCTGCAATTGTTGATACAGATCCAGGCCAAGTTGCTATTATGAAAGCAAATATAGATGGTTTTGTAAAAGACTTAACCGCTGAAGAGCTTGCTGCACTGTCCGTTTATATGAGTAGTGTAAAATAAACAAGTAAAAATTTTTATTTGAAAGCATCCCAAAATTTGGGATGTTTTTTTTATGCAAAAATGGTACATTTGCAAAATGGCAAGAAAAAACAAGCAATTTATTTTTGAAAATATTGAAGTGATTGATGCGGGCGCACAAGGCAAAACAATTGCCAAGTCACCAGACGGATGTGTCATATTTTTATCCAATACAGTTCCTGGTGATATTGTTGATATTAAAACAGGCAAAAAAAGAAAAGCCTATTTTGAAGGCACAGCCATAAAATTTCATAAATATTCTGAAAAAAGAACGCAACCTGTTTGCCAGCATTTTGAGTTTTGCGGCGGTTGTAAATGGCAGGACATGGCTTATGAACACCAATTGGCTTACAAGGAAAAGGAAGTCATCAATAACTTAAAACGTATAGGGCATTTGGATTTGCCCGAGCCAATACCTATTTTAGGCTGCTCCAATACCTATTTTTACAGAAATAAAATGGAGTTTTCTTTTTCAAATAGTCGTTGGCTCACTTTGGAAGAGATAAATTCTTCTGAAGAAATTGACAATAGAAACGCCTGCGGATTCCATATTGCAGGAATGTGGGATAAAATTTTGGATATTGAAAAATGCCATTTGCAGGAAGATCCTTCTAATCAAATCAGAAATTTTGTTAAAGATTTTGGAATAAAAAATGAAATTGAATTTTACAATCCACGAGAACAAAAAGGTCTTTTGCGCACTATAATGATCCGTATTTCATCAACAGGCGAAATAATGGTGGTGATTCAATTTTTACAAGAGGCAAAAGAAAAACGGGGGGCTTTATTAAATGCCTTAATTCAGGAATTTCCTCAGATTACATCGCTTCAATATGTAATTAATGGTAAAGGAAACGATACTTTGTACGATCAAAATATTATTTTATTCAGCGGAAGAGATCATATTTTTGAAGAAATGGAAGGTCTGAAATTTAAAATTGGGGCAAAATCATTTTATCAAACAAACTCTGCACAAGCTTATGAATTGTACAAAATCACCCGTGATTTCGCCAATTTAGCCGGAAATGAGATTGTTTACGATTTTTACACGGGCACAGGAACCATCGCACAATTTGTCGCCAAAAACGCTAAAAAAGTGATTGGTGTGGAATCGGTTTCAGAAGCAATTGAAGATGCAAAGCAAAATGCAAAATTAAATAATATAAATAATGTTGAATTTTTTGCCGGCGATATGAAAGATGTTTTTAACGACAGTTTTATCAAAAAACACGGACAGCCAGATGTTGTAATTACCGATCCGCCACGTGACGGAATGCACAAAAATGTTGTGGAAAAATTGTTGGAAATTTTGCCGAAACGCATTGTTTACGTAAGTTGCAATTCGGCAACACAAGCCCGCGACTTGTCGTTAATGAAAGAACAATACAACATTATTAAAACCCAGGCAGTTGATATGTTTCCGCAAACCCATCATGTGGAAAATGTTGTACTTTTGGAATTGAAATCGAATTAGTTATGAGAAAATATTTAATTTTGTTAATCATCTTAAGTTTTACACTAATAAATTGTGAAAAGGATGATATCTGTATTGAAACTACTACACCAAAATTGATTATTGTTTTTTACAATAATGATATTCCTACCACAAAAAAAGTGGTAACTCTTTTAACGGTTTCAGCCGATGAAAAAGGGAATATCTATGAAAATAAATCGCTAGATTCTATTGCAATTCCATTAGATTTGACACAGAACAACACCCTTTATAAATTTAAATCGGGTACAATAATTGATACCATTAATTTTACATACGAAAGAAAAGATGTGTTTGTTTCTCGATCTTGTGGCTATAAAACCATTTTTGAAAACTTGAAAATAGAAAGCAGAAGCGCAAATTGGATAAAAAATGATACCATTAAAAATACAACCATAGACAATGAAACAGAGACACATCTTAGTATTTTTCATTAGTTTATTAATTTCGGCAACAGTAAATGCCCAACAAAAGAAGGATACCGTAAAAAGAAAAGAAAGTTATGGTTTGCGAGTTGGCGTTGACTTAAGCAAACCTTTAATTTCTTTGTTGGAAGAAGACTCGAAAGGAATGGAAGTGGTTGGGGATATGCGTATTTTAAGAAACTATTATGCTGCTGTTGAACTTGGTTATGAAGATAAAATTTCCAAAGAGGATTATATGAATTATACCACTAAAGGCTCCTATATTAAAGCTGGAGTAAACTATAATGCCTATAAAAACTGGATTGGAATGAACAATGAAATTTATGTTGGAATACGCTATGGTTTTAGCATATTTAACCAAACTTTAAACAGTTATACACCAAACGTAAAAGGGACCTATTTTATTCCAAATGAAGTTTTGCCAAATACTGAATTTAATGATTTATCGGCACATTGGACCGAATTGGTTTTTGGAATAAAAGCAGAAACGCTTAAAAATTTATATCTAGGGTTTAGTTTTAGTTTCAAAGCAATGATAAGCACCAAAGAACCCGAAAATTTTAAAAATCTCTACGTTCCAGGTTTTAACAGTGTTTATTTAAACGATACCGGATTTGGCGTGAATTACACCTTAAGCTACCTTATCCCACTTGTGAAAAAAGAAAAGTAATTTTTATTGCTTTAAAATTTAAACCTTTTTTGGCTTATGAAAAATATTCCTGGTGTTGATTTATCCGATTTTTTATCGGGCGACGCTGAAAGAAAACAAAAATTTATTAAAGAAATAGGGGAGGCTTACGAAGAAATTGGCTTTGTTGCGCTTCGCGGACATTTTTTGTCGGATGAATTGATAGAAAATTTATACAAAGAAGTTAAATTCTTTTTTGATTTGCCCGATGAAATTAAGCAATCATATGAAATTGAAGGAATTGGCGGACAAAGAGGTTATACTTCCTTCGGAAAAGAAAGCGCAAAAGGAAAAAAAGAAGGGGATTTAAAAGAATTTTGGCATTTCGGACAAGAAGTGGAAGGAAATGAGGCTTTAAAAGCGAAATATCCAAAAAACATTATTGTAAAAGAAATTCCAAATTTCAATATTGTTGGAATGGAATCCTATAAAATGCTAGAAAAAACTGCCATTTACGTATTGCGCGCTTTGGCTTTGTATATTGGTTTGGATGAAATGTATTTTGATCAATATGTAATTAACGGAAACAGCATTTTACGCCCCATTTACTATCCACCAATCGTTGGTGAACCAAAAGGAGCTGTGAGAGCGGCGGTGCATGGCGATATCAATTTAATTACCCTTTTAATGGGTGCTTCTTCTGCTGGATTGCAAGTGCAAAATAAAAAAGGAGAATGGATTCCCCTAAATTATTTGCCTGAACAATTGCTTGTGAATGTAGGTGATATGCTGGAACGGCTAAGCAATAACAAATTGCGGTCAACTAAATACCGTGTTGTGAATCCACCACGTGAAGATTGGGGAAAACCTCGTTATTCCATTCCATTTTTCACACATCCAATAAGCGAAATGAAATTAGACTGCTTGCCCGAATGCATTGATGAACTGCGTCCAAAAGTGTATGATGAAATTACAGCTGGTGAATTTTTAAATGAACGTTTAAGAGAATTAGGGTTGATAAAATGATGCCAAACAAAGTTATATCATTTTTTACATTTGGTCTGTTTCTGATTTTGGCAGGTGCCATTTCAGCACTGTTTAATTGGTCGCAAGCGAATTTGGTGATGGCAATCGGACTTGTTTTTGAACTTTTGGCAGCCTTACTATTTGCTTGGAAAAAGATTAATAATAAATAATGTTTTCTTAATTTAGCCTATATTTTTTTTTGAGTTAACTATGAGTAAGAAAAAATTAAACAATTTAGAAGATTTGGGCGGATTCGTTTTTTCAACAAATGATAACTTTGAGTTTGAAAAATCAGAAGAACAAGTTTTATTAGCCCCTAAACAACAGTTTTTGGAAGCCAAATTTTCAAATAAAGGAAGAGGAGGAAAGACAGTTACCGTTATCACGGGCTTTGTGGGTGCTGAAGAGGATTTAAAAAACCTAGGAAAACTACTTAAAACAAAATGTGGGGTTGGCGGAAGTGTAAAAGACAATGAAATTATCATTCAGGGAAATTATAGAGATAAAATAATGGAAATCCTTAGAAAAGAAGGATATAATATAAAACGCGTAGGCGGATAAATTATGAATAAAATAGCAGCCTCAGAATTAATTCTGAACCCCGATGGAAGTGTATATCACTTAAATTTAAAACCCGAAAACATTGCCACAAACATTATTTTTGTTGGTGATCAAAACAGGGTGCCAAAAATAGCAGTGCATTTTGAATCTGTTGAATTTGAAACACAAAAAAGAGAATTCAGAACTGTTACTGGCACTTATAAAGGAACAAAGATTTCAGTAATATCAACAGGCATTGGTCCTGACAATATTGATATTGTAATGAATGAGCTTGATGCTTTGGTGAATATCGACCTAAAAACTCGAACTATAAAAACAACCCACACCAAATTGAATATAGTTAGAATAGGTACTTCTGGTTCTTTGCAAAGTGATATTCCTGTGGATAGTTTTGTGTTGGCAAAATATGGATTGGGCTTTGATGGACTAATTCATTCATACGATTGTGAGCATATTTTAGAAGCTGAAATGGAAAACGCTTTTATAAAACACACCAATTGGAGTATAAGAAAACCGAGACCTTATCTTGTAAAAGGTAGTGAGTTATTGATACAAAAGCTGAAAAGCGACAAAGTTTTTATTGGTGTTACCGCAACCGCGGGAGGTTTTTACGGTCCACAAGGACGCGTACTTCGTTTGGCGATTCAAGACCCTTCATTAAACAGTAAAATAGACAATTTTGAATTTGATGGTTATAAAGTGACGAACCTTGAAATGGAAACTTCAGCCATTTATGGTTTGGCTAAATTATTGGGGCATGAAGCCTGTTCCATGAATGCCATTATCGCCAACAGAGCCAACGGAACTTTTAGTGAAGACCCTTACAAAGCTGTTGAAAAATTGATTGTTTATACCTTAAACAAATTAATATCATAAAATAATTGTTATATTACAACGTTTTTAAAATATTAATGTCGTTCAGAAAATGAAACGAGCATAACAAATTTTTGATACATAAAGGAATAATTAATGGCGATCAGCAGCTGTTACCACCAAAAAATAAAATTTAAGCAGATGAAAAAAATAGTTTTATATTCATTAGGAATTGTGTTTTCAATACTATTGTTTAGTTCGTGCAAGGCTTCCAAAAAAGGGTGTGGATTAACAAGTGATGCGAATAAAATAGAACAGACAACATCAAATAATGCTAATTTTAAGGCTGAAGTTTAATGCCAATATCTTAATAATTAAAAAGAAAAATCCACTTTAAAATGGATTTTTCTTTTTTTAAGAAATAGTGAAATGAATAAATATTTGTAATACTTTCATTTTCCTTGAAAGTATGTATCTTTGCAGCAGTTTAAAAAATTAAGAAAATGGATAACGGATTATACGCAAAATTTAACACCTCAAAAGGTGAAATACTGGTGAATTTAGAATTTGAGAAAACACCGGGAACAGTAGGTAACTTTGTCGCTTTGGCTGAAGGAAATTTGGAAAATAATTCAAAACCTCAAGGAACGCCTTATTATAACGGACTAAAATTTCATAGGGTAATATCGGATTTTATGATTCAAGGAGGTTGTCCTTTAGGAACGGGAACAGGTTCTCCAGGCTATAGCTTTGCTGATGAATTTCATCCAGATTTAAAACATGACAAACCAGGGATTTTATCAATGGCAAATTCTGGTCCAGCTTCAAACGGAAGTCAGTTTTTTATTACGCATGTTGCAACACCTTGGTTAGATAATAAACACACCATTTTTGGTAAAGTTGTTGAAGGACAGGAGGTTGTGGATTTAATTAAGCAAAATGACTTATTGGTATCACTTGAAATTTTAAGAGTTGGTGAAGCTGCAGTAAAATTTAATGCAGTAGAAGCTTTTAGAACTTTTGAAGGTTCAAGATTAAAAAGAGAAGAAGAAGCTAAAAAAGCAATGGCTGCTCAAATGGATAAGATAGCTGCAGGCTATGATGAAACACCAAGTGGTTTACGCTATAAAATTTTGCAGGAAGGTTCTGGTAAAAAAGCAACCCAAGGAAGTGTGGTTTCTGTGCATTATAAAGGACAGTTATTAGACGGAACTGTTTTTGATTCATCGTATCCACGCAAACAACCAATTGATTTTGAATTGGGGGTTGGACAAGTTATTTCTGGCTGGGATGAGGGAATTCAATTATTAAAAGTTGGGGATAAAGCGCGTTTCGTGATTCCTTCTGGACTGGCTTATGGAAGTCGTGGTGCCGGTGGCGTTATTCCTCCTGATGCCACTTTAATTTTTGATGTGGAGTTAATGAACGTTTCATAAAAATATTTTATATAAAAATTCTAAAAGCATTGATTTATTTTCAATGCTTTTTTTTTAGTATTTTTGGGAGTATAATATTCAGAAACATATATTATTCAGCGTTTTAATTTAAATTGCAGTAATGAAATTTGACTATTTTTTCTTATTTTTAACATTTGTGCTTTTTTCTGGCTGTTCAAATAATTCTAATAATCCTGAATTTATAAAAAAAGTAACTGGCAGGTATTTGTACAATTCAGATGAGGTAATTCAGGTTTATTTTGAAGAAAATGAAATGTTTTTGAAATGGCGCGGCGCAAATAAAATAAAACCTTTAAAAGTTGATGATACTACTTTTTTTGTAAAAGAGATGAATGAGAAAATTTGGTTTTTAAACAATCCGGCAAATCAAAAAGAGTATATGGTGTTTGTTCCAAAAGAAGAAAATACCCAGATTGTCTATAATTTTATGAAACTGAAGGAAGGTGAAAAAGTGCCAAGTGAATATTTGGAAAACAAGGAATTTGATAAAGCACTTGTAGGTTATTTGGTCATCAAGAAAAAGGATTCGTTGGACAGTTCAATCGATGAAAAATATCTGAATTCTTTAGGCTATAAAACTTTGAGAGAAAAGAATTTTGAGTTAGCCACTGCAATTTTCATGATAAATGTGGCGTTATATCCTAAAAGCTCCAATGTTTATGATAGTTTGGGAGAAGCCTATATGAAAAGTGGAGATACTGTAAAAGCAATTGAAAATTACAAAATGTCTTTAACATTTGATTCGGGAAATTTAAGGGCGAAAAATCAACTTAAAAAATTGGAGAAAAATGAATAAATTGCAATATTGAAACTGAGCATTTCAAAAAAAACTTAAACTATGAAAACATTAAATCAATGGTTTGATGCGTATGCCGTAAGCCATCAAAACAAAACAAATCAAACGATTCATTTAATCTGTGTTCCCGCAATATTTTTTAGCATTGTTGGGATGTTAATGAGCATTCCTTCAACTTTTATTACGAACAATTTTAATATCAACAATCCGTTTTTGGAGAATTGGGCAACCCCTGTTTTAGTTTTATTGCTTATTTTTTACATCCGATTATCATTTTCAACTTTTGTAAGAATGTTAACATTTTCAATTTTATGTTTGATGGGTAATTATTTTTTGGCCCAGGTTAGTCCATTATTTTACAGTTCCTTAGCTATTTTTATAATCGCTTGGATTGGGCAGTTTTACGGACATAAATTGGAAGGGAAAAAACCGTCATTTTTTAAAGACTTACAATTTTTATTGATTGGACCCGTTTGGGTATTTGAAAAATTTTCAAAAAAGAAGTAGCACCAATTTATTATGAAAAAGTTTTTGCCCTTATTATTGATTTTGTTCTTTAATTTTTTATCTGCCCAAGAGGCTGTGTATGAAATTTTGAATACCTCGATAAACTCTAAATTTGCCGATTTTGGAATTACTTATTCGGGCAATAATTCTGTAATATTTGCTTCCTCAAAAAAAGACGAAAACAGCAGGCGAATTAATAATCGCCAACTTTCTTTGGAGTTATATCACGGAATAATTACTAAAAATGGCGATATTATCCAAACAGATAAATTTTCTTCTGAAATAAATAATAAATATTTTGAATCTGATATTTCGTTTACGCCCGATCTAAAAACCATCTATTTTACATGGAATAATTTTTACAGCGCCTTAAAATTGAAAGATTCTGCAAAATGGAAAACATTGTATATGTTCAAAGCTTCCATTAACAAAAATTTTGAAATTTCTGAAGTAACACCAATGCCGTTTAACAGTAAGGAGTATTCTGTTCGAAGTCCCGTAGTGAGTAAAGACGGAAAAAAACTTTATTTTGTATCTGATATGCCTGGCGGTTTTGGTGAATTTGATGTTTATGTTGTAGATATTAACAATAATGGGAGTTATGGTGCTCCTAAAAATTTAGGTCCAACTGTTAATACAAAAAAATCTGAATTATTTCCGTTTATAGATCAAAATAACACCCTTTATTTTTCTTCAACCGGTCATAAAGGAAAAGGAAGATTGGATATTTTTAAAAGTGAATTCAAAAATGGCAATTTTGAACAGGCGATAAATTTACCGGCTCCTTTTAATAGCAAATATGATGATTTTGCCTATGTTTTTGACAATGCTGCAAATTCTGGATATTTTACCTCAAACCGTGATGGAGGTAAAGGCGATGTTGACATTTATGCGTTTAATGTGAAGGAACCTGAATGTGCTCAAACCATCACCATTTTAACATTAAGCGAATCTACAAATCAACCATTAAATCTGGTTGTTATTTCTTTATTTCAAAACAATCAATTGGTTGAAAAACAAACCATCAGTAAAGGATTGAGTTTTAAATTCAATATCGATTGTAAACAAACCTATAAAATTATTGCCGAAAAGGAGAATTATGAAACTGCGGAATTGGCTGTAACATCCAACGATAAAAACAAAGCTGAGACTACTAAAACACTGAAATTAGTACCAATTGAATGTGTTCAATTGTTGAGCGGAAACATTTTGGACAGCAAAACAAACCTATCAGTGGATCAAGTTCAGGTTTCTTTATTTCAAAACAATCAATTGGTTGAAAAACAAACCATCAGTAAAGGATTGAGTTTTAAATTCAATATCGAT
>DAIDMK010000006.1:0-27849 GCA_027449025.1 Lutibacter sp. | reverse complement strand
TGTAAACAAACCTATAAAATTATTGCCGAAAAGGAGAATTATGAGACTGTGGAATTGGCTGTAACATCCAACGATAAAAACAAAGCAGAAACTACTAAAACATTGAAATTAGCACCAATTGAATGTGTTCAATTTGTGAATGGAATAGTTACAGACGGCGAAACCAATTTGCCGCTTCCAAATGCCACTGTTCATCTTTATAGAGGAAAAGAATTGTTGGCGAGAATAAGTTTAGATACCGATGCAACATTTAATTACGAATTGGAATGTGACAAGCCATATAGGTTTAGCGTTTCTTTAAATAATTATCATGACCTTGCTTCAACAATAAAAACTTCCGACAAAACCAATGAAGCTCTAAATATAAAATTGCAAATGGAATCATCCGTAGAATTTGTAGAAGTTCGTGAGCAAAAAATGATTAAAACCAAAACCATCAATTTTGACTTAAATCAATCATCTATCAGGTTGGATGCCGCCATTGAACTTAATAAAGTGATTGCTGTTTTGAGGAAGTATCCAAACCTTAAAATTGAAATAAAATCGCATACCGACAGCAGGGCTTCAGCCGACTATAATTTGAAACTAACGAATGACAGGGCAAAAAAAGTGATTGATTACATCATTTCAAATGGCATAGATTCCAACCGTGTGTCAGGTAAAGGATATGGCGAAACACAATTGTTAAACAACTGTGCTAAAGGTGTAAAATGCAGCGAAGCAGCACATCAATTAAATAGAAGAACTGAATTTATTATTACCGGCGAATAATTATGAATAACCCAGAAATTACCTTTGATGATTTCAATAAAGTTGATATAAGAATTGGAACTATTATTGAAGTGAATGATTTTCCGAAAGCGAAAAAACCTGCGTATCAGCTGACAATTGATTTCGGGAATTTGGGGATTAAAAAATCGAGTGCCCAAATTACGAAGTTATATACCAAAGAAGATTTGATTCACAAGCAAATATTAGCCGTCGTAAATTTTAAGGATAAGCAAATTGCCAATTTTATCAGCGAATGTTTGGTGTTGGGGACTGAAAACAAAAACAAGGAAATTGTGTTGTTACAAGCCTCAAAGCTAGCAGTTAAAAACGGAGAGCAGGTCAGTTAATTTTTTGCAAAAAAATCGGGTACATATTTGATTAAACACGTACCCGATTTCATATATAATGATAAATATGTTACATATTCTTAAGTTCGTTAACCAATTCAGTTAACGCGCTTTTAGCATCACCAAAAAGCATAGAAGTTTTTTGGTTGAAGAACAATTCATTTTCAATTCCGGCATAACCTGCATTCATACTACGTTTGTTAACGATAATTTGTTTTGCATTCTCCACATCCAAAATAGGCATTCCGTATATTGGACTTGAAGGATCGTTATGCGCAGCTGGATTTACAACGTCATTTGCACCTACAACCAAAACAACATCGGTATTAGGGAATTGAGGATTTATGTTATCCATTTCGATTAATTTATCGTATGAAACATTGCTCTCAGCCAAAAGCACATTCATATGTCCTGGCATACGTCCCGCAACAGGATGAATAGCATAAGATACATCAACGCCTTTTTTAGTCAATAATTCCTCTAATTCATGAATTACGTGTTGTGCTTGTGCCACTGCCAAACCATAACCTGGCACAATTATTACTTTACTTGCATAATTTAACAAAATAGCAGAGTCGCTTGCAGTAGTTTTTTTGATAGATCCGCCAGTTTTGCCTACAGCTGCGATAGCTGCATCAGCACCACCAAATGCACCAAAAATAACATTTGAAAGAGACCTATTCATTGCTTTACACATAATAAAAGTTAGGATCAACCCGGCTGAACCAACTAAAATACCGCCAACCATCATCACCATATTTCCATATAAAACCCCTGTTATTGCTGCTGCAATACCTGTTAAGGAGTTTAATAAAGAAATTACAACAGGCATATCTGCACCGCCAATTGGAATTACGAATAGAACACCATATATCAAAGAAGCTGCAAGCAAAAGATATATTAACAAAAAATTGGTTGAATCATACATTACAATGTATGCTCCAAATGCAATAAGTGCCAAAATAACTAAATTGTTGATCAAGTTATATTTTGGCAGTCTTATGTCTTTCATAGAACCATTTAATTTGGCCCAAGCAATTAAACTTCCTGTAAATGTGATGCTTCCAATGATAATAGCTGCAATGATGGTGGATGTTTGCGTGGCATCTTCCGAATTATTACCAAATTCAACCAATCCAATTAAAAGTGCACTACCACCCCCAAAACCATTAAATAATGATACCAATTCCGGCATTTTTGTCATTGCCACTTTCATAGCAATTAAATAACCAAGGATTGTTCCAATTAAAAGTGCGGCACCAATTAACATATAATTAATTGACGGAACTTCAAAATCGTGTAAAAATATGGTTGCAACAATTGCCAGACCCATACCAACACCAGAAATTAAATTTCCCTTTTTTGCAGTTTCTGGATGTCCCAACATTTTTAAACCGATAACAAAAGCTATGGTTGTAATTAAATAGATAATACTTAAAGTGATATTCATTATTTTTTCTTTTTAAACATTTGTAACATACGGTCGGTTACAACAAAACCACCAACCACATTTAAAATTCCCAATATTACTGCAACAAACCCCAATCCCAACGATAAGTAATCATCTGGTTTGGCTTGTAACATCACCAATAATGCCCCAACAATTACAACGCCGCTTAAGGCATTTGCGCCAGACATTAAAGGCGTATGAAGTACGGAAGGAACATTTTTAATTAATTCTACACCGATAAATATCGCTAAAATAAGGATATATAATAATTGAAGATTATTGCTAATAAATTCTACTAATTCACTCATGATTTATATAATTTTTTTAGTTTTTTCTAATTTTTCCTTCTTGCACAATTAAAGTGCCATCGGTAATTTCCTCTTCTAATTCCCACTTAAATTGATTGTTTTCAGTTAAATGCATTAAGAAATTGTACATATTTTTGGCATAAAGTTCGCTGGCATTTGTTGATACACTTACCGGAGCCATAGTAGATCCAATAATTTTCACGCCGTGTTTTACCACTGTTTTGTCCATTTCACTAACCTCAACATTGCCACCTTGCGCAGCAGCTAAGTCAATTATCACTGCACCATTTTTCATTTGTTTTACCTGTTCTTCGGTAATTAAAACGGGCGCTTTTCGACCAGGAACCATCGCTGTGGTGATCACCAAATCGGCTTCAAATAAAGATTTGTTGACCGCTTCTTTTTGTCGACGTGCATAATCTTCAGAAGCTTCTTTGGCATAACCGCCTTCAGATTGCTCTCCGGTATTGTCTACCGAAATAAATTTTGCACCTAAAGATTCTGCTTGTTCTTTTGTTTCCGTTCTAATGTCTGTAGCCATTACCACAGCACCCAAACGTTTTGCGGTTGCAATTGCCTGTAAACCTGCAACGCCAATCCCGTAAATTAATACTTTTGATGGAATAATTGTTCCTGCAGCAGTCATCATTAACGGAAATATTCTGGTCATTTCATTGGCACCCACAATTACCGCTTTATAGCCTGCCAAGTTGCTTTGTGAACTTAAAACATCCATATCCTGCGCTCTTGAAATACGCGGCATGGCATCCATAGAGAATGCAGTTGCACCAGTTTCTGCGATTGCTTTAATCAATTCAGGATTTGACAAGTAGTACAATTGGCTCATCAAAATTTGACCTTTTTGAACCAATTTTAAATCTTCTTCCGTAAAAGGATTGATTTTTATCAGCACATTGGATTCCTTAAAAATAACATCTCTATTTTTAATTGAAGCGCCAACCGAATCATAATCTGAATTCTTAAATGACGAAGCCATTCCTGCATTTTCTTCAACCAAAAGCTCAAACCCCTTTGAAACGAGTAGTTTGGCAATATTGGGTGAAATCGCTACCCGATTTTCTCCTTTTTGTGTTTCTTTTAAAACGCCTATTTTCATGTATTTAAGGTTTTATTGTGTATAAAATTATATGGAATAGTTAATTTATTCATTTGAAATAAAATGGAAAGTTCATTAAAAAAAGAAAACCAGCCAATAAGCCAGTTTTATATCCTTTAAATTCGACTTTAGCTCTAAGCATTGAAAAATTCAAACAAATTACAATAACAACGCTATAAAAATAACTTGGCGCTGACTGAAATTTCATCATTTTTTTGCTTTTAAATTTGGGTGCAAAGATAATGAAATATTCAATTATATAAATCGATAACAATCATAAATTTAGTGAATTTTCCTTTTTTCTGAATTTATAATGATTATTATTACAATAATTACACTTTTTTTTCTTAAAAAGTAGGTTAATATATGTTTTACAACAATCTAATATAAAAATAGGCTTAAAAATTTCTCCCCATGCTTTTTTACTTATACTTGAGTGAGAAAGTTAAAAAATCCAACAATCATTCAATAATGATTACCTAATTTTACGCAATATTGATGGTTTAAGAAAATTTAAAAGAATACACATTGCACATTAAAATCACTTTTTTAGGTACGGGAACATCACAAGGAATCCCGGTTATTGCAAGCAAACACCCAGTATGTTTATCGACCGATGAGCGCAACAAGCGTCTTCGCGTTTCTGTTTTGGTTGAATGGGAAAATTTCACCTATGTGGTTGATTGCGGTCCAGATTTCAGGCAGCAGATGTTACGTGCAAATGTTACAAAAATTAATGGTGTATTATTTACACATATCCATTCTGACCATACTGCCGGATTGGACGATTTGCGACCTTTTAGCACCCAACTTGGAGCGGTACCCATTTATGCAAAAAAGGATGTTTTAACCAATTTGGCCAGGCGATTTGATTATATTTTTAATGAGGAAGATAAATACATTGGTGCGCCCAGTGTGCAACAAAATGAAATTAAAAATGAGCCCTTTTTTATACACAATTTAAAAGTAATTCCTGTTGATGTTGCTCACGGCAACCTTCAAATCTTCGGATTTAGGTTTCACAATATTGCTTATTTAACTGATGTTAAAGCCATTTCAGAAGTAGAAAAATTAAAATTGCAAAATTTGGATGTTCTCATCATCAATGCGCTCCGTCTTGAAACACATCCAACACATTTGAGTTTGGCCGAAGCCGTGGCCTTAAGCCAGGAATTAAAGGCAAAAAAAACATATTTCTCACACATTAGCATTCGTTTGGGATTTCATGAAGAAGTTGAAAAAACACTTCCTGAAAATATGTTTTTGGCTTATGATGGGTTGGTAATACAAACATAGATTCCCCATTGTAAGTTTAACATTATTTGTTATTATATGTTTCTTTTGCGTATTCTAAAGCATCTTTAAAAGTGTCAAATATTTGGTCGGGATTGATGATGTCAATAATCTCGCTTTTTTTAAATTCGTCATATACAGGTTTTCGAACACCTGATAAAATGATTGTTACCTTGGATGATTCTTGCAATATTTTTAAAACTTCCAGGAAATTATGAATTGCCGTGGCGTCTACAAATGGTACATGACGCATGCGTATAATGAGTATTTTACTTGACAATCCTAATATTTTAATTACTTCGGCATATTGTTTGGCTGAAGCAAAAAACAGGGGACCACTAATTTCATAAACAGAAAGATCTTTTGGCAAATCTGAGTAATCGGATATTAAATCAGTGTCAATTTCATCAGATAAATCAGTACCAAGTTTAGACATTCTTCTCATAAATAATAATGCGGACAAAACAATCCCTATTTGAATTGCCACCGTTAAATCCACAAATATTGTAAGTAAAAATGTTGAGAATAGAATAATAACATCAAATGAAGAGCTGTGTAAGATTGACACAAAGGAACGCCATTCACTCATATTGTATGCGACTATAATTAACACTCCGGCCAAAACCGACATTGGAATTAATTTTGCCCACTGGCCAAAAAATAACATAATTAATAACAAGGTGATGGAATGAATAATACCAGCCACTGGGGTTCTTCCTCCATTTTTTACGTTTGTGGCAGTTCGGGCAATTGCGCCAGTTGCAGGAATACCTCCAAAAAATGGCGTCACTATATTTGCAATTCCTTGGGCTATTAATTCGGTATTGGAACGGTGATTTCCTCCAATCATTCCATCAGCAACAACAGCAGAAAGCAGCGATTCTATTGCGCCCAACAAGGCTATTGTTAATGCCGGCTGTAAATACATGGAAAGATTATTGAGCTGAAAATTGGGAATTACAAAATTGAATTTTGCAGGAATATCGCCAAAAAATGATTCGATTGTGGTAACAGGTAAATCAAAAAGTTGAACAATGGCTGTCATTCCTATAATAGCAATAAAAGATCCTGGTACTTTTGTTTTTAACTTGCTGAAAAGCAATATAATTCCTATGGTAACTAAAGAAACAGCAAGTGCATAATAGTTAATTTTGTCAATGTGAATATAAAACATTTTCCATTTATCAATAAAATCGGAAGGAACTTTTGCAATGTCTAAACCAAGCGCATCTCTAACTTGGGTGGAAAAAATAACTACTGCAATGCCGCTTGTGAATCCAACCACTAATGAATGCGGGAAATATTTTAATAAAGAGCCCAATTTTAACAATCCGAAAGCAACCAACATAATGCCGGCCATTACCGATGAAATAATAAGGCCATCTATGCCATATTTTTCAATGATGCCATATAAAATAATAATAAAGGCACCTGTTGGACCACCAATTTGAACGCGGCTACCGCCCAATAGCGCAATTAAAAAACCTGCGATAATAGCAGTAATAAGTCCTTTTTCAGGAGAAACACCTGAAGCAACCGCAAATGCAATAGCAAGAGGTAAAGCAACAATTCCAACTACAACTCCAGCAAAAAGATCTGATGTAAGTTGTTTTTTTGTAAATCCGGTTTTTAAGATGCTAAAAAACTTCGGTCTAAAAACTTTTTCTATATTATAATTTGAATGCAGTAATAACAATGTGCAAAACTATAAATTTTTATAATCTGGGCTGTTTTTTTAAACAAATAATTCTTGAGGCTATTTGTTTAAAAAAGTGACGCCAATTAGAAATATAGAAAGTGAACTTTTGAAATATGGGTTAAAATATAAAAGAAAGTTGGGGAAATTCTATTTTAGTACATTATCAATTTTAACTAGGATTTCTTCAGAGAACTCCAAATTATCCAATGCTTTTAAGCTGTCCAATAGCTGTTCGGTTTTGCTTGCACCTACCAAAACTGAGGTTACTCTTTGGTCTTTTAACAACCAGGCAATTGCCATTTGCGCCAAACTTTGTCCTCTTGATTTAGCAATTTCATTTAATTGTGTCACTTTTGAAATCAGCTCGTTATCAATTTGAGAGGTTTTTAAATAACGACCATCTTTTACGGCTCTTGAATCTTCAGGAAAACCAGCCAAATATTTATCCGTTAAAATTCCCTGTTGCAGTGGCGAAAATGCGATGGCGCCAACACCTTTATTTTCCAAAACGTCCAAAAGTCCGTTTTCAACCCACCGGTCCATCATATTGTATTTAGGCTGATGAATTAAACAAGGCGTTCCCAATGCTGTTAAAATTTTGGTAGCTTTTAAAGTCTCCTCTGCACTGTATTGGGAAATTCCAACATATAGTGCTTTTCCCTGCCTAACAATATGATCTAGCGCAGCCATTGTTTCTTCCATCGGCGTTTCCGGATCTGGTCGGTGGTGGTAAAAAATATCCACATAATCAAGTCCCATTCTTTGTAAACTTTGATCTAAGCTTGAAATCAAATATTTTCTGGAGCCAAAATTTCCATAAGGTCCGGGCCACATATCCCATCCTGCTTTGGTTGAAATGATCAATTCATCTCTGTAAGATTTAAAATCCTTTTTAAAAATAGCGCCAAAAGTGGATTCGGCAGCACCGTAGGGAGGTCCGTAATTGTTGGCCAAGTCAAAGTGTGTTATTCCGTTATCAAAAGCACATTTCAATAGATTCTGGGCATTTTTAAAGTCATCCGTAAATCCGAAATTATGCCACAAACCCAATGAAATTTCAGGTAGCAACAAACCGCTTTTTCCGCAGCGCCTGTAATTCATTTTTTCATACCTAGTTTCTTTTGCTTGATAACTTTTTTTTCTAGAAACACCAAATAGTTTGCTCATTTCAGTTTATTTAGAGGGTGTAATATTTTTGATGAAGTTAATCAAATTTAACCGTTTCAGGAAAAATTAAATTTTTTCAAAAAACCTATTGATTTTATGATTTAAACAGGGTTTAAAAAGTTCATTTTTTAAACATAATTATCACAAATATGGATTGTTTGAATTTGAGATTCCGCAACAGGGTATTGGCTCGCCATTGATTTTCTTTTTATCCTCAAAAGTTTCTCTTATAATTTTTAAGTAGGTCTTTAAGAAACTAATAGAGGTGTTTTACGACAATAAAAATCCTTCTTTTTGTTAAGAAGGATTTTTATATTCGATTCAGAAATTAGTGAACGAATCTTCCTGAAATAGTTCTTTTTATTCTTCTAGTGCTTGTTCAAACGGCCAAATTTTGAGTCGAGCGTAGATTTTAACTTATCAATGGCGCCTTCAACAGCTTGTTCATGGTTGTCTGCAATGTTTGTAACCGCTATTGGTTTCATTCCTTGAAGTCGTGCTTCAACTACACATCGTTTATCGTTTGGTGCGTCTTTATGTCCGTTTTCATCTGAAAGATGTACTTCTAACCTTGTAATATGTTCATTAAATCTGCTTAATTCTTCCGTAATATGGCTTTGTAATTGCGCTCTGAATTCTTTGTGTACCGTTAAATTATTGTCTGAATTTATTTGAATTGTCATAATTGATTATTTTTAGTGAAATTTTTTTGATAGTCCTTCAATATTTTAAGCTTTTGCAACAAATTGTCAATGCAATTTGTTGTTTAATGCGTTTTACTTTATTGCATATTTAAATTACAAAAATAGGGAATTCTGTAGTCAATATGTTACATAACTTTTGATAAAAACTGCATAATTCACATATTTGATTAATGTTGGGGAAAATTTGAAGATGTTTTCATTTAGCCACTCTAGAAATACAGTTTTAATACGATGAAATGAAAATTTTTAATTTGTGTTTATTGAAGTTTAAAAACTCTTTTATTTTCGGATTCACAATTTCTTTTCAACCAATTTCTCGGCAAAATACACCATAGGAATCTAAGCGCCCACGATATCTAAAACAGTAAACCAAGTTGGTGAAGGAAGCATAAAAATAGCGGCAACTCCACCTGCAAGGAAAAACGCACCACTCCTTAAATATATCAATTTAAGGAGTGAAACAAAAAACACAACTGTTATTCCTATTCGGCGACTTTTAACTCATTAAATGCTTCCGTTAATTCTTCACAAGCCTGTTTGCAAACTTTATCAAGCTGTGAAACCAAGTTGGGAATTTCTTCTAAATACTCTTGTTTGATGGCATATCCCTGAAGTTTTTTGGCCTTGTCCTCAAAATCGGAATTTATGCCCATAATTGCAAATGATGGAATTAATTTATGAACTGCTTTGTATAAAGAAGTATAATCTTTTTCGGCAACGCTTTGGTTCATTGTGCTTAGGATGATTGGTGTTTGCTCTAAATAAAGCGAAATCATTTCCATTATTAAATTTGGGTTAGACTTTGTGATGCGATTTAGATACGTTAAATCGGTACATCTCAGTACTGTGCTTTTTTCTTTTTCCTGATTCACTTCCTGATTTATTTCTTCTTTCTTTTGATCTTCTGTTGGTTTTTCAGAAGTTGATTTCTTTATAAGATTAACAATTTTATGGTATAATAATTTTTCTTCAACCGGTTTTGAAATATAGTCATTCATGCCAATAGCTGTACATTTTTCCAAATCAACTGTTGTTACATTTGCTGTTAAAGCAATAATGGGGATGTCGGAATTTAGTATATTTCGGATATAACTTGTAGCTTCGAAGCCATTCATTTCGGGCATTTGTAAGTCCATTAAAACAATATCGTACTTGTTGTTTTTCAATTTTTCTATGGCTATTTTTCCGTTTGAAGCAATATCACATTCAAATTTAAAATCATCCAACAAGGTTTTCATCAACAATTGATTAAGTGGAATATCTTCTGCCACCAACACTTTAATGTTTTTGATTTCAGTTTCTGACGCCAGGAATTGCATGTCGTCATTTTCTTTCACTTTGGCTTTTGTTTTTTGAAAACTCATGATGAAACTAAATGTAGAACCTTCGTCAATTTTACTTTTTACGGCAATGCTTCCGCCTTGCGATTCTACCAATTGTTTGGCAATAGCAAGTCCCAATCCGGTTCCTCCATACATTTTTGAAGTGCCGGTTGATGCTTGTTGAAAGTTTTCAAAAATAGTTGGAAGTTTGTCTTCAGGAATTCCAATTCCGGTATCGCTAATGGAAAATTCAACGGTAACTTCCTTTTTGTCTTCATGAAGTAAATTCACACTTGCTTTAATTTTTCCTCCTGATGTAAATTTTACAGCATTGCTCATTAAATTTAAAAGAATCTGGCGCAAACGGCTGGCATCACCAAGTAAAACATCGGGAATTCTTTGATCGTATTCTACACTTAATTCCGTGTTATTCTCTTGTACTTTTGTCTCGTATAGTTTAATAATGGTAGCTATTGATTCTGAAATTTTAAATGGGGTTTTCTCAAAACTTATTTTTCCGGCATTTACTTTTGCCAGATCCAGAATGTCATTTACAAGCACTATTAACGAATCACCGCTTGTTTTTATAGCGGTTAAATATTCTTTTTGTTTTTCTGATAATTCGGTTTTCAACACCACTTTTGTAAATCCGATAATGGCATTCATTGGGGTGCGAATTTCGTGGCTCATGTTCGACAAAAATTGTTGTTTTGCGTTCATAGCATCTTCCGCAATTTGTGTTTTCTGTTCAGCATGTATTTTTGCTTCCAGCAATTCACCTTTCATAATGAAATGACCGGTAACTTCATAGGAAATCATGGTAACGCCCGAAATGGTTTTGTCGACTTCCATATAAGGCTGAAAAACAAAATTCAAATACACATCTTCTAATTTTCCGTTGCGTTTAATCGGCACAAGAAATTCATAACCTTGTTGTGGAATGCCTGTGGCGTAAACATTTTTAAGCATTTCTGGAAGTGGACCGTCTTTAATTTCTGGTAAAACCTGCAGTAATTTTTTTCCTTCTATATTAGTACCTTTTCCCCAAATTTCTTTAACGCTTTCATTTGCCAGGCTCACAACCATATCTTTTCCCTTGAATATGGCAAATGCAAACGGCGATTGCATCAGCATCATATCATACCGCTTATTATTTTCTTCAATAAGTTTCCACGCTTTTTTATCTGATTCAAGCTGTTTTTCCTGAAGTTTCCTTTCTTTTTCCTGAAGTTCGATTTGTAATTTTCTAACTTCGGTATTGTCTATGATTGTGAGAACAATCAATTCTTCTTTATTGCTTTGTTTTATGATACGATGCGCATTAAGCAGCATTATTTTGCGTCCGATAACAGGGAATTCGTGCTCCACTTCAAAATCATGAAAAGTATTGTCTTTTGGAATAATTTCTTCCAACAATACCCGCAAACGCGGTATATTCCATTGGTTGCTGCCCAGCTTAAAAAGTGATTGCCCTAAACTTTCCGCTTCAGTTACTTGAAATGTTTTATAAAAGGCATTGTTGGCCGATTTAATTCGAATATTTTCGTCAAGCACCAACATCGGCTCATGAATGGTGGAAAGAATTGTTTCATTATAGGTATATAATTCTTCAACCAGCTGGTTTCGTGCCAGCAATTCGTGATTGCTTGTAATCAATTCTTCGTTTGTTGATTCTATTTCTTCTTTAGAGGTTTCCAACTCTTCATTTAAGCTCTGCAATTCTTCATTGCTCGAAACAATTTCTTCATTGGCGCTTTGTAATTCTTCGTTAAGCGCTTCTTGGTCGTGGGTGATGGAATTCATATCAGCACGTGTGGCAACCAATTCTTCTTCTAATTTTTTTATGCGACGATGCTTTGCAATGCTGTCTTTTTCACTGCTTTGGCCTGATTGCTGTAAAATATCCACTTGTTGTGAGGTGAAAACAACCACCAACAAAGGTTCTTCTCCTTCAATTTTTAGCGGCATAACTTCTAAATTAACAACCTGTACGACAGTTTTATTTTTATTGGGATTTAATTCAATCCCAGTTTTATTTATAGTCTGTTTCTTTTTAATGGCATTATAAATGGCATTGCGCAGTTCAAATGAAATTTCCGGCAGCACCATATTTAAAATATTTAAATTGGCTTTGCCTGGAGAATTCTTCAAATACATCTGTGTTGAACCACGGAATTGTAAAATATCCAAATTGTGATTGATAATAACACTTGCCGGCATATAATGTGCAAGCAGTACGGCATCAAATACATTTCCCAGATTTCCGTGCGTTGAAGCAATTTCACCTTTATTGACAGAAATCTTGGAACTTTTCTTCTCTGTTAAGTTTGATTGTGAGATTTGAGATGTTATTTGAGGTATTTTATAAACGCCAGAGTTTTTTTTGCGGAAATATGTTTTATATTTTTTGTCATCAATGGTGAAAAGCTCTTCCTGTGCTCCAATGGTTTCCGATTTACCCAGCATCAAACAACCACCATCATTCAGCGCATAATGAAACGTTGCAATGGCTTTTTTTTGTGCGGCGCTGTCAAGATAAATTAGCAGGTTGCGACAACTGATGAAATCCATACGTGAAAAAGGCGGGTCGCTCAAAATATTGTGGTGGGCAAAAACACATACGTCACGAAGCGATTTTGAAATACGGTATTTATTGTTGGATTTCGTAAAAAATTGCTGAAGCCGTTTGGGTGAAACATTTTTTAGTTTTTGTGTTGAATATTCCCCATTACGGGCAATTTCTATGGCTTTTGAACTTAAGTCGGAAGCAAAAATTTGAAAAGGAATGTGCTTGGTATTATCGCCTTGCAGTTCGCGCAATAGCATCGCAATAGAATAAACTTCTTCACCTGTGGCGCAAGCAGCTACCCAAATACGCAATGTTTTATTTTGCGATTCACTTTTCAGCAACTGAGGAAATACTGTTTCTTTTAAAACATCAAAAGCTTCTGAATCCCTAAAAAATTCAGTTACATTGATCAATAAATCCTGATAAAGCAAATCAATTTCATTTTCGTTTTTCTTTAGGAATTCTGTATATTGCTTTAAGTTTTTAATTTTATGGAGCAACATTCTTCTTATGATTCGTCGATTAATGGTTTTTGTTTTGTAAAAGCTGAAATCAACATTCTTTTTTTTCAATAACAACTGAAAAATATCTTTTAAGTCAATGTTTTTGTCGTCAATTTCACCTTTCGATGTCGTTTTAATTTGATGTTGGCCTACCAAATCGTATTTGCTCATCCAGTTTATTTTCTCAGCAATTTCTTTAGGTGATAATACAAAATCAACCAACCCTCCGGCAATTGCGGAATGTGGCATGCTTGTGAATTTTGCGGAATCGTCTTGCGCAAAAGTAATGCCTCCGGCTTCTTTTATTTCGCTTAAACCACGGGTGCCATCACTTGCGCTTCCCGATAAAATAATGCCAATAACATTTTCTTTATGTGTTTCAGCCAAGGAAGAAAAGAGCACATCAATGGATAAATTAGAAGATTTATTTTGGGGGCGAGGAATTAATTGTATATGGCCATCAAGAACCTCAATTTCTTTATTGTAAGGAATTACATAAACATTGTTGGGCACTATTTTCTCCATATCATCAATATCCTGCACTTTCATTTCGGTTTTCTTCGACAAAATCGGAACAAGCAGGCTCTCGTGGTCGGGACTTAAATGTTGCACGTAAATAAACGCCATACCAGTATCTGGGTCAAGACTTTGTATAAGCTGCGTCACGGCTTCCAGTCCGCCGGCTGATGCGCCAATAGCAACCACAGTAAAGGAATTTTCATTTTTTTCTGATGCAGAAATAGGTTTGTTTTTAAGTGCTTTCTTTAATTTTGGAGTTACCTTCGCTATTTTAACGCTAGATATGGCGGTGGTTCCTTTTTTGGAAACAACCTTTTTTTTATTTTCTTTTGGCGTTGACATCATTTTTTACTGATATTATTATAAAAGGTAATGATAAACTGAATGGTTATTTAAGCTGTAAAAAACCTTCCAAGGTTATATTAAGTTGCGGAAAAGCATTTATTTAGTTTCAGCCAATCACTATTTTCAAAGATACTAAACAAACTTTAAATTCTCCCAAAAAACTAATTGGTTAAACTGCTTTTATGTTTTGTGAATTTTTTTGTGGAAGGACTTCTTTTTAGGTTTCTTAGCAACATTTTTTGTCTTGTTGTATTGACGGACAAGGAACGGTTCCATAACTGCAATACACGCAACAGTCACCATCCAATGGTTTTAAAATCGTTTTGCAATTTTCACACTCGTAAAAATATTGACAAGCGTCTGTTGGCATTGTTTCTTCTTTTTTGTGTCCACAGTTCGGACAAGTGATGGTTGATTTTAATACGATTTCCATTTTAATTTCTTTTTTGTTGGTTACTGAATGACTTGTTAAGTTTACTATTTAGCCAATTTTGGTATTGTGGGTTTTGGAATGGTAAAAAAGTAAACCATTACACATAAAGTTGCAATAGCCGTTGTCACAAAAGCAGCTGTCGCTCCAAAATTAAACCAGATAAGCCCGATAAGCGAGCTTGCCAACATGGTGCAAATGCTTTGCAATCCCGAAAATGTCCCGATGGCAGTTGCTGTGTCTTTTTTGTCGGTAATATTTGAAATCCAGGCTTTTGCAATTCCTTCTGTTGCAGAAGCGTAAATACCATAAAGAAAAAACAATCCGAAAAAAAGATATAAATTAGTGCTTACAGCCATCCCAAAATAGACTGCCGAAAATAACGAAAGTCCAATGATAAAAACTGTTTTAAGTCCAACTTTATCAGCGAGGATTCCAACAGGAAAAGCAAACAGTGCGTAAATAAGATTGTAAAAAATATAAATGCCTATGACCATCGTGTCATCAAGTCCGGCCTGTTTTGCTTTTAGAATCAGGAAAACATCTGAACTGTTGAAAAGGGTAAAAATCAACAATCCTAGAACCAATTTTCGGTAGGCTGGCGGACTCATTTTCCAATATTTTAAAAAGGAAAAAAATGGTGTGGAAACTTTTACTTTTTCTTTAATGATGCGTTTGTCTTTTAAGTAGAAAGAAGCTAAAATAGCTAAGAGACCGGGAATAAAGGCAATATAAAACAGCGTTTTGTAATCTTCCGGATAGAAATACAGATAAAGCAAAGCAAATGCCGGACCTAAAACAGCACCAAAAGTATCCATAGAACGGTGAAATCCAAAAACTTTCCCTTTTGTTTCGGGTGTTGCTTCATCTGAAAGAATGGCGTCTCTCGCACCTGTCCGAATTCCTTTTCCAAAACGGTCAATAGTTCTTGCAAAAAATATCCAAAGCGGAAATATAAAAACGGCCATCATAGGTTTTGAAATGGCGCTGAACGCATAGCCAATTTGCACAAAAGGAACCCGTTTCCCTGAATTGTCTGAAAGTTTGCCGAAATAACCTTTGCTCAATCCGGCCGTAGCTTCCGCAACACCTTCAAGGATTCCGATGAGCACAATTGAAAAACCAATGGTCTTCAAATAAATAGGCAAAATCGGATACAGCATTTCGCTTGCCGTGTCTGTCAACAAACTCACTATTGATAAAATCCAAACTGTCTTTGATATATATTTCAAAATTTGGGTTTGATTGTGGTTGCGGTTATATCGTTTTTGTACTTATACTTTTCCATAAACAGGCACGATATAATTCCCGTTTAAAAATTTTACAGGGTCTATCTGACTTTGAAGAATAACGCCACTATGTGAATTTTCAAGCAATAATTGTGCGGCTTGCACCAAAGTAGCGGCCGTTGTTGTTTGAATGGCTCTCAATTGATGTTTTCCAACTTTTAAGGGATAAATGCATTTGGCAATTTCTCTTCTTCGTAAAATTCCTTGCGCATCTTTGCCTTCAACAGCTGCGTACAAAACAATTTGGTCATCTTCAATATGGGGAATTACAGCGGCCATTTTTTGCTGTAAATTTTTAATCATTTCAGCTTTATTTCCTGTATGATCTAGTTGTTTCTGTACCCAAGAATAATGCCCCGGATGTCGCAAAGTTTTATAATCGAGTGAACATACTTTTCCTGCCAAAGCATCAGGCAAATCGGCGGCGCCTCCCGAAGTTAAATCCTCCTCATAGGCAATGCCATCAATAATAATGGTCGCTCTTTCCGACAACGCAGGAAGGGCAGTTTTTTTATAACCTCTAAGCACAATGGCATCTTTAAGGTATTCTGTAGCCACGCCAACCGGACTCCAAGTAAATCCGTAGTAATGTGGCGCAACGGCATGATTGGTAAGTGCACCAACTTTAAATTCAAGTTTAGCTACTTTGTCAACTTTAAAATCCTTGCAAAACTGTTGAAAGAGTTTGTTGGCCAGCAAATCTATATAACCGGGCGCCAAGCCTGTTTGTAACACAAAACCTGTTTTGGCATCTTTTGCCAAGACCATTATTTTATTGGTTTCATCAACATATTCTGTGAGGTTGGCATAATGCATATTAAAATCTTTGGCAAACTGCGCCATTTTTGGGGCCTGGCTTCCGGGAAGGCAATCGAGTAAAAGATCGCATTGCTTAAAAATTTCTTTCATTTCCTCAGTAAGGCCATTTTCTGGAAGGTGAAAACTTTGGACTGTGCATGGTTTTGTTGTTCCATCTTCTACCCATTTGGCCACTTTAATTGCTTTTGAATGCAATCGGTCTCCAACAAACAGGGTAGGAGCCACTTGACTCCATTCCATCAATAGTAAACAGGCTGCTTCAGCAATTCCGCCCGCTCCGGCAATGATAATTTTGTAGTGCTTTTTCATATATGAAATGTACAAAAATTTCTTTATTTGGTATTTATGATCATTCACAAATGTTTATAGATTTTTTGTTGAATTGTTTTTTATCAATAAAAATGGTCATTGTTGCTTTATAAATGTGTGAATAAAGTAATTTTTTTGGATAATTGTGTAACACTTTGCCCAATTGAAAAGCCAATATTTACCGAATATAAATTACCCATGAAAAAATCACTCTTCGTATCAATTATTATTGCTATTATTTTATTTTCCTGCAATCGCAATGAAAATGTTGAAGCTAAAAAAGTAACAATTCGACAAAAACCAACAACCATTTCCTATCAAACAGCAAATGCCAAGGAATGGCTGTCGGCCAATAATAATGACAGCAAAAAACTGCGAATTGCCATTGCGATAAACAGAACCGACAAAGAAAATTTTGCACAAATGGATTCTGTAGTTGTACCTGTTGATATGACTGGGGATTTGGAATATTACCTTCCGTTTCCGTTGACAGTTCCTTACCTAAAAGACATCGACAAAATTATATATTTTTCCTACCCAACTCAAACATTTGCCACTTATGAAAATGGGGAATTGATTTACACTGGACCAACAAGTATGGGAAGAAAACAGGATAAAACGCCAACCGGACTTTTTTATGCCAACTGGAAGGCTGAAGAAACCACCAGTACTTTTAATGATGAATGGGATTTGCGGTGGAATTTTAATGTAGAAAATTTGTTGGGCGTTGGCTGGCATCAGTATAGTTTACCAGGTTATCCGGCATCCCATGCTTGTATGCGACTTCAGGAAAAAGACGCCCGTTACCTTTATGACTGGGCTGATCAATGGGTTTTGACCGAAAATGATAGTGTACGGGTAAAAGGTACGCCAGTCATTGTTTTTGGCAGTTACGATTTTGATGCGCCAAAACCTTGGCTACAGCTAATTGGCAATCCCCAGGCAATGGAGATTACCACAGACGAAATGAAACAACAAACCGCACCTTTTTTAAAGCTTATTTTAGCTGAGCAGGAAAACAGGGTAGTGAAAGGATAATACTTTCCCTAATACAAGTTTCTTTATTCTTTGTTCATCATAATGGTACTGTAAGGATAGGGAAATGATGCGATAATTAACACTTGTAATTTTATGAAGTTCTATTATTCATAATTTAATTTGTATTTTGTAAATAATTTACTTTTTTAAGAGAAAGAATATTAAATTTGCTATTTTTAGAAAATTAACCCGCAAAGAATCTGAAGAGACCCCATGACACTATGATTGATCCAAAAGCTAAAAATTTCCTAAAATCTTTAAGTGTTCTTATTTTAGGCCTTTTTTTAACGGCTATTCTAGTTTATTATGCTAAGGAAGACCTCGACAATCACAATAAACAAGAACTGGAGATAGGCGCTTTTGATATTAAATTCAGGATTCAAAGTATGCTTAGTTCTCATGTTCAATTTTCACGAAGCTGCGCTTCTTTTTTTATGTCTTCTGACTCTGTCACAAAAGATGACTGGAAAGATTATGTTGAAAAAAGTAAAATTGCTGAAAATTTAAATGGATTTCAAGGGATAGCATATGTGATGATTGTTTCTAATAATCAACTTGAAAATCATACACAACGTTTTAAAGACGTATTATCTAAGAATTATACTGTTTTTCCATCTAGTACTGAAGAAGTATACACACCTATTGTTTATATTGAACCTTTACAAGACAGAAACATAAAGGCTTTGGGATTTAATGTAAGTACGAATCCTCATATGAAAAAAGCAATAGAAAAAGCCAGGGATTCTAATAAAACCATTGTAACTGATAAGGTAACGCTGATTCAGGAAGGTTCCCCTGAAACGAGTACAGGTTTTGTCATGTACACACCGATTTATGAGAAAAACTTACCTGTAAATACAATAAATGAACGGAGGGTTGCTATTTTAGGTTGGGCAGCAAGCTCTTTCCGGATGGTGAATTTTATGAAAAGTATACTTGACCACCTTAATTCAGATGCTCACAATCAACTTCAAGTAAAGATCTATGATGGTGACAGTATTTCAAGTGAATCTCTTTTGTATGACACTAACAATAACCTAAATAAAAAAAGTGTTACGTCAACAGGAAACACTTTATTGTTACCTATTGACTTGAACGGAAAAAAATGGACTTTACAATTTACGCAACCAAAACTTACACCTTCTTTTTTAAGTATGCCGTTTATTGTGTTGACAGGCGGTATAGTGATTAGCTTATTGTTAAGCTTTTTGATGTATTCTTTATTTAATACAGCATTATTTGCAAATAGGATAGCTAAAAAATTAACAATAGATTTATTAAATAAAAATAAAGAACTGGTCACAACAAACGAACTATTAAATGAAAGCCATTTCGAATTAAAAATTGCCAAGGAAAAAGCAGAAGTTAGCAGTAGGTTAAAATCGGCTTTTCTAGCCAATATGAGTCACGAAATTCGAACACCAATGAATGCGATTTTAGGTTTTTCTGAACTATTAGAGCAACCAGAATTGACAGATGAAAAGCAAAAGAAATATTTTGAAATCATTAGAAAAAGTGGAAAGAGATTGCTTGCTGTCATAAATGATATCATTGATATTTCAAAAGTAGAGGCAGGACAAGTGGAAGTAATCATTATAGATGTAAATATTTTTGAACAAATAAAGGAAGTTCATACACTTTTCAACACTGAAGCAAGTAGCAAGGGAATTTCGCTAGTCATTAATAATTCATTATCCATTGACGAATCCACTATCAAGTCAGACGGCAATAAAATAAACGCGATTCTTGTTAATTTAGTTAAAAATGCCATTAAGTATAGTGATGAAGGAACTATAGAAATTGGCGTTTCTAAGAATGAATCCTTTCTTGAGTTTTATGTTAAGGACACAGGCATTGGGATTGAGAAGAATAGACAAAAAGCCATTTTTGATCGTTTTGTTCAAGCTGATATTGAGGATGTAAAAGCGTTGCAAGGGTCAGGTTTGGGCTTGACAATTTCTAAAGCTTATGTAGAAATGCTTGGAGGTGCAATTTGGGTTGAAAGTGAACCAGGAAATGGGGCTACTTTTTATTTTACAATTCCTAGTGAAATTAAAACTACGGAAGATAAGGAAAGCAATCAAAATATTATTATTAATACAGAGACTATTACCAACACTGATAACTCAATAAACAAAATTAAAATACTTGTTGTTGAAGATGATGAAAGTTCTGAAATTTTTATTTCACATATAGTTGAAGAATTAAGTAACAATATTCTAATTGCTAGAAATGGTACTGAAGCAGTTGAGATTTGCCGTAATAACCCAGATATTGATTTGGTGCTTATGGATGTTAAAATGCCTGTGATGGATGGCTATAAGGCCACAACAGCCATAAGAGAATTTAATAAAGACGTAATTATTATTGCTCAAACAGCCTTTGCGCTTCTAGGTAATAAAGAGAAGGTAATAGCCGTTGGTTGCAATGATTATATTACAAAACCAATTGATAAGGAAGAATTGCTTAAGATGATAAAAAAGCACATAAGTAAATAAGATACTAATTAATTCTAATTGAGATATAACAAAATCCAACTTAAATTTTAACAATTACTTTCCAATGCAAAAATTAGCAAAAATGTTTCCTAACAAATCTTCTGTGGTCACTTGTCCTGTAATTTCACCTAAATGAAATAAAGCTTGCCGAATATCAATGGCAAATAAATCGGCGCTAATATTGTTATCTATTCCTTTTCGGACTTCATTAATGGCTTTTAAAGCGTTGTTTAATGCCTCAAAATGGCGCGAATTGCTCACAATGGTTTCGTTATTGCTTAAAGCACCTTTGTTCGCCAAAAGGGTTAAGGTGGCAGTGAGCTCATGAATTCCTGTTTTCTCTTTTGCCGATAAAAATAGGAGCGAGGTGTTTTTAAAAGCTTTGGTTGTTTTATCAATCAATTTTGCATCGGCAATATCCACTTTATTTGCGATTATCAACAGTTGCTTATTTGGATACTTGTCTTTTATTTTATTAATTTCTTCCAAAATTCCAGAAATAGAAAGTTGCTTGGTTTTAATTTTTTCTAAGTCAAAAACGTAAATAACCAGTTGTGCCTGTTCAATTTTTTCAAAAGTTTTTTGAATGCCCAAACTTTCGACAATATCTTCGGTGGTCCTTATTCCTGCTGTATCCACAAAACGATAAGCAACACCATCAATGGCAATTTCATCTTCTATGGCATCTCTTGTAGTTCCGGCAATATGGCTGACGATGGCTTTTTCTTCATTCAACAAGGCATTTAACAAAGTCGATTTTCCAACATTTGGTTCGCCCACAATCGCTACAGGAATGCCGTTTTTTAATACATTTCCCAAAGCAAAAGAGTCAATTAACCGTTTTAAAACCGAACTTATTTTTTCGACCAATCGGTTAAATTCAGCCCTATCAGCAAATTCCACATCTTCTTCAGAAAAATCAAGTTCCAGTTCTATCAAACTGGCGAAATTCAACAATTGTTGGCGTAGATTTTTAATTTCATTGCTAAAACCGCCACGCATTTGTTGCAAAGCCACTTGGTGTGAAGCTGCGGAATTTGACGAAATTAAATCTGCAACCGCTTCGGCTTGGGTTAAATCCATTTTACCGTTTAAAAAAGCACGCAGCGTAAATTCACCCGCATTGGCATTTCGAACACCATTTATAATAAACAACTGTATAATTTCCTGCTGAATATAAACGGAGCCGTGGCAATTGATTTCCACTACATTTTCACCGGTATAGGAATACGGATTTTTAAATACAGAAACCAAAACTTCATCGATGATCCGATTTCCATCGATTATATTTCCCAAATGAATGGTATGTGAATTTACCTTGTTTAAATCTTTTTCTCCATATTTTGATTGAAAAAATCGATTTACAATTTCAATGGAATCTTCGCCTGATAAACGAATAACGGCAATAGCTCCAACACCCAAGGAGGTGGCTAAGGCAATAATGGTGTCGTTTATAATGGAGTTGTTCATATCCTGCAAAAATACGGATTATTGTTTAATCGTGTAGGCGTTTAATTGTTTAATCGTTTAGGGGTTTAAACGTGTGTTCTCGATACATTTTTTATTCCATTGCATTCCATTAAAAAACACTCGAACTGACGTTTTATAAACTGTTTAATTGTGTAACTGTTTATTTGTTGAATCGTTTATTTGTTGCTGTCTAAAATAATTCAACATCTAAAATTCAAAATTCAACATTAAATCAGCAATTAATTGTAAACAGCCTGTTTAATAAAATCTTCAAAATCATCATAAAATAGCTCAAATTGATGCATAGCTTCATTAAAAAACATGTAAGCTCCTTGCCAAGTATTTTTATTGTGAATATTAAATTCCCCATTATATTTTACATAAATTCTATGAATAATTTTACCATTATCCAATGGGTAAAGTTCATCGAAAATAACATCTGGCAGATAATCATCAGTCAGATTGCTTTTTAATTCTAAAACTTGGTCAAAAAGTAGCTGATTTTTGTTTTTATTAAACGATTCAATATCCAAACAAACTAGGGCTTTATTTTTGTCCGCCACAAACTTAAAGCTAAAACCCTTAATTTGCGTATTGTACAAGAGCCATTTTCTTGGAAAAGACTTCCCAAAACTTGTCCAAAATTCTTTCCGTAACTGCGCTGATTCCTCCTTGCTATACATTTGTTATTTGTTTAATTGTTTAGTTGTACCTTCTACTTTAAACAAGGTTTACTGAACACCACTGCAAAGTAAAGGCAAAATGAATTAGGATTTATGATTTCTGCTTTTAGAATTTTGATTTATAATAAAGCGACAGATTGCAATTACTTTTTTACTTTTCGGCATTAAGTCCCTCTTCGGGGGCAAGGAGCCTTAATTTTTCAATCTTTCAATATTCTTGTCTTTGTTTGATTAAATTTGCACATCCTAAGTAGGGACAGGTCGCAACCTGTCCCTACAATTCAACCTTATAATCATTCATTCTTCTAATAATTTTAATTAAATTTGCACATCCTAAGTACGGACAGGTTGTGACCTGTCCCTACAATCATTCATTCTTCTAATAATTTTAATTAAATTTGCACATCCTAACATACAAAAAAATCAATTTATGATTCAATTCTTTGGAAACAAAAGCAGTAAAATATATGCTGTACAAACGTCAAAAGAACTTGCCCAAACCGATATAAAGAAATTAAACTGGCTTTTTGGCAACCAAGAAAAATTAGCTGAGGCATCTTTGGATGCTTTTTTTATTGGTCCACGTGCTGCCATGATAACACCTTGGAGCACCAACGCAGTTGAAATCACCCAAAATATGGGCGTTGTAGGGATTCTTAGAATTGAAGAGTTTAATGCTTCAACCAAAGATAGCGAATTTGACCCAATGATTTATCAAAAATACGCTTCTTTAAATCAGGATATTTTTACCATAAATATTGAGCCAGCACCTATTTTAGAAATTGAAGATATAGCCGAATATAACAAGCAAGAAGGCTTATCTTTAAATGACGAGGAAGTTGACTATTTAAATATATTAAGCGAAAAAACAGGTCGTAAATTAACCGATTCTGAAGTGTTCGGGTTTTCTCAAGTGAATTCAGAACATTGCCGACATAAAATTTTTAACGGAACTTTTGTGATTGATGGGAAAGAAATGCCTTCATCGCTATTTAAACTCATCAGAAAAACTTCTGAAACAAATGCTAATGGCATTGTTTCAGCTTATAAAGATAATGTGGCTTTTGTTGAAGGTCCGATTGTGGAGCAATTCGCACCAAAAACGGCTGATAAACCCGATTTTTATGAGAAAAAGAATTTTAAATCGGTGATTTCATTAAAAGCTGAAACACATAATTTTCCAACCACTGTAGAACCTTTTAACGGTGCCGCAACAGGTTCTGGAGGTGAAATTAGGGATCGACTGGCTGGCGGAAAAGGATCATTGCCATTGGCAGGAACCGCGGTTTATATGACTTCATATTCTCGTTTGAATGAAAACAAACCCTGGGAAAATGGAATGCAAGAACGTGATTGGTTGTACCAAACACCTTTGGATATATTGATAAAAGCTTCAAATGGTGCTTCAGACTTTGGAAACAAATTTGGTCAACCGCTTATTGCTGGTTCTGTGTTGACTTTTGAACACCAAGAATCCGCTTCGGCTTCGCTCAGTGCAAGCTCACGCAAATTAGGATACGATAAAGTCATTATGCAAGCAGGCGGAATTGGCTACGGAAAAGCAGATCAGGCTATAAAAGACAAACCGAAAAGTGGCGATAAAATAGTGATTCTTGGCGGCGATAATTACCGAATCGGGATGGGAGGCGCCGCGGTTTCATCAGCAGATACTGGTGAATTTAAGAGCGGCATTGAACTAAATGCGGTTCAACGTTCCAATCCGGAAATGCAAAAAAGAGCTGCCAATGCCATTCGCGGAATGGTGGAAAGTGATGTAAATTCCATAGTTTCTATTCACGATCACGGTGCGGGCGGACATCTAAATTGCTTGTCTGAATTGGTAGAAGAAACCGGCGGATTGATTGATTTAGATAAATTGCCTATTGGGGATCCAACGCTTTCTGCAAAAGAAATTATTGGCAACGAATCTCAAGAACGTATGGGATTGGTTATTGGAAAAGATGATGCAGAATATTTGCATAGAATTGCGGATCGTGAACGTGCTCCTTATTATGAAGTTGGGGAAGTAACCAATAACAATCGTTTTACATTTGAATCTCAATCAACTGGCGAAAAACCAATGGATTTTGCCTTGGAAGATATGTTTGGCAGTTCTCCAAAAACCATCATGAACGATAAAACCATCAGCTATAATTACGCCGATTTAGCATACAATATTAGAAATATTTCAACTTATTTAGAAAATGTACTTCAATTAGAGGCGGTGGCCTGTAAAGATTGGTTAACCAATAAAGTAGATCGTTGTGTAGGTGGAAAAGTAGCAAAACAACAATGTGCCGGACCATTGCAATTGCCTTTAAACAATTGTGGCGTGATGGCTTTGGATTATTTAGGCAAAGAAGGAATTGCAACTTCTATTGGTCACGCACCTATTGCAGCTTTAATTGATCCTGTGGCAGGAAGCAGAAATGCCATCGGGGAATCTTTATCAAATATTGTTTGGGCGCCAATTAAAGAAGGATTAAAGGGAATTTCATTGTCCGCCAATTGGATGTGGGCTTGTAAAAATGAAGGTGAAGATGCGCGTTTATATAAAGCTGTGAAAGGCTGCTCGGATTTTGCGATTGAACTGGGAATCAATATTCCAACAGGAAAAGATTCACTTTCCATGAAACAAAAATATCCAAATGATGAAGTCATTGCACCTGGAACAGTCATTATTTCCGCCGCCGGAAATTGTAGTGATATTACAAAAGTGGTGGAACCCGTATTACAAAAAAATGGCGGCTCGGTTTATTATATCAATCTTTCACAAGATAGCTTTAAATTGGGTGGATCGTCGTTTGCACAAACGCTGAATATTATTGGAAAAGAAGCTCCTACCATTAAGGATGCTGCTTTTTTCAAAAGAGCCTTCAATACAATGCAAGATTTAATTTTAGAAAATAATATCCTTGCAGGTCACGATATTGGAAGCGGCGGATTGATTACCACTTTATTGGAAATGTGTTTCGCCGATTTAAATTTGGGATTAAAAATTGATTTTTCAGTTCTCGAAGAAAAAGACATTATTAAATATCTTTTTTCTGAAAATATTGGCATTGTTTTTCAAGCAAAATCAGATGAAATTATAGAAAGCAAACTGAAACAAAACAATGTTGCCTTCTATAAATTGGGATCTGTGACCAATTTAGAAACCTTAGATTTTGGTCCTTGTAAATTGGATATTCCAAAATATAGAGATGTTTGGTATAAAACCTCTTTCCTGCTTGATCAAAAACAATGTGCAAATAACAAAGCACAAGATCGTTTTGAAAATTATAAAAATCAGGCTTTACAATATAAATTTCCTAAACATTTTACGGGGAAATTAGAAGACGTCATTGCGAACGAAGTAAAGCAATCTGTTTCTAAAAATGAGATTACTTTACTTCGTCAAGGCTCAGCACAAACTCAGCAAACTCCTCGTAATGACGGTCAAAGGCCAAAAGCTGCAATCATCCGAGAAAAAGGAAGCAACAGTGAACGGGAAATGGCAAATGCCATGTATTTGGCGGGATTTGATGTAAAAGATGTGCATATGACCGATTTAATTAGCGGACGAGAAACCCTGGAAGACATTCAGTTTATTGGAGCCGTTGGCGGATTCTCAAATTCCGATGTTTTGGGTTCAGCCAAAGGTTGGGCAGGTGCCTTTTTATACAATGAAAAAGCAAAAAAAGCTTTGGACAATTTCTTCAAAAGAGAAGATACTTTGTCGGTCGGAATTTGCAATGGTTGCCAATTGTTTATGGAACTTGAAGTCATTAATCCTGAACACAAAATCCACGGAAAATTATTGCACAATGATTCTCAAAAACACGAAAGCGGCTTTACTTCAGTAACCATTCAGGAAAATAATTCGGTGATGCTCTCCAGTTTGGCTGGAAGTACTTTAGGGGTTTGGATATCTCACGGAGAAGGTAAATTTAACTTACCAATGGAAGAATCGGCCTATAATATTGTTGCCAAATATGGTAACGATAAGTATCCTGCAAACCCAAATGGTTCCGACTACAATGTTGCAATGATGAGTTCCAAAGATGGAAGACATTTGGTAACGATGCCACATATTGAGCGCTCTATTTTTCAATGGAACTGGGCATATTATCCAACCGAAAGAAAAGATGAAGTTTCTCCTTGGGCAGAAGCATTTGTGAATGCTAGGAAGTGGTTGGAGAGACTATAATTAGGAAATATCATGTAGGTCTAAATTTATATAAAAAAGCGCTAAATCCAACCCATTTTTATCGATTTTGTGATTAATCCTGAAAATGTTTTACAATTGGCTTTTCTCAAAATGTTTTTACGATGGGTGTCAACAGTATTTTTTCCAATACATAAAAGCTCACTTATTTCCTTACTTTTATAACCATTAGCGATATGATTTAAAATTTCTTTTTCACGATTGGTCAAAATTTCGGAAGGTTCATATACAACATTTTTTATTTTTACATCATAATAGCAAGGCTCTCCATCTATGCCAATAAAACATAAGGATGATTTATTTTCAGTCTTTATATGTGTAATGTCAGTGTGCATTCCCAAGGTTCTTAATATGGCACCATCATCTGAATTTTCAATGGCAATATTTTGTTGAAGTATTCTAATATATTCGCCGTTGGCTTTTTTAATGCGGTAATCGTAACGAATTTTGTATTTCTGTATTTTTTCGACTGGCAGTTTACTTAAAAAATCAGAAGCTGTATTTTCAAAATTCACAAAATGTGCCACATCATCAGGATGAATATTTGCAACAATATTTTCAGGTGAAAAATCTTCTTTCTCATACCCCAAAATCGCACTCATTTGGTCTTGAACAAATTCAATAGAAATTGAAGATATATTGAAGATATAATAATAGTAGTCGCCAACGTGAAAAAAATTCAACAATTTATTGTGAAGCAGGATTTTGTCTGAAAAGTTAGAAGAAACAGAATCCTTCGTTATTTCATTCCACACCTTCGATACGGTTGTGAATAATTTCTCACTCATAAAATTAATTTTATCAAAAATAGTATTTTTAGTTTCAGTTCTGTATTTATTTATCAATTATTATTAGGAGTTGTGTATTCTGAAGAAGCCGTCTCACTATTAAAATTTGAGGCGGTTTTTTATTTCCATTCAATTTTGGGTATTACTTTTATTTTTAAAAAAAGGATAAAAAATTGCCATTAAGAAGCAATTTTCTTTCTTAAA
>DAIDMK010000005.1 GCA_027449025.1 Lutibacter sp. | reverse complement strand
TAGAAAACTATGGACGAATATTGAAAGGAAAAAAAGATAGTTTACCAAATTACAAACTGGATAAACTTAAAATTATAGATAAAGACGTTTTAAAAAAAAGTGGTAAAGAATTTCATCCGATAGCTATTAAAACAAATAGTCCAAATGATTTAATTGAAGGAACTATTTTTGAAATATCAGAACTGGAACTTAAAGAAACAGATAAATATGAAGTGAGTGATTATAAAAGAGTCTTGGAAAAATTTTCTTCTGGACAACAAGCTTGGGTTTATGTGGCAAGTCAAGAAAAACCTCAATCAACAATCTCTAATAATATTTCTAAAATAAGAGAGAGAATAGAGAATGCTTGCAAACTCTCAAACCGAAACCCAAATGAAATAAAATTGCTTCTTGCAACCAAAACGGTAAGTAGTACAAGAATTATAGAAGCCTTTAATTGTGGGGAAACGTTAATTGCTGAAAATAAAGTTCAAGAAATAAAACAAAAGTTTATCGACTTGAGTAAATTCTCTTTTGAACAGCATTTTATTGGCCATTTACAAACCAATAAGATTAAAGAAATATTGAAATATAACATTAGTTGTATTCAAACAATTGACCGAATTGAATTGGCTGAAAAATTGCATAAAAGATTATCACAAGAGAATAGAATAATAGATATTTTAATACAAATAAATACTTCAAATGAAGCCAGCAAATTTGGTGTTAAACCAGATGAAGCAATAGAATTTATTAAACAAGTGTCACAGTTTGAGACCTTAAAGGTTAAAGGATTAATGACGATCGGCTTATTTAGTTCTGATTTTAAGAAAGTTAGAAGTTGTTTTAGACTTCTAAAATCCATACAACAAGAAGTCATAAAAAAGCAAATACCAAATGTAGAAATGAAAGAACTTTCTATGGGTATGAGTGGAGATTTAGAAATTGCAATTGAAGAAGGAGCAACAATAATCCGAACAGGAACGGCAATATTTGGAGAAAGACAATATCCTGATAGCTATTACTGGAATGAAAATGAATAAAAATACTTGTGGCTAACATTTTGTATAAGTGATGGCAGGCAAAGCGCTAAACATCAATATTTTTATCCCGCTCAAACAACGTAGCGGTTTGAAGGGAAATTACCACGCAATTTACCACTACAATACAATTTAACGTTGTCATTCATTCTAAAAAAATAATTATGAAAAATAAAAAATTAATTTATTTAGTGATTATAATAGGTTTTGCATTACTGATTTTGAATATTTCAGAACTAGACTTTGAAAATATAAAGAAAGGCCCTTTCGCAGGAATTATATCAGACATTTTTCTGATTTTAGCAATGATTGTAACTCTCAGAGATTTAAACAAAAATGAGAAAGAGACGAATTAAATCAAAATATAATTTGAGCAAATATTCGGAATAGAAAGTTGAAATGGAAAAAAATTATCAAATAGCCGAATTGAGCAATGAAACGGAAAACCTATATTATAAAATTGTCTTAAACCTAGAAAGATTGTTGAGATTTCTCCAATCATTACGGAATTGAATAATATTTCGCTGATTGAAAATTGAATTAAATAAATCAAGCGGAGAAAAAACGAAATGGCAACAATGTATAAAATAGATGCTTAAATTTGGACGAGTACAAATCGACAAACATTCAACAAACGATTAGCTACAACGAATTTGAAATCCTAAGATAAATTTAAATCTGAATTTAAAATAGATTTTGCATTTTTGATTAAAAGTAATTGATGTATGAATTTAGAAATTAGAAAATTATCATTTATTCAAGAAATTCATAGAATACAAGGTGAGAAACCCATATCTCAACTTGAAACTATTTTGAGAAAAAAAACTGTAACGCTTACACATTTAAAGAAAGTTGTATCCGCTTTCTGGCAATATCAACTTCCAAAACTTTCACAATTACATGTTGTTGTAAAGTAACTATGGCGTTTACATCACTCACAAAAGAATTCGATAAATTAGAAATATGAACCAAACCGCTTTCTTTAATACCAATATCAACAAAACAACCAAAATTGGTGATGTTATTTACAATTCCGGGAAGCAATTGTCCAACTCTTAAATCGTTAATTGAAGCAATATTTTGATTGAACGTAAAAACTTTGGCTTTTTGGCGTGGATCCAAACCCGGTTTTTCCAACTCTTTAATCATATCCTTTAATGTTGGTAATCCAAAAGCTGCCGTTATGTATTTTTCTAATTTAATCTCATGTAAAACCACCTTGTTTCCAATTAATTCAGAAACAGCTAAATGATGGTCTTTTGCCATTTTATGAACTATTTCATAACTTTCAGGATGCACAGCCGAATCATCTAAAGCGTTTTTTCCATTTTTGATTCGTAAAAACCCTACACTTTGTTCAAAAGCCTTATCACCCAATCTTGCCACTTTTTTTATGTCGTTTCTCGAAGAAAACGCACCATTTTGGACTCTAAACGCCACAATATTTTCAGCCAATTTTGGTCCAATGCCCGACACATAACTCAGCAATGATTCACTTGCTGTGTTGATATTTACCCCAACCCTATTCACACAACTTTCCACCGTGCTATCCAAAGCATTTTTTAATTTGTTTTGGTCAACATCATGCTGGTATTGTCCAACACCTATTGATTTTGCGTCAATTTTTACCAGCTCCGCCAAAGGATCAGCCAATCGCCGACCAATCGAAACAGCACCCCGAACAGTTACGTCGTAATTTGGAAATTCATCTCGTGCAATTTTTGAAGCAGAATAAATAGATGCACCGGCTTCACTCACCACATAAACTTCAATATCCGTATAAAACTTTATGTTTTTAATAAACTGTTCCGTTTCACGTGATGCGGTTCCGTTGCCGATGGCGATTGCTTCAATTTTATAAGCGTTCACCAAGGAACTAATTTTGCCAGAGGCGCCTTTTACATCGTTTTGTGGTGCGTTGGGGTAAATAGTCTCATTATAAACCAAACCGCCCTGAGCGTTCAGGCAAACCACTTTACAACCCGATTTGAACCCAGGATCAATAGCTAAAATATTTTTTTCACCAAGCGGTGCACCCAAAAGTAATTGTTTCATGTTTTTTGCAAAAACTTGAATGGCGGCATCATCGGCTCTTTCCTTCGCCAAATTCAACCTTTCATTAGCCAAAGCAGGAAAAAGCAACCTTTTATACGCGTCTTGAATCGCAACTTTAATGTGGACGGCACAATCATTTCTTGAATTGATAACACTGTCCTCTATTTTTATGATGGCTTTTTCATCATCAATTTCAACTTTCACACGAATAAATCCTTCATTTTCTGCACGTAAAATCGCCAATAAACGATGGGACGGGCAATGGTTTAAAGATTCCGAAAAATTAAAATAATCTCGATATTTTTGAGCTTTTTCATCATCTGCTTTTGTTTTTATTACTGAAGTGGAAATAAAGGCAAACTTTTCAAGTTGGCGCCGAATGCTGTTTCTGATATCGGTTCGCTCGTTAATCCATTCGGCAATTATAAAACGTGCGCCCTCTAAGGCAAATTCTTCCGATGATACTTCCTTATTTAAATATTTTGTTGCAATAGAATCAATATCAGTTGCACCTTGGCCCATGATAATCTTCGCCAATGGTTCTAATCCGTTATTACGCGCAATTTCAGCCTTTGTGTTACGCTTTTTCTTAAAAGGTAAGTAAATATCTTCTAAAAAAGTTAAATCTGTTGAAGCTATAATTTTTTGTTTTAATTCATCAGTTAAAACCTCTTGCTCCTCCAATGCTTTCAAAATAGCTATTTTTCGCTTCTCCAAAGTTTCAAACTGCAATTTATATTTGACAATTTCACCAATTTGAACTTCATCTAAATTACCAGTCAACTCCTTTCTGTATCGGGAAATAAATGGAATGGTACAATCTTCATTTAACAATTGTACCGTATTCTGAATGCCTTTATCTGGAAGGTTGGTGAAGGATTTTATGTATTTAAGTAGTTGCATGCTTGATTTTAGTTTTCAGTTAGCAGTAATAGGTTGATTTATTATATTCTAACCATAATCTTCACCCTTAACTTGTTTTAGGGTCTCAGTAAATATTTTGAGGTGCTGAAATCGCAGATTCATGAACACTTTTAACAAAAATTAAAAGAGAACAGAGAGTAAACAAGTTCAGCTTGATGTCTATTAGGAATTTATGAAAAAATTAACTTATCTGCTCCCCATTAACAACCGAATCATTTTCAGGTTCAATAAACGCCAACTTGCCTTCGGGCGTATTGCACATTAAAATCATTCCCATACTTTCGATGCCTTTTAAAACTCTTGGTGCCAAATTAACCAAAACCGTCACTTTTTGTCCGATAATCTCTTCTGGACTAAAGCTTTCTGCAATTCCGGAAACTATGGTACGAACATCAATGCCAACATCAACCTTTAGTTGTAATAATTTTTTGGTTTTTGGCACTTTAACTGCTTCAACAATAGTTCCAACCCGAATGTCCAATTTTGTAAAATCCTCAAATTCTATGGTTTCCTTTTGTGGTTCTGCTTTTTTATTTTCTGCTTCGTTTGCTGATTTCGTTGCTTCCAATCTATCTAATTGCAGTTGAATTTCACCATCTTCAATTTTCGCAAATAGTAAGTCTCCTTTGCCAATTTGATGATTTGGAGGCAATAATTCATCTTTGTCTTCAACATCATTCCAAGCCAATTCCATAGCGCCGATATTTAATATTTTTTTCAATTTTGCCGAGGTAAATGGTAAAAAAGGTTCGCTCAATATCGCTAAAGCACTCGCAATTTGCAATGCAATATACATCACCGTTTTTACGCGTTCTTCATCAACTTTTATCATTTTCCAAGGTTCTTCGTCTGCCAGGTATTTATTCCCCAATCGCGCTAAATTCAGCATCTCTTGTGATGCTTCTCTAAACCTATAACGGTCAATAGACTTTCCAATAATGGAAGGGAACTTTTGCATTTTTTCCAAAGTTTCATGGTCAATATCAGAAAATTCATTGGGTTCAGGGACAATTCCGCTATAATATTTTTCAGTTAAAACCACAACTCTATTGATAAAATTGCCAAAAATAGCAACCAATTCATTGTTATTTCTGGCCTGAAAATCTTTCCAGGTAAAATCATTGTCCTTGGTTTCTGGTGCATTGGCAGTTAATGCATAGCGCAACACATCTTGTTTATCAGGAAAATCTTCCAAATATTCATGCAACCAAACAGCCCAATTTTTAGAGGTGGAAATTTTATTGCCTTCCAAGTTTAAAAACTCATTTGCAGGAACATTTTCGGGTAAAATATAAGTGCCTTCTGCTTTTAACATCGCTGGGAAAATAATGCAGTGAAATACAATATTGTCTTTTCCAATAAAGTGAATTAATTTTGTGTCTTTATCTTTCCAATAAGGTTCCCAGTCTTTTCCTTCGCGTGCCGCCCATTCTCTGGTAGAAGAAATGTAGCCAATAGGCGCATCAAACCAAACGTATAACACTTTTCCTTCAGCATTTTCAATTGGCACAGGAATTCCCCAATCCAAATCGCGCGTTACAGCTCTGGGTTTTAAGCCGTCGTCTAACCATGACTTTACTTGTCCCAACACATTGGCTTTCCAATCGTTTTTATGACCTTCCACAATCCATTCTCGCAACCATTTTTCATATTTTTCCAATGGCAAATACCAGTGTTTCGTTAATTTTTTGGTGGGCACATTTCCTGTAATGGCCGATTTCGGATTGATTAAATCGGTAGCATTATGGCTAGTTCCGCATTTTTCGCATTGATCGCCGTAACTTTCTTCATTGCCGCATTTCGGACAAGTGCCAACCACAAATCTGTCGGCTAAAAACTGATTCGCTTCTTCATCATACAATTGCTCGTTGGTTTCTTCAATAAATTTTCCTTCATCATACAGTTTCCTGAAAAACTCCGAAGCTGTTTTATGGTGAATTTCAGCTGATGTACGTGAATAATTATCGAAAGAAATTCCAAAATCCTGAAAAGATTTTTTTATAATAGCGTGGTATTTATCCACCACATCTTGCGGAGAAACACCTTCTTTTTTTGCTTTAATCGTAATAGGCACACCATGTTCATCTGATCCGCAAATAAAAATTGCATCGTTGCCTGTAAGGCGTAAATAACGCGCATATATATCGGCTGGAACATAAACACCCGCCAAATGACCAATATGAACTGGTCCGTTGGTGTAAGGCAGCGCTGCTGTAATGGTATATCTTGTTGCCTTAGCGGCAGGTTTTTTTGAATTGCTCATCAAAATTTATTTAAGTAGCACAAAAATAAGGATTGTTTCCTAGAAAAGTGGATAGTTGATTCGGTTTTCGTAATTTGCATTATATTTTATTTATTAAATGTATGAAGCAACCCAACTATTTGCAAAAAGGCGATACTGTTGCCATTGTTGCCCCCGCAGGAAAAATTTCATCTGATAAAATAATTCCTGCCATTAAATTATTAGAAAAGTGGGAACTAAATATAATTATTGGAGATACTGTTGGTTCAGGAGAAAATCAATTTGCTGCTTCGGATGAAAAAAGAATAGCAGATTTTCAACAACTATTAAACAACCCAAAAGTTAAAGCAATTTGGTGCGCGCGTGGTGGTTACGGAACGGTTCGACTAATAGACAAACTTAATTTTTCCGCATTAAAAAAACAACCAAAATGGATTATTGGTTATTCTGATATTACAGTTTTACACAGCCACATCCATAATTTAGGCATAGAAACATTGCATGCAACCATGCCAATAAATCTTGAGAATAACAGCAAGCAAGCTTTAGAAACTTTAAAAAAAGGTCTCTTCGGAAAAAAATTATCCTATGAATTTAATTCTTCGAAAATAAACAAAAAGGGAAATGCAACAGGAGAATTTGTGGGTGGAAATTTATCGGTTTTATATAGCTTATTGGGAAGTAAATCTTCTATAAAAACTGCAGGTAAAATACTTTTTATAGAAGATTTAGATGAATATTTATACCATATCGACAGAATGTGTATGAACCTGAAACGAAACGGTTATTTTGATAATTTAAAAGGTTTGGTAGTTGGAGGGATGACCAATATGCACGACAATGAAGTTCCTTTTGGGAAAACTGCCGAAGAAATTATTTTAGATTGTGTTTCGGAATATAATTTTCCGGTGGTTTTTAATTTTCCAACAGGTCATTTGGATGATAACCGGGCGCTGATTTTAGGGAGAAAGGCAACTTTGGATGTTGAGGGAACTAAAACGAAGGTTTCATTTCAATAAAAAATAATAGTTTTTGAATTAAAACATCATAAATCAGCAAAATAACTTAACCGCAAACAACGCAAGGAAAGAGCGCAATGGGCGCAAGTAATTTTAAAAACTAATAAGAAACACATCCCGTGCTTTGCGAAACTTGCGATTAAAACACGTAATTTATTGATATCAAATTGTCATCTTTGATAAAATCAAATAAACGCAAAGAAAAGCGCACTGGGTGCAAGAAATTTAAAAAAATGGCTAAACACAACGAATTAGGAGAATTGGGCGAAGATCTTGCCGTGGAAGAACTCGAAAAAAACGGCTATGAAATTGTTGAACGCAATTGGCGTTATAAAAAAGCAGAAATTGACATCATCGCCAGAAAAAATGAGGTTTTGGCCATTGTTGAGGTGAAAACGCGTTCATCTGATTATATAGGAAACCCGCAAGATTTTGTGAGTTCAAAAAAAATTAAAATGCTGGTAGAGGCCGTGAATGAATATGTGGTTTCAAAAGATTTGGATGTTGAAGTTCGCTTTGACATTATTGCCATCATCATCAACCAAAACAAACTTACTCTTGAACATCTTGAAGATGCCTTTTTCCACTTTTAATTTTCAAAATAAGCCTTTACATCTTCCAAATGTTCTGGTTTTGCAATAATCTTTTTATCCTTATCAAGAACAAAATAAGTAGGCGTTGCAATGATTTTATATTCTTTGGCGATGTTATTTTCCCATTTTTTCAATCCTAAAATATTTGTCCACTTTGTAAATTTTGAAGCATACTCTGCAAAGTTCGTTTTATTGTCTTCCAAAGCCACTGCAACCACGTGTGTTTTGGTGTTTCCATTCGTGAATTCATATAATTTCGGAATTTCCATCAAACAATGAGAACAAGTGGTGCTCCAAAACACCAACACATACTTTTCAGCACCTTTCAATTCACTTAATTTCTTTTGAACACCTTTTTCTTCCCAAGTAATTTCGGGCGCCTTATTGCCAATAGCCAATTTTATTTTTGATTGCATTTCATCAACAACTGCTTCATCTATGAAATTTGCAGGCAATTTGTTGTAAAATTCATCAATCAAATAACCTGCCATCACCATATTTTCAAATTGCTCAAACGCGTAAATCAGGGATATTAAAATATCGCTTTTCACCTCATTGTTTTCTCCAACTTTTTGTAATACTTCACCTATGGCATTTTTGTACAAGGTATTTTGAACTTGAATATCATCGGAAGCATTTAAATAAAAAACATATTCAATGGTCTTTTCACTAAAAAATGTTGCGTTTTTCAAGGCTTCTTCTTCAAAATTTATAAAATCAAAATAGTGCTTTTTTACGCTGTTTAAATATTCTTGCGGTGAAACAAAAAGCGTTGGCGCAAAATATTTACGGGTTGCTTTTATAAAATGATTTGACAATTTACCTTCCGTGTTTTGCTCATATTGATTTTGGATATTGGTATAATCACTTAAAGTTTTTACATACAAATCAATCGTAAGTTCATCTTGCTTTTTGTCCTTCAAGCCAAAAAATACAATTTGCAAAGAATCCAATTTATGTTGTAAATTCATTGTTTCAACCAAATAATTGGCATAGGTTTTATTTTCTTCAGATGTTAAAAATTCTATGGGATTTGAAACGTTGAGCGGATTAAATTTCAGTGAAATATTTTCTTGGCTAAAAAGAAAATCGACAAAACCAAAAATTTCAGGATTAAAAGCCAATCGGTACATTCCTGAATTAGTTCCCTGTGGAATTTCCAATTTAAACTGGCTGTTGTCTATCTTTGAATTTGAAATATATACTTGCTTGGCTCCTTTTAACTGGTATAAAATGACCCGGGTTACCAAATCGTTTTTCGGACTCACCGTTCCGGTAATTGAGTGCTGACTTTGAACACCTACAGAAATAAATAAAAACGCAATCAATAATTTTTTAAACATCTTCTCTTTTTTTGAATTATTTACTCATTAATCACGCCAAAAGTAACTATTTTTATGTTTTAATAAACCTAAACTCATGAATTTTGACCATAAAATAATTTGGATAACTGGTGCGTCATCGGGCATTGGAAAATCTCTGGCTATTATACTCTCAAAACAAAAAACACAATTAATTCTTTCATCGCGCAATGAAAAGGAGTTAAATGCAGTAAAAAATGCTTGTGAACATCCTGAAAATGTGATGATTTTGCCTCTCGATTTGGAAAATCATACTAGTTTAGCAGCAAAAGTTGAGGAAGCTTTGTTATTATTTGGCGGTGTTGATATATTGTTTAACAATGGTGGTATTAGTCAGCGGTCCTTTGTAAAAGACACTGCATTGGCGGTAGATAAACGCATTATGGATGTGAATTATTTAGGAACTGTGGCCTTGACTAAGGCGCTTCTGCCTCATTTTATTAAAAAAAATAAAGGTCATTTTGTGGTTATTACCAGCATTGTGGGGAAAATTGGAACTCCCTTGCGTTCTTCTTACGCCGCTTCAAAACACGCCTTACATGGATTTTTCGACAGTTTACGAGCTGAAGTATACCAATACAATATTAAAGTGACGCTTGTTTGTCCGGGATTTGTGCAGACCAATGTATCCTTAAATGCATTAACCGCCGATGGAACGCATTATAATAAAATGGACAGTGCCACCAAAAAAGGATTAATGCCTGAAGAGTTTGCCGAAAAATTATTAAAAACGGTTCGGCAAGAAAAACAAGAAGTTTATATTGGCGGATTTAAAGAAAAATTAGCTGTTTATATAAAGCGGTTTTTCCCTAAATTGCTGTCAAAAATAATTCGAAAATTGGCAGTAAACTAAATCAAATCATTCTCCATTTTGTTTTCCGTACTATTTTTGCGATACACCATTAAACAATTGACAATCAACACACATGTTGTCGTGTTATTTAATTTTAGGTGTTGCAGAAAATTAATGAGTTAAAAATAGCAGCTAAACATGGGATCGAATCTTTACAAAGACAGATAACACTTTTTTTTTAGTAATAATAAGCTCTTAATTGACCCGATAAATTCCTTCTTACATACGTTTAGGTTTATATAACAAGAGCCTTGTGAGGGAAAACTGCCACGTATGATTCTGTGCAGGGCTTGGGGAGAAACTCCCATTGTCTACACAACAAAAACCAATGATAGATTTAAGTAATAACTTGGCTTTTTCTATTTCACATAAATTCTGTTTCCCTGCAAATAGTCAGAAGGTCTTTTTCCTAAAATCTTTAAAAAAGTATTGCTGAAAGTGGGCAAACTGCTGTAACCAACCATCATGGCAATTTCACCGATGGTGTATTTCTTCTCAAGCACATATTCCAGCGCTTTAAACATTCGAAGCAAAGTATAATAGTGAATAAAAGTCATTTTAACATCACTTTTATACAATCTGTGAAGCGAGCTTTCGCTCATGGCCAAATTAGAAGCGATTTCTGTCAAAGAAATTTTTCTCTCTAAATTGTCTTTTAAATATACAAGGGTTTTTTCCAGTCTAGGATCTTTCGGGCGCGGAAGCGTCAGCACCAAAGGAACTGTTGAAATTTGCGCTAACAATACTTTAAAAGATTTTACTATCGGGAATTTTATTTCGTCAGCTTCATAAATATCACCATCCCATTTTTGAGTATAACATAATAAATGCCATAATAACTCATTCACCGGATAAATGCCTTCTGTTTGGTAAAATGGCGCATCGGTTTTTTGTACAGGAAAATACAAGTTGCGCATAATTACTTCAGGCTTACTTGGATAAATGGCATGTTCAACATTGGGAGGAATCCACATATAATGCCTGGCAGGCAAAAAGTGTGTTTTCGTACCTGTTTTTATGTAAACAATTCCTCCTTCAGTATAAATAAATTGCCCTTTTTTATGAGAATGTGTATCAATAAAAACCTCGCCCATCAAATCATGATGGCAGTATATGCTGTCCGCAATTTTATCAACTTCAGTTAAATAATATTTCTCTTTATGCCTGTTTTTCTTCATTTGACAGATTTGAATAAATCATTGACCATTTTAAATATAAGGTTAATATATAGAATCGCTACATTGCAACCTTAAATGACTGAGGTAACATTTTTATTTTAGCAAATTAATGTTAATTTTTTTAAATAAATCATATGAAATACAACAAAGAAGTAAGAATGGAGCGAATTTTATTCGAAAATTATAAGAATATAATTTTCACCCCTGATGAAGCTGCCAAGTTTATTAAAAATAATTCAATTGTTGGAGTTAGTGGTTTTACAAAAGCTGGAGACAGCAAATCCGTTTTGCCTGCATTTGCAAAACGTGCAGAGACAGAAGATTTGAAGATTACCCTTTTAAGCGGCGCTTCTCTTGGATATGATACCGATGCCGATTTGGCAAAAAACCATGCCATTTATAAAAGAATGCCTTTTCAGGCCGATCCTACTTTGCGAAAATCAATCAATACAGCTGAGGTATTGTATGTAGATCAGCATTTAAGCGAAACAGCAGAAATGTTGCACAACCAGCATCTGCCAAAAGTTAATTTAGCCATTATTGAAGCAACTTACATTGATGCAAATGGTTATATAATCCCTACTACATCTGTAGGTAATTCAGCAACTTTTGCAGATTTAGCCGATGAAATTATTATTGAAATAAATGTATCAATCCCATTATCTTTTAAAGGAATTCATGATGTATTTATCCCAAAACCATATCCGAACAGGAATATCGTCGGAATTACAAATCCTGAGACCCGAATAGGAACTGAATATATAAAAATCGATCCGAAAAAGGTAATCGCAGTTGTCTTTACTGATAGACCAGACAGCCCTGCAAAAATCTCGATGCCCGATGAAAACACCACTGCCATTGCGCAGCACATTCTTAATTTTCTGGAAAATGAAGTGGTAGAAGGAAGGTTATCAAGTTCTTTATTGCCTATTCAGGTTGGTATCGGAAAAATAGCAAATTCGGTATTGTCTGGTTTTGTAAACAGTCCTTTTGAGAATTTGACTATGTATTCTGAAGTATTGCAAGACAGCACTTTTGAATTGATTGACGCAGGGAAAATGGTATTTGCTTCGGCATCATCCATTACAGTTTCGGAAGAATGTTATAAAAATTTCATAGGAAATTTTAAAGATTATAAAAACAAAATCGTGTTAAGACCTCAAAACATCAGTAATGCAGCCGAAGTAATTAGAAGATTGGGGATTATTGCGATAAACACCGCCATTGAGTTTGATATTTACGGAAACGTGAATTCTACACATTTAGGCGGCACAAATATGATGAATGGGATTGGCGGATCTGGGGATTTTGCCAGAAGCGCCTACTTAAGCATTTTTGTTTGTCCATCATCATCCAAAAACAATACAATTTCCCACATTGTTCCAATGGTTTCACATCATGACCATACAGAACATGACGTTGATATATTGGTAACGGAACAAGGATTGGCCGATTTAAGAGGATTGGCGCCAAAAGAACGCGCGCAAGTAATCATAGACAATTGCATGCATCCGGAATACAAAGAGCAAATGCGAGATTATGTTGAAGAAGCACTAAAACGTGGAGGTCAAACGCCACATGTAATGGAAAAAGTATTTAGCTGGCATCTCGATTTAAAAACGCAAGGCACCATGAAAAAATTGGTTGAAGTAGCATTATAATAGTTTGGTTAATATATAATAGTGAATGTAAGAAGCTCCTTTTTAAGGGGCTTTTTATTTAAAATATAGTTACAATCTTCCCTTAAAATTAACTTAAATTCACAAAAAACTATGTATTATACGGATATGGGTTGACCTTCTATTGTTTAATTTATACTGTTTAAAAGATTTTTTTCAGCCGTTTAGAAAGCAATAAAATAGTTTGAACTAGGTTTGTTTTTAAATTTTAAGTTCAGGTAAATTTAGCTTATTTTTTCGACACGATTTATATTTGATATTGGGATTGTTATGAACTTCAAAAGGTTTTCTTAAATCGAGGCTAAAATGTGTTCTTAAATTGTTATAAATATAGATAGCTTGGTCAGTTATTTTTTGAGCAAAATCAGGTTTTAAAACCTAACACAAATATCACGCTTATGACTGTGATACCAATATGTGTGACTTTCTCTGATGTTGTAAAAAATTTGTGGTTAACTCATCTATATAATAGATCTTGAAACAAGTTTAGCATAAAAAAAAGGGTTGCAAAGCAACCCTTCCTTATCAATTTATTAACCTACAAATTAAAATTTAAACCCAACTTTAAAGGAAAATTGAGCAAAAAATGATATTGTATTCGTGTCGGCTTCAAGGCCATATAACCCTGGACCCGGCACTTTAACGCTATAAGCATAAGTATAAGAAACTGGCTTAATATCAAAACCAAAGAAAACATCTTTAGCAAAGTAATAATCAATACCGGCAACTGCCTGTACGCCAAAAGCGGTAATGTCAACGTGACGTGCACCTAAATCTACAATTGTAACATCATTATTATCTTCAACAATTACTGTTGGGTCATATTGTGACCTTCTTGCATAGTCAAAAGGTAACGCAAATCCTAAATAAGGAAATAAGCGATCATTTTTGGTATTGAACAACCATTGTCCGCCAACTGAGACGGTTAAATCAACGCGTTCGTCTGCAACAACTGCATCGTAAGCAGGAATATCTGTGTCAGGAATACCTGGCATAGCAAGTTTAGAAGGTGTATTTCTCCATATAGCGCCACCCGTTAAGGTAATGGCAAATCTATTTGAAACATAATATCTTCCTTCAGCACCAACCATATTGGTAATGCTGTTGTCATTAGTATTTACATCATTTGCATACGGTGCATCACCGCTTACGGATGAATAAGAACTAGGTACAACCAAACCGTCATTTAGATATGCTCCTTGTCCAAATACCATAGCCGCCGTAAAGTCACCTGCTTGTGGGGCGAATCTCGGCCCAACATTACAAGTATCACCTCTATAGTGGTGGTGGTAGTCTGAATCTCTATCCTGTGCATTTGCACTGGTAAGTGAAATGACTAAGATAAAGCATAAAATTAAATATTTTTTCATATGTTTTAGTTCTTTAAGAGTTAAAATTTTGTTTTAAAAGGGCTGCTGTTTGGCAGCCCTTTATTTATTTTCTTAAAGAATTAAGATGCCAATGCAGCGTCCATTAACGCTTTGTATTTAGCGGCTAGCGCAGTAGCATTAAGATATCTTTGGGTTAATACATCTACAGCAGATTGAAGATATGCAATATAAACAGTGCCTTGAGCATTGCTAGCTAAAGCAGCTGCTAATGCATCTTCTGCATCTTCTAAATCATTTAATGAATCTAAGTAACTGCCTTGAGAATTGTCATATAAAATGGCCAATTCAATTTGTAAAGACACATCACTTAAATTTGTACCACCACTCCAAGATAACATATAAGATACATAATCGTATTGTGCATCTAAAGCATCTAACTCTTGCTCTAATTGGAAGATTGCAAAAGAAAGTGTGTCATATTTTACTTTTAAATCTGCATCTAAATTAGCATAGCTAGTTGATGATCCTGGAACATAAGTTGCCATATACATATCATACTGTGCTTGCATTTCTACCATTTTCGCCAATCTGAAATCTAAAGCTGGTTGCATTAGGTCAATATCATGTTGTGCAACATCAATTTTACCTTGTAAGCAAGCAGCATCACAAAGTTCTAAGTCAGCCAACATTACTTCAGCATTAAATACCGCAACATTTTTAGTTACTTTGTCACTTACAAGCGGTGCTGTAAAGTCAGAATCATAACCATAGCTTGCGCTAATATCAGCATATCCAGTTTTAGTTTTAAACCATTTCAGATTATCTCCATCGCTACCTGCAGGAATTTCAGTACCTAAAGCAGTCCAAGCATTGTCCACAGCTTTTTTAGCAGCAGTTTGGGCAATTATTGCATTATCCTTAGCAAGGGTAAGAGCCTCTAGGTTATCAACACCATTGTCAAATAATTCTTTTTGGTAATCGTAAGCAGCTTGCGCAGCAACTATAAGATCATTACCTAGGTCAAAGTTATTTTGTGCTATAAACTCAGCTCGTTTTAAATTCCATAATGCAGCATGAGCAGTTAATGCATTATAAGTTTGTGCATTTCCAGTATCTCCATCCCAAGCAGTATCATAACCAGCATCTGTATCACCAAATGTAAGTGTAGCATTGAAAGTATATGGATCCCCAACAGTACCTGTTCCAGAAGTAAAAAATGGTCTAGCTGAGAAGTTGTTTGTACCTAACTTGTTAGTTGCTTTATTGAAAGTGAATAGTTTTGAAACACTCGTGTCATCAGCCTCTACTTCAACAAATAAAATTTTTGTTCCATTATCAATAGCAGTCACGAAACCAATTCCGCCAGGAGTGGTTTGAAGATTCTTAGTATGAACATCAGAATCATAAACTGTAGCAGCTAAATCAGTAATAGGCATACCACCAGCAACATCTTCCCATATATAGGCGTCAGTATTAGCAATTGTTAAACCTGCTGCTACACCAGCTAATTGGCTATAAATATATTTTGTTGGTAACAATGATTTAACTTCATAAGTTAAGCTTCCAACTGATACTTCACCAACTGAGCCCACACGCATGAAAGTTCTTGTGAAACCATCACCAGATATACCTGTGTTACCAAAATCAAAATTATCACCTAGATGTAATCCCAGACCATCAGTAGTAGTAAAACCAGTAGGGTCTAATTCAAAAGCAGTTTTAGCAGCAGCATACGCATCCTGAGCATTTTTGAAATTTCCACCAGTAGCTAGTGATGTAGTTACTGCATTTTGTGCTGTAAGTAAGTCTCCAGCATAATTATTAGTGTCAAATGCCAATTGTGCAGCAGCTAATTGATTGGCAGCGGCATTGTAAGTAGCTACAAGAGCGTCAAAATCAGCTTGGTAATCAGATAATTCAGCAGTAGCGTCAAAAACATTAATCCTTGCATTTACATAAGCTTGTTGTAAGTTTGCAGGAGTTGTGTATTTTGTACCACCTGCAGCAATTGCAACTGCTGAAGTTGTTTTAGCGTCATACATAAAATAATTAGGGTATGCAATAGAAGTACCTTGAGAGTCTTTTTCACCTAAAGCAGTCCAAGCAGCGTCATAAGCAGTTTCAGAAGCAGTTAAAGCAGCTTCTGCCGCAGCTAAATCAGCAGCGTAAGTAGCTAATGCAGCAGTCCATGCATCTATATTATTTTGTAAAACCCAGATTTTATATCCAAAATCTTGAGATGCAATAGTTGCATTATTTAATGTATCTGCTTCTTTTTCATAAGTTTCATACAATTTAATAAAGTTATCTCTTACGTCATCTTCACCATCCCAACCAGCAACAAGGTTATCTCTTTCAGCATATTTAGCATCAGCTTCAGCTTGTTTAAGATCTCTTTCAATAGCCAAAGCAGCTTGTTCAGCTTCCCAAGCACTAACTTGTGCAGGCAATGAATTAGGATTGTCAATTAGAGCTTGTAATGCGGCAATTTTACCTTCGTTAACTTCTACCTGAAATTTTGCATTAGCAACAACAGTTTCTAATGCTTGGATAGCATAAAGAGGATAAGAAGAATTTGCTTGAGCTTGCGCATAAGCTAAATCATAAACGGCACCTGCTTTGTCATCAAGTAAATTAGTTGCGGCATTCGCATACAACCTGTACTTTAAGGCATAGTCTAGGGCTACTTGAGCACCAGCCTCATCCAATTGAGCAAGAAGGTCAACCATTGTAATGTTAAATTCGGCTGTAGCCAAATCTAATTCAAGTTGCGCGTTTGCATTATCAATTCTTAATCCTTCAACTTCCTGAAGCGTATAAGCAGCATCTGCATTGGCCATAGCAGCCAAAGCCAGTTGATAAGATGCTTCGGCTTGTAACTTGGTAGCCTCAGCATTTTGCACATTTGCTTGTGCAGTAATTAAATTTGCTTGAGCCTCATAAATGGCTTCAACAATTGGCGAAACTCCATCATCTATACAAGACGTGAAGGTCACACTAAATAGGGTAGTCAGCATAAGGGCTACCGACAATTTTTTTAAATGTCTCATTTTGTAACTTTTTAATTAATATTCTTTTAGATTTAAATAGGTTAATGTACTTGTGCTCCACACAAGTATAAACAAAACTACATATATAATTTAGATTATGCAATAATTGATTCACCAAAACCACCTAATTTTAATGCTAAAATAATAATATTTTTCATTATTTCAATATAAAACACTAAAAAATAAGTAGTTAGAATTAAGAAATTTTTATTTTTATTTTTTTATTTGTACTTAAAATTGATGTTTTCTACCAAGTTAAACGAAAATTCAATACTTTTTTGGCGGTTTTTGGCAAGTTTATTAGGATGAAAAGGCGTTGTTTGGTCTAGAAAAGCTAACATTTATCATAAAATTATGATAAAATTATGATAAATTATAATAAATTTTAGGTTGAAATATCATATTTAATTGTTGTTATTGGAAAATAAATTGGTGAAATGAGACAAAAATTAATTCCTATCCCCAGCCCTTTCGAAAGGGAAAGGAGTTTGAATTGATTTTCTATTTAGAATTTACGATTTTAGAATTATTGTTCCAACACTCTCGCTTTCGAAGGGTTCATTTTCCCAGGAAAGCGAGTTTGATTTGAAACTAAAAAAGTATTTAATTTGCAACAATGAACCCTTAAATTTCAACTTTCTACACCTTCTTATTACTACCAACCTATTAATACCAACGTTTTTTGTTTTTTTTGGAAGCGTCTGATTTTCGCCCTTTTTTGGGTTTAACCCCAAGTTTTCTATAGATTTCTGGTTTTGCGTTTGGATCCAAAGGATACGGATGGTCTTCTACCACAGGAATTGTGATATTTATAAAATTTTGAATACCCTGTATATATATTTTTTCATCGGCAGCGCAAAATGAATACGAGGTGCCTGTATTCCCTGCCCTACCTGTCCTACCAATGCGGTGTACATAAGACTCTGGGATGTTTGGGATATCAAAATTTATAACGGCGTCTAAATTGTCTATGTCAAGCCCGCGAGAAGCAACATCGGTGGCTATTAAAATGGAAACAGCCTTATTTTTGAATCTGTTTAAGGCTTCTTCTCTGTCGGCTTGTGTTTTATCGCCGTGAATACTGGCCACGCTAAAGCTATTTTTGCGCAACATTTTCTCTAATTTGTCCACACCAAATTTGGTGCGCCTAAAAATTAGAATATCACCTTTTATGGTGTTTCTTAATAGGTGAAGGCACAATTCCATTTTTTTTGTTTTGGGTACAAAATACAATACTTGGTTTACGCCTTGTGCTGTAGCATATTGGGGCGTTACTTCCACTTTTTCGGGTTTGTTTAAAATGGTTTGCGCCAATTCAATAACTTTATGCGGCATCGTAGCCGAAAACAAAGCAATTTGTTTGCTTTTAGGACATAAGCGTTCAATTTTTTTAACATCGTCTATAAAACCCATATCCAACATTAAATCGGCCTCATCCAAAACTAACGTTTCAATAAAAGATAAGTTCACAAGTTCCTGTTTGTGCAAATCCAATAACCTGCCCGGCGTGGCAATTAAAATATCTACCCCATTTTTTAGCATCGTTACTTGTGGGTCAATGGCTGTTCCTCCAAAAATAACGGTAGTTTTTAAATTGGTGTATTTGCCATAATCTCTAAAACTTTCTTCAATTTGAATGGCCAATTCGCGGGTTGGACTAACCACCAACGCACGTATTTTTTTTCCCTTTTTTGAAGGATCTTGTTTATCGAATAGCAATTGTAAAATTGGCAAGGCAAATGCTGCTGTTTTTCCTGTTCCGGTTTGGGCTGAGGCAATCACATCATTTTTTGCCAGCATTAAAGGGACGGTTTGCACTTGAACAGGCGTAGGGATGTTGTATCCTTTTTCTGAAATTGCCCTTAAAATATGTTTGTTTAGCTGTAAGTCTTTAAATTGCATAGGTTTTGTTTAACAAGATTTTGCAAAGATACGCAAAAGCCCCCTAGCCCCCGAAGGGGGAATTTAAAAAAGAACGGACAGGTCGCGACCTGTCCGTTCACGCAACATTATAATGCTTTCGGCAATTCCTTAAAACCCATATTGTATAAGGTAAAGCCAAAAATATCAGCATATTGTTCGATGGTTTTGGAAACAGGCGTTCCTGCACCGTGTCCAGCATTGGCTTCAATACGAATTAATGTTGGGTTGTTACCTGTTTGTTTTTCCTGTAATTCAGCAGCAAATTTAAATGAATGTGATGGTACAACTCGGTCATCGTGATCGCCTGTTGTGATTAAAGTTGCAGGGTATTCAAGACCTGTTTTTACATTGTGAACGGGAGAATAGCCTTTTAAATAGTTGAACATTTCTTTTGAATCTTCAGCAGTACCATAATCATAAGCCCAGCCAGCACCTGCTGTAAAAGTATGATAGCGCAGCATATCCATAACGCCAACTCCCGGTAAAGCCACTTTCATCAAAGCTGGTCGTTGTGTCATAACCGCACCCACCAACAAGCCACCGTTTGATCGTCCGCTAATTGCCAAATAATTTGATGAAGTATAATTGTTTTTAATTAAATATTCAGCAGCCGCAATAAAATCATCGAAAACATTTTGTTTTTTCATTTTTATTCCTGCTTTGTGCCAAGCTTCACCATATTCACCACCGCCACGTAAGTTTGGTACTGCATAAATTCCGCCTTGTTCCATCCAAACGGCATTGGGAATGCTAAAACTTGGTGTTAAGCTGATGTTGAAACCTCCATAACCATATAAAATAGTTGGGTTTTTGCCGTTTAATTGTGTTCCTTTTTTATAGGAAATAATCATCGGAATTTTAGTGCCATCTTTTGAATTGTAAAAAACTTGTTTTGTTTCGAAATTTTCCGGATTAAAATCGATGGCTGGTTTGTTGTATAATTTTGAAATCCCATTTATAGGTTCAAAGGAATAAATGGAGCCCGGGTTGATATAATTTGAAAAAGAATAATAAATTATTGAAGCTTCTTTTTTATCGCTAAAACCGGCAGAGGTTCCAACACCCGGCAATTCAATCTCACGAATTAATTTTCCATCGTAATCGTATTGTTTTATTTTTGAAACCGCATCAACCATATAATTTGCGAAAATAAATCCGCTTGCAGTTGAGGGAGAAAGCACATTGCCAGTTTCAGGAATAAGGTCAACCCAATTTTTAGGAACAGGATTTTTAGCACTTACTTTAACCACCCGTTTGTTTGGCGCATTTAAATTGGTGACAAAAAACAAAGTTTCATCTTTGTTGTCCAGCAGTGTGGTTTCAGAATTAAAATTATCCAAGATTGTAACAATCGGACTGTTTTGTTTGGATAAATCTTTAAGATACAGTTCGTTTCCAGAGGTTGAAACGGAAGCGCGAATCAGCAAATATTTTCCATCATTAGTTACATTTCCACTAACGTATCTGCGTTTTTGAGTTTCGCCAAAAACAATAGGATCATTTTTTTGCGAAGTTCCCAATTTGTGATAAAATAAACGATGTTGATCGGTTTTTGCAGAAAGCTCACTTCCTTTTGGTTTTTCATAACTCGAATAATAAAATCCTTCGTTAACTTTCCAGGAAATGCCACTAAACTTAACATCAATTATGGTGTCTTCAATAATTTGTTTTGAAATGGCATCCATTACAATAATTTTTCGCCAGTCCGATCCGCCTTCAGAAATGGAGTAGGCTACTATATTTCCATCTTTTGAAAAAGATAGTTCTCCCAAAGAAGTGGTTCCATCATCAGAAAAAGTATTTGGATCTAAAAAAACTTCGGGCGTTTCTTCATTTTTTTGACGATACAGCACATACTGATTTTGCAATCCGTTATTTTTATAAAAATAGTGATAGTCGCCTTCTTTAAATGGGGCGCCAATTTTTTCATAATTCCATAGTTTTTCCAAGCGATTTTTTAGGGTTTCGCGATAAGAAATTTTTGACAGATAATCAAAAGTTACTTTGTTTTGGGCAATAACCCAAGCGGCTTTTTCTGCAGACATATCATCTTCCAGCCAGCGATATGGATCTTTAACCTCTGTTCCGAAATAATTGGTGACAGTGTCAACTTTTTTTGTGGTTGGATAATTCAAGCTTGTATTGTTTTTTTGAGATTCAGCATTTTTGCAGGAAATAATTAAAATGCAAATCAAAGTTAAAATAGAAAATGGCTTCATTATTTTTTTGGATTTTTAGTCAATTAACAAAATTAATCAAAAAAAGACATATCCAATTGAATATGTCTTTTAATAATACTTTAAAGCAATGATTAAAATAAGGTTTTAAATTTTTTCCAGTTGGCATAAATTAACACCACATTTAAAATTGCGACCATGGCACCTAAAGCAATTCCTTCAGGATTAAGCGCTAAATGAAATAAAATTATGTTTACCGACATAATTGAAGCGAAAATCAATGCAAGACCAGTCCATTTATTAATCAACAAGAGCACACCAGCACTAATTTCAGTTAAGGCAATAAGCGGAAACATATAACCTGTTGCAAATAATGCCCCCATAAAATCCGCGGGAGGTCCTTCCATTGGTGGCATTGGCAAAAATTGAAAGAATTTATTGCTTCCCATTACCAATAAGATAAGTGCCAAAAGCAATCGGAGTGCCATAATTAATTTTGCATTCATAATTTTTAAGTTTTAGTTAAAAAATTGCTATTTAAAAGGTTAAGATACAAAACATTTTTAAAAGTAACCTAAGTTACTAAAAAATGCCACTTTTTTACGTCACTTTGCACGCAAATAACAACGGCATAGAAATTGCTGTTTTACAAGTATTAAAATTAAAAAAAATGACAGAATTACTTACAAAAGAAACTTTTTTAGAAAAAGTTTTTAATTTCGAAAAAAATAAAGAATGGAAATTTGAAGGAGATGTCCCTTGTATTATTGATTTTTATGCTGATTGGTGCGGTCCCTGTAAAATGGTGGCGCCAGTTTTAGAAGAATTGAGCAATGAATACAAAGGAAAATTAAATATTTATAAAGTGGATACTGAAGTTGAACAGGAATTAGCCGCGGCATTTGGCATTAGAAGCATTCCTTCTATGTTGTTTGTTCCTAAAGGTTCAGAACCACAAATGGCGCAAGGTGCCATGCCAAAACATGATTTAGAAAAAATTATTGGAGATGTTTTAAAAGTTTCAAAATAAATCCCAAGAAAATCCCAATTGGAAAAGCCGCATTTTTTGCGGCTTTTTTTTGGTAGTTAACTCATTTAATCGTCAATGCGTTTCTTTGAATTAAGACCAGCTCCCTTATTTTTGGAAAGTTTGGCTGTTCGCCAAAGGTCAATATCATCAGGCTAAGGAAATATTTGTCATTCCCTCGCCAATTCGTGTCCCACAAAGGAGGAATCTCAACAAACTAGCACAGCATAATGAGATACCTTGTACCTCGGAATGGCAAAAAAATGAAATAAACGCTTAACATCATGACATTGTGCCAGTGGTAGGTTGAAATATATTTATTTTATAATCTTTTCTCTCCGTCTCTTTTCTCTATTCTCTTTTCTATTTTTTATTACCTTTACTTTCATGATAAATTTGCTAAAAAAGATTACAATGCTATCAAAACAAAATTTCATCAGTAAAATATATTTGAATCATGAAAAAAGCATTTAAAATAATTGGAATCACCTTATTGGTTTTAGCTATTGTTCTTGTCGCTACACCTTTTATTTTTAAGGGAAAAATAAAGGAATTGGTGCTAAAATCCATCAATAAAAATGTTGATGCGGTAGTGGCTTTTAATGATGTTGATTTGAGTTTGTTTAAAAACTTTCCGAAAGCTACTGTTATAATTGATGATTTAAGTATTATTAACAAGGCTCCTTTTGAAAAGGACACCTTATTTTATTCAGAAACTTTTACCCTTAAAATGAGTGTTACAGCGCTTTTTAAAGGAAAAGGAGAACCTATGAGCATAGAAGCTTTTAGCAGTGAAAATGCAAAAGTGAATATTATTTTCAATGAAAATGGTTTGTCAAATTATGACATTGCCTTAAAAGATAAGGATGAAAAAGAGCCTACTAAAAACGATGAATTTGCGCTAAATTTTGAGAATTACATCATAAAAAACCTTCGCTTTACTTATTTTGATGCAGCCTCTAAAATGAGTGTTATTTTAGACAGTGTTAACCACGAAGGCAGTGGTGATTTTAAAAATAAAATACTGGATTTAAAAACAAAATCTACGGCCAAATTGGTTGTTTCTATTGATAAAATAAACTATTTAAAAAATGTGGCACTTTCTCTTGATGCCGTTTTGGGATTGGATTTGGAAAATCTAAAATACACTTTTAAGGAAAATGAAGCTTTGGTTAATTTGTTGCCAATTGCCTTTGATGGATTTATTCAGATGACAGACGAAGGACAAGTTTATGACATGACATTTAAAACACCAACATCCGACTTTAAAAACTTTTTGGGATTGATCCCCGAAATGTATTCAGGAAAGTTGGATGGCGTAAAAACATCTGGTGATTTTAAGGTAAACGGTCTTGTAAAAGGCACTTATTCTGATGCTAGTATTCCTGCTTTTGATGTTGAAATTGCTTCAAACAATGCTTCGTTTCAATATCCTAATTTACCCAAATCTGTAAAAAATATTGTGATAGATTCTCGTATTGTAAACAAAACCGGAATATTTAATGATACATACATTGATCTTAATAAGCTGTCGTTTACCATTGATCAGGATGTGTTTAACGCAAAAGCAACCATCAAAAATATTGCCGAAAATCCGTTAATAAATGCAGAACTTAAAGGTATTATAAATTTGGCAAATGTGTCCAAAGCATATCCAGTAAAATTAGAAAAACCTTTAACAGGAATCTTAAAAGCAGATGTGGTAACGCGTTTTGACATGAAATCGGTTGAGGCAAGCCAGTATCAAAATATACAAAATTCGGGTACTATTACGGTAACCGATTTTAATTATGAAAGTGAAGAAATGGCAAAACCTTTTAAAATTAAGCAAGCTGCCATTGCCTTCAACCCAAAAGACATTCGTTTGAATAAGTTTGATGCGGAAACTGGAAATTCCGATTTTCAGGTGACGGGAAATTTAGATAATTTTTATGGGTTTATTTTTAAAAATCAGGTGCTAAAAGGTAATTTTAATATGACTTCCCAGCAATTTGAAGTTGCCGATTTTATGGAAACTAAAACCGAAACCACTGCAACTAAAACCACTAAAGAAGCATTAAAAATCCCCTCATTTTTAGATGTTATCATCACGGCCAAAGCCACAACGGTGGTTTACGACAATTTAAATTTAAAAGAAGTTTCGGGGAATTTGATCATTAAAGATGAAGCAGTAACATTGAGCAATTTAAAAATGAATGTTTTTGGCGGACAAATAGCCTTAAGCGGAATGGTTTCAACCAAAGAAAAAACACCAAAATTTGAAATGAATTTAGGATTAAATTCCTTGAACATTTCTGAATCTTTTACACAATTGGCCATGTTAAAAGCCATTGCCCCAATAGCTAACGCCATAATGGGAAAATTAAATTCAACCATCAAATTATCGGGGAATTTAACCGATGATTTAACACCAGATCTTAAAACAATTTCAGGAAATTTGATCGGTCAATTGTTGGACTCAAAAGTAAGTCCTACCAACTCACAACTACTGGCTTCTTTGGCTTCAAACATAAAATTTATTGATCTTGAAAAGTTAAATTTGGACAATTTAAAAATGATTTTATCTTTTAAAGACGGGAAAGTTGAAATCAATCCATTTACGTTAAAATATCAAGATATTAATATTGAAGTTGCAGGTTCACATGGTTTTGACCAAAATATGGCATATAACCTAAAATTTGATGTTCCGGCAAAATATTTAGGTGCTGAAGTCAATAAATTAATTTCTAAATTAACACCAGCCGATGCCGCAAAAATTGAGAATTTCCCTATAAATGCTATGTTAACAGGAACCTTTGCAAATCCGAAGGTTTCAACCGACTTGCAAAAGGCTACCACCAACGTAATTACACAATTGGTTGATATGCAAAAAGGAAAATTAATCAATCAGGCAACCGAGGCATTGGGCAATTTAATCCCTGGAAAAACGAAAGTGGATACCTCAAAAACTAAAAGTGTTGACACCACAAAAACGGCAGCGCCAATTAAAACGCCAATAAATAAGACAAAAGACAGCCTTGTCCAAAATGCTTTGAAAAATTTGTTCAAGAAGAAGCAATAAAGTAGGAGTTGTTTTTTAGAAAATATTTTTTTAAAAATGATATTTCCAATTGGTTCTCTCTAACACCAGTGTCAAATCATCTTTAAAAAGCAACAAGCTGAATATCAACAAAAAAACTATTGTCATAGGAAAATCAAATTCCTTCATAAATCATTGGAATCGCCTGTAAGAAGTGTTTTTACCTGCTTTTGTGTCAAATTCATAGGCCAGTCTATTGTAATTGATTGTCTTCATTTTGCATAAAGCTGAATCCTTATATTCAAAATTTGTGTTCTTCATTATAAAAGTTATAAAGCAACAATTATCTAACATAATGGATATCAGTCTTTTATTTCAATTTAAAATTTCTTATTTTGCTGATTTTCAATGAAATATATTTTTGACATTTATTAAGAAAAGATATTCAATCAATAACGATTAAATACCTTTTTGTAACATTATTATTAACATCTTAAATGGATTCATTTAAATTGCTTTTTTAAATATAGCTCCATTAAAAAAATGTCCATCAAAAAATTCAATTCTTATTTTCAGTCAATATACTGTGAGTTTTTAAGTACGATTCTACACGTAAAGAAGCATTTTCCCTAATATCTTCCCAAAATAAATTGATGTCGCCTTCGTGATAGCTCTTTTTTCCAAAAACCAATAACCTATATGGAAAATGAGGCAAGCTAATCCACAATAACCCATTTTTTACATACACTTGTAATGCTTGAGTATATAATTTATCGTTGGTAAATAAAAATCCTTTATGTTCTGCACGCTCAGATTCATTGCTATTATCCCAATCAATGGGGTTGGAAACTTCCGCACCTTTAAACCATTGGTTATACATTTTTGGATAATAATTCTTTTTAAAGGTATTCCAAGTTACAAATCCATTGGTTTGTGTCGGATTTGTCATAATTTGAATGGTTTCAAAGGTGTTTTTCTTGATGCCAATTCCCGGAATATAAGCGGCTACCAGTTGGTTTTGTAAAGGTTTCCCATCAAAAAACTCTTTCAAAAGCCGAATGGCATGAGTGGTTCCCTGACTATGGGAAGCAATAATTATTGGTCTTCCATGATTGTACTTTTCCAAATAGGTTTTAAAAGCTTCTTTAACATCGCCATAAGCCAAATTTAAAGCTTCTTTTCCTCCTTTTTCAAAATGAGAATAAGATCTTAAATGTGCCTGCCTGTAATAAGGAACATACAATTTCCCGGCATTTAAAAATGCAGATGCCTGAAAATAAACTGCTTTATTAATCACCTCACTATTTTGGATGGAATCCGTTACAGGAACGTTCCACCTTAAATCTTTTTTTTCATTATTTAAGGTCGGATAAATATAGAAGACATCTGCTTCTAAAACCTCTGAATTTGTTTGCCAATGTTTTAAATTTTCTGGATATGAATCTGGTAAAACAGCCCAAGATATCACATTGTCATAATTTGGTGATGCAGGTTGTTGCTGGGAAGAAAAAACAGGCACCATACCACTTTTACAGCTACTTAAAACAACAAGCAATAAAATAAACAAGGCTGTTTTAATTCCGATCAAGTGCTTTTTAACAAGCCTATTATTTTTTATATAACATAGGATTTGTATCCGCATCATTATACATTTTCATCTGTTTATATACTTTTACGTATTTTTCGCCTGTGGCAAAATCGTTTAATAAATCGTCAATTGCGGTGGATAAATCCACTCTTTGTTCCAACAAAACATTTAGTTTTTCCTGACATTTCCCTCTATGTTCTACAGAAGCCGTTTCACGTGTGGCTTCTTCTCGCATATGATAAATTTTTAAAGCTAAAATAGAAAGTCGGTCAATAGCCCAAGCAGGTGTTTCGGAGTTAATTTTAGCACCTACTTTTACAGTTACATTTTTGAATTTATTCAAAAAATAACTGTCGATATATTCAACCATATCGGTTCTGTCCTGATTGGAAGCATCAATTTTTCTCTTTAATGCCAAAGCCTCTATCGGATCAATATTGGGCAAACGGATAATGTCTTCATAATGCCATTGTACGGTATCAATCCAGTTTTTTCTGTACAATAAATGCTCAAAAGTAGTAGGATCAAACGGATTTTCAAATGGCTGATCAACCTCATCAATAATATGGTATTTTTTAATTACTTCATCAAAAAGCTGGTTGTATTGGGCTGCGCTCATAATTGTTTTTCTAAAATGTGTAAATATTCAACTGTTGAAGTTGCTTTATGGTTTCTATTTTCTGTTTTATCAGCTTTAAATCGCTGATAATTGGTTGTTTTCAAACTGTATTTTCCGTAGGTTGACATCACGTTTTTCACTTCGTCTTCCGTCATTAAACCCTCATTGTTGTAACTTAAAAATATGTATTTAAAGTTAGCGTTTTTTATCAATTCCTCAAAAGAATTTTTGACTTCGTTTTTTTTGCAATACGAAGAACGGTAATAGGTTCGTAAACCCGTTTTTCCTTGTGGTTCAAATGAATCATATTTTGCAATGGTATTTAACAAATGATAATTTGACCCATATTGCCGCTCATTATAAGGCGGATCCAAATATAAGATATCCCCTTTTATTTCTTTAATCAATTCGTTGCTATCGGTATTAAAAACCTGATGTTTGTTACTATTTAGCGAAAATAGCGCAGGTTTTAAAATCATTTCTTTTTGAGCTGATTTTTTGATTTTTTTTAAATAAGCGCCATAAACCGATGCCGTATTAGCCACTTTGTCAGCACTTTCAATTAAGGTTGCCAGTAAAAAAAAATAGGCGTCTTCTGTGATTTCATCAGTATTTTTCCAGCTTTCAATTTGCTGCCGAATGGCATCAATTTTTTTTCCGTTTTCTGAAGAAAAATACAGTCGTCCCTCAGCGCCATTCTCACTGTAATGGTGGAACACAAATCCTTCCAATTCCTTTAAATTATTTAAAAAACTGAGGTGCTCTTCAAACCTCAACGATTGATGATTTCCTATATAATTCCGATTGAGCACATAACTGTAAAATTCAACATCATTGGCAATAACTTGCTTTACAATAGGCTTAAAAGTTCGTCCAACACTGCCGGTTCCGGCAAATAAATCACAAAATACCAAGTTCGACAAATCGCTCCCAACTGTGTTGATGATGGCATCTTTTAAAAAAGAAGAAAGCTTGTGTTTAGAACCTATATAATTCACGGTTTTGATTTACGATGTACGATTTTTTTGAACGGACAGGTCGCGACCCGTCCCTACTTTTTTATTTAATTGCCCAAATAATATCGGCATAAACAATGTTGTTTTCAAAAGTAAAGCTGTGAAGCTTTGACTGGTCAAAATTAAGCAAATAAGCTGAAACTATTTCCTTAAGCCAGCCAATTTCTGCTTTTAATTTCCAATGTCCATCTTCTTCTTGATAATTTACCAAAACAATAAAAAGTCTGTTTTTGTGATGTTTTCTTTGTTGCTGACTTTGGTTTTTATACAACCATGCAATTAATTCACTCTTATGCAAAATTCCATAGGGAACCGATTTTCCAAACCTTTTTGGAAAAATGGTGGTTTTATGATCAAACGGAATGTTTTGGATATAAAAATCGGTGAATTTGTTGAAGGAATCTAAATGGGGTTTTACATTTTTGTGTTCGCAAAAAATGCTTTCAACACCTTTTGCCGACCAAAAATTAAACCACCTGTTTAAAGCGTAATTCTTTAAATCATCATATTGGGTATTGTCTTTAAAGGCATATTTAATGGTTGCCAAAAGAAGCTCAAATGAGTTGATTTTGTAAATAAAATTTGTCTGTTTGTCAAATTCATCGTCCTGCTTTCTACCCCAAAAGTAGTTGAGTTCTGTTCTTTTTTTAAGTTCTTCTTCCAGCAAAAGATAATTCATAGCGTACGATTATATGAACAGATTGTTGTGATATCCAATAACAAAACATCTTTGCAAATGTAAGGCAGTGAAATGAAGCAATCTGCCTCTTATTATTGTCACAATGTTAATTAAATTAATTGTGTGCACGTCAAAGAGATTGCTTCAACTCGAAAAAATTTTCACAATGACGAAAATTACAAAAATTTACGCTCAATTAATTCCATTAATCGTTGTTCAAATTCTTCTTTCGCACTCCAGTCGTAATCTGGTTTTACAAATTCCTCGATGAAATTTTTTGCTTCCTCTTCTGTTTTAAAGGAATTTAACTGAGACACAACCCTGTTAAAATCCTGCTGACTTCCATCAAATAGTTGGTTTACAAAAGCAATACGATCATTTAGACCAACCTGAATGTTATTTTTAAACAAAGCATCGTTTAGTGAACGCCGTTTGTTTTCCTGTTTTTCTGCTGATTTTTCCTCAATTACCGGATTTTCTTTGGTGGCTCTTTCAAACAAGTTGGTTGCAATATCAGCTGAAATGGCATCTTTAAACTCGTCCTCCAAAGAAATTTGAAGCGAATAACTTTCTTTAGTCGTCTCTTCCACAATGGTATCTCCCGCATTGAATAATTCTTCCATTTTAGACTCCAAAAGTGCTTCCTTTTCTTCATCTTCTATGCTGCTTTCAACGGCCATTTTACTATCAAATTTAACCTCGTCAACAATCATTTTACTTTCAAATTCCACGGCTTCAAACCCTTGCTGTTGCATTGTGCTTTCAGTTTCTTCTTCCATATCAGAAAAGGCTGGTATTTTATCAACATAATCTTCCACAAATCGCAATACGGTGAGTTTTTCATAAATATCACGTGCTTTTTTATGCAATGAGCTTACATTATCCATATTTTTCATTTGTAAAATACTGTTTGCCAGACTTACCAATTCGGCTTCTAATTTTTTGTGCATAAGTTGACGTGTTAAATGAGCGTTGCTTTTTAATTTTTAATAAATTTGTATCATAAAATATGAAATGATTTTACATAAACGAATGTAAAAAATATAACAATATTTTCATTGCATTTATTTTAAAAAAAAATACAATAACCTTTCAAGCGTGAAATTACAAAATGTTTCTTGAAAATACAGTAAATCATAACGAACAATTTGGCTGGATCGAAGTAATTTGCGGCTCTATGTTTTCCGGAAAAACGGAAGAACTAATTCGCAGACTCAAAAGAGCCCAATTTGCAAAACAAAAAGTGGAGATTTTTAAACCCACCATAGATGTGCGATATGATGTGGAAAAAGTAGTATCGCATGATGCCAATGAAATAAGGTCTACACCGGTTCCTTCATCAGGAAATATAAGACTTTTAGCAAGTGATGTTGATGTTGTTGGGATTGATGAAGCCCAGTTTTTTGATGATGAAATTGTGGCAGTTTGCAACGATTTGGCAAATAGAGGCGTACGTGTTATTGTGGCTGGTTTGGATATGGATTTTAAAGGAAATCCGTTTGGTCCAATGCCAGCTCTTATGGCAACTGCAGAATATGTGACCAAAGTTCATGCAGTTTGCACAAGAACAGGAAATTTAGCACATTACAGTCATAGAACTGCCGCCAGCGAAGAACTTGTCTTACTAGGCGAAACCCAGGAATACGAGCCTCTAAGCCGTTCTGCCTACTATAAAGCTATGATGGAAGAAAAACTCAAAAAATCCGAAGATAAAAATGGGAAATAGTCACGTAACTGTGCTCGAAATAAATTTAAATGCCCTTGAACACAATTTAAACGTGTTTAAATTAAAATTGCTTCCCCAAACAAAAGTATTGGCAGTTGTTAAGGCATATGGTTACGGCAGCAGTTCCGTTGAAATTGCGAAGTTTCTGGAGCCAAAAGTCGCCTATTTTGCCGTGGCATATTTGGATGAAGGTGCTCCTTTAAGAGAAGCCGGAATTAAAACACCCATTTTGGTGCTTCATCCGCAAAAAATCGATTTGGAAGAAATAATTAAATTGAACTTAGAGCCTAATATTTATTCAATCTCTTTACTAAAAGCAGTTATTGAATCAGCAAAAAGTTTAAAAGTTCAAAATTATCCGATTCATATAAAATTCAACACCGGCTTAAACCGATTGGGTTTCACAAAAAAAGACATTCCCGAAATTTTAACCTTGGTTAAAAATCAAAAAGAAGTTGTTATCGCTTCCATTTTTTCACATATTGCAGCAAGTGAAGATTTAAATGAACGCGAGTTTACTTTGCAGCAAATCAACACGTTTAAAAAAATTTCAAACCATCTTATTCCCCAACTTCCAACAAAACCTTTTCGGCATATGTTAAACACTTCCGGAATTATTAATTATGCTTCCGAAGCACAGTTTGATATGGTGCGTTTGGGAATTGGCTTGTATGGATTCGCAAACGATCAAGCCGAAACTGCAAAACTAAAAAATGTAATTACCCTAAAATCTGTTATTTCACAAATTCAAACCATTGAAAAGGGCGAAACCGTGGGTTACAATCGCGCTTTTAAAGCTACGGAAACCGTTAAAACCGCCACCATTCCTATTGGTCATACCGACGGAATTTCACGACATTTCGGAAATGGCGTTGGTTATGTTTACATCAACAACAAAAAAGCGCCCATTGTTGGCAATGTTTGTATGGATATGGTTATGGTTAATGTCACTGAAATCAACTGCCAGGAAGGTGATGAAGTCCTCATTTTCAAAGACCAAATACACCTAGAAGATTTGGCAAAAAGAACAAATACCATTCCGTACGAATTGCTAACCGCCATCTCACAGCGCGTAAAAAGAGTGGTAAAATAGCCTTAACAATTGTAACACAATTCCATTAAAAATAATAGTTTGGGCATTCCCCCGCCGAAAAGGCGGGGTCGGGTTTTTCGCTGCAATCCGTCTTGGCGAGCAGCGCATGGCAGTCTATTGAACGATGTGTTTCACAAACTCGCAAAGCCGGGATTTCCGCTGCAACCCCTAATGCAAATTAGATACAAATAATAACAATCGTTTCATCTGTAAATTTAAAATCAGACTAATAATCATAATAAATTTTTAAAAACTTGTTGGGATTTGCATATATAAATTTACCTGTTAATTTTTATAATTCCCCCTTGCCTTTTTCACCATATTCTATAAATACTTGAATTATAGAACAATATAAATCCTAAATCGAATTATTTTTTATTATATTAGCTCAACTAATCTTTAACTAAAACAGCTAATAATATGGGAATGTTAAAAGAATTCAAGGAATTTGCAATGAAAGGTAACCTGGTTGACATTGCAGTAGGTTTTGTAATGGGTGCCGCTTTCAACAAAATTGTATCGTCATTTACTGGCGGAATTGTTTCTCCTTTGGTTGGATTAATTTTTCAATCAGATTTCAAAGGGCTTAAATGGATTATCAACGAAGGTGTTGCCAATGAAGCTGGCGAGGTAGTTGGTGAAGTTGCCGTACTTTACGGAGATTTTTTAACAAATCTTATCGATTTTATTATCGTTGCAGCCGTAATGTTTATGTTGATTAAAGGAATTAACAAAACGAAAAAGAAAGAAGTGCCTGCCCCTGAAGCGCCAAAAGGACCAACTCAAGAAGAATTATTACTTCAAATAAGAGATTTGTTGGCAAAAAAATAGACTAGGCTGTCTAATACCATTTAAACATTTAATTGGTCTAAAAAGTCGGTTTAACCGCAAAGCTCGCTAAGAAGGCGCAATGTTCGCAAAATTTTAAGTTTTTAAACTGTTCTTTTGCGTTCCTTGCGTAAAACCTAGCGCCCCTTGCGGTTAAAAAATGAATGCTTTTTTAAACAGCCTATTTTTTTACTTGCCCTTTTTCGTGTCGTAAACTTTGGCTATTGTTGGCGAATTTTCAGCTTTATTCACAAGAATCAGTTCATCTCCAACGGTTACATTTCCGGTTTGAAGCACTTTAAAATAAATACCGCTTTTCGTCGAATTCCAATATTGTTTTAGTATTTCCTGAGTTCCAAAACGAATTCCAAGCTTATAACATGGTTCTCTTGGCTTGGTTACTTCCAACAAGGCTTCACCTAATTTATAAATATTGCCTACAAATATTTTGGTTTCTTCCAAATTTGAAATGGTTAAATTCTCACCCAACATGCCATAACTCCAGTCTAAATTCGGATATAATTCCTTCCAATATGCATAATGATTTTGAGAATATCCGTAAACCGCTTTCTCAACTCCTCCGTGGTATCTTCTGTCTATGACAGCATCATTTTCAACATCTTCAGCGCCCAAAAATATGGGCTGGTTTACAGGGAATTTAAAAATACCCGTTTCAACAATTTTCCCCTTGTAATTCATTACTTTTCGCTCGCCTATATTGACAGAAATTACCCTCATTTTTCTTCAAATTTTATAAGTTCCTTTGCAATTTTTCGGTCGTTTGACAAGCGTGGCACTTTATTTTGTCCGCCCAATTTCCCAATCGACTTCATGTATTTATTAAATCCTCCCTTTTCAATCAAAGTAATTTTTAAAGGTCGCAATATTTTTCCGCTGATTAAATCGAAGTAATAACTGTTTTGATGTTGCAAAGCAAGGTCCACCTTTCTTGCAAAATCATCTAAATCATTGGGCTTATTGTCAAATTCAACAAACCATTCATGATAAGGCAATCCGCTTTTTGGCGTAATTTGTGGCGCTACTGTAAATTCATTTATGGCAATTGCTGTGCCTGAGGTTTGGCTATTTATGGCGTTTTCCACTTCACTGCCAATCACGTGTTCCCCAAATGCAGAAATAAAATGCTTGATTCTTCCAGTAACTTTAATTCGGTGCGGATTTATGGAAACAAACTCAATAGTGTCGCCAATATCGTAGCCCCAAAGTCCGGCATTTGTATTTAAAATAAGCACATAGTTAACGCCAATTTTAACATCCGCCAAAGAAATTCTGGTCGGATTTTCTTCAAAAAATTCATCTGAAGGAATAAATTCATAAAACATTCCGTTATCAACCAACAACAACATTCCCTTTTCATTTTGGGAATCCTGATAAGCAAAAAACCCTTCGGAAGCAGGAAACAACTCAATAGTATCCACTTTTCTTCCGATTAAATCTTCAAACTTATTGCGATACGGTTCAAAATTCACCCCACCATAAACAAACAGGTTAAAATTTGGGAAAATATCCCCCACTTTTTTTCCAGTGCGCTCCACCAATTTTTCAAAATACATTTGTACCCATGAAGGAATTCCGCTAATCAAAGTCATGTTTTCATTGATGGTTTCATCAACAATGGCTTCAATTTTTGTTTCCCAGTCTTCAATGCAATTGGTTTCCCAGCTTGGCAATCGGTTTTTGGTTAAATAGTTGGGCACATAATGCGCTGCTATTCCAGATAACCTTCCGGTTTTTATGCCATTTTTTTCATCCATTTCAGGACTGCCCTGCAAAAAAATCATTTTTCCATTTACAAAATCGGCTTTTTTGGTTTCGGCAATATACATTAGCAAGGCGTTTCGCGCTGCACTGATGTGCATAGGCATCGATTCTTTGCTAAGTGGAATGTATTTTACGCCTGATGTGGTACCGGAAGTTTTTGCAAAATAAAGTGGTTTTCCTTTCCATAAAACATCTGATTCTCCTGCAACAACCTTTTCTATATATGGTTTTAATGCCTCATAATCACGAACGGGAACTTGCTTCTTAAAATCCGTATAAGATTTGATTTTGCTAAAATTATGGTCTTTGCCAAAAGTGGTGTTTTGGGCTTGTGAAACAAGGTCTTTTAATAGGTTTTCCTGAACCTTGACGGCGTTCTTGCTTTGTTTATAAATTTTTACAGCGATGCGCTTTGCGAATGGTTTTGCTAAAATCGATTTTATGTTTATCATTATTCGAAATCTATATAATTAACTGGATTCACCGGATAGCCTTCGTTCCATAGCTCAAAATGCAAATGTGGCCCAGTGCTTAATTCGCCCAGATCACCTGCCGAAGCAATCACTTCACCCGATTTTACCAAATCGCCTTGTTGTTTGTGCAGTGCGGTATTGTGTTTGTAAACGGAAATAAATCCTTTGCTATGTTCAATAATTACAACATAACCCGTTTCCATAGTCCATTCTGCAAAAATAATGGTTCCGTCGGCAACCGATTTTACCGGTGTTCCCTTTTTAACAGCAATATCAATGGCAAAATGCTTGTTTTTAAGACTGTATCCATCGGTCACAATCCCTTTAACCGGAGAAAAAAATACGATATCGGTATTTTTTTTTGCTTCGTTAAAAATACTAAATCTGTCGGCGCTTTCCACATCCATTCTAAATTCCAAATCTATACTTGAAGGATCAAAATTCATAGAATCTTTGTTAAATTTCACTACATTCAAAACAGAATCCTTATCGAATTGCACTTCCTTTATCTCACCGGTCAATAATTCTTTTACCTTTTGAATATAAATATTGTTTACTTCCAATACCTGATTTAAGGAATCAACTTTATAGACCAATTGCGTGGCTTCCCTTTTTAATTTTGTTGAAGAATAACCCGGAATATATTCTCTTAAAGAAGTAAATGCAATTAAAAAAATGGTGCTTACAATAAGTAAAACGGAAAAGAGCGTTCCAAAAATAAATACATTCAGTCGGGTTAGCTTAAATGATAATTTTTCCTCAAAAGTATCTTCATTTAAAACTACCAATCGGTATTTATTAACTAATTTCTGTCTGAATTTGACCTTTTTTCTTGGGTTTATCGCCATAATGATGCTTCAAAATAAAATAAAAGCGAATTTTATATAAATAATTTTAAACTATCTGTTTAGCCATGTTAAAACTTTTATAAAGTTACTATTTATAAAAGTTCATCTCATCGATGTACTTCCAAACTTGGGGTAGCAACATAGTACTGATATCCTTTTTATCCCTTATTGCTTTACGAATAAATGTTGATGAAATTTCAACAATTGGCGCATCTACCCTATGAATTTTGGTGTGATTCAAAAATTGTGAATCTACATTTTCTTTTGAAATTCTTGGATAAACGTACAACTCGTAATTTTTTAAAATGGTTTCGTAATTTTTCCACTTTTGAAATCCCTTCAAATTATCTTCTCCCAACAATAAACAAAATTGGTGATCTGGGAATTTCTCTTCTATATGTATAAGCGTATTGATGGTGTAATTTGGTTCGGGAAGATTAAATTCTATGTCGGATGTTTTTAATTTTGGGTAATTTTCAACGGCAATAGTTGCCAAAGCCAGCCTGTGGTGATTGCTTAACAAAGTCTGTTTTAACTTAAACGGACTTCGAGGTGTTATTACAAACCAAACTTCATCCAAATCAGAAAATTCAACCATATAATTGGCAATAATCATATGCCCGATATGAATTGGATTAAAAGTGCCAAAAAATAATCCGATTTTCATTTTTGTTTAATTAGAAAAGTTAAATAAAAATTCATAAATCATAAATCTAGCCTACAAACTCTTTCACCAAATTATAGGCTTCTTCCTGCGCTTTTCCTAAATTGTCATTCACCAAAATAACATCAAAATCTTTGGCAAATTTCAATTCCTTTTCTGCCTTTTTAACACGTTCTTTAATTTTTTCTTCACGATCCGTATTTCGGTTTCTAAGGCGGCGCTCCATTTCGTCAATCGACGGACTTTTAACAAAAATAGCCAATGTTTGCTCGGGAAATATGTTTTTTATGCTCAAGCCTCCAATAACATCTATATCAAAAATCACATTTTTCCCTGAGGCCCAAATTCTCTCAACTTCCTTTCTTAAGGTACCATAATAATTATTTTCGTAAACCTCCTCCCATTCTATAAAATCACCTTTTTTAACGTGCTTTTGAAATTCTTCCAGAGAAATAAAATAATAATCCTTTCCGTCTATTTCCTTTCCCCTTTTTTCACGTGATGTTGCAGAAATAGAGAAATCCAAATTCAATTCGGATTTTCTTAATAAATGATGTACAATTGTTGTTTTACCAGAGCCTGAAGGAGCCGAAAAAACAATAAGTTTCCCCTCTTTTTTCAATGATTTTAGGTTTTATAGGTTGTTGATTTCCTGTTTATTTACAATACATTTAAGTTTTGTTCCTTTATTTTTTCAAGTTCGTCTTTCATTTGAACGACCAATTTTTGCATATTCGCCAAATTGGATTTTGAGCCGATGGTGTTAATTTCCCTACCAATTTCCTGTGTAATAAACGCCAATTTTTTACCGTTAGAAACATCCTCATTCAGTTCTTTGATAAAATATTCCAAATGATTTTTTAAACGCACTTTTTCTTCGGTGATATCGAGTTTTTCAATATAATAAATGAGCTCCTGCTCAAATCGGCTCTCATCTATTTTTGTTTCAAGTTCGGCAATTGATTTTCTAAGTTTTCCCTTAACCTGTTCTATGCGTAACGGATCTAACTCAACAACTCTTTCCAACAATATTTCAATGATAGAAATACGCAATACAAAATCATCATACAGTACTTTTCCTTCATCAATACGGTATTCATTAATTTTTTCAATGGTTTCTAAAATACCGTTCTCAATTTGTTTCCATTCCTGCTCGTCGAGTTCCTCGCGTTGAGATTTAAAGGAATCGGGCAGGCGAATGGCCATTTTCAGCAATTCAATTTCATCAGAATCCACAATATTCCGCAATTGGTTCATGTATTCTTTCACCATATCTTCATTGATTTGTGACGAATATTCCCCTCCATTGTCTTCAATATAAATAGAGAAATCAATTTTCCCCCTAACCAGTTCAGTAGCCAGTTGCTTGCGAATATCTAACTCTTTTTCTCTGTAAGCACCAGGAACACGTATGTTTAAATCTAAGTTTTTGCTGTTTAACGATTTCAGTTCAATCGTAATTTTTTTTGTTGGAAGTTGCAGTATTGTTTTACCGTAACCGGTCATCGAATGTATCATCTAAAAATAATATTTAAGCAAATTTAAGCATTTTATGGTTTAAAGTATGAATTTTTAATACTATTGGTATGCCTTTTTTGTACTAAAACTATAGTACTTTTGTATAAAATAACCGACAATTCAATTTAATCTTGGAATATACACAGCATTTATTAGTAATCAGACTTTCGGCAATGGGCGATGTTGCTATGGCGGTTCCCGTTTTAAACGCTCTGGAAAAACAACATCCAAACCTAAAAATTACCGTGCTTTCAAAACCTTTTTTGAAACCTTTGTTTGATGGATTAAAAAATGTTACTTTTTATGCTGCTGAAGTTGACGGGAAACACAAAGGCTTTTTTGGTATCTACAAACTTTTCAAGGAATTAAAATCGTTAAATATAGATGCTGTAGCCGATTTACATAACGTTTTGCGCTCTAAAGTTTTAAGAACTTTTTTTAAATTGACCTTGGCAAAAGTAGCTTTTGTTGATAAAGGCAGAAGTGAAAAGCGTGCCTTGACCCAAACCAACAATAAGGTTTTTAAACAACTAAAATCTACCCACGAAAGATATGCCGATGTTTTTAGAAATCTAGGATTTAATTTGGATCTTTCATCTCCAGAATTTCAGGCAAAAAAAGAATTAACTCCAGAAATTCTCGAAATAACTGGTGTAAAAAACACAAAATGGATTGGCATTGCGCCTTTTGCAACTTACAAATCTAAAATGTACCCTTTGGACTTAATGGAAAAAGTTATTGACGAATTGTCGAAACAAAACTTCAAAATAATACTTTTTGGCGGCGGTAAAAAAGAAATTGAACTTTTGGAAAATTTGGCATATAAGTTTGAAAACACTATAAATGTTGCAGGGAAACTTAAATTAAACCAAGAGCTAAGCCTTATTTCGAATTTAGAAGTTATGGTAAGCATGGATTCAGGAAACGCCCATTTTGCTGCGATGCTGGGAATAAATACCATCACCATTTGGGGAATTACCCATCCATTTGCTGGCTTCGCACCTTTTAGCCAGCCCCTTGAAAATGCCATTTTACCCGATCTGAAAAAATACCCAAACATTCCCTGTTCCATTTATGGCAATAAAGTTTGTGATGGTTATAATGATGTTATGCAGAGTATTCCCTCAAAAACAATTATTGAAAAAGTTTTGGAAACTTTAAGTTGATGGTTGATTTACCTCTTTCCATAATTGAAAATTTACTCCAAAACTTTCCCATTTTATAATTATTATATCCTATTTTTGCAAAAAATATCCTCCTATGATTGTCAACGTTTTAGACCAAAAAAATTCCATATTAAATAAGTTCATTTCGGAAATTAGAGATACTGAAATTCAAAAAGATAGCATGCGATTTCGTCGAAATATTGAAAGAATTGGTGAGATTTTAGCCTATGAAATAAGTCAAACGTTGGATTTTCAAAAAAAAATTGTTTCTACGCCTTTAGGCACCAAAATAGTGCCTATTCCACAAAAAGATATTGTTGTGTGTTCTATTTTAAGAGCGGGTTTGCCATTGCACACAGGACTTTTAAACTATTTTGATGATGCGGAAAACGCATTTATATCCGCGTATCGAAAACACATTAGCGGAGCTGAATTTGAAATTAAAGTGGAATATTTCGCTTCACCAAATTTAGATGGCAAAACATTGATTTTAGCCGATCCAATGTTGGCAACTGGCCAATCTATTGCTGCGGTTTATGAAGGATTAAAAAAACATGGAAAACCAAAAGAGATTCATCTGGCATGTGTTGTTGGCGCAAAACCAGGAATAGAATATATTAAAAATCACTTCCCGCCAACAACCAAATTGTGGATTGCCACAGTTGATGAGCATTTAAACGAAAAAGGATACATTGTCCCTGGTTTGGGTGATGCCGGAGATTTGTCTTTTGGTATTAAACTATAAAAAATAGACAACAACCGAAATCAGCATAAAGGTATATAAAATTGTATTTTTTATAATTTTAGATTTAATTTGATGCATTAAATTTGCAACCATCACTGCAGAAGGAAAAATAAGAAAAAACAATTCCGAACCATTTTTAATTGGTGTCAAAACAACAATTACCGCCGAAATTAACAAATGATTGATTAATACTTCCCAAGACAATTTAAAATTATTTCTGACAGATACTACTTTTGGGGTCACCTTAAAAAGACTCCAAACCAACACCATTGCTAAAAATAAAAGCGGAATTAATAATTTTAATGAAGCGTACGAATTAAAATCCAAATTAATTTCATAGTTAAAATTATTGTAAAAAAAAGGAATGCTTTCAAAATAAAGGCAATATGTGAAATAAATTAGCATTGGCGTTAAAAAACCTACAACAGGAATAAATAAATTTTTAGCCGAAAGTTTTTTATATATAATTATGCTTACATACAATAACAATATAAAAAAGATACTCCACCAATAAAAAAGTGTAGCAATACCAATCCAAAAGCTGGCGTCAAAAAGCTTCAAGTGGGTATCAACACCAGATTTTAAACTATAAATTTTCCGAAATCCAAGCATCAATGCAAAATTTGCAAAAATGATGTTAGTTGAAAACATGGCCTCAGGAAAAGTTCCCAATAAAAATACCATTAAAAGCAATCCGTATGAATTGTCCTTTGTCAACTTGTTTTTTTTGACAATAAAATTTACAATCAGCAAAAACAAAACCAGCAACAAGAAAAATCCTGTCTTTTTAATCAAAAAAGAAATCGATATTTGATTGGAATGAAGCAAAAAAGTGGCCATAAAATAATAGACAAATAGCAGTACAGCAACACTAAAAACAATTGCTGGTTTAGTTTTATTGAAAAAATTTGCTATCATTGCTATATTTTATACTTTTGCCTGTAAATATAAATAAGTTATGATTGCAAACAATATTTTTAAAGCGATAGGTGAATTTTGTCAAAACATTTTATTTGTGCCTTACGATAGCATCCGGTCTATGCACAATTGGTGGCTTCAAAATAGCGTAAGTTGGATTTTTATTACTATTTTATTTATTGCTTTATTCTATTGGCTAGGCCAGTTAAAAAAATACAAAAAATTAGAAAGCAAATAATTTCTTATATAATTTCATTTTTTTAACAAAAAAGCAGATCTGGTGGGGAGCAAAAATAAACTCAAAAGATTTCGTGAAAACGAAACATTTTCCAATGTCATTCAACCAACACGAGAAGAAGTTATTGAAGGTTTTTCCCTAAAAGGAAATTGGCACACACTTTTTAACAACAGCAATCCTATTGTGCTTGAGCTAGGCTGCGGAAAAGGCGAATACACCATCGCCCTTGCGCGTAAAAACACAAACATTAATTATATTGGTGTAGATATAAAAGGAGCGCGTTTTTGGCGCGGGGCCAAAATAGCTTTAGAAGAAAATTTATCCAATGTGGCTTTTTTAAGATCTCAAATTGAGCTCATCGACTTGCTTTTTAATAAGAGCGAGGTCTCTGAAATATGGATCACTTTTCCTGACCCTCAAATTAAATACACGCGCACCAAACACAGACTTACCAATACTGATTTCTTAAAAAAATACCAGCATATTCTAATACCTGAAGGCATCGTTCATTTAAAAACAGATAGTGAATTTATGCATGGTTATACCTTAGGTTTACTTCACGGCGAAGGTCATGAAATTATTTATGCGCACCACGATATTTATAAAAATTTTCACGCGCCAGAAGAAGTGACTTCAACACAAACTTTTTATGAAAGCCAATATTTAGAAAAAGACAAACCAATTACTTATATTAAGTTTAGACTTCGATATTAAAAAAGCCACTTAACCCTGCAGTGGGAATTTATAATTCGGATAAAGTTATTCAGCCTCATCAACTTTTAATTTTAGATTTTATACTTTTATTCCAAATGGAAAATTCTGATAATTTTTTTAAAAAAGTGCATGAAGTCGTAAAAAAAATTCCTTTTGGTAGGGTTACCAGCTATGGCGCCATAGCAACATATTTAGGAGCCGCAAAATCGGCAAGAATGGTAGGTTGGGCCTTGAATGCTTCTCACAATGATGCCGATATTCCAGCACATAGGGTGGTAAACAGAAGCGGATTGTTAACAGGAAAATTTCATTTTGACGGTACCAATCTAATGCAACAACTGCTGGAAAATGAGGGAATTGTTGTAAAGGAAAATCAAATTCAAAACTACAATGATGTTTTTTGGGATCCATTTAAGGAATTATTGTAGTATTTTGTATTTGATATCAAGTATCTAGATTTATTTTGTTTTCATGCCATAGAATAACACTACTCTAGCTCCAAATGTATCGCCCTTTTACGCTTTACTTTGAGCTTTTACTTTAAATTTTAATTTTTTTTGTTTGCCCTTCGGGGGTTAAGTGGCTTTTGCAACTTTGTAACTTTGTGAATTCATTTGAACTCTGTATCTTTGTTGTTTAGAATGATTTTATATAAACAACATGGCATATACAAAAAAAGATATCTCAAAAGCACTCGAAACCATTACCGCTCCTGGAGAAGGAACAAATTTAATTGAAAGCGGCTCGGTTAAAAATATTGTAACTTTTGACAAAGAAGTTATTGTTGATGTAACTATTGGAAACCCAACGTTACAGGCAAAAAAGAAAATTGAAGTTGAAATTATGAAAGCAATTCACCAACATGTGGATGTAAAAGCCGACGTAAAAGTAAATGTAACCACTATCGTTTCTGAAAACCCAACAGAAAAGTCTAAACCTAAAGTTCCAGGAATTCAAAATATTATTGCAGTTGCTTCAGGAAAAGGTGGCGTAGGAAAATCTACCATTACCGCAAATATTGCCATTTCATTACAAAAAATGGGATTTAAAGTGGGTATTTTAGACGCCGATGTTTACGGACCGTCGATTCACTTAATGTTTGATGTGGCACGCGCAAAACCATTGTCGATTGAAATTGATGGCAGCTCAAAAATGCAGCCTATTGAAAGCTATGGCGTAAAAATATTGTCCTTAGGTTTCTTTGTCGATGCCAATCAGGCCGTTATTTGGCGTGGTGCAATGGCGGGCAAAGCACTAAATCAATTAATTTTTGATTCACATTGGGGCGAACTCGATTTTTTATTGATTGATTTACCTCCTGGAACAGGTGATATTCACCTATCAATTGTACAGGCAGTTCCAGTAACTGGTGCCATCATTGTGAGCACACCACAAAATATTGCTTTGGCCGATGCTAAAAAAGGTGTGGCGATGTTCCAACAAGAAAGTATCAATGTTCCCGTTTTAGGTATTGTTGAAAACATGAGCTATTTCACACCAGCAGAACTTCCTGATAACAAATACTATATTTTTGGGCAAGATGGCGCAAAAAACTTGGCAAAAGACATTAATGTTGCCTTTTTAGGTGAAATTCCTTTGGTACAAAGTATTCGGGAATCTGGTGATGTTGGACATCCAGTGGCTCTTCAAGAGAATTCGCCCTTAGAAAATGCCTTTTCAGAAATTACTAAAAATGCCCTGTCTCAATTGGTAAAAAGAAACAATGATTTACCACCAACAGAAATTGTTAGAATTACCACAATGAGCGGGTGCAGCACAAAAAAATAAAAAACTATGGAAGCGGAAGAACTCAAAATTATTGTTGAAAATGCGTTACAAGAAATCAGACCTTATTTACAGGCTGACGGCGGAAACATTTCATTGGTTGATATACACAACAATATTGTTAGTGTCCAACTTGAAGGCAATTGTTTGGGTTGCTCCGTAAACCAGATGACTTTAAAAAACGGGGTTGAAGCCACCATAAAAAGGCACGCTCCTCAAATTTTACAAGTAATTGAAGTGAATGGAACTACTTTTTAGCTTGAAAAACGAAATAAAAAAGAGCACATAACGTGTTCTTTTTTATTTCATTAAACATTCAAAAAAAATTATATTTGTAAAGTATGCAAGCAGCTTGGGCAGAATTATAAATACTTCTAAAGTTCTCAATCAAGAGAAATCTTGAGTGAAATTATTCATGGTTAAAGTTGCAAGCTAAAATTTTGTACCTTTAATGCTCATGATTCAATCCTAAAATAATGAAAATCATTTGGATTGAAATTCATAAAAAAACTACTAATCCTTTTTAAGGAATTTATAACTAAAAAACTACTACTATGCCTAGATATTATTCATTAGGTAAAATTCCGCCAAAACGTCACACTACTTTTGAAAAACCTGCAGGCGGATTGTATCAGGAAGAACTTTTTGGAACCGCAGGTTTTGCTGGAATGTCCTCATTAATCTATCATTTGAATCCACCCACCGTGGTTACGGAAATCAAAAAGGTGAAAGATATGACACCAAAAATTGCCATCAACAAAAATATGAAAGCGCTTAGTTTTAAAGGATTCTCCTTAAAACCAGAAGCCGATTATCTGGAAAGCCGAAAAACTGTTTTTGTAAACAGCGATTTGCATATTGGTCTTGCCGCGCCAAAAGAATTTTCTTCAGCCTACTTTTATAAAAATGCTGATGCTGATGAAATGCTATTTGTACACCTTGGTTCGGGTACTTTAAAAACGATGTATGGAAATATCGCTTTTAAATATGGCGATTATGTGATTATTCCAAGAGGAACAGTGTATCAAATTGACTTTGACACGCAGGAAAACCGATTGCTGTATATTGAATCGTTTAGCCCTATTGTAACACCAAAACGCTATCGAAATAACTTCGGACAATTGTTGGAACATTCCCCATTTTGCGAGCGCGATTTTAAATTGCCAACCAATTTGCAAACCTATGATGAGAAGGGCAACTTTAAAATATTTATTAAAAAACAGGATGTTTTGTGGGAATATAATTACAAAAACCACCCCTTTGATGCTGTTGGTTGGGACGGATTTAATTATCCTTACACCTTCTCCATTCACGATTTTGAACCAATTACCGGTCGCATTCATATGCCACCCCCAATTCACCAAACTTGGGAAGCCTCAGGCTTTGTGGTTTGCTCATTTGTACCAAGAATGTACGATTACCATCCAAAATCGGTTCCAGCACCTTACCACCACAGCAATATCGATTCTGAAGAGATTTTGTATTATGTAGATGGTGATTTTATGAGTCGAAATAACATTGAAAAAGGACAAATAACCTTGCATCCAGGAGGAATTCCACACGGCCCACATCCGGGAGCGATTGAAAGAAGTGTTGGGAAAAAATTCACAGAAGAATTGGCGGTGATGATTGACCCTTTTAAACCAGTGATGATTACCGAAGAAGCCATGAATTTGCAGGTGGATGATTATTATAAATCTTGGATCCTTTAGTAATTAGCCAATGAGTTAATTAGACAATATGCCAATTGATCATTAAATTTACTATTGTATTATGAAATTTACCGATAGTGCTAAATATAAAGACAATGTCATTCTTAAACTTACATTTGAGTTTGCTGTTGACATTGTTTTATATTCTGAAAAGTTAGATTCAAAACAAAAGTATATAATTGCCAAGCAAATTTTACGATCGGGTACTTCAATTGGCGCAAATGTGAAAGAAGCTCAAAATGCAAAAAGCAAAAGAGATTTTATTCATAAATTAAAAATTTCATTAAAAGAAGCAGATGAATTAGAATATTGGCTATTTATTTGCAATGAAATAGAAACCTATGAAAATGCTGATTATTTAATTGAAAAATTGACTGCAATTAGAAAAATTTTAAATAAAATTATTTCTTCAGCAAACCTAACAAAATCATCAAATATTAATAACATAAATTTAATTGCCTAATTGGCTTATCAAATGACAGAATTATGAGCAATCTAAAAGATAAACAAAATTTCAATTACGGATTGGAAAAAATATTTCCGGAAGCACAAGATTTCTTGCCATTATTGGGAACTGATTATGTGGAAATGTATGTTGGAAATGCCAAACAGGCTGCACATTACTACAAAACAGCATTTGGATTTCAGTCGTTGGCTTATGCCGGATTGGAAACTGGGTTAACCGACAGGACAAGTTATGTTTTAATCCAGGATAAAATTAAACTGGTGTTAACCACACCCATGCCGAACAAAAAAAACCAAGAAATTTTTAACCACATCGAAAAACATGGTGATGGTGTAAAAGTGGTGGCGCTTTGGGTTGAAGATGCTACAAATGCATGGAAAGAAACTACCAAAAGAGGCGCGAAATCGTATATGGAACCAACCAAAGAAAGCGATGAAAATGGTGAAGTTATTCGTTCCGGAATACATACTTACGGTGATACTGTTCACATTTTTGTGGAACGAAAAAATTACAACGGTCTGTTTTTACCAAAATTTATAAAATGGAACTCAAGTCATAATCCAACCGATGTTGGTTTGAGATATATTGACCATATGGTTGGTAATGTGGGCTGGAACGAAATGAACATTTGGTCAAAATTTTACAATGAGGTTATGGGATTTGCCAACCTGATTACTTTTGATGATAAAGATATTTCAACAAAATATACGGCATTAATGAGCAAAGTGATGACCAACGGCAACGGTCGTGTGAAGTTCCCAATTAATGAGCCCGCAGAAGGCGTGAAAAAATCACAAATTGAAGAATATTTAGACTTTTACAATGGTCCTGGCATTCAACACATTGCGGTTGCTACCAACAATATTTTAGAAACCGTAAAAACATTAACACAACGAGGCGTCGAATTTTTGTATGTTCCAGGCTCATATTACGACACAGTATTGGACAGGGTTGGTGAAATTGATGAAGATTTGGCAGCATTAAAAGATCTTGGCATACTGGTTGACAGAGATGATGAAGGTTATTTATTGCAAATTTTCACCAAACCTGTAACTGACAGGCCAACACTTTTTTTTGAAATAATTCAGAGGAAAGGAGCGCAATCCTTCGGCAAAGGAAATTTTAAAGCTTTGTTTGAATCAATTGAATCTGAACAAGCACGAAGAGGAACATTGTAATTCTAATTATTAATAAAAAGTTAACGGCATATGTGTGAAGCTTTTATTATTTTTGGCGTGATAATTGTAATTTAGGAATAATAACCCGTTATAAAATCAATAAATGAAAAACATACTACTACTATATATTTCTTTAATTACTTTTACTTCAATTGGGCAATCTATTCAAAAATTAAATGATAAACCGAATGGATCGGTTGTAAAAACTAATAATCCCATACAAACTTTCGCTTTTCAAAAGGGAGAATGGCTAAAGTTTAAAATGAGTTATAGCAATTTTTTAAATGCGGGCTTTTCAACAATGGAAGTAAGGGAAACTACAAATAACCAAAAAGAGGCGTTCCATATTCTAGGAAAAGGAAAATCTACAGGAATAGTAAGTTTATTTTTTAATGTAAAAGATGATTATCAAACCTATATGTATAAAGAATCTTTGTTGCCCTATCGTTTTATCAGAAAAATTGACGAAGGAGGCTATACCAAAGATGAAGAAATTTTATTCAATCACGATAAAAATGAAGCTATTGTAAAAAACTATAAACACAATACTGTTGACAAGCATCCAATTGGTGAAGATATTCAAGACCTTTTATCATCATTATATTATTTAAGAAATCAAAATTTATCCAATTTAGAAGCCGGTGACAAAATTGAGTTAAAAATGTTTATTGATAAAGAAATTACCAGTTTTAAACTTCATTTTTTAGGAAAAGAAGTGGTGAAAACGAAATTCGGAAAAGTTAATGCCTTAAAATTTAGGCCAATGGTGCAAGCCGGTCGTGTTTTTAAAGAACAAGAAAGTTTGACAATTTGGATTAGTGATGATGAAAATAAAATTCCACTGCTTATTAAAGCTTCACTTGCTGTAGGTTCTTTGAGAGCAGATTTAGACCAATATAAAGGTTTAGCCCACCCTTTTAACATAATTTTTTGAAATTAAATTGTATTTTCGCAATTCATCTGTTGAATCAAATTAATTGTAAAAATAGCCTCTTTTGAAAAAATTATTCGCCCTCTTATTCGTTGTTTTAAGTATTGCCTGTAAAAATGAAAAACCTGAAGAACCTTTAATAATACCTGAAAAAATTGTTTATGAATTTGGTTATAAATTAAACGATTATAAGGTCATAAATGACACCATTAAATCCGGCGAAAATTTTAGTGAAATATTAACAAAAAACAAAGTTGACTATTCAAAAATATATGAAATTGTCACTAAAACAAAAGACTCTTTCAATATAAGAAGTCTTAGAGCCGGAAAGCCTTACACTATTTTGGCAAAAAAAGATTCTACCCAACAAGCGCAAGTATTTATTTACAGGCGTTCCAAAATTGAATATACAATTATAGATTTCAAGGATTCAACAATTATCGTACATAATGGAAAGAAGCAAGTAAAAACTGTAATTAAAACAGCATCAGGCATTATTACAACCCATCTTTCTCATGCTATAAAAAGTCAGGGATTAAATCCTTATTTAACCTATAAAATGGCCGATGATATTTTTGCCTGGTCTATTGATTTTTCCAAACTTCAAAAAAATGATAAATTCAGACTTATCTACGAACAGTTTTATATAGAAGATACCATTCCGGTTGGAATAGGAAAAATAAAGGCCGCTTATTTTGAACATAATGATGTGCCTTTTTATGCATTTAATTATATGGTAGATTCAACCCACAAAGCTTCTGATTATTTTGATGATAAAGCCAATGTGTTGCGTCGACAATTTTTAAAAATGCCTGTAAAATTCAGTAGAATTTCCTCAAAATACAATTTAAAAAGGCGCATTGCCTATTATGGAAACAAAATTAGACCTCATAAAGGCACCGATTATGCAGCACCAATTGGAACGCCAATTGAAGCTACCGCAAATGGCACCGTAATAGAATCTCGTTATGCAGGAGGCAATGGAAATTATGTTAAAATTCGTCATAACGGCACTTACAGTACGCAATACTTGCATATGAGCAAACGCGCTGTTAAAGTTGGGGATTACGTAAAACAAGGACAGGTTATTGGTTATATTGGGATGACGGGAAATACCGCGGGACCTCATGTATGTTATCGTTTTTGGAAAAACGGCGTGCAAATTGACCCGTTAAAAGAAAAATTACCCAACGCTGAACCTATGAATAAAAATAAAATACCAGCTTACAAAAAATATATTGAACCAATTAAAATCCAATTGGATTCCATAGCATATCCTCATAATAATATTTTATTTTAACATAAAAAAAACACTAAATTTTCAGATCATGACCATGAAGAATATAAACCCAACTGAAACAAAAGCTTGGAAAGCACTTACTTCTCACTATAAAACCATAGAATCAATTCATTTAAAATCTTTGTTTACTAGTGATTTGGATCGAAAAAAGAATTTTACCATTAATTTTAATGACTTTGAATTTGATTATTCAAAAAACAGGATTACTGAAGAAACCCTGAAATATTTACTGGATTTGGCTCATGAAGTTGATTTGGAGAGCGCCATAAAGGCTTATTTTTCGGGAGCAAAAATCAATAAAACCGAAAATAGGGCGGTATTGCACACAGCTTTAAGAAATCAGTCAGATGAACCTGTGATTATTGAAGGAAAAAATATTATGATTGACGTAAAAGAGACCTTAAATAAAATGGAATCTTTTACCAATAAAGTAGTTTCTGGTGAATGGAAAGGTTACACTAATAAATCGATTACTGATGTGGTAAATATCGGTATCGGCGGCTCGGATTTAGGTCCGGATATGGTAGTTGAATCCCTAAAATATTATAAAAACCATTTAAATATTCATTTTGTTTCGAACATTGACGGAGACCACGTACAGGAAGTTATTAAAAAATTAAATCCGGAAACTACCTTATTTGTAATCGTTTCAAAAACCTTTACTACCCAAGAAACTCTTACAAATTCGACAACCATTAAAAAATGGTTTTTGCAAACAGCTTCTGAAAATGACATTGCAAAACATTTTGTGGCTGTATCTACAAACTTAACAGCAGCGAATAACTTCGGCATTGCCACAGAAAATATTTTTACCATGTGGGACTGGGTTGGCGGCCGATTTTCCTTATGGAGCACTGTTGGATTAACCATAAGTTTGGCTGTTGGTTTCAATAATTTTAAAGAATTGTTAGTTGGCGCTTATGAAATGGATGAACATTTTAAAAATACGCCTTTTGAAAACAATGCTCCCGTAATTTTAAGTTTGATAGGCATTTGGTACACCAACTTTTTTAATGCCGAAACCGAAGTTATTTTACCATACACACAATATCTCAGCAAATTTGCACCATATCTACAACAAGCCATAATGGAAAGCAATGGTAAAAGCGTTGACAGAAACGGAAAAAGGGTTTGTTACCAAACAGGGAATATTATTTGGGGAAGCACAGGCACAAATTCCCAACATGCTTTTATGCAATTATTGCATCAGGGTACCAAATTAATTCCTGCCGATTTTATTGGGTTTAGAGAATCACTATATGGAAACACCGAACACCACACCAAATTGATGGCTAATTTTTTCGGGCAAACCCAAGCCTTGGCCGAGGGAAAAACAAAAGAAGAAGCACACTTAGATTTAAAAATGCAAGGTAAAATGAATGAAATAGAAACCTTGTTGCCTTATAAAGTTTTTGAAGGAAACAAACCAAGTACCACCATTTTAATAAATAAACTTACGCCTAAAACTTTAGGAAGTTTAATAGCCTTTTATGAGCAAAAAATATTTGTTCAGGGAATTATTTGGAACATTTTTAGTTTTGACCAATTTGGGGTTGAATTGGGAAAAGAATTGGCCAACAGATATCTTAAGAAATAATTGCTACTTTAATTCAATTTCATTTAGTTTTTGGAACTAAAACACCTGTTTTAATGGCTCTTATTTTTCACTATTTTAAGAGCCATATAAACTTATTTCCTGTTTTGAATACAAAACTTAATCAAAAAAAATAAGTGTCATAAAAAGAAAAAATTAAGAAAAAAGGGGATTGTTTTTAGCAACCCAGCTCTTTTTCTATCTTTAAATTTTATTTGTTCAAAAAAACTATCACAAACAGTACTTTAGTGACCGTAACTTTAATGATAGAAAGCAACCCCAACGTTAAAGATATGATGCTAAAAATGATTGTTAACCTACTGTAACTATTATGTTGTTACAATCTAAAATCATTTCTCGTTTTTCCAATATCTTGGATTTGTTTCTTCGGTTTTTTGGTTCCAATAATCTTGCGTTACTTTTCTGCCGTCTTGAGTATTTAGTCTGCGTTGAAAAACCCAAACGGTCGGATTAAAAGTCATATCAGTTACAGCAACGGTGTACATTTGCGGATCGCCTTCTGTTTTTATTTTATCTTCATCAATCACAACTTCAAAGCCGTTTACTTCCAATAGGTTTTTTAAAAAATCCCTACGGTTTTCATCCACCCCTTTTTCAACAAAAGTAACTCTTGTTTCTCCAATGCTTCCAAATAAATGATTTCCTCCAAGTGCCATATTAAATTAATTTAAAAAACTATTACTAATTGAAAATATATAATCATAAATTGGGCTGTAAACTCCAATCACTAAAATACCGATGGCTGCCAAAATCAATCCCAATCGCATATAAAACGGGCTTCTAAAATAAGGAATTGCTGAATCACTTTGTCTTAAAAACATTGCTCTTACCACCAATAAATAGTAGTATAAGGAAATTGTGGCGTTTACCACCGCAATAAATACAAGGATGTAATAACCTTGACTTGCTGCTGCGGTATATAAAAAGAATTTACCAAAAAAACCAGCCAATGGCGGAATACCAGCCAATGAAAATAAGGCCAACATCATTAACAAGCTTAATTTAGGATTCGTTCTGTAAAGACCTTCGTAATCGTCGATATTTTCCTTGTCTGAAAACGAAGAAATTGCCTGTACAACACCAAAAGCAGCTAAATTTGAGAAGATATAAATTGCTACAAAATAAATGATTGTGGTGATTCCTAATTGGTCAACCGACATTAAGCCCAACAATATAAAACCAGCCTGTGCAATTGATGAATAGGCTAAGAAACGTTTCATATTTTGTTGTCGTAGCGCAAATAGGTTACCAATAAACATAGTGGCAATAGTAACAATATAAATTATTTTGTTCCAAGCCGGCATTAGCGATTTAAACACGGTAAACAACAGAATCGTTAAAATAAGGACTGCCGCTCCTTTTGAAATTACCGATAAATAGGAAGCAACATTAATGGGTGCGCCTTCATAAACATCCGCAGTCCAAAAATGAAAGGGCACCAAGGAGGTTTTAAATGCCAATCCTGAAAAGAAAAACACAAATGCTAAAATCGATAAATTAGAACTTGTTAAAATTTCTGCCATCGAATCAAAATAAATAGTTCCGGTGGTTGCATACAATAAGGAAACACCAAATAAAGCGGCTCCAGAAGCCAAGGCCGAAGATAAAATATATTTAACAGCGCCTTCGGCAGAGATTCTTTTATAGGTATCATAAGCCACCAAAGCAGTAACAGGAAGTGTTGTCAATTCTAAACCAATGTAAAACATTAAAAAATCACCTGCAGAAATCATAAAATAAGCTCCAAGCAAGGATGAAATAATCAACATAAAAAATTCTGGTGCTTTATTTTCATCGACTACTTTTGCCTTCAGCCAGTCGGCCGATTGTAACAATAAAATTAAAACACCGAAACTTAAGGTTGTTTTAAAGAAATATAATAGCGCATTTGTTCTAAACATGCCGCCAAATAATTCACCTGATTCTTGCGGTAAAAATCCTAGGGCGGTATTGATGGCCAATAATATTATAGCAAATGGAATGACCGCTGCTTTTTGTTTTTTGTTAGAAAATATTTCGAATATGATTAGCAATAATAAAATTGCCAATAATCCTATTTCCGAGCGCATTAATAGAAAACTTTCTAAATTCATGTTATTTTATTTTTATAATAATCGTTCAAGAAATGGTTGAAGACTATCTTTTATCATTTCACTTAATCCCAATGGCAAAACACCAATTAAAATAACCGGTATCAGCAATAAAATCAATCCAGTTTTTTCAAACCAGGTTGCTTTTGGTAAATCTTTATATTCCTCATTTGATAAAGGTCCCATCATAATTTTACCAACCATTCTTAATATATAAACGGCCGTTACCACAATGGAAGAAACCACCACAATGGTTAATATTCTGCGGAACATATCAGGATGTTGAAAGGCGCCTACAAACACGGTCATTTCAGCCACAAATCCACTGAATCCTGGCAAACCTAAATAAGCCAAACCAGTAATTACATAAATGGCACCAATAAAAGGCAATATTTTCATAATACCGCCTAATTTTGAGATTTCACGCGTATGCGTTCTTCCGTAAACCATTCCGATTAAAGCAAAGAACATTGCCGTTAACAATCCGTGTGATAAGGATTGAAGGATCGCGCCAGTCCAAGCTGTTTTATTAAACATTAACAAGGCGAATAAAACCAGCGACAAATGGCTCACTGAGGCATAAGCATTCACATATTTTAAATCTTTTTGCATTACTGCACCAAAGGCTCCATAGATAACTCCGAAAGCGGACAAGATTAAGAAAAAATCAGCCCAGTTTAAAGCACCTTCTGGCAACAAGTACATCGCGATTCTGAATACGCCATAACCACCTAATTTCATAAGCACCCCTGCGTGTAACATTGAAACAGCTGTTGGCGCAGAAGCGTGACCTGAAGGTGACCAAGTATGAAATGGAAATAAAGCTCCGATTACTGCAAAACCAATAAAGGTCATTGGATAAAATATGTTTTGTGCCGCTACAGGTATGTTGACTTGTGCAATTTCAAAGATGTTAAAGGTTAAAGGACCTCCATCGGCATTGGAATTAAAATAAATACCTAAAATCCCTACGGATAAAACTGCGGAAGCACCCATTAACATCAATGTTAATTTCATGGCCGAATGTTCTCTTGGTCCCGAGCCCCAAATACCTATTAAGAGATACATCGGTATTACAGCTATTTCATAAAACACAAACATGGTAAACAAGTCGGTTGAAATAAAGAACCCAAAAACTCCCGATGACAAAGCGATCAGCGATATAAAAAATTCTTTAGGCAAATCATCTATTTTCCAGGAAATAAATACACCTGCCAATAGCACAATAGCTGTTAAGGCAATCATCACCACCGAAATGGCATCAACACCAATACTATAATGAATATTAAAAGTTTCGTACCAAACAACATCTTTGGTAAAAACCATAATGTCTGTATTAGTTGCGCGCTCTTTTAAGTAAGCAAATATTAAATTTATAGACATGGCAAACTGAATTCCCATTCCTACTACCGATATGAGTCTTGCCTGTTTTAGGTCTTTAGCAAAAAATGTTAAAGCCAAAACAATTAAAATCGGTACTATTACAAAAAGTGATAAAATATCCATTGTATTAAATTAATTTATCCATATATAAAAAACAATCATCGCGATTACAACAATACCACCAACAAATGACATTCCGTAATCTTGTAATTTACCTGATTGCATTCCCTTAATTTTATTTGAAACCGAAACAGTTACATTTCCAATTCCGATCATTGAACCATCTACAACGTTTTTATCGAACCATGAAGCAGAAAAAGCCACAACTCCAAAAAGTATTTTCTTGGTTACAAAAATGTATAATTCGTCAAAATAAAGTTTGTTGTAAAGCCACTTATAAATGAAGCCAAAAGCTTTTGCAAATCTTTCAGGCAAATCATTTGGTTTTTTATAGAATATAAACGCTATAATAATTCCAATAATTCCTACTGATGAAGCGATTGCTGCCAAAGGCAGATTTAAATGTGCGTCAAAAGGGGTAAGATCGGCTGTTACAAATTGACTAAAAGGTATATAACCGGCAAAAATACTCATAAATGCTAAAAATATAAGCGGAATTGTCATTGATAGCGGAGATTCATGAGGCGTGTGTTTGTATTTCCTGTCTTCGCCCCAAAAAATGTTAAAATACAAACGGAACATATAAAATGCTGTTAAACCTGCCACAAAAACACTGCTAAAATAAATGAGTTTATTGCTTTCAAAAGCCGCAACTAAAATTTCATCTTTACTAAAAAACCCTGCAAATCCAGGAAAACCTGCAATTGAAAGTGATGCAATTAAAAAAGTAATGTGCGTAATTGGCATATATTTTCTCAAGCCACCCATATCTTTCATATAGTTGCTGTGAACTGCGTGAATTACAGAACCAGCAGCTAAGAATAACAAGGCTTTAAACATCGCGTGTGTAAATAAATGGAACATAGAGGCCATATATCCAACTCCTTCGTGACCTTCGTATTTTGAAACACCTAAGGCCAGCATCATATAACCAATTTGAGACATCGTAGAAAATGCTAAAACACGTTTTATGTCGGTTTGGGTTATGGCAATTAAAGCCGCAGCCAAGGAAGAAATAGCACCCACATAAGCAACGACTTGCAAGGCGAATCCTTCATCCACAAAATAGTAGGCTGGAAATAACCGCGCCACTAAATATACACCGGCAACTACCATTGTAGCTGCGTGAATTAAGGCAGAAACAGGTGTTGGACCTTCCATAGCATCTGGTAACCAAATGTGAAAAGGAAGCATTGCCGACTTACCGACACCACCCATATAAATTAAGATCAATCCCCAAGTGAATACAGACAGTCCCATAAAGGAAGCGGAAGCGCCCCAACCGGTAATTAGCAATCCTTCTTCACTGGTTAAATCTTGAAAATCAAAAGTACCCGTATAATAACTAATTAAAAGAATTCCTATTAAGAAACCCAAGTCAGCAAAACGCGTTACAATAAATGCTTTCTTTGCGGCAGCCACTGCAGAAGGTTTTGTGTAATAATAACCTATCAATAAAAAGGAAGAAGCCCCAACCAATTCCCAAAAAATATACATTTGAAATAAGTTTGTTGCCAACACCAATCCTAGCATTGAAAAACTGAATAAGGCCAAGTACGAAAAAAAGCGTGTGTAGCCATCATCCCCATGCATATACCCCCTACTGTATAAATGAACCATAAATGAAACGGTAGTTACAACTACCATCATCATTACAGAGATTGGGTCAATCAGTACACCTAAATCTATATGCAATTTATCTGTAAAAACGAGCCAGGTTTGTTTGTAAATAAATGTTTGATAAACCCCATTTAATTTTCCTTCTAAAAAATAATGGTAGGCAGTATATAATGACAATACAAACGAGGTTCCTAAACCCAATGATCCTAACCAACCCGAAATTGAAGCCGGTATCTTTTTGCTGAATATCCCTAAAACGACAAACATTGCTAAAGGAATCAGAGGAATTAATATGGTATAACTAAAATCCATTTTTTATAGTTTAAATTTTTTGTCTATTTAATATTTCATGATTTCTGTATCCTTCACTTCAACAGAGTAAATGAGTTTGTACAAATTGATAATAATAGCAATGGCCAACGCTGTTTCAGCAGCAGCCAATGCAATAATAAAAATTGAAAATACGGCTCCCTGAAGTAAATCTGGATACAAATAAGTGTTGATTAACACAAAATTTACGGCTGAGGCATTTAAAATCAGCTCAACCGACATTAATACCGTTATTAAGTTCTCTCTTGTGAAAAACCCGTAAACACCTATAAAAAATAAGATACTTGTGAGGGTTAAAATTTCGTAAATGCTAATACCTGCAATCATCTTGATTAGTTATTTTCAGTTAATTTTTTTCCTTTCGCCACTACAATAGCGCCAATCATTACGGCTACCAACAGCACACTAATTACTTCAAAAGGCAATATAAATCCGCCATCTTCATAACTCAATAAAATTCGGCCTATATCAACAACTTCTACAGAAGTATAAGTTGAGGTTGTTTCTGGGAATGGATAAGTTGAAATTGCCCAAATCGTAACAGCTAAACCCGCAGCGCTTAGAGCGCCGGCAATGAGTTTTTTCTTTAAAGCTGTTTTTTCCAATTCAAGCTCAACATGGTGAATTAGCAACACAGCAAAAATGAACAGTACAATAATACCACCGCCATAAACAGTAAGCTGAATAGCCGCTAAAAAGTTGTAATCAACTAAAAAATAAAGTCCGGCTATGCCAATCAACACAAAAAGTAAGTAAATAACTGCCCTTAAAATTTTTCTGCTGGTAACTGAAGCAACGGCGAATAAAATAATAACCGCAGCGAGTATATAAAATATAATTCTTTCCATAATATTAATCTTCTATTCCGTCTAAAACAGATGAACCTGGTTGGTTTAAAATTTTAGTTAATTTACTCCTGTCGTATACAGAATTTTCAAAATTCTGCGCCCAAACAATGGCATCGGTCGGACAAGCTTCAATACACAATCCGCACATGGTGCACATGGATAAATGGTAAATATGCTTGTCAATTTTCTTCTTCTTTTTTCCTGTTTCCGGGTCAACGGCCCTGTCCCAAATAATTTCTATGGATCCATTCGGACAAGCGATTTCACAAGACTGGCAACCCGTACAACGATGACGATTGTCATCTGTATGAGGCATGACGACTTCACCCCTGAAACGATCAAACATTTTAAGCGTTTCTCTATTGTCTGGGTATTCTTGTGTAATAGCCCCTTTTCGTGCGTGAATAAAATAATTTCCTGTAACCGACATCCCTGTCAGCAAGGTTTTTATTCCTTTATATATATCTGAAAAATAACTCATTTTAGGTGCATTTCATTTATTAAATTGTCCAATTCAGCCATATTATTATTGCCATTAACATTAAATTCATCAAATTTAAAGGCAATAAATATTTCCATTCAAGGGTTAATAATTGGTCGACTCTTAATCTAGGGAAAGTCCATCTAAACCACATCATCAAAAAGATGAGACCTACAACTTTAATGATAAACCAGATTACTTCAGGAAACCAAGTAATATTATCAGTAATTCCAAAAGGGGATAGCCAACCTCCAAAAAATAATACCACGGCAATGGAGGAAATTATAAACATGTTTATAAATTCAGCCAAGAAGAAATAAGCGAATTTCATTCCCGAGTATTCGGTATGGAAACCCGCTCCCAATTCCGATTCAGCTTCCACCAAATCAAAAGGTGCCCTGTTGGTTTCTGCGGTGCCTGCAATCATAAAAATCATGAAAGCGATGATGGAAGGAACATGGCCTTGTAAAATAAGCCATCCTCCGGTGCGTTGTGCTTCCACTATTTCTGAGAGTTGTAAAGAACCCGTTAACAAGACCATTGTTAAGATGGAAAGTCCAACCGATAATTCATAACTTATGGTTTGCAAACCACTTCTCATAGCCCCAATCAAAGCGAATTTGTTATTGCTTGACCAGCCTGCCAACAAAATTCCGATAACGCCAATTGATGAAATTGCAATTAAGAAAAAGACACCAATATTAATGTCGAATGCTTGAAATTGCTTTGAGAACGGAAAAACTGCCATAGCCATTAATGCCGCAACAATCACAAAATAAGGCGCTAAATTGTATAAAAACTTGTCGATTTTGATGGTGCTTGTCAACTCTTTTGAAACAAGTTTCAAAGCATCTGCCATCGTTTGCAAAAGCCCCCAAGGGCCAACCCTGTTCGGTCCTATACGCAATTGAAACCAAGCGGCAACTTTACGTTCTAAAAGCACTAAATACAAACCTGCTACAGCGAATAAGACCAAATAAGCAACTGCAATTACAACCATAATGGTGTAATTTGCAGCAGTTTCAGGCATTATTGAAGAAATCCAATCTGAGATTGTTTTTGTGATGTTTAAAGGAATAATCATTTGTATAAAATTCATGGTCTTTGATTAACGATCTATATCTGGAATTACAAAATCAAACGATGCCATTGTAGCCACTAAATCGGCTATCAATACGTCTTTTGAAATGTGATTTAAAATAGATAAATTAGAAAATCCTGGTGAGCGGAATTTTACGCGATATGGGTTTTTGTTTCCGGTACTGTTTATATAAACGCCAAGTTCACCTCTTGCTGTTTCAACTCTTTGGTAAAATTCACCTTTCGGTAATTTTATGACTGCTTTTGTGGCTGCTTTTATTTCACCTTCAGGAATGTTGTCAATCAATTGTTCAATAATTGAAACGGATTCCCACAATTCCATCATTCTAACTTGATAACGTGCAAAGGTGTCGCCTTCAGTAAATAAAATTTCTTTAAAATCAACACGGTCATAAGCACTGTAAGGATGGTGTTTTCTCACGTCACTTGAAAATCCTGACCCTCTTGCAACTGGTCCTGAAACCCCAAAAGAAATAGCATCTTCTCTGGTAAGGATACCAACACCTTTTGTTCTTTTATGAAAAATCACATTGTCTGTCAGTAAACGATTGTATTCTGGAATCTTGGTTTTAAACTGAGCAATAAAATCTTTGGTGCGTTTTACAAAATTAGGGTGAATATCGAACATTAATCCGCCCGGAACATTGTAGTTCATGGTTAAACGGGCACCGCAGGTTTCTTCAAAAATATCATTGATCATTTCACGATCCCTAAAAGCATAAAAATAGGTGGTTAATGCACCTAAATCCATTCCCATAACACCCCACCATAAGCAGTGAGAAGCAATACGGGTTAACTCAGCTATAATAGTTCTGATTACTTTAACCCTGTCTGAAACTTCTATTTCAAGACCTTTTTCAACCGTTAAACAAACCGCTTCGTTATTAATGTGTGACGACAAATAATCCATTCTGTCCGTTAAATGAACGATTTGCTGGTAACTATCGCGTTCACACATTTTTTCGATAGAACGGTGTATGTAACCTAAATCGGGTTCAACATTTTTTATGATTTCGCCGTCAATGGTTAAAATTAATCGTAACACCCCATGAGCTGCCGGGTGCTGCGGTCCCATGTTAATAAAATACTCTTCAGTTTTTATTTTATTTTGTACTTGTTGGTCCGTCATCATAAGGCTATTTAATAATCATATTTGCTTCATCAACATAATCTTTTCTCAACGGAAAACCTTCCCACTCAGGCGTTAAAAAAATGCGTCTTAGTTTTGGATGGTTGTTGAATTTTATGCCGAAAAAATCGAATATTTCAAGTTCGTGAAAGTCTGCTGTTTGCCATATGTCATGCACGGAATCCAATGTTGGATTTTCTCGGTCATCAACCATTACTTTTACAACAATTTCATGTTTAAATTCAGTTGAATTTAAATGGTAAATAACACCCAATGCTGGAACCCAATCCATACCGGTTATGCAAAATGCATAATCAAATTTTAATTCGGGATGCGATTTTAACTGGCTGCAAATACTGTGAAGCTGTTCTTTGGGAACGATTACATTTAAAAATTCAGAACCTTCAGTTGTAAATTCCAAATCGGTTCCCAAACCGGTAATTATATTTTGTAAATCTTCGTTTGTCATGCTCTTTATGATTTAATACAAATTATTTTCCTTCATCAAAACCATCTATAGGATTTACCTTTTTGGTCATGTTTTCAGTTTTAATTTTTTGTTGAAGCATAATCATTCCTTCCAATAAGGCTTCTGGTCTTGGAGGGCATCCAGGAACATATACATCTACTGGAATTACATGGTCAGCACCTTTAATTACCGAATAGGAATTGTAGTAAAACGGTCCGCCAGAAATAGCGCAAGCACCCATTGCAATTACATATTTTGGTTCGGCCATTTGATCATACAATCGTCGCAACACAGGTCCCATTTTGTTCACAATGGTTCCGGCAATAATGATTAAATCTGCTTGGCGCGCTGAAGGTCTTGCAACCTCAAAACCAAATCTTGAATAATCGTGTTTTGCGGCACCTGTTTGCATCATTTCTATTGCGCAACAGCTTGTGCCAAAATATAAGGACCAAAGTGAATTTGCGCGTCCCCAATTGATAACGCTGTCTAAGGTGGTAACAACAATGTTTCCTCCATTGCCGCCAGGGATTATTTTTCCTGGAAAATCGGCAGGAACAACTTGTTTTAAGCCCTCTTCTTCAAGCTGGTTTAAATATCGTTTTTTTTCTACTCCCATTGTAAAGCTCGTTTTTTATATGCGTATAATAATCCTAATCCCAATATGAAAAGGAATACAATAATTTCTACTAAAGCAACAGTGCCAACTTCTTTATAAACTACTGCCCAAGGCACTAAAAATGCAACTTCAACATCAAAAATCAGGAAAAGAATGGCAAAAAGATAATACCCTACTTTAAATTGAATCCAGGTTGGACCGATGGTTGGTATACCGCATTCATAAGGTTCTCTTTTTTGAGGATTATCAGATTTATGTGAAATTAAATTTGATAAAAAGTTTGCGCCGGCAACCAAAACAATGGCTGCAAGTAAAAATACAATGATGGCTTCTGAACCCATTTTTTATATACTTTTTAATTCGTGGACAAAATTATGATTTTATAAAAAAAAAACAGCTGACATAAATCAGCTATTTTCTTTATATTTACTACTTAACCTCGTATGTTTCTCCTGAAAAGAAAAGGTCATCTGCTTTCTTGAATTTTGAGTTTGATTTAACCTGTGCGGTTAGTGCATCTTCTCTTTCTTCTAAGGTAACATCGGTAAAACTTCTGATAACACCTGTAGCTAATGGATATTCCAATCTTACAAGCATTTGATGAAGCGTTTTATCTTCTTCTTTGGCATTATGTACCAAAATATCTTCTTGCGTTATGCCGTTTTCACCAATAGTCACCACTTCCAATTTCAACTTATTTAACACCAATCCTTTGTCATTGTTTTTGCCAAAAATCATAGGTTTGCCGTGTTCAAGAAAAATTTGTTTATCTTCTTTCACCTCTTTATCGGTTACTTCGTCAAAACACCCATCGTTGAAAATCACACAGTTTTGAAGTACTTCAATTAAGGAAGTTCCTTTAAATTTATGTGCATCAATAAAAATTTGCGTCATGTCTTTCGGATTGTTACCACCAATTCTTGCAAAGAATCGTGCATTGGCACCCAATGCCAATTCACCTGGAGAAAAAGGAGGTTGTGTGTTTCCGTAAGGAGATGATTTTGTTTTTTGACCTATAATTGAAGTTGGAGAAAATTGTCCTTTGGTTAAACCATAAATTTCATTGTTAAACATGACCATATTTAAATCGATGTTTCTTCTCAATAAATGAATAAAATGATTTCCTCCGATAGCCATTGAATCCCCGTCACCAGTCATAACCCAAACACTTAAGTTGGGATTTGCCAATTTTACCCCTGAAGCAATTCCGGGTGCTCTACCATGAATAGTATGCATACCGTAGGTACTCATATAATAAGGAAAACGTGATGAGCATCCAATACCTGAAATAAACACTACGTCTTCTTTGTTAACGCCCATTTCAGGAAGCGCTTTTTGCATAGAGCGCAAAATCACGTAATCATCGCAACCAGGACACCATCTAACTTCTTGATCACTTGTAAAATCTTTAAATGTATATTTTTTTACAGCTGTTGTAGTTTCCATAATTATACCAATTGTTTAAAATGTTGAATTAGTTCGTCGTTAGAAAATGGCAATCCTTGAATTTTGTTGTGTTGAGAAAATTCAAATTTTGTGAATCTAGTTTTTAAGATAGAAACAAATTGACCGGCATTTAATTCACAAACAATTATTTTTTTGTATTTAGATAAAATTTCTTCCGTGTTTTTAGGCATTGGATTGATATAATTGAAATGCGCAAATCCAATATTTTTATAGCCTTCGTCACTTATCTGTTTTACTGCAGAATGTAAAGAGCCATAGGTTCCTCCCCATCCAATTACCAATAAATCACCTGAATCTGCAAATTCTGTTTTTAATTCAGGAATATTATTTTCAACCAATCTCACTTTTTCGGCTCTAATACGAGTCATTTCTTCATGGTTAATAGGTTCATAAGAAATATTCCCCGTTACACGGTCTTTTTCTAAACCACCAATTCTATGTTCTAAACCGGGTGTTCCAGGAACTGGCCAGTTACGTGCCAGAGTTTTTTCGTCTCTGTCATAAGGACTCCAATTTTCTTTGATTTTTGCAATTTTGTGATTTTTAATTGCAGGCATATCAGCAGTAGATTTAATTTTCCAAGGTGCTGAACCGTTTGCAATGTATCCGTCTGTCAATAATATTACTGGAGTCATATGTTCTAAAGCAAGACGGGCAGCTTCATAAGCAAAATTAAAGCAATTGGAAGGTGTACTTGCTGCAATTACAATTACTGGGCTTTCACCGTTTCTTCCATACATTGCTTGCATTAAATCCGATTGTTCTGTTTTTGTAGGCAATCCTGTTGAAGGTCCGCCACGTTGTACATTGATAATAACCAAAGGCAGTTCAACCATCATAGCCAAACCTATTGCTTCGCCTTTTAATGCCAAACCAGGTCCGGATGTTGTTGTAATCGCTAAATCGCCAGCAAATGCAGCACCAATGGCTGAAGTAACTCCAGCAATTTCGTCTTCTGCCTGAAAAGCTTTTACACCAAAATGTTTGTGTTTTACCAATTCATGTAAAATATCAGTAGCTGGGGTAATAGGGTAAGAACCTAAAAACAGTTCTAAACCAGATTTCTCTGCAGCTGCCAACAATCCCCATGCGGTAGCGGTATTTCCACCGATAATTCTATAGGTTCCCGGAATCATTTTAGCTGGGGAAATTGTATAGGCATTTGGAATCAATTCCAAAGTTTCCGCAAAATAATAACCAGCATTTAACACCTTAGTATTTGCTTCAATTAAATGTTGTTTTCCCTTAAATTTTTTATTAAAAAAATCAACTGTATGATCTTTTGGGCGATTGTACATCCAATAAACCATTCCTAAAGCAAACATGTTTTTACTTCGAGTAATCGATTTATTGTCCAATCCTTCCACATCTTTCAATGCTTCTTTGGTCATCGTGGTCATATCAACCTGAATAACTCGGTAGTTTTCTAAACTTCCATCTTCTAACGGATTGGTTTTATATTCCGCTTTGTCTAAGTTTTTCTTTGTAAAGGAGTCCGTGTCCACAATAATTGTGTGACCCGGCTTTACGGCATATAAATTGGTTTTTAACGCAGCAGGGTTCATTGCAACCAACAAATCTACATTGTCTCCCGGTGTACTTATTTCTACGCTTCCAATGTGTACCTGAAATCCAGAAACACCATATAAACTTCCTTGAGGGGCTCTAATTTCAGAAGGGTAATTTGGAAAAGTTGCGATATCATTACCAAACATTGCCGAGGTATCAGTAAACTGAGTTCCAGTTAACTGCATTCCGTCTCCAGAATCCCCAACAAACCTGACAACTACTGCTTCCAGTACCTCAGGTTGAAGAATTGTTTTAGTTGTAATCATAATTAATGTAAATTAAAAAAAATTGTTTAAATTTATTGAAAATTATTTAAAATTATTGTAAGTTCAATATAAAGCCTCAAAGGTATGTTTACTTTTTTGAAAAGGAAATGACTTTTATCACATAGATTTGTATAAATTTTATATAATTTTGTCAAATAATTAAATAATAAAAATTACAAATCATGGCTATTAGAATAACAGACGAATGCATTAATTGTGATGCATGTATTTCAGAATGTCCAAATAATGCAATATACGAACCAGATGGAGATTGGGCATATTCAGATGGAACTTCCTTAAAAGGTACGGTAACTTTGCCTAAAGGTAAACAAGTTGATGCCGATAAAAGAAATGAACCATTATCTGATGAATTCTATTTTATTGTAACTGATAAATGTACAGAGTGTAAAGGTTTTCATGACGAACCACAATGTGCTTCAGTTTGTCCAGTTGATTGTTGTATTCTAGATGAAGACCATGTAGAAACTGAAGAACAATTAATGGGAAAAAAAGAATGGATGCACGGAGAATAATTTCTTCAAAATTCATAAAAAAGCACCGTTTTCACGGTGCTTTTTTAGTTTATATTTTTTCCCGACCTCACAAATGCATGAGCTTGCGAAAGCCTTTATCTCCCTTCCCTTCGGGAAGGGCCGGGGATGGGCGAATTTAATCATTCAATTTTAAAACAGCCATAAATGCTTCTTGCGGAATTTCAACATTTCCCACTTGGCGCATACGTTTTTTACCTTTCTTTTGTTTTTCCAAAAGTTTTCGTTTACGAGAAATATCGCCACCATAACATTTTGCAGTAACATCTTTTCTAAGCGCTTTTACGGTTTCACGCGAAATAATTTTAGCGCCTATTGCAGCCTGAATCGGAATGTCAAATTGTTGGCGTGGAATTAACTGGCGCAGTTTTTCACACATTTTTTTACCAATATGATATGCGCTGTCTGTATGAATTAAGGAAGAAAGTGCATCTACAACGGTGCCGTTCAATAAAATATCAAGTCTAACCAATCTTGAAGTTTTCAAGCCAATAGGATGATAATCAAAAGAGGCGTATCCTTTAGAAACAGTTTTTAATCGGTCGTAAAAATCAAAAACTATTTCAGCCAAAGGCATTTCAAAAGTAAGTTCAACACGCTCTGGCGTTAAATAAGTCTGATTTGTTATTTGTCCGCGTTTTTCAATGCACAAACTCATCACCTGTCCAATAAAATCGGATTTGGTAATAATGCTCGCTTTTATAAAAGGTTCTTCAACCCTGTTTAATTTTGAAGGTTCGGGCAAATCAGTTGGATTGTTCACTAAAATAGGAACATCCGGATTTTTATTGCTAAAAGCGTGGTAGGATACGTTTGGTACGGTGGTAATTACAGTCATATCAAACTCGCGTTCCAACCTTTCCTGAATAATTTCCAAATGGAGCATTCCTAAGAATCCGCAACGGAAACCAAATCCCAATGCAGCGGAACTTTCGGGAACAAACACCAAAGAAGCATCATTCAACTGTAATTTTTCCATAGAAGATCGAAGTTCTTCATATTCATCGGTATCAACCGGATAAATACCTGCAAATACCATCGGTTTCACATCTTCAAAACCATCAATTCTATGTTGGGTCGGGTTTAAGGCATCGGTAATGGTGTCGCCGACTTTAATTTCAACGGCAGTTTTAACACCGGTAATTAAATAACCTACATCGCCAGCTTTTATGCTTTGTTTTGCAATTTGTCTCAATTTTAAGGTACCCACTTCATCGGCATTGTATTCATTTTTGGTTGCCATGAATTTAATGCGCTGCCCTTTTTTAATTTCTCCGTTAAAAACCCTGAAATAAGTTTCCACACCGCGGTATGAATTGTACACCGAGTCAAAAATTAATGCCTGTAATGGCGCATTCACATCGCCTTTTGGGGCAGGAATTTTTTCAATAATGGCTTTTAAAATATTTTCAACGCCAAAACCCGATTTTCCGCTTGCATGAATCACGTCTTCTGGTTCACAACCCAGCAAGTCAACAATATCATCAGTAACTTCATCCGGATTGGCACTTGGCAAATCGACTTTATTTAATATTGGAATTATTTCTAAATCGTGTTCTAATGCCAAATATAAATTGGAAATTGTTTGCGCCTGAATGCTTTGTGCGGCATCAACAATTAACAAAGCGCCTTCACAGGCAGCAATTGACCGGGAAACTTCGTAAGAAAAATCTACGTGACCCGGTGTGTCAATTAAGTTTAAGATATAATTTTCGCCTTCATACATATATTCCATTTGGATGGCGTGGCTTTTTATGGTAATGCCGCGTTCGCGCTCCAAATCCATGCTGTCTAGCAGCTGCGCTTGTTCTTCACGCGCCGTAGTGGTTCCGGTAAAACTTAATAACCTGTCGGCCAGGGTGCTTTTACCGTGGTCAATATGTGCAATGATGCAAAAATTTCGAATGTTTTTCATACGTCGTATTCCTTTCTCTTTAATTTGCGCAAATATAACGAAATAAGGGTTTGAAAACACACAAGTTTAAATGTTTGCGATTCAGCCCGGTCGGCAATAAATAAATTTTAATTTTTTGGCGGGCGTTCCCCTTTGGGTCAGGCTATCGCTACTCGCTTCCCGTAAAAACGGGAGAGCTCAAACAGGCCGCTCTAACCTTAACGCAAATCCAACTAATAATTGAAAAATAGTACAATTAAATTTTACTCAAAAATCGATATTTGCTATTCTACCCAGTCGGCAATAAATAAATTGGTATCGTGTGTGCCGTTATTATTTCTGTTGGATGAAAAAACAATTTTCTTTCCATCAGGAGAAAACATCGGAAAAGCATCAAAAACAGTGTCGTATGTAATCTGTTCCAAGCCGGTTCCATCCACATTAATCATAAATAAATTAAAGCTATGTTTCGTTTTATGGTTGGAAGAGAAAATAACTTTCTTACCTGATGGGTGAAAAAACGGTGCCCAGTTGGCATTTCCCAAATCGGTAATTTTGGTTAATTCGCTACCGTCAACATTGCAGGTATATAATTCCATATTTGTTGGTTGTACCAATCCTTCAGCCAATAAATCTTTGTACTCTTTTATTGCTGATTCTGTTTTCGGACGAGAGGAACGGAATATTAATTTTGTACCATCGGGTGAAAAGAAAGCCCCGCCGTCGTAACCCAATTCAAAAGTTACCTGTTTTACGTCGGATCCGTCGATATTCATCGTAAACAATTCTAAATCACCTGTTCTTGTTGAGGTGAACACAATTTTATCACCTTTTGGCGAAACGGTTGGTTCGGCATCATAACCTGGTTCAAATGTGAGCTGTTTTAGCTGATTGCCTTTGGTGTCGGCCACAAAAATATCGAAACCTTCATAAACAGGCCAGATATATTTATTACCATAATCTTCTTTGTTTGGAACGGGCGGACACGCTTTATCAGCCATATGGGTGGAGGAATATATGATGGTGGAATCTCCCGGCAAAAAATAACTGCAAGTGGTTCTTCCTTCTCCTGTGCTTATCATTTGCGGAATTTGCCCTTTGCTCAAATCGTCGTTAATATTCATGGTAAATATTTGGTCACACCCCAATCCCCAGGCTTTCGTGTTTGCCTGAAAAGTAAGTTTGGTATTGTCGAAACTCCAGTAAGCTTCGGCATTGTCACCACCAAAAGTGAGTTGTTTTATATTTTTTAAATGTTTTTCCTGCGGATAATGGATGGTGTTCACAATTTTTGTGGCGCCCGATTTTCCGTCGTAAGCAGTTTTATGTTGGGATGATTTACAGCCTACAAAAAGGGCTGATAAAAATAGGATGGTCAATTTTAATTTCATACAAAGATATTTATTGTTTTTTATTGGTCATATGTAATTCGCATAGCTGAATTGGTATTTGCTCCTTATTTCCGTTATGCTCATTTTATGAGTAATGTTTTAGGAGTTCAAAAATACAATTTATCTTTAAATTAATAAAGCCATAATTGTACTTACTCTTTTAATTGTTCTTTTAAAATGAGTTGGTTAAAAATTCATCAATTTGCTCTGGCGTAACCACTAAAGTTTTAGAAATAGGATAATTATTGAGGAAGGTTTTGGGAAAAAATCTCCTTGTTTTTTTAGAATTCCACTTAAATTCGTAAGCGGAAAATGATCCGTCAATTTCTTCAATCCAATCAATTTCTTGTTGCTGATAGGTTCTCCAAAAATAAAATCGTCCGTGCCATTGGTTATAATTCAATATTTTCAATCGCTCTGAAACCATAAAATTTTCCCATAATGCGCCTGTATCTTGACGAAACTCAAGAGATTTAAAATTTCCGACAACAGCGTTTCTAATGCCATTATCATAAAAATATATTTTACGAGAGGTGTTTATTTCATTGCGAACATTTCTGCTTAAAGGATTTAATCTAAAAACCACAAATGCTTTTTCCAATAAGGAAATATACTGTTCAATGGTTGCTCTATCAGCACCAACAGTTTGTGAAAGCTCGTTATAATTTACTTCCGAGCCCAATTGCAAAGCCAAGGCCAATAATAATTTATCCAATATTTCGGGTTTACGGATTCCTTGATATTGCAATAAATCCTTATAAAGATAACTGCCAGAAATTTGTTTTAAAGTGCCTTCAGCATTTTCATAATTTGTGATGACCTCTGGATACATACCATAAATCATATATCTCAACAAATTCTTAGTGTTATTTACATAGCCAAAGTGATGTTGAAGCTCACCGTAAGTAAAGGGAAATAAATTGAATTCCCATTTTCTGCCTGTTAAAGGTTCGTTAAGTTCGTTGGAAATTTCTAAGGCTGAAGAACCACTAACTACCACACGAATTCCCGTAATTTGATCGTGTATAATTTTGAGAATAATTCCGATATTTTTAATGCGTTGTGCTTCATCAAAAAAGACAGTTTTATGATTTCCGATGATGTTTCTCAATTTGTTTTCACCAGCGTTTTCAAGCAATATTCTATCTTCTGGGTCGTCGCCATTTATAAAAAGATAATTTCCTTCTGTTTCACAAAGTGATTTAAACAGCGTGGTTTTTCCAACTTGCCTAGGACCAATTACAATTAATACTTTGCCCGAATTCCATTTATCCACCAAATTTTCCTTTAGTTTTCGGTCTATTTGAAGCATATTATACGATTTTTAATATTTATGGTTTATACAAATATATAAAAAATTGATTACAATCTACTATTTACATATAATAAATAGAACATAATCTACTATTTATATATAAAAATGAGATTAGATGATTTAAAATTGTTATTAAGTCGGCTGTGTTCATTTCTACATCAAGTTACTTACTGTTAATATGCCTAGAACTAATCAATTTAAATTAATTTACTGAAACAAGTTCAAAACAATAATTTTATACTTCTTGAAAATTGTGTAATTTTGCACTCTTAAATTTTTGATCTTGATAAAGATAGGAGACATAGAATTGTGCGATTTTCCTTTATTGTTGGCACCGATGGAAGATGTGAGCGACCCGCCGTTTAGGGCTTTATGCAAAGAGCAGGGCGCAGATGTGGTTTATACCGAGTTTATTTCTTCGGAAGGATTGATACGTGATGCGGCAAAAAGCAGAAAAAAACTGGATATTTACGAAAAAGAACGTCCGGTTGGCATCCAAATATTTGGCGCAAATTTAGATTCTATGTTAAAAACGGTGGAGATTGTTGAACAATCGAATCCCGATATAATCGACATCAATTTTGGCTGTCCGGTTAAAAAGGTGGTATGTAAAGGCGCAGGAGCGGGCATTTTAAAAGATATCGATTTGATGGTGAGCTTAACTGAAGCCATGGTAAAACATACCAATCTTCCCATCACCGTTAAAACCCGTTTGGGCTGGGACGAAAATTCTATAAAAATTGTTGAAGTGGCTGAGCGTTTACAGGATGTTGGATGTAAAGCAATATCAATCCACGGACGCACACGCGCCCAAATGTATAAAGGCGAGGCCGACTGGAGCCATATTTCCGCTGTAAAAAATAATCCGAGAATGCACATTCCTATTTTCGGAAACGGCGATGTAAACTCACCCGAACGCGCTATGGAAATGCGCGATAAATTTGGGTTGGATGGCGCTATGATTGGCCGTGCAAGTATTGGAAATCCATGGTTTTTTAAACAAGTGAAACACTTTTTTGAAACTGGAGAACATTTGCCAAATATCACAATTGCTGATCGTGTTGAAATGGCACGCCGACATTTACAAATGGAAATCGATTGGAAAGGTGTTGAAATTGTGGGCGTTATGGAAACCCGTCGTCATTACACCAACTATTTTAAAGGTATTCCCGATTTTAAAGAATACCGCATGAAAATGGTTACTTCAGATTCGGCACAAGCTGTTTATGATGTTTTTGAAGAAGTACTTCAGAAGTTTGCTTAAGACGGTTTCAGTGTTGAAAGTAAATCTCAAAGTTCAAATTCTCTCTCGTATTCTAGGGCTTAAAAAAGTAAAAAAACTTAAAGTTATTTACAAACATTAAGTAGTCGAGTCTTAAAAAGTGCTTTTTAACCAATCTAAAACCCATTGTCCCACAATACTTTCGTCCGAAATATTCCGAATATGATTATCCAACCATTAATCAAATTGGTTTTGCAGGTCGTCCATCATCCTCACAGTAAAGTGGTCTAAATTCCTTATCAAAAAAATTTCAATCAACCCTATTAGACAAGATGTAAAGAAAATGTTTTTAGGTTAAAGTATCTTCTAAAGTGATGAAGAACAGGATTGATTTTCTATTTTTGCTTAGTTAATATAAATTTTAATTGCAAGGTTTGCATTATTAAAACACGGAATCTTGTAAGTTTATTTGTAAACTTCTTTTACAAACTCTTCGTAGTTCACTTCTTTTGTTTTAAAGGTCATTTTTTCTTTATAAAAATTCAATAATTTTTGGCTTACCAATTGCTCTTGCAAACGTTTTGCTTCATCTTGGTTACCTAACACTCTTTGGGCAATATCTTCCAGCTCCTTATCTTCTGGATTTAATTGTCCGTATTGTGCCATTTGAATTTTAACAAACCCTATTGTAAAGTCTTTCAATTCCTCATAAGTAACTTGAAGTTTGTTATCTTTTAAAATTTTACCTTCAATTAATTGGTAACGCAAGCCTTTTTCCGATTTTTCATATTCTGCTGAAGCATCTTCTGGAGTCATTGGTTTTTCACCTGCAACAACCATCCATTTTTTCAGAAACTCAGCTGGCAAATCAAAGTTTGTATTTTCCACCAAATATTCGGTTACATCATTCAATAATTGTTGATCAGCTTGTGTCTGAAATTGCTTTTCGGCATCTTCTTTAATTTTAGCCTTAAGTTCATCCTCAGATTTCACAACACCTTCACCAAATATTTTATCGAACAATTCTTGATTAATTTCAGCAAGTTCATTGGCGTTAATTTCTTCAATGGTAAAGGTTAAAGGAATTTCAAGGCCGTGAATTTCATCGTGACTCAACCCCAAAGCGCCCATTAATTTATGGTCGTCATCAAACAGTCCTTTCGTTTTTAATTCAACAACATCGCCCACTTTTTTTCCAAGAAATTTTTGTTGATTTGCTTTTCCTTTTATGGAATCCAAAGCAATCGTTGATTTTTTGTTGATTTCTTTTTCTTCGTTTACAAAAGTCCCAGCAATATTCACACCTTCTTCAGCAGTTTCTTTAGGCACTAATTTTCCAAAACGTTTTCTAATATTTTCAACTTCTTTTTTTAACAATTCCTTGTCTGCAACAATATTGTATTGGGTAACTTTATTCTTTGCTTCAAGGTTCACTTCAAATTCAGGAGCCAAGCCCAATTCAAATTCAAAGGTATAATCTTCTTTATCCCAAGAAAACTCATCTTCCATTTTTGGCAATGGATTTCCTAGAATATCCAATTTTTCTTCAATTAAAAAATTGTTTAAAGCTTCTTGCAATAGTTTGTTAACCTCATCAATCATAATAGATTTTCCGTACTGCTTTTTAACCATTCCTAATGGCACCTGTCCTTTTCTAAATCCTGGAATGTCAGCTTTTTTACGATAATCCTGTAAAATTTTCGCTACTTTTTCTTGGTAATCTGCGGCTGATATTTCAACCTTTACCACTGCATTTAACGCATCAATATTTTCTTTTGTAATATTCATTTTATGCTGTTTTTATCTTAAATCATTCAAAATTGGGTGCAAAAGTACTATTTTTTACGCATCTAGCAAATAATTAACCCGTTCAAATTCAACTATTTTTATTCTTTTTCTTGCAAGAATGAATACAAAACAGATTGGAACATTGACAACAATATACTAAACAGCAGTGCTGTCCAAAATCCAGAAACTGTAAAACCGGCTACAAAATAACCTGCTAACATGATAATTACGGCATTAATAACAAACAAAAACAACCCAAGTGTCACAATGGTTGCCGGCAAGGTTAAAAACACCAGTAATGGTTTTACGGTAATTCTTAAAAAGGCCAAAACAATGGCAACAAACATGGCATTGGTAAAATCGGTCACCTCCACTCCTGGTAAAAATTTTGCAATTATAACAACAGCAACCGCCGTTAATAACATTCTTAAAATTGTTTTCATCAAAACTTATTTTATAATTTATACAAATTTACCCATAATTATTTCAACACAACAATTGGCTTAAAAAACTAAAAACCTCATTATAAAATTGGGTTGGATTCTCAGCATGAAGCCAATGACCAGCATTTTTAATCGCAACAATTTTCGAATTTAAAAAATGCGCTTCAATTAATGGCTTGTCATCTTCTGTAATATAATTTGAGTTTTCACCTTTTAAAAATAAGGTATCACCTTCAAAAGAAGTGAAAGAAGGCAAGGCCTCGCCAACCTCACTGTTATGTTCAGTCAAACTATGCAAATTGAATCGAAAAGCCAATTCACCTTTTGATTTCCAATAGACATTTTTGAGTAAAAATTGTAAAGTGCCCTCCTCTTTAATGTAAATTCTTAATACATCCTCCACTTTTTTACGGGTGTTTTGAAGTGAGAAATTGACTGTATTTAAGGCTGCCAAAATACCCTCGTGGTGCGGCGAGTAAAACTTCGGACTAATATCTGCAACAATTAATTTATCAACCAATTCTGGATATGTAACTGCAAATTGCATAGCCACTTTTCCGCCCATAGAATGGCCGAGAAGGATGCTGTATTCTAACTGATGATGTTGAATATAGTTGTACAAATCTTCCACCAATAATTCATAATCAAAATCATCGGAATGAAAACTCCGACCGTGATTGCGTTGATCAATTAGATGCACTTCAAAATTTTCAGAAAATTTAGTCCCCAACGATTTCCAGTTATCACTCATTCCAAAATACCCATGCAGAATAAGAAATGGCTGTCCGCTTCCTAAAATAGTTGAATGCAGTAATTTCATTTTGAGTTGTGAGTTGTGAGTTTTAAGTTTTAAGTTTTAAGCAAATATTAAACGGTTAAACAAATAAACCTTTCAACTTTTAACTTTTAACTTGTTTTTATACATATTCACCACATTTTCCAAACCTAAATACAAGGATTCGGAGATTAGGGCGTGGCCAATTGAAACTTCTAACAAATTTGGAATATTTTGGGCAAAAAACTGAATATTGTCCAAATTTAAATCATGACCAGCGTTAATTCCCAGTCCAATTTCATTGGCCAAAATAGCGCTTTCAACATACGGTTTTATGGCATTTTTATTTCCTAATCCATACTGTCTTGCAAATTCCTCGGTGTACAATTCAATTCTGTTAGTTCCAGTTTTGGCGGCTGCTTCAATTAATTTTAAATCTGCATCAATAAATATGGAAGTTCTAATACCTTTTAAATGAAATTCCTCCACTATTTCTTTTAAAAAAGCGTAATGTTTAATGGTATCCCAGCCGGCATTAGAGGTAATGGCATCAATGGCATCGGGCACCAAAGTGACTTGGGTTGGACGGATTTCTAGCACCATATCAATAAACTGCTGTATTGGATTTCCTTCAATATTAAACTCGGTGGTCACAATTTTTTTCAAATCAAATGCATCTTGATAACGAATATGTCGCTCGTCTGGTCTTGGGTGAATGGTAATTCCTTCAGCACCAAAATCTTGAATATCGGAAGCCACTTTTACAACATTTGGATAATCTCCGCCACGGGAATTTCGTAACGTGGCAATTTTATTTACATTTACACTTAATTTTGTCATTCTTAATAAACCTTTAAAATTTAATTGAGTGGACAAATTTACGAAGTAAGAAGCTGTTTTTGGATTTATTTTTGATTATTTTTGTGACATAAAGGTATACAACATGGAAATGACCCCTTATATTTTAAAAGAATTTAAAGCTTTTACAACGCACACAAAAATTGCCGAAGTAAAATTGCTTTTTAATGAAACTACCTATTCTCATTTCCCCATCGTTGAAGGCGGTTTTTTATTGGGCTTAATTTCTGAAATTGACATTCGCGGTATTTTTGATGATGAGAAAGAACTTGGTGATTTTCAATATTTATTTCAATTATTTTGCGTTGAGGAAAACAATAATCTACTGGAAATCTTGAAGATTTTTGCCGCAAACGAATCAAATTTAATTCCGGCAATTAATGATAAAAAGGCATATTTAGGCTATTGCGATTTAATTGATATTTTGCATGTATATAACAACACCCCATTTTTAAAAAATGAAGGTACCGTTTTGGCCATTGAAAAAAATGTAACGGACTATTCATTTAGAGAAATATGTCAAATTGTTGAGTCCAACAACGGCGATGTTTTGGGCATTTTTATTTCAGAAACCAACCCAACATCAATAAAAATCATTATTAAATTTTATGCCCTAGATGTAAATGAGATTATTCAATCATTTAGAAGGTATAATTACAAAGTGCTTTCAAAACATAAAGAAGATTTCTATTTGGAAGACCTAAAAGAGCGGTCTAGCTACCTGCAAAAATACCTAAACATTTAAGGATGAAACGAGCATTACAAATTTTGACACACAAAGGAATTATTAATGGCGAACAGCATCTATTACCGCTAATAAATAAAACTTAAACAGATGAATCGAGCATTACAAATTTTGACACACAAAGGAAATATTAATGGCGAACAGCATCTGTTACCGCTAAAAAATAAAATTTAAACAGATGAAAATTGCTATATACGGACAATATTACAAACCAGAAGATAAAATATATATTGAAGAATTATTGAAGGAATTAAATATTCACAATATTGAATATGTAATTGAGCACAATTATAATGCAGGATTAATAAAACATTTCCCTAATCTAAAAGCCAATACCTATTCTTCCCACACAGAATTGGACAATTCTTTTAATTTTATGTTTACCCTTGGCGGCGACGGTACAATTTTAAGGGCTGTTACTTATATCAGAGATTCAAATATTCCAATAGTAGGTATAAACACAGGTCGTTTGGGTTTTTTGGCAACCGTAAAAAAAGAAGAAATAGCAACTGCAATTGAATTGCTTTTACAAAAAAAATACTTTATTCATAAACGCACTTTATTGAGCGTTACCACCACGCCAAAAAATGAAGGTCTCGCCTCCTTAAATTTTGCGCTGAATGAAGTTTCCGTCAGCAGAAAAAATACGGCATCTATGATCACCATTGAAACTCATTTAGACCAAGAATATTTGACTTCCTATTGGGCCGACGGTTTAATTATCTCAACACCAACAGGTTCAACCGGCTACTCATTAAGTTGTGGAGGACCAATTCTTCTGCCTCAGGCAAAAAGTTTTGTATTAACACCCATCGCACCACATAATTTAAACGCAAGACCTTTGGTAATTCCCGATGAAACCAATATTAAATTAATGGTAAGCGGAAGGGAAAATAAATTTTTTCTGTCACTTGATTCAAGAATTACGACCATCAACAGCAAAACTGAAATTTTCATAGAAAAATCAAGATTCACTTTAAAAATAGCCGAAATAAACCATCAAACTTTTATAAAAACACTTCGTGATAAATTGCTTTGGGGTCAGGATATAAGGAACTGACCTACCCACAAAATCAAAAAACACAAAGAAAAATAAACCTACAATAATTTCATATAAAATCAGTTAATCAAAAAAGACATTGCTAAACTTAAATAAGCAACTATAATTTTTTATATTTGCTGGCCGTTTTATTTATGAAAAAATTTATTATATTCACTGCAATCGTCTTTATCACAATAACTTCCAAAGCTCAGATTAATGAAATTGGATTATTTGTAGGGGGAAGTAATTATATTGGAGATATCGGTCCTGAATATTATATAAACCCAAATAATTTTATGGGCGGTGTTATTTATAAATGGAATATGAACCCCAGAATTGCCATAAGAGGAACTTTTACCTATGCTGAAATATCATCTGATGATGCTGACGCTACAAATAATGAGAGATTCAATAGAGGAATTCGATTTACGAATAGCATAAAAGAACTGGCAGTAGGTGTAGAATTCAATTATTTTGAATACAATTTAGACGATTACCGAAAATCGCACACTCCCTATTTATTGATTGAATTTGCTACTTTTAATTACAATGTGGTACGGTCTGAAACGCCTTCTGGAAGCCAACAATATAATTATGAATCAAAAACATCTTATGCCATTCCTTTTGGAATTGGCTATAAAACAAAGTTGGTGAACGATTTCGCTATCGCCTTTGAAATTAGGGCGCGCTATACTTTTGTAGATGATCTTGATTATAACAATCAAAAAATAAGTACACTAAAATTTGGAAATCCGAACAGTAACGATTGGTACATGCTCACCGGCGTATCACTTGTTTATTCATTTGGAAGACCCCCTTGCTACGCAAACCCTTATTAATGGAAGATATTAAATCCCAAATAAACACAGACCATCTCCCAAACCATATTGCTATCATTATGGATGGAAACGGACGTTGGGCTGTAATGAAAGGAAAACCGAGAGTTTTCGGTCATAAAAATGGCGTAACTTCCGTAAAAGAAGTTATTGAAGGCTGCCGAGAAATTGGCATCAACTATTTAACACTCTACGCATTTTCAACCGAAAATTGGAACAGACCAAAACTTGAAGTCAAAACTTTAATGGCTTTATTGGTGTCTTCTCTAAGAAAAGAACTAAATACACTGATCAAAAACAACATCAAATTAAACACTATCGGCAACATTGAAAACCTGCCTAAAAAAGCACAGATAGAACTTGCGGAAGTTGTTGAAAAAACAAAAGATAATACCTCATTAACACTAACCCTTGCCTTAAGTTACGGATCAAGGGAGGAAATTGTTAATGTTATCAGAAATATATCAAAAAAAGTTGTTAATAATCAACTTAACATTGAAGAAATTAACGAAAATATTATAAATAATCATTTATATACGTTTTCTTTGCCGGATGTTGATTTTTTAATCCGAACCAGTGGAGAAAAAAGAATCAGCAATTTTTTATTGTGGCAAATAGCCTACGCTGAATTGTATTTTACCAATACACTTTGGCCCGATTTTAGGAAAGAAAATTTATATAATGCCATAGTAGAATATCAACAAAGAGAAAGACGATTTGGTAAAACCAGCCAACAAATTGAAAAAATCAATGACTAAATTTAAAATAGCGCTATTACTTTTTACAATTATTTTATCAACTAATGCTGTATCCGCGCAAGAACTGCAAAAAAATAATTCAGAAAACACCCAAATAGAAAATGATACCATAATTAAGGATATCATTGTCCAAGACACTTTAATCCCCACAAAAACAAACAATATTTTTGTTACGGAAAACAAGTACGAACTTGGTGGAATTACCGTTAAAGGGCTTCAAAAATTTGAAGAAGAAACCGTAAAAGTATTTACAGGTTTAGTGGTAGGTCAAGAGATCAAACTTCCTGGAGATAAACTTACAAGTGCTATTAAAAAATTGTATGAAACCAAACAATTTAGCAATGTGGACGTTTATGTTTCCAAAATTGATGGCGATGTAGCCTATTTGGAATTTGAAGTTCAGGAGTTGCCTCAACTTAACAATGTTACCATACAAGGCGTTAAAAAAAGAAAGGCAAAAGATTTACAAAAAGATGCTGAGCTTAAAAAAGGCGCCATGCTAACTGACAACTTAGTGGTGACTTCCAAAAATTACTTCAGAAAAAAATATCAGGAAAAAGGCTATTTAAAAGCAAAAGTTACACTCGACACCAAACCCGACACATCAAGTATAAATACTGTTAATATGCTGGTTTATATTGACAAAGGGAGCAAAATAAAGATAAAAGATATCAATTTTGAAGGCAATAAGGCTTTTGGCGACAAAAAGCTTAAAAAAGTTTTGAAAAAAACTAAAAAAAGGCTATATGGTCGTTTTTGGAAAAAATCAAAATATATTGAAGCCGATTTCAATGAAGATTTAGAAAATATTGTAACTTCTTATAGCGAAAAAGGATATAGGGATGCAAGAGTTCTCGATCATTCGTTAACTTTTAATGATAACAACACCATCAGTCTAGACATTAAGGTTGAAGAAGGGAAAAAATATTATTTTGGAGATCTTCGATTTCTAGGAAACACTAGATACACAGATGCACAACTTCAAAGTATCTTAAGAATAGAAAAAGGCGATACTTATAACGGAAAAGTACTGAAAGAAAGAGTATCGGGCAATGGGAAACCGGATTCTGACGATATTAGTACTTTATACCAAGATAATGGATATCTTTTTTCAAGAGTTTTGCCGGTAGAAACAAGAATAAACAACGACTCTATTGATGTAGAGATCAGAATTTATGAAGATGCCCCTACAAAAATTAAAAAAATTACAGTTAATGGAAATGACAGAACCAATGACCACGTAATTTATAGAGAAATAAGAACGAAACCTGGTTATTTATACAGCAAAAGTGACATTATCAGAACAATAAGGGAACTTGGGCAGCTTGGATTTTTTGATGCGGAAGCTATTACACCCAATTTAAACCCAAATTATCAAGATAAAACAGTTGATATTGACTACACTGTTGCGGAAAAAGGTTCCAGCCAAATAGAGCTGCAAGGTGGTTATGGTGGTGGCTCCTTTATCGGAACTTTAGGGCTGTCATTCAACAACTTTTCTGCCAGAAATCTTTTTAACAAAAAAGCCTATAAACCCCTTCCAATGGGTGATGGTCAAACGCTTGCGTTACGACTTCAAAAAAGCAGGTATTATACAACCTCCAGTTTTTCATTTACCGAACCATGGTTAGGAGGTAAAAAACCGCAATCTTTGTCGTTTTCAATATACAACTCAAAACAATTTAGGTATGATTATACCACCAATAGAGTAGATAAAGACCAACGTTTAAATATTGTAGGTATCACCGTTGGATTAGGAAAACGCTTAAAATGGCCAGATAATTATTTTACTTTATCGCAAAGTGTCAGCTATCAATTGTATGATTTAAAAGATTACCCAATCTCAACTTTTTCATTTTCTACCGGGCAATCAAATAACTTGTCTTATAGCATTACATTAGGCAGAAGTTCTGCTGGTTCAAATCCGGTTTTCCCAACTTATGGTTCCGATTTTAGCATTGGCGCTAAACTAACATTTCCATACTCTTTAGTAAATAATAAAGATTATTCAAAGATTGATGATCAGGAAAAATATAAATGGTTAGAGTATTATAAAACTAGTTTTAAAGGAAAATGGTACACGGCTTTAACCAAAGATTTGGTCCTTATGTCAAATACAGAATTTGGTATTTTAGGAAATTATAATAAAGAATTAGGAGATTCCCCTTTTGAAAGATTCTTTGTTGGTGGAGACGGAATGTCTTCTTATCAATTAGACGGTAGGGAAACCATCGCTTTAAGAGGATATGAAAACGGACGTTTGTCATCAATAGATGGTGGTACTGTTTACAATAAATTTCAAATGGAACTTAGATATCCCATCACGTTAAAACCATCTGCCTCTATTTATGTTTTAGGTTTTTTTGAAGCCGGTAATTCTTATGATGGATTTGCAAACTTTAACCCTTTTGTGTTAAAACGTTCCGCCGGATTTGGTTTGAGAATTTTTATGCCGGCATTCGGATTGCTAGGAATTGACTTTGCGAACGGATTTGATCCATTACCGGGAGAAACTAAAAAATCAGGTTGGCAAACGCACTTTATAATTGGACAGCAATTTTAAACAAAATCAGTTATATTTGTATTGTTGAATAATTAATTGGCACGATTTTTTCTAAATACATAATAATTATGACAAAGAAAATCTTTTTATTTGCGTTTTTAATTTTGAGTTTTTCATCCAATGCACAAAAAGCTCAAAAAATAGGTTATGTCGATTTGGAATATATTTTGGAAAATATTCCGGAATATATGGAAGCCCAAACAACAATTAATGCTAGGGCAATCGGTTGGCAGAATGATCTTGAGAAGCAACAAAAAGATATTGAAGCTTTAAAAGACAATTTAAATAATGAAAAAGCGCTACTTACAAAAGCATTAATTGAAGAGAAAGAGGAAGATATACAAATTAAAGAACTAGATGTGAAAAATCAACAAATTGCACACTTTGGCACGAATGGTGATTTGTTCTTTTTAAGACAACAGTTGGTGAAACCGGTTCAAGATATTGTGTACAATGCAATTCAAGATATTGCAACAAAAAGAAAGTTTGACTTTGTGATGGACAAATCAAGTGCCTTGCTTATGTTGTATACAAATAAGGAATATGACATTAGCGAATTGGTATTGAATAGCGTTACAAGATCGAAGAAAGTTGAAGAAGTAAGAGAAAAACAAAATCAGAAATCAATCAAGTCTGAAAACAACTTAAATGATGAAGCCAAATTAAATGTCGATAATAGAGCCGAGGCATTGCAAGAAAAAATAGATGAACAAGAAGCTAAAAAAGAAGCATTAAAAAAGAGAATTGAAGATCAAAAAGCAGAAAAGCTAAGACAAAGAGAAGAGCAGAAAAAAGCTATCGAAGAAAAAAGACAACAAAGAATAAAAGAAATTGAAGAGGCAAAAAAAGCCCAACAAGAAAAAAAAGAAAATAATTAATTTAAACAACAAGCAAGAAATGAAACATTTTAAAACCTTATTATTAATTGCAATAGTTACTTTAGGATTCAATACTTTGCAAGCACAAACAAAAATTGCCCATATCAGCACCGATTTGTTAATAAGCCTAATGCCAGAAACGAAAGCATTAAATGCTGAGATTGAAAAATTGAGCAAAACATATGAAACTGAGCTAAAAGCTGAAGAAACTAAATTAGAAGCAAAATTGAAAAAATATGATGCTGAAGCAAGTTCCCAAACTGATGAGGTGAACCAACAAAGAAGTGTTGAAGTTCAGAAGGATCAACAAAATTTGTATCAGGCATCTCAAGTTGCTAGAGAAGACATTACCAACAGAAGAAATGAAATTTTAAAACCTATTTTAGAAAAAGCAAAAAAAGCAATTGAAGAGGTTGCTACAGCTCAAGGTTTTACCTATGTTTTAGAATCTTCTACTTTAATTGTGGCCAATGGAACAGATTTATTGCCAGCAGTGAAAACAAAATTAGGCCTTAAATAAAAAAATAATTAGCTTAAAAAAAATCCCGCAATTGCGGGATTTTTTTTACTTTTATCTTAATGAAAGACCCATAATGGATCCTAAAAAAGGTAGGTTTTTCAATAAATTTAAAGTTGAAAATTATAAGCAGTCTTTTTGTATTATTATGAACAACGAACCTATAGGCATCTTCGATTCTGGTATTGGCGGAACTTCTATTTGGAAAGAAATTGTTAAACTACTTCCTAATGAAAATACCATTTATTTGGCCGATAGCAAAAATGCACCTTACGGTGAAAAATCTTCTGAAGAAATAATTGCTTTAAGCATTAAAAACACAGAGTTCTTACTTTCCAAAGGATGCAAGTTAATTATTGTTGCCTGCAATACCGCCACCACCAATGCTATTGATTATTTAAGAAAAAATTACACTATTCCATTTATTGGCATTGAACCTGCCATTAAACCTGCTGCCCTTTTAAGTAAAACTGGTGCAATAGGAATTTTAGCTACAAAAGGAACGCTTTCAAGTAAACTGTTTGAAAAAACCACTAAGGAATATACCAAAAATATCACAACCATTGAACAGGACGGCGAAGGATTGGTTCCTTTAATTGAGGCAGGAAAATTAAATTCTCCAGAATTATATAATTTGCTATCAACCTACATAAAACCCATGTCAAACTTCAATATTGACCATTTGGTGTTAGGTTGCACACATTATCCCTATTTAATTCCCCAAATCAAAAAAATAATAGGTGAAAATGTAACTATTATTGATTCAGGTGAAGCAGTTGCCAGGCAAACAAAAGCCGTTTTAGAAAAACACAACCTACTTACCACTTTAAAAGCTAAAATCGACCATCAATTCTACACAAATTCAGAAACAAAAGTTTTAAAAGAAATTTTAAGTGATGTTTCTGTTGAATTTACTGTTGAAAAGCTGGATTTTTGATATAGGATATACGATATACGATTTTTGATTTTATTACTTTTAGCTTTTCAACTTTGCAACTGTTTTAGACTTAAAAAAAAGAAAGGCCGTTTAATCCAAAACCAGTATCGTATTTTCATAAAAAAACTTTTAACTTTTAGAACGGACAGGTTGCGACCTGTCCCTACTTATACCAACCAGCATATTTAACATAATTATCGGCGATTCTGTTTATTTCGCCTGAAATTAGTTCTTCACTGATATCTTTTATTTTTTTTGCTGGCATACCAGCATAGATACAACCTGATTTTACGTGCGTTCCTTTAGTTACAACCGCCCCAGCAGCGATAATGGAATTGCTTTCCACTATGCAGTCATCCATAATAATAGCGCCCATTCCCACCAACACATTGTCATGAATAGTACAACCATGTACCAAAGCATTGTGGCCAATCGACACGTTATTTCCAATATTTGTCGGTGATTTTTTATAGGTGGCGTGTATAACAGCTCCGTCTTGCACATTCACCTTATTTCCCATCTTTATATAATGTACATCGCCCCTTATAACGGCATTGTACCATATACTGCATTGATTTCCCATAATCACTTCCCCAATAATTACGGCATTCTCAGCAATAAAACAATCTTCACCAAAAATTGGTTTTATGCCATTTAATTCTTTGATAATCATAATTCAACAAAATAATATTTAAAACATTCTATTTGATTTGCCTCCACGTTCATTCCAAAATCTTCTGGGACTATAACAACCAAAATTAAAACCTAAAGTTAATTGGTGGTAACCCGCATTATCAAATAAAATCTCTCCTGTTTGTTTGGTATAAGTATATGCCAGCATATATTTTTCAAAATTAACACCAACAATTGGCGTTAAATAAGTCAATTGCTGGCTGGCAATTGTTTTATCAAAACCTCTTCTTAAAGAAAAAGCGGCCCAAACTTTAGCACTTGGTAATTCCTTATAGACTTTAATATTAAAATCTGCAAATATTTCTTTTGTTCTTTCTATATACTGAACCATTACGGAAGGCTCAATCTCTACTGTTGATCCATTTTTATTATAGTCGAAATAATATCCAAAAGACAATAAATACCTTCTTAAATTTAAAGATTCATACTCTTTATTATATAGATTACGAGAAGTAAGCATTAAATTTTTAGCGGTAAAATAGAAAAAGAAATCAAAATCATGATAGGCCATACTAAAATCGGCATTAAAATAATTTTCACTTTGAACAATTTGTGAAATTACCGGATCTTCAATATTAAAAGAAGTTTCATCTAATTTATTATTAACTACCATAAAAGCGAGTGCAAATGACAATTGACGTGTATCTTGCTCGCGTCCTAAATCTAAATGATAAGCATACGTTCCTTGAATTCCTTGCTGGCTATGGTAGCCATTTTTATCATTAAAAATCACAAATCCTAGCCCTGCTTTTTCGCCAAATTTTGTATGAAAATTGATTGTTTGTAAAGAAGGGGCGTCTTTAACACCACTCCACTGGGTTCTAGCTGTTAATCTAATTTTACTGCAATCTCTAAACCCCGCAGCGGAAGGATGCACCAAAAAAACATTATCAGATAAGTAATCTGAATATATTGGCAATGTTTCCTGAGATTTTAATATGCTAGGAATGCTAAAAAGTAAACAAAAAATAAAAAATTTTAGCGTCTTCATTGTAAAAATATAGAATTTCAAATATATCATAATTATAAATAACATACGTAGAAATAGTTATTTTAATACATTTTGGACCGAATAAATTTAATATTAGCAGTAATAAAGCCAATGCTGAAAAACACGTCATTTCTGTGTTTTTAACATATTATTAATTGAGCGCTTTAAAAAATTAGTATCTTTGCAATTCATTATGAAGCAATTATTCAGGAAAATATTAGCAATTTTTATGGCGTTTGTAGTGTTATTCTCTACAATGTCATTTACCATAAGTGAGCACTTTTGTGGTGATTTACTGGTAGATAGCGCTTTATTTTCAAAAGCTGAATCTTGTGGAATGGAAATGGAAACTGCTACAAAAGACAATGATTGTAATTCCATTAAAAAAGATTGTTGCTCTGATGAAATAAAAACATTTGAAGGTCAAAACAACTTAAAAATTGATTTTTCTTCACTAAATTTCGAACAGCAAGTTTTTGTTGCTTCTTTTTCTTATACTTATATTAATTTATTTGAAGGGTCAGCTACAAACATTAGTCCTTTTAAATATTATACTCCGCCATTGCTGGTCTTAGACATCCTTGTTTTGGACCAAGTTTTCTTAATTTGATTATTTAATGATTTTTTTGGTCGCCGAGGTATTTAACTTCCGGCGTTGAAGTATTGTTATGATTTATTTCTAAATTATTTCATCATGTTCTATCAAAATCAACTCATTAAATAATTAAAAAAAATGTTCGATAAACTTATAAAATATTTTCTTTATAACCGATTGGTTACCATACTTCTGCTTGCATCATTTATTGGCTGGGGTTTGGTTACGGCACCATTTAGTTGGGATATTGGTTTTCTCCCAAAAGATTCCGTTCCTGTTGATGCCATACCTGATATCGGTGAAAATCAACAAATTGTATTTACCGATTGGTCCGGTAGATCTCCACAAGATATTGAAGACCAAATCACCTATCCTTTAACAACTTCTCTATTGGGAATTCCCGGAGTGAGATCCATTAGGAGCACCTCTATGTTTGGATTTTCAATTATCTATATCATTTTTGAAGAAGATGTAGAATTCTATTGGTCCCGAACCCGAGTTCTGGAAAAACTAAATTCGCTTCCTGCCAATGTATTGCCTCAAGGAGTTGCGCCTTCCATGGGACCGGATGCAACCGGATTGGGTCAGGTATTTTGGTATACGCTGGAAGGTCGTGATCCGCAAGGAAATGTTACCGGGGGCTGGGATTTACATGAGTTACGCACCATTCAGGACTTCTACGTAAAACTAGGGTTAAGCGGCACTACCGGCGTGGCAGAAGTTGCTTCTGTGGGTGGGTTTGTCCAAGAATACCAAATCGACGTAAATCCGGATGCTTTGAAAGCCTTCAACATTGGCATAGACCAAGTGATGATGGCTGTAAAAAACTCAAACCGTGATATTGGTGCGAAAACTCTGGAAATTAACAAAGTTGAATATCTAATTAGAGGCCTTGGTTACATAAAATCTGTTAAAGACATTGAGAATACTGTAGTCGCCGAAAAGGACAACAAACCAATCCTGATCAAAGAATTGGGAGTAGTTCATTTAGGCCCCGCCGAACGACGCGGGATTTTAGACAAAGGTGGCGCCGACGTAGTTGGTGGTGTTGTTGTGGCTCGCTATGGTTCTAATCCTTTACAAACAATTGAAAATACTAAAAAACGAATTAAGGAAATCTCCGTTGGATTGCCTCAAAAAATACTTGCTGATGGCACCGTGAGCAAGGTCACCATCGTTCCGTTTTATGACCGGACACAGCTCATTCACGAAACTATTGACACACTAGAAAATGCGCTTTCCCATGAAATCCTGATCAGCATTATTGTGATTATTGTGTTGGTGCTCAACTTAAGGGCTTCCCTATTAATTTCAAGTTTGTTGCCTGTTGCCGTGCTGATGACGTTTATCGCGATGCGCTATTTTGGGGTTGATGCCAATGTAGTGGCCTTATCCGGAATAGCCATAGCCATTGGAGTGATGGTAGATGTAGGGATTATTTTTGTAGAGAATACCATAAGGCATTTGGAAATGCCTGAAAATAAGGATTCAAAAGGCGCAAAGCTATTGGCGGTTATCCAACAAGCCACTGTAGAAGTTTTTCCTGCGGTGACTACTGCGCTATTAACCACTGTGGTTAGTTTTTTACCCGTATTTTTTATGGAAAATGCTGAAGGAAAACTGTTTAGGCCCTTGGCTTTTACCAAAACATTTGCGCTTGGAGCTTCCTTTATCATCGGAATTATAATTTTGCCAATGCTGACTTATTTTGCATTTAATATTAAGGTTCAAAAAGCCAAATTTGTCAGAATGTGGAATATCGTCTTGATTGTTATGGGTTTATTTTTAGCTGTTTACTTTAGCTTCTGGCTGCCTCTTGCTTTGGTGGCAATTGGTATCATAAGATTGGTGGAAGATAAGAATCCGCAGTTTTTAGGGAAATACTCTACGCAAATCACCTTGTTTATCATAGTAGCCGTAACGTTGTTTTTCCTAACAGAGGAATGGCTGCCGTTGGGACATCAAAATTCGGTGTTTTCAAACTATATTTTTGTAATTACGCTATTGGCAATTACGCTGGCAGTTTTGCTGAGCATGGTCAAATTTTACGAACCTATTTTAAGTTGGTGCCTTGTCAATAAAGGGAAATTTTTGTTGTTGCCATTAGTCACCATTTTCTTTGGAGCATTGATTTGGCTGGGCTTCCCAAAAATATTCGGTTTTACGGCCAACGGATTTGATAAAGTGGGCTGGAATATAAGAACCACATCAGTTTGGACAGGTATGTCCAATACTTTTCCCGGAGTTGGAAAAGAATTCATGCCCTCTTTAAATGAAGGAAGCTTTTTACTGATGCCAACCTCTATGCCTCATGTTGGAATCGAAGCCTCCAAGAAAACGCTGCAACAACTTGATATAGCCGTTACGGCAATTCCCGAAGTGGATATTTCTGTAGGTAAATTGGGAAGGATTGAAAGTGCGCTGGATCCTGCACCTATTTCCATGTATGAAAATATCATTAACTATAAACCGAAATATATTCTTTCAGATGACGGAAAACCAATAGCTTTTAAAGTGGATAAGCACAATCGCTTTATCATGAAATCGGGTGATACTTTAAGCAATGAAGAAGCTATAAATCAAAAAATTTCCAAAGAAAACCTCATTGAAGATGAGGATGGAAATTACTATCGAAACTGGAGGAAACATATTAAAAATCCCGATGATATTTGGGATGAAATTGTAAAAGTCACCAATATTCCAGGAGTTACCTCTGCCCCTAAACTGCAACCTATTGAAACCCGTTTGGTCATGTTGCAAACAGGGATGCGAGCGCCTATGGGTATAAAAGTGTATGGTCCCAATTTGCAAATCATCCAGGAATTCGGAATGAAGCTGGAGGATATTTTAAAAGAAGTGCCTTCTGTGAAAGCCGAAGCTGTTTTTGCTGATCGAACCGTGGGAAAACCCTATTTGGAAATAGAGATTGATAGAAATGCTATAGCGCGATATGGTTTAAGCATAGAAGATGTGCAACAAACCATGGAAACTGCCATTGGCGGGATGGAAATTACTACGACAGTTGAAGGCAGGGAGCGTTTTCCGGTTCGGGTGCGCTACCCCCAAGAGTTGCGTGATGATCCCGAAAGCATTAAAAAAATATTGGTACCTACCAAAAGTGGCGCTCAAATTCCACTGGGCGAATTGGCAAAATTGCACTATGTGCGTGGGCCACAAATGATAAAAAGTGAAGAAACCTTTTTGGTTGGCTATGTCTTGTTTGACAAAAGAGATGGTTTTGCCGAAGTGAATGTGGTAAACAATGCACAAAAATACATTCAGGATAAAATTGATTCTGGTGAATTAACTGTGCCAGCTGGCGTGAGTTATAAGTTTTCAGGAAATTATGAAAATCAGGTTCGGGCCGTAAAACGTCTTGCTATTGTAATCCCAATCAGTTTGATTTTAATATTCCTGTTGTTGTACTTCCAGTTTAAAACCATCATCGCATCCACCATTCATTTCTCAGGTGTATTTGTGGCTTTTTCCGGCGGATTTATCATGATTTGGTTATATGGGCAACCTTGGTTTATGGATTTTGCAATTTCCGGAGAGAATATGCGCGATCTGTTTCAGATACACACCATTAATTTGAGTGTGGCAGTTTGGGTTGGATTTATAGCGCTTTTCGGAATTGCGACAGACGACGGGGTTTTAATGGGGACTTATATTCACGATGTTTTTGAAAAACGCAATCCGCAGACTGTTCCCGAAGTTCGCGATGCCGTAATGGAAGCCGGGTTAAAAAGGGTAAGACCTGCAATGATGACCACAGCAGTAGCCGTAATTGCCCTATTGCCAGTGCTGACTTCCACAGGAAAAGGCGCTGATATTATGGTGCCAATGGCAATCCCTATTTTTGGGGGAATGGTCATTCAAATCATGACCATTTTTGTAGTGCCTGTGTTGCAGGCCATATGGAGGGAAAATACAGTAAAAAACAACCCAAATCCTTCTCTTCCAGAAGGGGAAGAATCAGATTCTCCTAATGTAAAACCATAGAATTAAAAGTAATACATCATGAAAAAATCTTTATTAAAATATTTTCAAAAGCGATTTTCAGGCGTGAAATTTATTCTGCTATTGCTGTTTCTTTGGGGCTTGGGAGGCAACTCGCAAACTTTAGATGCTTATTTGCAAACAGCCGCAGAAAACAATCCGAAACTGAAATCGGCTTATGCACAATTTGAAGCTGCGATGCAACAGGCACCACAGGTATCAAGTTTACCCGATCCGGCCTTGACCATGAGTGCTTTTGGACAAATGGTTGAAACAAGGTTGGGAGCACAAGAAGCCAGATTTTCTTTGATGCAGATGTTTCCTTGGTTTGGAACGCTTCAGGCAAAGAAAAACGCTTCGATTTTAATGGCTGAAGCCAAATTTCAAAACTATTTAAATCTGCGAAATCAATTGTTCTTCGACGTAAAATCAGTTTATGCAGAGTTGTATGCCCTTGAAAAAACCATTCAGCTTAAAAGAGAAAATCTTGCTATTCTGGATTCTTACCATGAATTGTCATTAAGCCGGTTTAAAAGCGGAAATGCACCAATGGTAAATGTGATTAAAGTAGATATCAAAAGGGAAGCTGCAAAAACTGAAATTAAACTGCTTGAAGAATTGATGAAACCTTTGGAAACCGAGTTCAATTTAATGCTGAACCAAAAATCGGATATGATTGTTCAGGTACAAGATACCCTAATGTTCAGAAATCCCAAAATTTTATTGGATTCTGTGGATTTATTTAAAAACCATCCCAGCGTTTTTAGCTTGAAAAAGCAAAAAGAATCATATGAAATTCAGCAAATAGTTGCTCAAAAAGAAGGCCTGCCAATGCTTGGCTTGGGAATTGATTATTCCATCATTTCAAAACGTACTGATGCCAATCCCGAGATGAACGGACAAGATGCTATTATGCCTATGTTCACCGTGACTCTGCCAATTTTCAGAAAAAAATACAAGGCCGCTAAAAAAGAAGCCGCATTTATGGTAAGCAGCATGGAACAGGAACAGGAAGCACAAAAAAATGAATTACAAAGCGCCTATGAAGTGACTGTTTACAATCTTAAAAAAGCTGAACAACTTATTGTTTTATATGAAAAGCAACTCGTTAGTTCAGTGCAGGCAAATAAATTGCTTATTTCCGGTTTTAGCAATGCCACCATAGATTTTGAAGAAGTATTGCAGATGAACCAAGACATATTAATGCTGCAAACCCAAAAGGTTGAGGCGATAAAAAACGGATTTACGGCGGAAGCCAAGTTGGATTATTTAATTTCGAAAACAGAAAAATAATGAAACGAGCAAAACAAATTTTGATAAATAAAGAAATGATTATTAGCGAACAGCAGCTGTTACCGCTAAAAAAATAAAATTTAAACAGATGAAAACAAAAAATAAAAACATTCTGAAAACTGCCGGAATTCTGGTTATTGGAATCTTATTGGGATGGCTGTTATTTGGCGGCGGAAATCAAGCTGAAAAACACGACCATAGTAATGACGAAGCGGAGCAAATATGGACATGTTCCATGCACCCGCAAATCCGAAAGAATGAACCTGGCCTGTGCCCTATTTGCGGAATGGACTTAATTCCGCTGGAAACTCTCAATGAGGGAACTGACCCCAACAGTTTTCAAATGAGTGATGATGCCATGAAATTGGCCAATATCACCACAATGGTTGTTGGATCAAGCAATGCGACCAAAGAAATAAGTCTAAACGGAAAAGTGCAGATAGATGAACGCAATGCCTATTCACAATCAACCCATATACCCGGAAGGATTGAACAGATTTTCGTCAACTTTACCGGAGAAAAAGTAGGAAGAGGACAAACATTGGCAACCGTTTATTCTCCAGAACTTGTCACCGCTCAGGAAGAACTCTTACAGGCTGCGAGCATTAAGGAAAGTCAGCCGGAACTGTTTGCGGCAGCTCAAGAAAAGTTGCGAAACTGGAAAATAAGTCAGACGCAAATCAATCAGATTATTGCCAATAAAAAACCAATTCAACGATTTTCCATCCATGCCGACGTAAATGGCATAGTGACCAAAAAAATGGTGGATTTAGGGGATTATGTGGAACGCGGAATGCCCATTTACGAGATATCAGATCTTTCCAAAATTTGGGTGCTCTTCGATTTATATGAAAGTGAACTCGGATGGATTAAAGTAGGCAATGAAATTGAATATACCGTTAATTCATTGCCGGGTGAAACCTTTAAAGGAAAAATAAGTTTTATTGACCCTTTACTTAATTCACAAACCCGTGTGGCTTCTGCCCGTGTGGAGGTAAACAATAAAGACGGACACTTAAAACCCGAAATGTTTGCTTCTGGGATTGTAAAAAATAACGTAGGAAAAGTAGATTCTCAGGAAATCGTAATTCCGAAATCGGCTGTATTGTGGACAGGAAAACGTTCGGTGGTTTATATTAAAGAAGGTTCAGGGTTTAAAATGAGAGAAATTAATTTAGGTCCGGCCCTTGGCGATTCTTATATTGTAAAAGACGGATTGGAAACAGGTGAAGAAATTGTTTCCAACGGAACCTTCACTATTGATGCCGCAGTGCAACTAGCTGGAAAACCAAGCATGATGAATCCCGAAGGAGGAGTTGTTGTAACTGGTCATGCAGGAATGGATATGGGTGGTGACAAGAAGGAAAATGAATCTAATTTGCCTTCAACATCAGGGAAAATTACAAAAACTAATGGCAAGAACATCTCCATTAACAAAAAAACAAGGGATGCTTTACAGCCAATTTACAAGGAATACCTAAATTTGAAAGATGCTTTGGCCGCAGATAGCTTTGTCGGTGCCCAAAAAGCTGGAAACGCAATGAAAACAACACTTTCAAAGATAGATATGTCTCTATTTTCTGGCGATGCACATGAAATTTGGATGAAGCACCAAAATAATTTGAAACTCGCACTTCAACCCATGCCAAATTTCAAAACAATAGAAGAGGTGCGTAAAGCGTTTCAACCTATATCTGAAACGATGATTGCATTGACAAATTCATTTAAGCCATTTGATCAAACACTATATATACAATATTGTCCGATGGCTGACAGCAATAAAGGTGCAAATTGGATAAGCCAATTTGAAGAAATAAAAAATCCATATTTTGGCAAGGCCATGTTAACGTGTGGAGAAACAAAATCAATCATAAAATAAATAATTAAAAACCATTTAAAAACAGAAAACATGAAAACAAAAATTTTAATTGCAGTACTGTCAGTAGGATTATTTACAGTATCAACCGTAAAAGCACAAGAAAAAGCCAAAATGGAAATTGAACATACAGAAAAAATCGCTTTTTCTTGCCCGATGCATTGTGAAGGTGAAAAAACTTATGATAAACCCGGTTCTTGTCCGAAATGTAACATGGACTTAAAAAAAGAGGAAATGAAAATGGCTGAAATGTATGTTTGCCCAATGCATGCTGACATAAAAAGTGACAAACCTGGTTCATGTACAAAATGTGGCATGGACTTAAAAAAAGTGGAAATGAAAATGGACCACTCTAAAATGAACCATGATAAAATGGACAAAACCTATTCTTGTCCAATGCATTCCGATATTAAAAGCGACAAACCTGGTACTTGTTCAAAATGCGGGATGGAACTTCAAGAGAAAAAGATGGAGATGAAAAAATAAACTTTATTCAAAAAGTACTTATTTTAAGAAAAAGGAATGTGCAATCTGGAACTCATTATTACCCTATTTATATTCCTTTTTCTTACCCAATCACAAAAAATTGTATTAAGCTGGGAGCTTTTGCAATCAAAATCTTTTAAACGTTAATCAAATATCTTATGATACACACCTATAAAATAACCGGAATGACCTGCAATGGTTGCAGGACCAATGCCGAAAACACCTTAAGTAACATAAAAGGTGTGTTAAAAGCTACTGTTAATTTAGAGGAAGGAAAAGCTGAAATTGAAATGAAAAATCATATTTCGACAGAAACTCTTCAGCAAGAATTTTTAAAAGCAGGATTGCATTATTCCATTTCAGATTTTGATCCAAATAGCGACAACGAAATACCAGAAAAACACATCTCCATCAAACAAATAGAAGACGGCAATGGTATTTTTTATTGTCCGATGCAGTGTGAAGGTGAAAAAACATATAACAAAGCCGGTGATTGCCCTGTTTGCGGCATGGACTTGATTGAACAGCCAAAAGCAATTCAGGCAACACAATACACCTGTCCGATGCATCCCGAAATAATTAAAGATGAACCAGGTTCTTGCCCAATTTGCGGAATGGATTTGGTGCCTATGGAACCAACCGAAAGCGAAGAGGATAAAACCTATTTGAAGTTGCTAAAAAAAATGAAGATATCGCTCATTTTTGCGGTTCCTGTTTTCATTATTTCCATGTCCATGCATCTTCCTTCAAATCCGCTGACTAAACTAATGCCCCAAATTTATTGGGATTGGTCACAGTTAGTACTAACACTTCCCGTTGTTTTTTACACTTGTTGGATGTTTTATATACGCGCATGGAAATCAATTATTACCTGGAATTTGAATATGTTCACCTTGGTGGGAATTGGAACAGGTGCCGCTTTTTTGTTTAGCATTGTCGCTCTTTTATTCCCAGATGTTTTTCCGCAGGAATTTAAAAGTGACATGGGTAGTGTTGACCTATATTTTGAAGCAACTGCCGTTATTTTAACATTGGTTTTATTAGGACAATTGTTAGAAGCCCGAGCGCACAGCAAAACAAGTGGTGCCATCAAAGAATTGCTAAAATTAGCACCTTCCGAAGCAACTTTGGTGGTGGATGGGGAAGACAAAATTGTATCGATCCATTCCATTAAAAAGGACGATTTATTGCGGGTTAAACCGGGTGAAAAAATTCCTGTTGATGGTGTAATTGTTGAAGGAAGCAGCAGCATTGATGAATCCATGATTTCCGGAGAACCAATTCCTGTTGATAAAACAGTTGACGACAAAGTAAGTTCGGGAACCATCAACGGCACAAAATCATTTGTGATGAAAGCGGAACGTGTGGGCTCAGAAACTCTATTGTCACAAATTATTAAAATGGTAAGTGATGCCAGCAGATCCAGAGCACCCATTCAAAAATTGGCAGATACCATCTCAAAATATTTTGTGCCAATTGTTGTTGTAGTTTCCATCATTACCTTTATCATTTGGGCATATTTCGGTCCAGAAAAGAACGCCATGGTTTATGCCTTTGTAAATGCTGTAGCAGTATTGATTATCGCCTGTCCATGTGCTTTGGGATTGGCTACGCCCATGTCTGTAATGGTTGGTGTTGGCAAGGGCGCACAAAACGGTATTTTAATCAAAAATGCCGAAGCACTTGAAACAATGAACAAGGTGAATGTTTTAATTACCGATAAAACAGGAACGCTTACCGAAGGAAAACCTTCAGTCGAAAAAGTGGTCGCTTTAGAAGGAGATTCACAAGATTTATTACAACAAATTGCTTCCTTAAACCAATATAGCGAACATCCATTGGCACAATCTGTTGTGAATTATGCCAAAAATTCTAAAACAAAACTAACTAAAGTTGATGATTTTGAGGCAGTGACCGGAATGGGCGTAACAGGAACTGTTGGCAAAAACAAAGTGGCTTTGGGCAATAAAAAATTGATGGAAAAAATTAAGGCATCGGTTTCAAAAGATTTAGAAGCTCAAATTTTAGCCGAACAAAAGTTGGGCAAAACAGTTTCCTATATTGCTGTCAATCAAAAAGCTTTTGGTTATGTGAGTATTACAGATGCTATTAAAAAAACCAGTGCAGAAGCCATTAAAACTTTAATGGATCAAGGTGTTGAAGTTATTATGCTAACCGGCGACAATGAAAATACCGCCAAAGCAGTTGCCGACGAATTGCATTTAACCAACTTCAAAGCAGGTTTTTTGCCGGAAGATAAATTGGAATTTATTAAAAAATTGCAATCCGAAGGGAAAATAGTTGCCATGGCTGGTGATGGCATTAATGATGCACCTGCACTTGCCCAATCAAATGTTGGGATTGCAATGGGTACAGGAACAGACGTGGCTATTGAAAGTGCTGCAATGACCTTAGTTAAAGGTGATTTACAAGGCATTGTAAAAGCAAAAAATTTAAGTCACGCTGTGATGAAAAACATCAAGCAAAATTTATTTTTCTCTTTTATATACAATGTGTTAGGCGTACCAATTGCCGCAGGTGTCTTATTTCCAATATTCGGATTGTTATTATCACCCATCATTGCTGCTTTAGCGATGAGTTTCAGCTCTGTTTCGGTAATAGCTAATTCACTTAGATTAAGAAGTGTTTCTTTAGAAAAATAAAAAATACTAATTATTAAAATCAAGAAAATGAAAAATTCAATTTATGCAGTCGCTTTTGCGATGCTATTTTTAAGTGCTTGTAAAAACAATCAAAAACAAGCAGAATCAAATGAAATGAATACCCATGAAATGCAAATGGGAACAGATGACAATCATTCTTTAATGGATGAAACAATGCAAGCAGACAAAACTATGGATGCCACAACTCAAAAAAGTGGTTTAACAACAGCTATAATTGATGGTTATCTTATTTTAAAGAACGCATTGGTTAATGAAGACAGTAAAAAAGCTGCCGAAGGCGGAAAAATGATGCTTACTGCATTTTCAAATTTTGAGATGGCTAAACTTACAGAAACTCAGCATGCAAAATATATGGAAATAGCCGAAAGTGCGAAAGAACATGCGGAGCATATCGTAAAAAATCCTATTGATCATCAAAGAGAGCATTTTGAAGATTTGAGCAAAGACGTAAATGATATTATCGCTTTGGTTGGAACTGATAAAACCTTATATCAAGATTTTTGCCCGATGGCAAACAATAACAAAGGCGCAATATGGCTGAGCGAAATTAAAGAAATCAACAATCCCTATTTTGGAAGTAAAATGCTAAAATGCGGCAGTATACAAAAACAAATAAACTAAGTGAGCCTTTTTAAAAAAAATTTTCTTTTTTTATTGATTGTGTTTGTGGGTATTCAATTTATGCCCACAACACGCAATCAACGCAACGAAGTATTGGAAATAGATTTTTTTAAAACTTTTGGCGCTCCAAATAATATTCAAAATCTGTTTAAAAACTCATGTTACGATTGCCATAGCAACAACACAAACTACCCTTGGTACAATAAAATTCAGCCGGTAAGCTGGCTTTTGGAACATCATATAAAAGAAGGAAAAAAGGAGTTGAATTTTAGTGAATTTGGTGGGTATTCAAAACGCCGACAAAAAAGTAAATTAAAGTCAATTAAAAATCAAATTGAGAAGAATGAGATGCCCCTTTCATCTTACATATTCATTCATAAAGATGCAAAACTCTCTGAAAACGATAAGAAACTGATATATAATTGGTTAGATGAATTAAAAAAATAATTTTTAGTTCAATTATGTGACTTTTATCACATTTTTTACAGCTATTAGTTCCTATTTTTGCATATTAATATTTTTATGCTAAACGCCTCTTTTTAAGCAGATTAATGAAAAAAATCATCTCTAACATAGCCGTCTTTTTTTTAACAGCATTGGTGCTCTTTTCAACTATTTCTTTTACGGTTGAAAAACACTTATGTGGAGGTCATGTTTTTTCTGAATCCTTTTTTGGAAATGCGAAGAAATGTGGAATGGAAGAAGGCAATTGTAAGTTTGCAAGTAATAATTCCTCTTATTCAGAAAAATCATGTTGCGAAGATGAAATCCAATTTATAAGTGGATTAGTATTTGAAAAAGAATCAGTACTAAAATTGGTTATCAACCGACTAAATTTTACAGTTCCTAATTTAATTGGTATTGGTTTAATTTCCCAAAAAGAAAGTAAAATCACCCATTATAAAAATTATAATCCGCCTCCAAATACACATAACTTTAATGTTTTATATCAAGTTTTTCGAATATAAAATTCTGCAATTTTTTTTAAATCAAACATTCTACAAACTATTATGTTTGAACTTCCATTTATATTATAAATTATAACCAAACTTTAAAAACGTTATAATTAATTTTTAAATACCTTAAAAATGAAAAAAATGAAATATTTTTTTGTTGCACTTTTGGTAATAGTTGCAGCAAGTTGCGAAAATGACACAACCAATGGCCCTGTCGGAACCCTTTCTTTAAAACTTACTGATGCGCCGATGCATTATACTCAATTTATGTCGGCAAGCGTAACTGTTGATAAAATTGAAATTGGAAATAGCGCTCACACCAATTCCTTTATAACCATAACTAATAACCCAATGAAATATAATTTATTGGAATTGGTAAATGGTATGACCTCAACAATGGCAAATGTTGAAATTCCTACAGGAGATTATAATCTTATGCGTTTGTATATTTCTTCCACTGAAATGAAAATGGTAAATGGTGATTCATTTACCTATAATATGAATCAGGACGGCTATTCAGGAAGCGGTATGATGCAAGGTGGAATGATGCTAAATAATCAAAATAGAAGTATAGACATACCGCTGGATCATATTTTAACAATATCTAATGGCAGCATGAGTGAATATCTTTTAGATGTGGATGTAGATCAATCTTTTGTGCTGGAAGGTGTTAATTACAACAATATGATGATGAGCATGACAGGTTTTACCTTTATGCCAACCATGCGTTTTGTAGATTTATCAAATTCTGGAACCATAAATGGAACAGTTCAGGACATTGATGGAATCTTGCCAAATGCCACGATTTCGTTAATGCATAATGGAAAACTTTATACCACAACTCATTCTGACGAAAATGGACATTATGCTTTTATTGGAATTCCGGAAGGAGTTTATACTATTAAAGCAGAATTAGAAGGTTATATTATGAACCCTGTTGGCAATGAACATAATATGAGCGAATTAAATATGATGACAAAAGACACTTTAAGCGTAAATTTCAATATGATGGCTTCAAATTAGTTCATCTCTTTAAATTATAGCTAGGTGATTAACACTTTAAGAATGTGAGGTTATTACACCTCACATTCTTTTTAAACATCTAAATAAGTTCTTTTTATAAATTGCCTTATTTAATTATCTTCTATAAGCTAAAATGTCCTTTATTTTCGGATGTCCCGTCATTATAGTCGGTTATTTTTTGCCAAATACCAATAATCAACTGCTCTTTTAAAATTGTAGCTCGCTTTGCATTACATTAAGTTATTGCGGAATTGGAATCTTTATATTTACAAATTATTTACCAACCAATCCCCAACTTCGCTTGTTTTATAAGCTTTGTTTTTTCCTGATAAATCCTCAGTAACGATACCCTGTTCTAAAGATTTATTGACCACATCTCTAATTGCTTTCGCTTCTTTTTTTAGTTTGAAAGTGTCCTCAAACATCATGGCGGCCGATAAAACTGTGGCGAGGGGATTTGCGATATCTTTTCCTGCAGCTTGTGGATAGGAACCGTGAATTGGCTCATATAAGGCGTTTTTTTCTCCCACGGATGCAGAAGGCATCAAACCCATAGAGCCAGAAATTACCGAGGCTTCATCGGTTAAAATATCTCCAAATAAATTTTCTGTAATCAACACATCGTAAGAATTTGGCCATTGCACCAAACGCATGGCAACTGCATCAACAAACTCGTAAGAAACAGTCACTTCCGGATAATCTTTTTCCATTGCTTGTACAGTTTCTCGCCACAATCTCGAAGTTTCCATCACATTTGCCTTGTCCACACAACACAGTTTTTTTGTGCGTGTCATTGCCAATTCGAAGCCTTTTTTTGCTAGACGAACGACTTCTTCTCTTGTATAAGTACAAGTATCAAATGCGGTTTCCCCACCATCTTTTCTTCCTTTTTCCCCAAAATAAATGCCGCCTGTCAATTCACGTAGAAAAACCAAATCGGTGCCTTCAATGCGTTCTCTTTTTAATGGTGAGTTGTCTATTAACGAAGGAAATGTAAATGTTGGCCTCACATTGGCGAACAAGCCCAATTTTTTGCGCATTTTAAGCAAGCCTTGTTCGGGGCGAACTTTTGCGGATGGATCATTATCGTATTTCGGGTGTCCGATGGCTCCAAAAAGCACCGCATCGGCGTTTAGGCAAATTTCATGGGTTTCATCGGGATAGGGATCACCAACGGCATCAATGGCTGCAGCACCTGTAAGTGCAGGTTTCCAGGTTATTTCATGGTTAAATTTAACCGCAATTGCCTCACAAACTTTTACGGCTTGTGCAATCACTTCCGGACCAATTCCGTCTCCGGCTAAAAGTGCTATTTTCAATTTCATATGTAAATATTTATTGTTTTATGAAAAAATTATAAATTTTAGATTTTGAATTATAAATTTTTTAACCGCAAAGCCCGCAAAGAAAAAACCGCAACGTGCGCCAGAATAATTTTGGATTTTGGATTATTCATTATCCATCATTAATTTTTAATTACTCCTTTTTAACCGCAAATACGCAAAGGTAACACCGCAAAATGCGCAAAAAACACCATTACCTAATTTAAATTATTCATTATTCATTATTAAATCAAACTGCGTTAAGGATTGAAGCGGAAATCCCGGAATTGCGAGTTTGTGAAGCAATATTTTTGAAAGATTGCTTCGTACCTCGCAATGACGGATTGCAGCGAAAAGCCTGACCCGCAGGGAAACGCCCAAATTTTTATTATTTTAAATATTCAACATTTTTTGGGTGGCTTTAATTGCGGACACCGTTTGGTCTGAATCCAAGCCCCTTGTAATAAACCTTTTCTCTTCATTTTCCCAGGTGATAATGGTCTCGCACAAGGCATCGGAAGTGCTTCCCGGTGGAATCCTGACGGCATAATCTACCAATTTTGGCAAGGTTTTTTTCTTCTTTTTGTATAATTTGTGCAGCGCGTTCATAAAAGCATCGAACTGTCCATCGCCCTGCGCATGCTCTTCATACAGCTTTCCATCGAATTTTACGGCAACCGTGGTTGAAGGTTTTAAGCCTTTGGAATGGGTTAAAACGTAGGATTCAATGGTGATGTTTTCCTGAAATAAATTGCTGTTGAGCACATCGGAAATGATGTAAGGCAAATCTTCCTTGGAAACCGTTTCCTTTTTGTCGCCCAGTTCAATGATGCGCTGGGTTACCTTTTTTAAATCTTCTTGGTTTAATTCTAGCCCCAATTCCTGTAAATTCTTCTCGATATTCGCCTTTCCAGAGGTTTTTCCCAAGGCATAAGCGCGTTTTCTTCCAAATCGCTCAGGCAATAAATCGTTGAAATATAAATTGTTTTTATTGTCGCCATCTGCGTGAATTCCGGCGGTTTGTGTAAACACATTTTCGCCAACAATCGGCTTGTTTGCAGGAACCCTAATGCCCGAAAAAGCCTCTATCAATTTGCTGACCGCATATAATTTTGTTTCTTTTACCGAAATTTCAACCTCATTTTTATAGAAGTCGTTGATGACAGCAACAACGCTCGCTAATGGTGCATTTCCGGCGCGCTCTCCCATTCCGTTCACGGTAATGTGCAATCCTTTTGCGCCGGCATCAATGGCTTCCATAACATTTGCCACGCTCAAATCATAATCGTTGTGCGCATGAAAATCGAAGTGCAACTGCGGATATTTTTCGGTTATTTTTGAAAAATACTGGTTAGTTTCTTTTGGTGTTAAAATGCCAAGCGTATCTGGTAACAAAATTCTGGCGATGGGTTGTGTGGCTAAAAAAGCCAAATATTGAAAAACGTATTCTTGCGAATTTCGCATTCCGTTGCTCCAATCTTCCAAATACACATTGGTAACAATTCCTTCTTTTTGCGCCAATTCAATCGTTTCTTTTATTTCCGCAAAATGTTGCTCGGGCGTTTTTTTAAGTTGGTGGGTTAAGTGATTTAAGGAACCTTTTGTCAACAAATTTTGAACCTTTGCACCAGCTTTTTTCATCCAATCAATTGACTGACCTCCATCAACAAAAGTGAGCATTTCCACACGATTTAAATAGCCATGATTTTTTGCCCAGTCTGTTATATTTTTAACCGCCTGAAATTCGCCTTCCGAAACTCTTGCGGAAGCAATTTCAATTCTGTCCACATGAAGTTCTTCCAGCAAAAGCTTGGCAATGGTGAGTTTTTCCACTGCTGAAAATGAGACCCCGGAGGTTTGTTCCCCATCGCGAAGCGTGGTATCCATGATTTCAATTTTTCTTTTTTTCATGTAAAATACTATTTATTACAATTTTTCCAGTAAAAGAAAAATAACTGGAATTAAATTGGATTATAAATTTAAGTGTTTAAAAAGGTCTTGCTTCTGCAAATTCCTGAATTTCAGCTTTCATTTTTGTTAAATAATCAATATCATCGTAACCATTTAGCATATTTTCCTTTTTGTAGGAATTGATTTCAAATGATTCCTGTTCTCCGTTTTCCAACAAAGTAATGGTTTGTTTTGACAGGTTTATTTCAAGCACAGTTTTTGGGTTTGCCTCAATAGCTTTATAAATTTTGTCTAAAAATTCGGGACTCACCTGAACCGGCAAAACGCCAATATTCAAACAATTTCCCCTAAAAATATCGGCAAAAAAGCTGGAAACCACGCACCTAAATCCGTAATCGTAAATTGCCCAAGCCGCATGTTCCCTGGAAGATCCAGAGCCAAAGTTTTTACCTCCCACCAAAATTTTCCCTTTGTAAATTGGGTTGTTCAACACAAAATCCGCTTTTGGCGTATTGTCTGCATTGTATCTCCAATCCCTAAAAAGATTGTCGCCAAAGCCCACACGTTCCGTAGCCTTTAAAAAACGCGCTGGAATAATTTGATCGGTATCTACGTTTTCAATTGGCAATGGCACTGCCGTGCTTTTTAATATTTCAAATTTATCGTAAGCCATTATTTAAGTATAAAGTTTAAAGTTTAAAGTTTAAAGTTTTTTGATTCCTTTAAATTCTAACCTTCAATTATTAATTATTAGTTCTTAATTCAAAAAATATTTCCGTGTCACTAATAGTTCCCACTTCGGGGGCTAGTGGGCTTTATAACAAGGTTCTTGGGTCTGTTAAAACACCCATAACTGCGGTTGCTGCTGCCACTAACGGACTTGCCAACAGGGTTCTTGAACCGGGTCCTTGGCGTCCTTCAAAATTTCTGTTTGAAGTGCTTACCGCTACTTTTCCGGCAGGCACCTTATCGTCGTTCATAGCCAAACAGGCTGAACAACCAGGCTCGCGCAATTCAAATCCAGCAGCATTGATAATATCCAACAAACCCTCTTCTTTTATTTGTTCCTCAACAACATGAGATCCCGGAACTAGCCAAGCTGTAATATTATCTGCTTTTTTTCTTCCTTTTACTATGGAAGCAAATGCCCTAAAATCTTCAATTCTTCCATTGGTGCAACTTCCTAAAAATACAAAATCCACTTTTTTCCCAATCATGGTATCTCCTTCATGAAATCCCATATAATCCAACGATTTTCTGTAAGAAGTAACACCGCCTTCAACCTCTTCGGCTTTAGGGATGTGGGTTGAAATTCCCGTTCCCATTCCAGGATTGGTTCCGTAGGTAATCATTGGTTCAATGTTATTGGCATCAAAAGTGATTTCTTTATCGAAAACGGCATCAGCATCGGTTTTTAGCGTTTTCCAATAATTCATCGCTTTGCCCCAATCTTTTCCTTTAGGGGCAAACAAACGTCCTTCCACATAATTGAAGGTTTTTTCATCTGGCGCAATAATACCTCCTCGCGCACCCATTTCGATGCTTAAATTACACACTGTCATACGCCCTTCCATACTCATGTTTTTAAAAACATCACCGGCATATTCCACAAAATATCCTGTGGCGCCTGAGGTTGAAAGTTTAGAAATAATGTATAAAGCCACATCTTTTGGCGTAACACCAAATCCGAGTTCTCCATTTACGTTTATCCTCATTCTTTTTGGTTTGGGCTGCATAATGCATTGAGAAGATAGCACCATTTCCACTTCCGATGTGCCAATTCCAAAAGCAATAGCGCCAAAAGCACCGTGCGTAGAAGTATGCGAATCTCCGCAAACAATGGTTGCACCAGGAAGCGTAATTCCATTTTCCGGGCCAACAACATGGACAATTCCATTTTTTTTATGACCCAATCCCCAATGTGTAATTCCATATTCGGCAGCATTCTCTTCCAATGCTTTTAACTGATTTGCCGATAAAGGATCTTTAACTGGCAAATGTTGGTTGATGGTTGGGGTATTATGATCGGCTGTTGCGAAAGTTCTGTTAGGATACAACACCGTATTATTTCGGCTTTTTAATCCTAAAAAAGCTACGGGGCTTGTCACTTCGTGAATCAAATGTCGGTCTATAAACAACACATCCGGTCCGTCATTAATTTTACGAATCACGTGCGAATCCCAAACTTTATCAAATAATGTAGTACTCATTTTAACTGTTTTTTTCTATTTCTGTTATGCTCCCACCACTATATTAGCTAAGGCTGCAAGAACGGGTGCAAAATTATAAAAAACCATAAAAACATCAATTTGATTATTTTTAAACTACGATACCCAAACCGCTTTTAAAATGTCTGTCTGATTGGTTTTGCTTATTTGAGCATTTAACTAACTGTTCCTTTTTGACATAATTTTTTTTTGATGCTTTTTGGCGCGAAGTGCACATTGCCTTTAGCAATTATTTATTTGACATGTTTTTACTATAATTAATCTTATGTTTTAGAGATGATTCAATAAAAAATGATTTTTCATACATAATTCTCAGTGTTTATTTCCAGATTGATTTTTAAAATAGATTTCATTTGTTCACTACTTAATCGATAATAGTTGCGTTTTTACCAAATATCATTTCATTTTATTGATAAAAGACTACGACATCCAAAAATTTAACAGCCTATTCATTTATGGGTTTTGTCTTATTAATTCGTGAGATTTCTCATTATGTAACCTACTACATTCTGGAAATATTTTTGACTTTTTATAATTCTTTTATTAAAATTGACTTCCGTTAATTTTGCATTAGACGCTCTAAAAGCCTATCTTTATTAAGAAAATTTAGAGAGCACCATGAGATTTATTTCAGTATTTTTTATATTTATTCTTCTTATTTCTTGTAAAGAAAAAGTGCCACCTAAAATTGTGCCAATTCCTAAAATAGAAATTACAGAAGCTGGTAAAATTATCCCTATTGATTCTGCTAAAATAGCTTCCATAAAAGATTCGAGCGTAATTGCTTTTTATGAGGCAGTCCAATACAAAACATTCTGGATGGCAGATTCAACAAGAGTAAAAATTATTTCGCTTTTTAATCAGGTTCAGGATGATGGATTATTCCCGAAGGATTTCGACCTAAAAAGAATACATAAGTCAGAAGAAAATATTGACAATTTATCCGATTCCGAGTTGGTGGATTATGATATTTTACTCACTGAAAATTTAAGTATTTATGTTCAAAAAGTTAGTAAAGGACGTTTAAACCCGAGTAAACTTTATAACAATTGGGACTTGAAAGAAAACAACATCGATTTTAAAAAGTTACTGCTCAATTTTCAGAAAAAAGATTCTTTTGATTACGCCGTAAATTTAGCATCGCCCAGCCATCTTGTTTATAAACGGTTAAAAGCCGCACTTAAAATTATAAATAATTTTCCAAAAGATACTTTCAAAAAAATAGAAATCAAAAATAAAATTGTTTTAAACGACTCCAATGAAGCAATGATTAAAATCAAAAAAAAATTAATCTATTGGAAAGATTTAAAACCTTTAGACACCATAACTGCTGTTTATGATGAAGCAACGGAATTGGCAGTCAAAAAATTTCAAATGCGCCATGGTCTTGGTTTGGATGGCGTTATTGGTGTTGGAACTTTACAAGCCCTAAATTTCACCAAAGAACAGCGTAAAAAACAAATCATCGCAAATATGGAACGATGGCGGTGGTTTCCACGAATATTTGAGTCTGATTATCTCATTATTAACATTCCTGATTATTCCTTACACGTTGTTAAAAACTCAGATACAATAAGAGTTCATAAAGTAATTATAGGCAAGGCTTCAAGGGAAACACCAGTTTTATCGTCTAAACTGTCTCAAGTTATATTCAATCCAACTTGGACCGTTCCTCCAACCATTTTAAGAAATGATGTTGTGCCTGCCGCGTCCCGAAACCGAAATTACTTCAGCAACAAAAACATTACCATTTACGATTCCAACAATCAAGTGGTAAGTGCCAGCAATTGGAATAGCAACCGCGCAAGGAGCTATCGTTATGTTCAAAGTCCGGGCGCCTCAAACTCCCTTGGCTTGGTGAAGTTTACCTTTCCTAACCGATTTACTGTTTATCTACACGACACCAATACTCGCGGTTTTTTTGACAAGGATATTCGGGCATTAAGTTCGGGCTGTATTAGAGTGCAAAATCCTTTTGAACTTACAGAATATCTCTTGGATGACCCAGAAAAATGGAATTTGGAGAAAATTAATGAAGTTATAAATACAGGTAAAACATCACAAGTACAAATTAACAATGACATATACATTCATATCTTATATTGGACTGCATGGAGTGAAAATGGCAGCCTGCAATTTAGGGATGACCTTTATAATTTGGATGTGGATTTGTATAAAAAGTTAGATTGAAAAATATGGTTCTTTGCAAAGAGAAAATAGAGAAGAGGAATAGAGACTTTTTATAATACTGTTAAAATCATTGCAGGCAATTTCAATCTTATAAAATTTACTGTGGCAATTGTTAAAAAATTTCTAATAAATATAAAGGCCCAAATTCTGCAACTTACCTTAATATTTAATATTGTATGTTTAATATGGTTGTGTTCAGCAATTTACTTCTAATATTTAATATTGTATATCTAATATTATTTATGAAGGATAATAAACAAACAAGCAAGATTTGTCTTTAATGGTATCAATAACTTCCTTTGTGAGACCTTGTTTTAATGCCAAGCAACCTAAACTTCTGCCCAATCTTCCGTTTTGTTTCACAAAATTTTCGGAAACATAATCTGCGCCATGCACAACAATGGCTCTGGCTCTGGCATTGCTGTTAATTCCTTTTTCTAAACCATCCAATCGCAATGAATAGCCATGTTTACCGTAATACGTTTCACCAGTTAAATAAAACCCTAAGCTGCTTTTATAAGATTCTGGTTTATTGGAAAAATTAGCTGCAAATTCATTTCCTGAGTTTCTTCCATGAGAAACCAAAGACTGGTATAAAATAATATTGTTTTTTAGGTCGATGACCCACAACCGATTTTCATTAGAAGACAAACTATAATCAACAAGGGTTAAAATATCCTTTTGGATAATTCCTTTTTCTTTCAACTTATAGTAACCTTCCATCGCTTTTGTAAAGCTTATTTTGTTAGGAAGCATAAAGTTATTGGTCATCAAATGGTTGTAAACAGCCGCTACTTTAGCTTCAATACTATTATTGACAACAGTCTCAGTTAATTTTATACTTTCAGGTTTGTAGGAAAATCTGGAGTTTATTGTAAAGAAAAAAAATCCGATTAACAATAGGGATATTGTTTTATAAATCATTGTAAATCATTAGCTTTAATGTCAAACTTTTAAAAGTCGCAATTTAGAGCTTAAAAATTGCGCAGCAAAACGATGTCAAAAACATTTTAAAAAATTTAACATTTTGGGTTTTTAAATATTATTAATTAATTACTCAGAAATAGACAGTTATGAAATTTAAAAACTACAATTAACACATTTTATTGTGTTATTTATAAGAATTATAGATCACTTGTAATATCTTTTTTAAATCCTCTGTACTTAATTTTAGTATTTCTTAAATCTGAATTGTTTTTTAGTTCCATCTCCAAAACGATTTAAATTGTATTCAAAATATCGCTCCCAAGGCTATAAAACAATGTGATTCAATAAGTTTCTAAAAAATTTAATATGACGAAATTAAAACAGATTCAATTTTATTGTAATTTAGTACTTATAAAATCTACTACTATGAAATCACTAAAAATTAAACAGTTACTTATCGTCTTGTTTGCATTAAGTTTGATGCAAACTCAAGCTCAGATTAACAAATCAAAAGAACAAAGCCGTCAAAAGCAAAGTGCATCCATTACTGAAAAAGTAAATAACATCAATGGCGGCATGCCAAATCGGATTTCAATGAATGTTACAGTTCCTAAACAAACGCAGGGAGCAACTTTTGGTGAGAAAGTAAATGCCGAATTGCTTATTGATAAAAAGACCCCAGAACAAAAAGCATCACTTCGGGGTATCATTACTGGAAGCATCACTTGGCGTTTTGAAACACCCGAAATTGCCTCAAATAATCAAGCAATCAGTTCAGTTGGAAATCTTGCAAATGGCACAGGCGGTGCTGCAGCAGCTTCATATGCACGCAGTTTGGAAAGTAATTCAGACGCAAACGGTGCTGTGTCAATAATTTATGTCCGGGAAGCAGGAAGCGGAATGGCTACTGGAAGACGGCAATATCAGCCTGTTTTTTATGAAGGACAAGAAAATGAATGTACGGATTGTATTGTAAAAATCCATCAAAATCCATATTTTCAGGAAAATACAATGGCAGGTGAAATGCCATCCCGAGAAAAAAACAAATTAATAGAAGTTGTCGATGATGATTGTAATGGTGTTGCTGATTTGATGGTTTCTTTGGTAAATGAGCAAACCGGTGCCGTGGTGGCCAGCGTAAAAACCGAACGATGTGGTGATTTCTTTTTTGAAAATCTTCCCTACGCTTCTTATATTCTAAAATTTGGCGGGGAGTTTATTTCAAAAAAATCTTATGATATTACTTTTGATAAAAACGGAACCTATGATGTTGCCGGTGAATTGTTAAGCGCAAATAATCAGTGGGCAATTAAAGTTAATACCGGACTTACAGAAAACCTAAATGGCAATGAGAAAATAAATGCCGGATTGCATGCTGCAGGCGGAGCACTTAGCCAAGGCACTTCACTTTTGGGTGGCGCACTTCCTGGCGGCGCTGTTATCTCTGCAGCGGTTTCTATTTATTCACCCGGCGAACCAATTCCTGGAATTGATGTGAAGCTTGGAAAAATATCAACTGAACTTAATAGCTCTTCAAAAACAAATGAAAAAGGTCAATTTGAATTTATTGGGTTAAGCCAAGGAAATTACACACTATTTTCAACCGTCTATTTTTTATTGACAGCAGCATTCCACTAAACCTTTGGTTGTCTAAAAAAGGCTATGATTATTATAAGGCACAATCGGACCTAAACAATATTTCTGAAGAAATCCAGAGAAAGGGCTGGGATGGAACTGTAAAAGGTGGTTCCAAAATTGAAATATTAGAAGAAGATGGTTCTGAAAAAATAGATAAACCCGTTTTAAAAACAGCGATTAGAAACCTTCAAGATTTTAAAAACTCGTTTGTCGATTTAGAAAAATTATTGAATAAAGATAAACGCCAATCATCAATTAAAGCCGACCAAGTTAAAAATGTTAAAAACCGAATCGATGAATTGGAAAGCAGTTTAGAAAATTTAGGGTTATTGGGAAAAACGGCTGCTACAAAATCAGATTTGGATGCCAAATTGAATTTAATGGACACTGACGTTTCCTTGTTATTAGAAAATTTGAGCCAAATGGGAAATAATTATTCTTCCATTTCAAATGTGCTTAAAACAAAACATGACACCGCAAAAAATTCAGTGGCAAATATTAGATAAAGCAGGTGAGTTTATAAAATTATTGAAGAATCATAATAACAGAATACTATTCAAAATAAAAAAGGAGATTTTGTTTTAAAATAAAATCTCCCTTTTCGTCGGCCCCGTGGGTTTCGAACCCACGACCTCCTGATTAAGAGTCAGATGCTCTGCCAGCTGAGCTAGGAGCCGATTTGCACCAACAAAATTAATGATAAAATTTAAATTATTTCTGAAATTCACATAAAGAACACACTGAAAGACGCATTTTTTTTGTCGACCAATATATTTTCAATTTAACCAATCTTATTCATAATTGCTCCCAACAATAAATAATGCAACAATTTTTGAAAGGCAATCTTGAATCATTTTCGCATTAAACACCTTTGATCCAGCTATTTCTCTACACTAAGAATTTAGGAAATGAGTATTGACCGATAGCTAAATGGCTATTAACTTAAAAAATTAATTCCAACCTTTTTATTTAACAAACTCACTCTACCGATTTAGGCACTAAAGAATAACTCCTCAATATTTCCATTTGACGTATATATCTTTCCACATCACCATTAATTATAATCACTTCTTTTTTTGAAGCGATTAATGCACCAACGCCCACACCAAGTGGTGCTAGAAAAATTGCATTTATAACAGCTTTTTCTTCTGGTGAAAATCCAAACCACGAGTCACTTTCATCTTTACTTACCAATCCTGAAACTGCACCTATACCTAATCCAGTTAAGCCCCCAATCCAAACTCCTTTTCCAACCTTACCTTTTCTTCTAATTTTAATCTTGTCAATTTGCAAAGGACTTATCAACTGCAAATTAGAAAGATCAAATGATTCATTGTCAATTATTTTAATTGTACTTTCATCTACTGAATATAAATTTCCCTTAATAATTTGAGAGCTGTTAACCATTGAAATCCATACTTTATGAACTTTAATGTTTTCCTTGGTGTTTTGTCCAATTATTAGATGCACTGAACACAAAAAAATTACGAATAAGATTTTAATTTTTATCATAATTGAAAGTTTTAGTTAGAAAGTAGCGATCTCCTTTGATGTATTAAAATAACTAATTTTCAGACTGTTATATTAAGACATACTCAAATATAAATAAAAAAACAATGTAAAATATAAGTTGTGAAGAAATGAAAAATCTCATTTTATTTTTAAATCGATCGTAATATTGGAAATTGTTTGATGTATACCAAGAAAACAAAAGATTAAAATGACTAAAAGCAAAGCACCACAATCAATCACTAAAAAAAATTAACTAAAGCGTCATATTCATTAAAGTTGTTTTGTGATTTTGGAACTCATCGGATTTGTTATAGAAAAATAATAATCAATAAAATTTCCTTGCTCATCAATCAAGTATTTTTGAAAATTCCATTTTACCGAACTGCTTTTAACACCATTCAATTCCTTTTTTGTGAGCCATTGGTATAAAGGATGTTGATTGTCCCCTTTTACATCGACTTTCTCGGCCATTAAAAAGGTAACGCCATAATTAACTTGGCAAAAAGTTTGAATTTCTTTTGCATTTCCGGGTTCTTGTCCTCCAAATTGGTTGCAAGGCACACCAATAATTACCAATTTATCTTGATATTTTTCATGTAGTTTTTGCAAATCGGCATATTGTTTTGTAAATCCGCATTCAGATGCTGTATTTACAATCAGTATTTTTTTGCCTTTAAATTTAGATAAATCTATTTTTTCCCCGTTTAAACTGTTTATAGAAATATCATAAATAGATGGTTTGGAATTCATAATATTTGAATTAGGTGATGTTAAAAATGCTACGATAAACAAATTCATAGCAGTAACCAAAATTAAAGCTGTTTTCATATTTTAAATTGTTACACGCAATTTCAATCTTTTTTCTACTTTCTGTTTGATAACAGTTAGCCTTTTCATCAAATCCATTAATTCTGGATTTTGAGTTGTCTTATAAACTTCATTTAAACCTAAAATTAACGATTTAACTTCTCTTGAAGCCAAAATACGGTCATTCGTGGTTTTCAATATTATTTTACGTTGTTCGAATTCTAATGCTTTTTGTACTAATTCCATTTGATATTATATAAATAATGCGATAATTGAATAATTTTAGGATTTCTTTAAAAAACCAAATTAAGATTTTAAAAATTGGGTGCTTCCCTAAAATGTGTTAATTTATTAGATTAATACCAAGCTTATTAAACCAATATTAAAATTAAAGAATATCCGATTAAGTTTTGAAGAGTAAATTTAAACAATATAGAACGCAGCATTAAATTTTAATGATCTTTAATATTTATAGTGCAATAAATTTAACATATACTAATTTAAATGAATTCTAGTTTATTGATAAACAGATGTTAAATTGAACTCAAAGTACAGACCAATAACAAAACTGGCATCTCCAAATTGTATGTCCTTTTATAGTTAAGAAATAAAGTTGGGATGTACAAAAAGTATAAAATATTGATTTTATGGCATAAAAAAAGAGAACTTATTTCTAAGTTCTCTTTGCAGCAGCAGGGACTGGACTCGAACCAGCGAACTTCGGGTTATGAACTCGTTCCTTGTGAAATTTTCAACGCATTTACTGGGCTTCCCGGCTATGAATTTTCAAAAACGTGTTCCAAAACATGTTCCGTTTTTAGATTGATCTGTTATTAAATGTTTAATGCATTTTAGTAAAAAAAACTTAAATATATTGGTTGAAAAATCTGAATTAAAAAAACAGTATTAATGGGTATTAATTATGTCAACTTTATGCTCTTTCAATTTATATTTCTTGACTGTTTAAATTACTTTATTTGGTTTATTATTATTTAATAAAATAATATGGATTTTGAATAAAAAATTGTAAATTTGACTCAAATACTTGTGAAAAATTGCTAAATATTCCCAGTACTTAAATTTTATAAAATGTATTAGAGTTTTTCAAATAAACTTTTATGCAATGATATTTTATATGATAAACGAAGTTTAAGTAATGAGATAGAAAGTTGTGTACAATTATGAGAAAAATTTTAGTAATCATTATTATTTTGAATTCCATTCATAATTATGGACAAACTCAAAGAATAGACTCAGTTCAAAAAATGTTTTTTACTAGAGCTAACGACAATTTGAATATGTCTAACATTGAGGTTGATTATCCTGAAATTGAAAGATCATATGTAGAAAGAGCATATATTAATTTTTATTTCTGCCACAAGAAAAATCCAGAAAGTAAAATCGGACAGATATCTTTAAAAAAATCTGACTCTTTAAAAAATCTTGTAATTAATAATCTCTTTAGTAACATTCAAGGAGTTTGGAGATGGAAAAGCACTGGTTCGAATTGGGGAATAGATTCAACCGACAAAACTAGTATTATTGACAAAATATTAATTATTTCAGATAAAAAAATTGAATTCTATGACGAAAATAAAGAATCGAAAAAAAGAACATTAATTAAAACTGAGAACATTAAACTTCTTGGAAATATTGATTACAGATTTCCAACAACTAGTGAATTAATTTATTCTGATAATCAAATCTGGGATATTGGATTCGATAAATCTAAAAACCTTATTCATATTACAAATACAGGAGAATTACTTGAAAATGGAACAGTCAACGGAGTTGTTTGTGGGAATACCGAGATGATTTATGAGAGGATAAAATAACTGTACACAACACCTCATATAATTTATGCTTAAATTTGAACTAATACAAACTTAAAAACATTCAATAAAAATATTGCTACGGCAGAAAAATCTCCGATTTTCCAGTCGCACAAATCTTATAAAATACCGTTGTACACAATATGAAGATTATTAGGATATTATGAATAAGAATTCTGATTATATTAGAGCAAAAATCAATATAAAACTTGAAAATGACATCATTGAAATACAGATTTTCGAATTAGAAATAGTTTTACTAAATTAATGTTGATAAAAATATATAGAAATGAAAAAATTGATTATAATCTTAATGTTTTCTTTTTCAATTTTAGGTTGTACAAAAGATAGTGATTCTGAAAATAATAATATCCCAATTGAACTTATTGGAAAATGGAAAGCAATTGAGATATATTCGACAGATGGCGGAAGCGAACCTATTTGGAGAAACTATTCTGACCAATTCACTTACGTTTTTTCTAATAATAATGTTACAGTGAGAGACAATCTTCAAGCCGGATGCAATGAAGGAACATTTTCTATTAAAAACGGAAACACAATTGAATTTATTTTTCCTTGTATTTCATATAATTCATATATTGAAACCAATACAAACACTCTATTGATTCTTGACACAAAAAATTTTGAACCACTAAAATATAAGTTTAAAAAAATATCAGAATAATACTGTACACAACACCTCATATAATTTATGCTTAAATTTGAACTAATACAAACTTAAAAACATTCAATAAAAATATTGCTACGGCAGAAAAATCTCCGATTTTCCAGTCGCACAAATCATATAAAAACACGTTGGCTTTAATACCATCAGAAAAATTGAAATATTAATTAAAAATTGGAAAAAGATGAATTATTTAGAAATTGGATTTTCACTAAGAACTATGATACTAATTGGAGGGGTATCAATGATTGCTATCATTTTAATCGTTATTTGGGGAGCAAAAATTTATAATAATAGAAAACCTAAATAAAACAGAAAAAGATGACTTATTTAGGAATGATTGAACCTTATCAATGGATTATAATTTTAATTACTTTATTTCTTTGGATTATACCAGCAATTATCGCTTTAATTGACATTTTAAAGAATGAATTCAACGACAATGATAAAATCGTTTGGGTATTAGTAGTCCTGTTTACAGGCTTGCTTGGCGCAATTTGCTATTTTGCAATTGGTAGAAAACAAAAAACAGACTGATTAGTATTTGAAAAATCTGATTTAAGCACAATTGCGAAATTGAGCAACGAATCGAAAAAATTTAAAAAGAAAAAATTTGAACAAGCCGACAAGCTTCTGACTTTTTTCCTTTAGTACCTAATTATTGAAACGGAAAACCAAAATAGAAAAATAGCTTTCCAGTTTTTCGATATTAATTAACTGAATAAAAAAGTACTAAAATCCAAACCGCATAAAATTTATGCCTATATTTAAATTAAATATTAACCAACAAACATTCAATAAAAATATTGCTACACCACCTGCAAAATATCCGATTTCTCCGTAGCACAAAACTTATAAACAAACTCATTGACAGCAAGTTTAATGAATGTAAAGTGAACTGATAATGAATCCTTTTGACGTTCCTAGATATAATTTTGTATAATTGACAACAAAAATGGTAGCTTGAAACCAATTCAAAAACAGGGCGTATCGAAAAGCCATAAGAGTAGAATAATTTAAATCATAAAAAGTAAATACAATGGATGCACAAAAAGTCGACATGTTTATCATGACTAACTCGAAATTTTTCGAGAGTCACCAAATCAATGTAATCAGAGACAGACTGATTGCTCTTGATGATTCAAAATGGCCAATGATTTCAACACTACAACTAAAAGACCCAACAACAATTTTAATAATTTCAATTTTAGCGGGTTCATTAGGGATTGACCGTTTTATGATTGGCGATACAGGTTTAGGAATTGGTAAACTTATAACTTGTGGCGGTTTAGGTATTTGGGCAATCATAGACTGGTTTATGATACAAGGAGCAACAAGAGAAAAAAATATGCAAAAACTACAACAATTATTGTATTAATGACTTTAAACAGGAATAAACTCTATTCAATATTATTTATATCTTGCATAGCCGGGTATATTTGGCTTTATATTAGTTTAAACAACACCGTAACTAGTAGCCAAGCATATGATGTTTGCCTTATAAAGCATATTACAAATATACCTTGTCCTTCCTGTGGTTCTACCCGTTCTATAGTATCATTAACAAATGGCAATTTTATTGAAGCATTACATATAAACCCTATGGGCTTTATAGTAGCAGCAATTATGTTTATAGCTCCATTGTGGATTCTTATTGACCTAGCAACTCGACGAAAAACATTGTTTGAATTTTATCAAAAAATAGAGACTTATTTAAAAAGACCGCAATATGCAATCCCGTTGATTTTGCTCGTAATTATTAATTGGATTTGGAATATAGCTAAAGGACTATGATAAACGTATCAAAATTTGCATACCTGCCTGGAGAGCATGAAGCTGAAAAAGCATCAAACAGCTATTTAATGTCATTAATTGCGTTTATCGCAGGTTTGCCATTACCTATTATTAATCTTATCGCAACTTTAATTTTCTATTTAGGCAATCGAAAAGGAACTTATTTCGTCCGCTGGCATTGCACACAAGCTTTACTTTCTCAATTATCTGTGCTATTTATTAATAGTTTTGGATTTTGGTGGACTATCTCTATAATATTTACTGATGAAATAATTACTGATAAGTATATCGCTTACATCATTACAGCGCTGATTTTTAATCTGACTGAGTTTATTGCAACTATTTATACTGCTGTTCAAACAAGAAAAGGAATCCATGTTGAATGGTGGTTTTATGGCAATCTGACGAATTTAATTTGCAAATCAGAATCATGAAAAAGATTATAATTCAAGGGTTGAGTATAATAGTGCTATTTTTCGCATCATGGTTTGTTTTGTTACAAATAAATTGGGTTGCAATTTTTAAAATTGAGAAAATAACTGATAAAACTGAAGAGAAATTAGGGGAACTTTTTTGGGAAATATTTCAAAAAACTGAAATAGAAAATGTGAATCCATTTGTTGTAAGTTCAGTTGATAGCATTGTAACTAAAATTTGTTCTGCAAATAAAATCGACAGGGAATTAATAAAAATACACATACTTAACAAAGACGATATTAATGCTTTTGCTTTACCAAGCGGGCATATAATAGTTTATAGCGGCTTGATATTAAATTCAGATAATCAAGATGAATTGAGCGGTGTTATTTGTCATGAAATTGCTCACATTCAGCTTAATCATGTCATGAAAAAACTAGTAAAAGAAGTTGGTCTTTCAGTATTAATTTCAATGACAACTGGCAATGGTGGTTCAGAAATTATTAAAGAAACTGCAAAATTGCTTTCTTCTTCAGCATTTGACAGAAACTTGGAAAAAGAAGCGGATATTAAAGCTGTTGATTATCTTGTTAAGGCAAGCATCAACCCAGAACCATTTGCCAATTTTCTCTACAAGCTTTCTGACCAAGAAAATGAAGCCACAAAATATTTGACCTGGATAAGCACTCACCCAGAATCAAAAGAAAGGGCTGAATATATTATTGAATACAGCCGGGACAAGAAGATATCGTATAAAGCAATCTTGACTAACGACACTTGGGGTAAAATAAAAGAAAAATTGAGAGAATAACAAAACAACCTACTGTGAACACCGCATAAAATTTATTTTTACGTTTAATCTAAATAACCAACCAACAAGCATTCAATTTACGATTTGATAATTTTAATAACTCTCAAAAGAAGTCTTTAAATCTTTATTTAGTTCTCTTTTTTCATTCAAAAGGATCTCAATGGTCTCAAAAAAATTCTTAAACTGTGGCTTCAACTATTTAAATCCAACAAAATTTATAAAAGCGAATAGAAAAGCGTAGAAAAGGCACAGCGCCTTTTCATTCTTATTTATAATTACCTATTGTTGAAGAGTTTTAAATATCTTTGCAAGCATGAAAGGAGTTGTCACAAAATCTACAGGAAGCTGGTATAATGTTTATACCGAAAATGGCGACAAAGTTGATTGTAGGTTAAAAGGAAAATTCAGAATGAAAGGCATCAAAAGTACCAATCCGGTGGCTGTTGGTGACCACGTAAATTTTGAATATGAAGAAGGCAAAGAAACCGGCGTTATCAATAAAATTTTTGAAAGAAAAAATTACATCATTCGTAAATCTGTAAATCTTTCCAAACAAACGCATATCATCGCCGCAAATATTGACACTGCTTTTATTTTGGTAACGATAGACAGTCCACCAACATCACCCGGATTTATAGACCGTTTTTTGGCTACTGCGGAAGCCTACAGCATTCACGCAGTCATTCTTTTCAATAAAATTGATATGTATTCGCCAGAACAGTTGGAAATAAAGGAGGAATATGAAGCCATTTACACGTCAATTGGCTATCAGTGTATTGATGTTTCTGCCACAAAACATATTAATATAGATAAGGTAAAGGATTTAATGCAAGACAAAACAACCATGTTTTCCGGGCATTCCGGTGTGGGAAAATCTACCTTAGTCAATGCTATTGAACCTTCTTTAAATTTAAAAACTGCCGAGGTTTCAAAGCAACACAAACAAGGGCAACATACCACCACTTTTGCCGAAATGTACAAATTGAGTTTTGGCGGATTTATTATCGATACGCCTGGCATAAAAGGATTTGGGGTGGTTGATTTTGAACCACAGGAAATTGCAGATTATTTTCCCGAATTTTTTAAGCTGAAAGCCAAATGTAAATTTCACAATTGTTTGCATATGAATGAACCCAATTGTGCCGTTAAAGACGCAGTAGAAAATGAGGAAATTGCCTATTCTCGGTATAACAGTTACTTGCAAATGGTTGAAGGAAACGAAGAAAATTACAGAACGGATATTTATACGTGAAAGCCCCCTATTCCCCGAAGGGGGAACTCAAAAGGTTAAATTTTATAACTCCAAAACAAACTCCCTTTCCAAAGGAAAGGGCTGAAAATAGGAATAAACAGTTAAACAGGTCAACGATTAAACAATTCAACACAAATGAGATCAGTCATACAAAGAGTTTCAGAAGCTGCCGTAACAATTAATGGAACTAAAGTTAGTGAAATTAATAGCGGATTGCTTATTTTATTGGGTATTGAAGAGGCTGATGATAACAACGACATTGAATGGCTCACTAAAAAAATTATCAATCTTCGCATATTTAATGATGAAAACGGTGTGATGAATAAATCGCTGATTGATGTAAATGGCAATGCCATTGTGGTAAGTCAGTTTACCTTACACGCCAGCACCAAAAAGGGAAATCGCCCTTCTTATATCTACGCAGCAAAACCCGAAACAGCGATTCCTTTATATGAACAATTTATTGCACAAATGGAACTTCAGCTAAACAAAAAAGTGGGAGCAGGACAGTTTGGCGCCGATATGAAAGTGGCACTTATCAACGATGGTCCTGTGACAATTATTATCGATTCAAAAAATAGAGATTAGGTTGGTTTTATCAATAATTATTTCTAGTTTTGTTTGAAATTGCTTTAAATGAGAATAATTATTACGCTTGCCTTTCTTTCCTTAAATTTTTTCAGTTACGCACAAGATTTTGATTTTAGCAGCCTGTTAATTCCAGAAAATCTAAAAGAAGATGCGAATTCGGTCATCAGGTTTGAAAATCTTTCAATTGATATTAAATCTCAAAGAGAAATGATTATCAGTTATCAAACTGCCATCACTATTTATAATGATTTAGGAAACGAACACTCAAATCTCACAATTCAGTATGACAAAAGAAGGTCCATAAATAATGTTAAGGCTACTATTTATGATAACAAAGGGGCGATTGTAAAAAAAATCAAGAGAAGTGATTTCAAGGATTACAGTGCGTATGATGGAATTTCATTATTTAATGACAACAGATTACTACAATATAATTATACGCCAATTGCTTACCCATATACTATTTATTATGAATATGAAATTAGCACCTCAAATACGGCATTTATTTCTGGTTGGATTCTAAATGGGAGTTATTCCCAAAGCGTAAAATCGGCTAAATTTTCAGTAAAATATCCTACTGACATTGCGCTTTTTAAATCTGAGAAAAATTTTAAAGGTTTCGAAATTATGAAAACTGAAAAGGCAGGATTTTTATCATATGAGATTAAAGATCTTCCTGCTTTAAAGTGGGAACCTTACACACCCGCTTTGTTTGATTTTCTGCCAACCGTAAAAATTGGAATCAGTAAATTTAATTTAGAAGGTGTTGATGGAGAGGCCACAAATTGGAAGGAATTTGGGAAATGGTACTACGATAATCTAATTCAAAACACCCTTGAATTGCCTGAAGCCACAAAGCTTAAAATAAAAAGCCTGACTGCCAATACTTCAGATCCTGTTGAAAAAGCAAAAATAGTTTATGAGTATGTTCAAAACAAAGTGCGCTATATCAGTATTCAAGTTGGAATTGGTGGCTATAAACCAATGTTTGCAAGTGATGTAGACAAGTTAGGTTATGGCGATTGCAAAGCACTTACAAATTATACTTCGGCTCTTCTTAAAGAAGTTGGAGTTGCCTCTTATCACACGTTAATATATGGCGGAGAAAAAAGAAATTTTAATCCAGATATTGCTTCACCCCAAGGAAATCATATGATTTTATATGTTCCAGATGCAAATCAAGATATTTGGCTGGAATGCACTAGCCAAAAAGACCCGTTTGCAGAAATAGGAAGTTTTACGGATGATAGAGATGCTTTAGTTTTAACTCCCGATGGTGGCATTATAAAACATACCAAAGTTTATAAAACAGAAGACAATCTTCAAACAACTAAAGGAAATTTCACAATAGACAGCGAAGGCAATATAAATGCTGATGTTTATATCGAATCAAAAGGAACGCAATACAATGATAATTTGTTGAATAATGATGGAAAGAGTCAAAAGGAACTTGATCTTATATTTAAAAAATACTTATCCAACATTAACAATATTAAGTTTTTAAAAATAGAAGTTTTCAATAATAAAGAAGCTTTTAGTTTTGAGGAAAACTTAGCGTTTACCGCCACCAACTATGGAGTTTTAAACGGCCACCAACTATTAATTCCAATTAATGCTTTTAATAATAATAGTGATGCGCCTCCGCGTATTAGAAACCGAAAATTACCTTTTGAGATTTCCAGAAGTTTTTTGGACATTGATGAAGTAAAAATTATGCTGCCCAAGCAATTAAAGATTGAATTTTTGCCTGAAAAGTTTGAGTTAAACACAAAATTCGGGACGTATTCAATTGAATTGATAAAAATTGACGACTCTTCTTATTTCTTTAAAAGAACTTTAAAAATTGTATCGGGTAACTATCAAAAAGAAGATTATGAACCTTATAGAAACTTCAGAAAAGAAATTGTAAAATACGATAACTCAAAAATTATATTAATTAAGTAAAATAACCTCTATGAAAAAGATTTTAAGTATCATCATTTTAGTTTTAATGGCTAGCCGAATAATAGCACAAGATTTTAAGTATGGAAAAGTTTCAAAAGAAGAGTTAGAAGAAAAATACTATCCTTTGGATTCTTCAGCAAATGCTGCTGTATTGTATAAAAATAGACAAACATATTTTGACTATCAGCAAAATATTGGATTTATGGTAATCACCGAAATTCATGAAAGAATAAAAATATATAATAAAGAGGGTTTTGATTGGGCCTCAAAAAATATAAATTACTACAACTCATCAAGTGATAAAGAAAAAATTATTGGATTAAAAGCAACGACTTATAACATTGAAAACAATAAGATTGTTGAAACCGACTTAAGCAAAAAGGACGTTTTTGACCAAGAAAGCAATAAATATTGGTCTCAGCAAAAATTTACCATGCCAAATATTAAAGAAGGTTGTGTTTTGGAATGGAACTATAAAATTATTTCACCGTTTAAAAGAATTGAGGATCTTCAATTTCAATATGAAATCCCTGTTAAAAAAATTGAGGCTAAAATAGAAATCCCAGAATACTTTGTTTACAATAGAAGACATAAAGGCTATTATCCTATAACATCTAATGAAGAAACCAAAGGCAGCACAATTAGCCTGTTTGACAGAACCCGTGAGGGAGGCGATTCTAGGCAAAGAAATGTAACTTCTACGGTAACCGAAACAAAAGTCAACTATATAACTAAATTAGAATATTATAATGCAACAAATATTCCCGCAATGATTGAAGAAGCATATGTAAGTAATTTAGATAATTATAAAACAGCCATTCAATATGAATACTCGGAATTGCATTGGCCTCATGAACCAATTAAATATTACACAACCAGTTGGGAAAATGTAGTGAAAACAATTTATGATAATTTTGATTTTAGTTCTGAAATTTATAAATCTAATCATTTTTCAGAAGATTTGAATTTAGTTTTAGCGGCTTCTCCTACCGATTCACAAAAAATTACAGGCATCCTTGAATTGGTAAAAAGCAAAATCAAATGGAACGATTATAATGGTTTGTCAAAATTTAATGGAACAAAAAAAGCTTATAAAGAAGGCATCGGCAATGTGGCTGATGTCAATTTAAATTTGGTTTCCATGCTTAACAAAGCTGGCTTTAAAGCGAATCCAGTAATTTTAAGTACCAAATCTAACGGTATTCCAATATTTCCGACGATAGATGGTTTTAATTATGTGATTGCGGCAATCGAAGTTGATAATGATCTGATTTTATTGGATGCAACCGAAGAATATAGTATTCCAAATGTATTGCCTTCAAGAGATTTGAATTGGCAAGGGAGAATATTGAGAGAAAACGGAAGTTCTGCATGGGTAGCTTTAACCCCAAGCAAACCTTCTGAAACAAATTCAAAAATGAGTATTGTTTTTAATGATCAAGGCATAATTGAGGGAGTAAAAAGAACCCAATACAACAATTTAAATGCTTTAAATTATAGGAATAAATATGCAAAAATAAAGGACGATGACATTATTTCAAAAGTTGAAGCAGAAAATGGCACCATGGAAATTTTAGATTTTAGAATAACTAATAAAAATGAAATTTACAAACCAATCATTGAAATGTATAAATTTTCGTCAGAAGATTTGTCGGAAAAAATAGGTGATAAAATTTATTTCAAGCCTTTATTTTTTGATGCTTTGACAAAGAATCCTTTTAAACTGGAAAAAAGAGATTATCCAATAGATTTCGGCACTCCATTTTTAGTCGACAATATGGTAAGTATTGAAATTCCTGAGGGATATGTTGTTGAATCTTTTCCTGAGAATATTGCAATTGGGCTGCGGGAAAATTATGGAACCTATAGATTTAACATAAAAATTGAAAAAAATATGATTAATGTTTATTCTTTACTACAAATAAGCACTCCTATTTTTCCTTCAACAAATTATGATGAAATAAAAGAGTTTTACAAAATGATTGTAAATAAAAATTTAGAGCAAATTGTGCTAAAAAAGGTATAATTGGATTTGTTTAAATAGATAAACAACTTTATTAAGAAAAAGTAGCAGTTTTTTTAGTATCATTACAGTTATTAATAATCATTATAAATAACGAAATACATGAAAAAATTGAAATTAACCCTATTTTCAATTGCGTTTACCGCTTTTTCTTTTGTGAGCCAATCCGTTTTTGCACAAGACAATTTCAAGGTGGATATTGAAAATTCTAAATTAACTTGGAAAGGATACAAACCAACAGGCGATCATACGGGCGCAATTACACTGGCTTCAGGAAATATTACCATAGAAAATAAAATACTAACTGGCGGTAGTTTTGTTGCCGATATGAACACCATTAAAGACAATGACGGTAGTGCAAAATTAGAAAGCCATTTAAAATCGGAAGACTTTTTTGAAATAGCAGCGTATCCAACGTCCATATTTGAAATTACTGAAATCGCAAATAAAGGAGAAAAAATTCAAGTTATAGGAAACATGACAATTAAAGGTATTACCAAACAATTATCTTTCCTTGCCTCCCTTAAAGTCAATAATGATATTATTATCTTAACAAGCGACACTTTTCAAATTAATAGAGCCGATTTTAATGTGAAACACAAATCGAAATCTTTTTTTAACGATTTAAAAGACAAGTTTGTGAACGATGATTTCGATTTTCAAGTGACCATTATTGCCAAAAAATAACAATAGCATTTAAGGTGTTTTTAGGTTTGCCCGACTTTTTGGTGGGCGTTCCGCTCAAAAATGTGGGCGGGCTTATCCTGTTTTCAGCGATGCAACTCCATAACAAGATGTCTAAACAAATGTAATCGAAAATTTAAAAGACATTTTGTTGTATCATCAAACACTTATTTGAACAATATCTTGAACAAATAAGGTCTAACGGAATCTAAATGTAAAAAATAGTTAAAAAAGCTCCAGATTTAAAATCTTAACTTGTTGTAAAAGAGTTATTTAACGCTTAACTTAATAACATCACCCATTGGTATTTAGGAGCTTTTAACTTAACCCAACATCCAAAGTCATCATAACAATAAATCCGCCAATAAAACCTAGGGTAGCTATATCCGTATATTTATCTCGTTGCGTTTCTGGAATTACCTCTTCTACCACCACAAATATCATGGCACCGGCAGCAAAAGCCAAGGCATAAGGTAAAATTGGCTGAAATGTCATAACCGCCCAAGCACCAATTACGGCTGCAATCGGTTCAACCATTGCTGAAGATTGTCCGTACATAAAACTTTTAAATTTACTCACTCCTTGTCTTCTTATCGGCATAGAAACCGCAAATCCTTCAGGGAAGTTTTGAAGTCCAATTCCAATAGCAAGGGCAACCGCGCCACCAATGGTTGCGCCATCAAAACCAGCAGCAACACCACCAAATAAAACACCAATAGCCAATCCTTCAGGAATATTATGCAAGGTAATTGCAAGCACCAATAGCGTGGTTCTGTGCCATGGTGTTTTTACACCTTCTTTTTCAGATTCTTTAAAGTTGATGTGTAAATGGGGCAAAATTTTGTCCAATCCAAATAAAAATAATGCGCCCATGGCAAAGCCTACAACTGCAGGGACTACCTTTACAAATCCTACTCCCGGACTCATTTCTATTCCCGGAGCCAACAAGCTCCAGAAGCTGGCTGCTACCATAACGCCACCTGTAAAACCTAACATTCCATCCAATAATGCACGGTTCATGCCTTTGAATAAAAACACCAAAGCCGCGCCTAAGGCTGTTAAGGCCCAAGTGAATAAAGTTGCATATAATGCCGCTAAAATTGGATCAATACTTTCGAAGTAGGAAATAATTTGTTCCATATATTATATTTTTTTTACGAATAAATTTTTTGAAATTTGATTTGAGATGGATATTGAACCACTTTCCGTTTCAACAATCATTGAATTGTCAAATGGTTCTTTTGAAAGCACTTTCAAGGGACTTCCCAATTTAATATGTAGTTTGTCTAAAAATTTTAAAAACGAGTCAGAAGCATCTTTAAATCCGATAACAACACAGGATTCACCATTTTCTATGGAAGAAAGCATCATGTTTTTATGATATTCAATATTGCCATTTCTATCGGGAATTGGGTCGCCGTGTGGGTCGTGTGTTGGAAAGTCCAAAAATGTTTCTAATTTATCAATTAGAGTTTCAGACTTGATATGCTCCAACTGTTCTGCCAATTCATGAACTTCATCCCAATTATAATGGAGCTTATTCACTAAAAAAACCTCCCACAACCTGTGTTTTCTGATTATTTCTATGGCTTTTTTACGTCCAATTTCAGTTAAAGAAACGCCCTGATATTTTTTATAATGAACCAACTCTTTATCTGCAAATTTTTTAATCATATCCGAAACAGAAGATGCTTTTGTATTTAATTCAACTGAAATTAGCGTGGTGCTAACTTTATTGGAATTGGCATAACCCAAGCTGTATATGGCTTTTAAATAATTTTCCTCTGTTTGTGATAATAACATAAAAATTTACATTTAGACAAATATAACAAAATATTTAGACAAGTCTAAATATAAAAAATAGATTTACAAAAAATATGGGTTTTTAGTTCAAAATAGCATTTAAAACTTTATTTTTGACTATAAATATTGAATTCATGAACATTGTAATATACGGAACTGGCGGTGTTGGTGGCTATTTTGGCGCCCGATTGGCACAAGCCGGAAATAACATCACATTTATTGCCAGAGGAAAACATTTGGAAGCTATACAAAAGAATGGGTTGCAGCTAATAAGTCCGAAAGGCGATTATATGGTGTATCCTGCACATGCCACTGCCAACATTGCTGAAGTTACAGACATCGACTTAATTTTGGTTTGCGTAAAAGCGCGACAATTAGAAACTGCAGCTAAGGAAATTAATCAGGTATTAAGTGAAAAAACGATGGTTATATCGTTGCTGAACGGTGTAAACAATACCGAAGTTTTGGGCGCAGTTATCAATAAAAAGCATTTATTGGGCGGATTGTGTAAAGTGGTGAGTAAAATTGAAGATTTTGGCATCATAAATCATATTTCTTTTGAACCCACCATTGTATTTGGAGAACTGGACAATGTGAAAACCGAAAGAGCGTTTTCCCTTGAAAAATTATTTTTAAACGCCGGCATCACTACCAAATTGGCAGAGAATATTCAAACAGAAATATGGACTAAGTTTTTATTTATTTCTACAATCAGCGCCATTGGCGCCTTAACAAGAGCAACGCTTGGCGAAATAATTTCCTCGCCGCAACTCAAAGAAATAATGAACCAAACTGCTAAGGAAATTGTGCTTGTAGCAAAAGCAAAAGGCATTTCTTTACCGGAAACCATTGTTGAAAAGCAATTTCAGATAATGGAATCCCAGCCTTACGACACAACTTCATCACTACAACGTGATGTGTTGGAAGGAAAACCATCGGAATTGGAAGCGCAAAACGGCGCAGTAGTAAAAATGGGTTTGGAATTGGGAATTCCGACGCCAACAAATTCTTTTATATATTATTGTTTGTTGCCGCAGGAAAAAAAGGCCGGAAGCCCCCTAACCCCCAAAGGGGGAATTTAAGAAAAAGTTGAAAAATTTGAAAGTTCATTTCATAATTTTTTTAAAATCGTAATTCAACCCGCGTTAAGGATTGCAGCGAAAATACTTTTTAGCGATTTTTCGTCGATAAAAAGATTGCAGCGAAAAGCCTGACCCGCCAGCTGGCGGGGAACGCCCAGAAGATTGTTAAATTAAAGGAATATTCGTTTTTTTACTTATTAAATAGACCCCAACAACGACCATTAAACAACTGAAAATTTTAACAAAACCAATGTCTTGCGCGTATTCATCAAAATTTAAGACGAAAGCATAAATGGCTACCATAATAAAACTGACCACGGGCTGTAAATAAATATAACTGCCTGCTACGGAAGGCGCTACTTTACTTAAGGCATAAATATTAAATAAGTAGGTTAAAAAGGTAGTTCCGAGCACAACAAACGCAATTGTTAGGTAGGTATGCGACGTAAATGCGGCGAAATCTGTACTTAGCAAATCGTTGATGCCTATAGGAAACATAAACAGAAATCCGAATAAAAATGCCCAACTAACAATGGTAATTGGGTTGTATTTTTTCATCAAAGGTTTCACCAAAACCAAATATAAGGCATAAGTGCTGGTGTTTATAAAAACAAATAAATTTCCTAAAATTGAACTGGTTCCGCCAGCTTTTTTACCATATAAAATTAAAATAACCGCTCCGGTAGCGCCAAGTGCAATGCCAATAAGTTTAATGAGCGTAATTCTTTCTTTCAAAATAAAGGCGCTAAAAATCAACACCAAAACCGGAACCGCGGTAATGATTATAGATGCATCTATTGGAGAGGTTAAACTTAAGCCGTTAAAGAAAAATAATTGATTGGCGGCGACGCCCAAAAACCCGCAGAGAATTAGCAATGGAAAATCCTTTTTTTGGATTTTTTCTTTGATAAACGATTTAATCATCCAAAATAACAATCCGGCGCCAAAAATTCTTAAAAAAACGAATGCAGAAGGCCCTATTTTATTAGGCATCACACCTTTGGCCACAACATGGTTAATTCCGTAAATAATGTTGGCGCCAAGCAAAGCCAAATGCGCTTTATAGTTGAATTTGTTCAAGATATTTTTATTGATAGAAAGTTGAAATTTACATCTTTTGCTAAAAATAAACTGGTACTATTTAATCATTTAATCCAATTTATAATCTGAGGTGATTATTCAAAACAAACATTTTACAGTTTTCTATATAAAACGTAACTTCGCATCTTTAGAAATGGAATAGCAGTATGGAATATAATTTTAGAAAGATAGAAGCCGATTGGCAAAAGTATTGGGCAGAAAACCAAACGTTTAAAGCAGAAAACCCTGCCCTGAGCGGAGTCGAAGGAAATTCAACCAAACCAAAATATTACGTACTGGATATGTTTCCCTATCCGTCTGGTGCCGGTTTGCATGTTGGCCATCCGCTTGGTTACATCGCTTCCGATATTTATGCACGTTATAAACGTCACAAAGGATTTAATGTATTGCATCCGCAAGGTTACGATTCTTTCGGGTTGCCAGCTGAGCAATATGCCATTCAAACAGGCCAACATCCTGCAATTACCACTGAAGAAAATATAAAAACGTATAGAAAACAATTGGATAAAATCGGATTTTCATTCGATTGGTCGCGTGAAGTACGTACCTCTGACCCCAATTATTACAAATGGACACAGTGGATTTTCACCCAATTATTTAATTCCTGGTACAATAAAACAACTGATAAAGCTGAGGATATTTCAACCTTAATTGCCATATTTTCTTCTGAAGGAAACAGTGAAGTAAAAGCAGCTTGCGATGCAGATATCGAAAAATTTTCTTCGGAAGAATGGAAAAACTTTTCAGAAGAAAAACAACAAAAAATACTGTTGCAATACCGATTAACATTCTTATCGGAAACCGAGGTAAACTGGTGTCCTGGCTTGGGAACGGTATTGGCAAATGATGAAATTGTGAACGGTGTTTCTGAACGCGGAGGCCACCAGGTTATTCGTAAAAAGATGATGCAGTGGAGTACGCGAATCACTGCTTACGCACAACGCTTGTTGGATGGATTGGCGAAGATAGACTGGCCACAGCCTTTAAAAGATTCACAAACGTATTGGATTGGTAGAAGTGAAGGTGCGATGGTTTCTTTTGACGTCATTGCGAGTGAAACGAAGCAATCTCATAAGATTGAGGTTTTCACCACACGCCCCGACACCATTTTTGGTGTAAGTTTTATGACTTTAGCGCCCGAACACGATTTGGTGTCAATTATTACCACACCTGAACAAAAAGAAACTGTTGAAGCTTATGTGAAGGCAACCGCAAAACGTAGTGAATTGGAACGGATGGCCGATGTAAAAACCATATCTGGGGTATTTACCGGGGCGTATGCATTGCATCCATTTTCTGGTAAAAAAGTGCCAATTTGGATTGGCGATTATGTGTTGGCGGGTTATGGAACCGGCGCTGTAATGGCAGTTCCTTGCGGAGACCAGCGCGATTATGATTTTGCGAAGCATTTCAATTTGGAAATTCCTAATATTTTTGAAGGTATAGATATTTCTGAAGGCGCCTATGCAGATAAAGAGAACTCGGTGATTACAAATTCTGATTTTTTGAACGGATTGCCTTACAAAAAAGCATTGAAACGTATTATCCATGAAATAGAACAAGAAGGTTTTGGTTACGGAAAAGTGAATTATCGCATGCGCGATGCTGTTTTTAGCCGTCAGCGTTATTGGGGAGAACCATTTCCTGTGTATTATAAAAACGGTTTGCCACAAATGATTGACTTAAAACAGTTGCCAATTGTGTTGCCAGAAGTGGAGAAATATTTACCTACAGAAGACGGAAAACCACCATTGGGAAACGCAACTATTTGGGCTTGGGACACTATAAAGTTGGAAGTTGTAAGTAATCAGTTAATTGATAATAAAACCGTTTTTCCATTAGAATTAAACACCATGCCTGGCTGGGCAGGAAGTTCTTCCTATTTTAATAGGTATATGGATCCGGAAAATACTGAAGAATTTGTAAGCAAAGAAGCCGTAAATTATTGGCAAGATGTAGATTTATATATTGGAGGCAGCGAACACGCAACCGGACATTTATTGTATTCTCGTTTTTGGCAAAAATTCTTGTTCGACAAAGGGCTTGTTCCTGTTGATGAATATGCTAAAAAGTTGATTAATCAGGGAATGATTACTGGGACAAGTGCTTATGTTTATAGGTGGGAATTTGGAAAGGGAAATGATTCAGAGATGGCAAAGAAAACTATTTTTGTCAGTAAACCAATAATGGAGAGGATTACAAAAGAAAGGAGTACAATTGAACATACGGACAAAAAGGTAATATCCGACCAAGTTGATTTATTAACTTTTTGCGACACCAACTCTTCAGAAAAGGAATGGTCAAGCTTTACGCCAATTCACGCAGATGTTTCTTTTGTAAATGCTTCAGATGAATTAGATATTGAAGCATTTAAAAATTGGAGAACTGAATATAAAGATGCTGAATTTATTTTAGAAGACGGAAAATATATTTGCGGTCGCGAGGTTGAAAAAATGTCGAAATCCAAATACAATGTGGTAAATCCGGATCAAATTTGTGAGGAATATGGTGCCGACAGTTTAAGGATGTTCGAAATGTTTTTAGGTCCGCTGGAACAGTCAAAACCTTGGAAGACTTCTGGAATTTCTGGAGTTCTTAGCTTTTTAAAGAAATTATGGAAATTGTATATAGTTGAAAATAAATTTTCAGTTTCAGACGAAGAGCCATCAAAAGAAGAGTTTAAAATTTTGCATAAAACCATTAAAAAAGTGGAAGAAGATATTGAAAATTTCTCCTTCAACACTTCGGTTTCAACTTTTATGATTGCCGTTAACGAATTAACAGCCTTAAAATGCAACAAGCGCGCAATTTTAGAGCCAATGGCAATTCTTCTGGAGCCTTATGCACCGCATATTTCCGAAGAATTATGGAAAAATTTAAGACATACAACATCAATTTCAGCAGTAGATTTTCCTGTTTTTGAGCCAAAATATTTGGTTGAAAGCATGAAGGAATATCCGGTTTCATTCAACGGTAAAATGCGATTTAAAATAGCATTGCCTTTGGATATCTCCGTAAAAGAAATAGAAGATGCGGTAATGGCTCATGAAAAAACACAAGAGCAATTGAAAGGTCGCGAACCAAAGAAAGTAATTATTGTACCGGGAAAAATTATAAATATTGTTGGGTAAAAAAGAATGATAGACAATAACGAAATAATTGGGTTGATTGCCGGCGTTTTAACAACTGCGGCATTTGTGCCTCAGGTGTACAAAACATGGAAAACAAAATCGGCAGAAAGTTTGTCGTTAACCATGTATTTAGTGTTTTTTGTTGGCATCATTTTGTGGTTAATTTATGGGATATCCATAAACAGTTTTGCGATGATTTTTGCAAATGCAATTACCGGTTTTTTGGCTTTGTTGCTTATTTTCTTTAAACTCCGGTATAAATAAAACATCAATTATAACACACGAAAAACACATTGGTAATTGGGTGTTTTTATTGGTGTGCAATTCTTTTTTTGGGTATTGGGTGATTGTATTTCAGCAGGAATAATATGGATGATGTGCACGGAGAAACATTGCTGAAACAAGAAAAAGTATGTGGAGGCGATTGATTTTTCTCAAATTCAAAAAGGAACAGACTCCTTAAAAACATTTGCAGACATTGACTCGATACACTCGGTTAAGTTGATAGAAACATTACAGGAACAATTTGCACAATTTCGATTTTTCGAAAATGGGTTTTTGATATCACAATTAATTTCTGTGGAGACAGGAAGTTTACCGCCCTTCGTGTTTTTTCGGTATTGGGAATTATTACAATTTTATCAGGATTTTCCTTATTTTATAAAACCTCATCATCAATAAAAAATAAGGTAAGAAAAACATTCAATAAATTTAGCTGAATTAGAAAGCTTTACTGGTATGCTTATTGTTGGTATCCATCAAATTAATTAAGTATATTTACTTCAAATTTTGGCATGAAAATTAAACGGCATTCTTTACGTACTCGAATATTTTTAGCAATGATATTGTTAATATTACTGGCGTCTGTTTTAATTGCCACCGTTACCATTTATCAGTATAAAGAGCAAACCGACGAATATAATTTATCGAGGCTTGAACGAAAAGAACAGTCCATTCATGCCGCAATAACTTACTGGCTTAACAGCGGAAATACCTTTCCGTTAGAAACTAAAAACTTACCTTATATTTTTAAAGATAAAATTTATGAAATTTCCAACATAGAGAAATCTGAAATCAATATTTACGATTTGGAAGGGAATTTGGTTAAAAGTTCACATTCAGGTTTTGTTAAAAGCGATGCGCCAGACTTACTGTCTGACTCAGTTTTAGAAGCTATTTCCGATAATTTTCAACATCTTTATGTGAACGAAAGAGTGATAAACGACAGCAGTTATCAGACGTCTTACTCCTATATTACCGATAATAAATTTAAACCATTTGGGATTTTAAATTTACGGTATGTGCAAGACAATAGCGAGCAAAATAAGGATTTGAAAGAATTTTTGTACCGCCTAACTATGGTATATGCAATAATGTTTTTTTTGGCTATCTTAATGGCTTATTTTATATCAAGCTATATTACACGATCATTAAAAGCCATAACAGAAAAAATAAGCCAAACAAGGTTAAGCAAGCTGAATGAAAAGATTACTTTAAGCGATTCAAGCACAGAAATAGCCACTTTGATAAATGCCTATAATGAAATGGTTGACGAACTGGAGCAAAGTGCCGTAAAATTGGCAAAAGGCGAAAGAGAGCAGGCTTGGCGGGAAATGGCAAAACAAGTGGCACATGAAATTAAAAATCCGCTCACGCCAATGCGCCTGACCGTTCAAAGTTTTCAGCGAAAATTTGATCCAAACGACCCTAATATTCAGGAAAAAACAAATGAATTCAGCAATATGTTAATTCAGCAAATTGATACTTTGAGCACTATTGCCT
>DAIDMK010000004.1 GCA_027449025.1 Lutibacter sp. | reverse complement strand
TTTCATCAAACTTCTTGGAATCTCAATGGTAATAATGCCTAACAGACTATTTACCAACTATTTTTCAGTATTATGCCTTAAATAATGCCATGCATTAACCAAGATCGTGGCGAATCATTTCAACAAGTTCCTGGCTATTTTTGAATAGCATAAATTCACCATCTTTTATATAAGACATTTTACCTGTTTCTTCTGAAACTATCAAACAAAGTGCATCGGTTTTTTCGGTAATTCCTATGGCGGCTCTATGGCGCAACCCAAATCGTGCCGGAATGTTTTTTGTGGATAGCGGTAAAACTGCCCTGGTGGCAATAATAAAGTTATCTTTTATAATTACCGCGCCGTCATGCAGCGGACTGTTTTTATAAAAAATACTTTCCAAAATTGGCTGATTTACTTCAGAATTCATTTTGTCACCGGTAGCTTTTACAAAATCTAAATTGTGTGTTCGTTCCAAAACCAGCAACGCTCCTGTTTTTACAGCCGACATCGATTCACAGGCTTTTACAATGGTTTCAACATCCATCGTAATGTAAATCTCACTTTTTAGAAAGCTGAGTTGCTTTAAAAAATTTCGTCGATTTGTAAAATTTGTTGAACCCAACATCAACAAAAATTTCCTTACTTCGGGCTGAAAAACAATAAGAATGGCAATTGCGCCCAAACTAATCAGCGTGCCCAACAATCCGCTAAGCATTTCCATTTGTAGTGCTTGGGTTATTTTCCAAATAATTACCACAAGTCCAATTCCAATAAAAATATTGATGGCAACACTTCCTTTTAAAAGTTTATATACATAGTAAAGCAGCGTAGCTACCAAAACGATGTCTAAAATATCAAGAAAGGAAAAGTTTAGAAAATCAAGCATTCAAATTGTTTTTGTAAAAATAGGAAAAAAAGATGGCTTGTTAAACAGTTAATTTGGTTAACAAGTCAATCTTTATTTTAGTTGAAAATAAGTTCGTTTTTGTTTGTTAAAATGTTTTCATTGCTAAGGTTGTGAATGATTGTTCTGTAAAATAAATAATCCTGATACAATAGGTTTCTATTAAAGTTTAAATGAAGCATGGACTGTTTGTTTTCAGCAGTCAATTTAACAAGTGTTGCAAGTTCATTCTTAAAATTTGATTTATCAGTTTCAAGCGCATTTATTTGAACATTATTTTTATAGAATATCAGATTGATATTGTGGTAATTTTGATTCTTTGATGCGTTTTCATCCAATAGGTTAAGAGGTAACTCATCGATTGTCTCAAAAGTGACGCCGTCAAATTCCAGAAATGAAAGTCGCTTCGAAATTGTGTCGGAATAGCTAAAATAATCGAGCATTCCTTTTTCTGAATGCATGGAATTCGCGTGCTTGTCCTGAAGCATAATTATTGAAGGAATAATCACTTTTAAAGGCAAACGTTTGTCGATATTGTAAATCCAATGGGTGCTGCTGATGGTGTTTTTTCTGTTAACAACTGCAACAGTGTCGTTATTATTTACTTCAAAAAACATCCAAACCTGTGAATGATTTTGTAATTCCTGAATTCCTTTTTCAGCCAAAGTCGGGATTTTGAGTTCTTTTTTTGCGCAGCCAAGCAGTAAAAAAGTGAGCAATATCAGCGAAAATTTTCTCATCCTTTATTGTTTAATAAGGCGACAATTTTAACGGCTTCAACAGCTTCTTTTACGTCGTGAACCCGAAGAATGGAGGCGCCATTTAGCAGCGCAACGGTATTTGCCGCCGTTGTTGCGTTCAGCGCAGATTCCGCAGTAATTCCCAGCGGATTGTAAAGCATTCCTTTTCTTGATAAGCCAATCAACAAGGGTGTTTCCAGATTTTTAAACAGCGCTAAATGGTTTAACAACTGATAATTGTGCGTTATGGTTTTACCAAAACCGATACCCACATCGGCTATAATATCGTTAAGACCGAGTTCATGCAATTCGGCAATTTTTTTTGAAAAATAGTAAAGCAAGTCGGTGATAACATTGGTGTAAGTCGGATTTTGTTGCATATTTTGAGGCGTACCTTTCATATGCATCATAATGTAAGGAACCTGCAGTTTTGCGACAGTTGAAAACATATTTGCGTCCATTTCTCCGGCGGCAATATCGTTAACAATACAAGCACCTTGGTGAATACATTGTTCAGCAACCTGACTTCTAAAAGTATCCACAGAAATTAAAACAGAAGGGAATTCGCTGATTAAAAGCTTGACCACAGGTAAAATTCTGCTCAATTCTTCTTCTTCTGAAATGTGTTCTGCGCCAGGACGAGACGAATAAGCACCAACATCGATAAATGTTGCGCCTTCACTTAGCATTTTTTCAACCTGATTAACAATCGCCTTTGAATTGCTGTATTTTCCGCCATCAAAAAAAGAATCGGGTGTGCAATTTAATATCCCCATTACTTTTGGTGTCGATAAGTCGATTAATGTTCCCTTGCAATTAATGAACTTCATTTTTTTACTACTTTATTAATTATCTTAGTCATTTCAGGCGCTTTATAATTAATCATTTGAGCAAGTAAATCATCAACAGATTCGCTTACAATCAACATTTCTTTATTTGATTGTTTCAGGTAGCCTTCTGTAACCATCACATCGAGCTGTAAAATTAAATGATTGAAAAATCCGTTGGTATTTAATATTCCAACTGGTTTGGTTTCAATACCAAGTTGTCCTAAAGTCAACGCTTCAAAAATTTCATCCAAAGTGCCAAAACCGCCTGGTAACGCAATATAACCGTCCACCAATTTGCTGATTTTCATTTTGCGTTTGCTCATGGTTTTGGTGACAATCATTTCAGTGATATTGGTGTGGGCAACTTCTTCATGGCGCAATAAACCTGGAATAACACCGATTACTCGACCATTTTTTTCAATCATGGTATCGGCTAAAACTCCCATCATCCCAATTTTTCCGCCTCCATAAACAAGACCTATATTTTTTTCGATAAAATGATTGCCAAGCTTTATGGCTTCATTTCTGTAAATCTCATTAAATCCGATGCTTGAACCACAAAAAACAGCAACTTTCTTCATTCTTTTAATATGATTTTTTAATTCATTAAATTTGTTCGAAATTTACGGAAATAATTAAAGGTATATGCAACAAACGTCAAAACAATATGATGAGGTTATTAATAAATGTCGTTCATTATATAGTAATAAGTTGAAAGATTATGGTTGTGCATGGCGAATATTGCGATTGCCCTCGTTGACAGACCAAATTTTTATTAAGGCACAGCGAATTCGCCAACTCCAAGAAAATATAACTAGAAAAGTAGAGGAGGGCGAAGTTTCAGAGTTTATGGGGATAGTCAATTATTCGGTTATGGCTTTAATTCAATTGGAAAAAGGTGTTGTAGAACAACCTGATTTGTTTATAGAAGAAGCCATAAAATTATACGACAAACATGTGGCCATCTCCAAAAGTTTGATGGAAAATAAAAATCACGATTACGGCGAGGCTTGGCGAGATATGCGCGTAAGTTCGCTCACGGATTTAATTCTCCAAAAATTGTTGCGAGTGAAGCAAATTGAAAACAACAAAGGAAAAACCATAGTTTCTGAAGGCATTGATGCCAATTATCAAGACATGATAAATTATGCTGTTTTTGCTTTAATCCTCCTTAAAGAATAGGATTAATATAAAATACGCATTACGAAATTGCCTTGAAGCAATTTATGATGAAACGCAAACAAAAAATAACCAAAGAATAACTATAAATAGGATCCCATGAAATTTGTAACCTTAATTTTTAGACTTATTGTATCCTTCACCTTTATCTTTTCTGGCTTTGTAAAATTGGTGGATCCTTTGGGCTCTTCGTATAAATTTCAAGAATATTTTGGTTCAGACGTGTTGAATCTCGAATTTTTGATTCCTTATGCCTTGCCTTTTTCCATATTGTTAATTGTGGCTGAATTACTATTGGGTCTTATGTTATTGTTGGGATATTTGCCAAAGTTTACTATTTGGAGTTTGTTGGTGATGATTCTTGTATTTTTATTTTTAACCTGGTATTCAGCTTTTTACAATAAAGTGCTCGATTGCGGTTGTTTTGGTGATGCTGTGAAACTATCGCCTTGGGATACTTTTTATAAAAACGTAGTGCTGTTTGCTTTTATTTTGGTGTTGCTTTTTGGAATAAAGTATATTCGACCGCTAATTAGTCTTTCCTTTGCCAAATGGGCAAGCTTTTTATTTTTTGTAGTCTTTCTTTACATAACTTATCATGTGTTGGTGCATTTGCCAATCATTGATTTTAGACCTTACGCCATTGGTAAAAATATTCCTGAAGGTATGAAACAGATCGGGTCAGATTTGCCACTGATCCACGATTTTTATTTGGAGAATATGGAAGGAGACAATTTAACTGATGATGTGTTGGCAGCAGATAAAGTGATGCTTGTTGTGACTTATAATATAGATAAAAGCGATAGGCAAGGCTTTTCTAAGATAAAAGAAATAGCAGATAAAGCCAGTAAAAGTGGCTATAAAGTCTATTTACTAACAGCATCATTGGAAGCCGATTTTTTAGATATCAAAGATGAATTTGATTTAAAATTTGAGATGTTGTTTTGTGATGAAACCACATTAAAAACAATAATTAGGGCAAATCCAGGAATTGTAACCTTGCAAAAAGGAACAGTTACTGGTAAATGGAATTGGATTGATGCGGAAAAAGTAATTAAGAATTTAAAATAATCTATCAGATTTCAATTAACAACTTATAAAAACAGCTAAAAATACTTTAAATTTTTAGCTGTTTTTTTATGTCTTTTTTTAGCCACTTTATTTAAGGTTTCCTCCCACTTTGTAAGTTTAAAAGTCCATTTTTTCTTTTGTAATTCTATAAATAAAGGCTAACCCCCCAAAAAATTAGGGGATAAAAATTACACAATCCAATTTGAAAACTATCAACCCCTAAAAAAATAGGGTATGATTATCAAAAAACAATAATATATATTGCGTAGCCTTTAAAAAAATAGGGTAAAAATACAAATATTCATAAAAATTATAGTTGCACCCCATTAAAATTTGGGGGTAAAAAAATATAAGTATATTTTTGGCAAGAGATTAATCAAGAAAATCACTTTATTATGAAGAAAATTGAAGCAATTATCAGAAAATCAAAATTTGATGAGGTAAAAGAAGCCCTGCATCAAATTGAAGTTAACTTTTTTAGCTACTGGGATGTCACAGGAGTTGGAAATGAAAAGGAAGGGCATGTGTATAGAGGCGTGAGCTATAGCACATCCGATATACAGCGCAGGTTTTTATCCATTGTTGTTTCTGATCCGTTTTTAGAAAGAACTGTTGCTGCAATCCTAAAAGCTGCTTTTACGGGTATTGTAGGAGATGGTAAAATATTTGTTTCGGATGTGGAAGAGGCATATAGAATAAGAACTAAGGAAAGAGGGTCCGACTCATTAAAATAATAAACTACTAATTTTTACATTATGGATAACACACTATTTACAGTTAACAATGTTTGGATGATGATTTGCACCGCGCTCGTATTTTTGATGCATTTGGGATTTTCATTGCTGGAAATTGGACTAACGAGACAAAAAAACACCATCAATATTTTATTTAAAAACGTATTTATTCTTTCAATAGGAATTGTATTATATGCGTTGGTCGGATTTAATTTAATGTATCCGGGCACATTTATCAACGGTATTTTACCTGATTATTTTATCAATTTATTTGGGCTGGCTATGCCTGAAAATGGCTTAACTTCTGATTACAATGTTGGTTATACGTATTGGACCGACTTCCTGTTTCAGGGAATGTTTGCCGCCACTGCCGCAACCATCGTTTCTGGGGCGGTTGCTGAACGCGTAAAATTGGGTTCATTTATGATTTTTACCATTTTTTATGTCGGACTTGTTTATCCAATTACTGGATCCTGGAAATGGGGCGGCGGATGGTTAGATGATCTTGGATTTTATGATTTTGCAGGCTCAACATTGGTGCATTCTGTTGGTGGCTGGGCTGCATTGATTGCTGTTTGGCTATTGGGCGCAAGAATTGGGAAATTTAAAAAAGATGGCACTATTGGGGCAATTCCTGGACATAATATTCCTTTGGCAACTGCAGGGGTGTTTATTTTATGGTTGGGCTGGTTTGGGTTTAACGGCGGATCAGTGCTTTCAGCCGATCCTGGTAAAACATCTTTGGTTTTGGTGACTACCTGTTTGGCAGCGGCATCTGGCGGTTTGGCAGCGTTTTTAGTGTCTTTACTGAGACACAAGCAATTTGATTTGTCCATGTTCTTAAATGGTTTGCTTGGCGGTTTGGTTGGGATTACAGCTGGAGCCGATTTGATGAGTGTTTCTGATGCAATTATTATTGGAAGTATTGCAGGAACCCTAATTGTTTTAGGTGTTGGATTTATTGATAGATTAAAACTTGATGATCCTGTTGGGGCTATTGCAGTGCATTTAATATGCGGAATTTGGGGAACATTGGCTGTGGGAATTTTTGGAGAATTGGCAGGTTGGGCGCAGTTGGGCAAGCAATCCATAGGTATTGTTGCGATAGGCGTATTTTGTGTCACATTTGCTTTTATCATACTAATTATTTTAAAGAAAACAGTTGGTATAAGAGTTTCTGAGGAAGAAGAACAAGAAGGATTGGATATTCACGAACACGGAATGGATGCCTACCCTGATTTTCGTTTAAACCAACATTAATAGGTTTGAACATGATTGGTCGATTGTTTTAGGCCACCTATTTCCCCTATAATTTTTTGAATTTTTGTTTGGGTGATATTTCACGCAACAGGAAAAATATTGCCAAAAATTAGTGCTAACAATTAAACATTTCTATTATGAAAACAATTAAAAGAATATCATTATTAATGGTTGCCATATGTTCATTAAGCAACGTACATGCGCAAGAAGAATCAAAAACCAAATTTGATTTGGGTGTTGATTTTGCCAGCCGATATGTGTGGAGAGGTTTGGAATTTTCCGATTCTCCTGCTGTTCAGCCTTACGCTGAGTTAACATCTGGCAATCTTACACTTGGTGCCTGGGCTTCTTATGAAACTGGTGGGCAAGTGGTTGGACAAGAATTTGATTTGTACGCAAGTTATGCTTTCGGTCCGGTTTCATTCGGATTTATTGATTATGCGTTTCCTATAGACGGAGCTTCAGATGGGTATTTTAAAATAAAAAATCACGTTGGTGAAGCAACATTAAGTTTTGATGGGGTAGAAAAATTTCCATTAACTTTTATGTTAGGAGTCAATGTTTATAATGATGATAATAATTCAATTTATTCCGAATTGGGTTATCCTTTCAAAGTTGGAGAATCTGAATTGAAGGCTTTTGTTGGGGCAGGAAATGAAATATATACCACAAAAGGGGAATATAAAGTTTCTAACTTCGGACTTTCTGTTGCGAAAGCCATTAAAATTACCGACTCATTTAGTTTAGGCGTATCTGCATCCGCGATATTTAATCCGGATTCAGATGATGCTTACTTGGTGTTTGTGGTTTCTTTATAAGAATAGTTATTGGTTAATTATTATATTTGGTTTAACCTGTTCAGTTGTTACAAAAACTGGACAGGTTTTTTATGCGTTATTTATAAGCTTTTACACCAACAGGAATGGCAACAGGTAAATAATTTTCTTTGGGTGGAATTGGACATGAAAAGGTGTGGTTATAAGCGCAGTATGGGTTATATGCTTTATTAAAATCGATGCGTATTTTTTTACTATCTCCCTTTGGAATCTCTAAATCCAGATAACGACCTCCGCCATAAGTTGTGGAGCCGTTTGTGTCATCGTTAAAAGGTAGAAATAAATGCTCTGCATAGTCAACAGTGGTCATTAATTGCTGATTTTGGTACACGTTAAGTTCTATTTTTTTTCCATTTAGGGTAAAGCGGGCAATGCCGTATTTCCGGTACAAAGGCAAACGATCGGTGGTGGTTGGCATTTCAAAAATGGGTGTGTTGGGCGTTAATTCAAAATCGGCTTCAATATTGTAATTCTCGTCAATATCAAAAAACTCCAAGGTTTTAAATGTTTTCAGGTCTTCTTCGGTTAAAGGAGATTTGGTAGCATCAGCAAACTCAATATTTAAATCATATTGAAATAACTTGATTTCATCTTTATGCGTAGCCGCTTTTTTAGCACAGGAAAACAAAATAAGGGCAACAAAAATACTTAGGGAATATTTCATATTTTTAAATTTAGGTTCAAAAATACAGAATATTAAACAGAATATTAAATTGAAATTAAAAATTAGCATTCACTCAAATTTTTGTAATTTTGAAAAAATAGCAAGCGCATTATTGAAATCAATTATTTTTTTAGGTTGAGTCCGACTTAAAGTCGGCTTTTTTAGTTTTGAAATTGGAGGAAAATGCTTATATTTTTAAACGGAAGGAGCGTAAAGAAAATACGCTAAGAACGCTTAACTAACTTTGTGTTTAGAAATTATAAATATTGTGATTTTCAATTACTTACTTGCTATCCGTAGGCAGGTTTTTAATTTTTAATTCAATGCGTTAGGGAGTGAAGCGAAAATCCTTTTTAGCATTTTTTTTTGCTAAAAAGATTGCAGCGAAAAGCCCGCCCCGCCAGCTGGCGGGGAACGTCCAAATTTTTAAACTATTTTAAAGGCTGTTTTGTAATTTAACCAAAAATATGTTAAAAAGAACATTTAATAGTTACCGAGATTCGTTTGGTGGCCTGTCGAAAGAGGTTTGGTGGTTGGCGTTAATTACCTTTATCAATAGGGCAGGAACGATGGTTTTGCCGTTTTTGTCTTTGTATTTAACTAAAGAAATGCACTTAGATTTGTCGCATGTTGGGTGGATTATGACTTGCTTTGGCTTGGGTTCTTTGTTGGGTTCTTGGATTGGTGGAAAGCTTTCTGATAAAATCGGCTTTTATAAAGTGATGGTTTTTAGTCTGTTTATATCGGGTATTTCGTTTATTGTCTTACAATTTGTGCACACTTTTATAGGTTTTGCCATTGGCATATTTATCACGATGTCTTTTGCCGACGCTTTTAGACCGGCCATGTTTGTTTCACTCAAAGCATACAGTAAACCTCAAAACCAAACAAGATCGTTAACGTTGATTCGATTGGCCATTAATTTGGGTTTTTCTTTCGGACCGTTTTTAGGTGGATTGATTATTGCCGTCTCAAGCTATTCAGGACTTTTTTGGGTTGATGGAATTACCTGTATTGCGGCTATTGTGGTGATGCGGATTGTGCTGAAAGAAAAAAGGATTCGGGTTGATACGTCCGAGGTAATTATTGAAAAGGAGAACAAAATACCTTCTGTTTATAAAGATAAACCGTATTGGGTGTTTTTAATTATTATTTTTCTAATGGCCTTTGTCTTTTTACAATTATTTACCACAATGCCATTGTTTTACAAGGAAGTTCACGGGATGACAGAAGTTCAAATCGGTTTATTGATGTCGGTTAACGGATTTTTAATTTTTTTGTTCGAAATGCCTTTGATTCATTACATCGAAAAAAAATTGCTGGACCGAATGAAAATAATTACGTGGAGTTTGGTGTTATTGGGAATGAGTTACCTTATTTTAAACACAACTTCTTGGAGTGGTATTTTAATAGTGAGTATGCTTTTTATTACCTTAGGTGAAATGTTGGCATTTCCTTTTACCAATAATTTTGCCATGAATAGGGCGCCAGCAGGCAGCGAAGGTCGTTATTTGGCTTTGTATTCTATGGCATTTTCCTGTGCACATATTTTTAGCGCTAAAACCGGAATGGAAGTTATTGACAGGTTCGGATTTATGACGAACTGGTTTTTAATGGGAGGACTTGGTTTGTTGGCAGTTGTGCTGATGATATGGTTAAGAAATACTTTGGCGAAGCAAAATTAATTGTTGGGCTTTTTACTGAAAATTTAGTTTGTCAATTTCTGATGATGAAAGAAATCTCTAGGCGTTTTGCTTCACCTTCATTAAATTGTTTATAATCAATTCCATGGTTATGAGTTTCGTTTTGTTTGCAATAAATAGGTTAAATATTTTAAACAATAGTTACATCAACACCCAGTTCTGCAAGTTGTTTTTTTGTTTTTTCGTCAATTCCAGAATCGGTAATAATTTGATCAACATCTTCAATGCCGCATATTCTACCAAATCCTTTTTTGCCAAATTTTGAAGAATCTGCAAGTACAATAATTTTTTGCGAAACGGCAATCATTTGTTTGTTAAGCGATGCTTCCATGGCGTTTGTTGTGGTAAGTCCATAATCCAAGTCGATACCGTCCACACCCAAAAATAATTTGGTAAAAGTGAATTCTGCAAGCATTTTTTCGCTAATAGGACCAACTACAGATGAAGAACTTCGCCGCAATATACCTCCCAATTGGATGATGTCAATAGTTTGGTTTTCAACTAAAATAAGCGCTGTATTTAAGGAAGCTGCCAAAACAGTAAGACCTTCAATGGGTTTAATATGTCTAGCAAATTCAATTACAGAAGTGCCCGAAGCAATAATAATGCTGTCATACGGATTTAATGTTTGTGCCGCCGCTGCTGCAATCCTGTTTTTTTCATTCATATGTATTTTTTCCTTTTCGCTTACATGGTTTTCTCTTATGTAGGGATTGGCTGGTATTGCCCTCCCATGTGATCGAAATAAAAGGTTCATTTCTTCCAGCAATTTTAAATCCTTTCGAATTGTTACCACTGATACTCCAAAATCCTTACTCAATTCATTCACATTTACAAATCCATTTTGCTCTAATTTATTTAGAATCTGTTTATGGCGCTCAATAATATTTAATTGCATTTTTAAAATTTTTATTAACAAATGTACATTTTTATATGAGATAAGTTAAATTATATCTATGCAAATTTAGATTTAAATGATTAGAACATAAGATATTGTGATGATAATGAGGCTGATAAATAGTGTTTTTTAAAATCTTTTTCTAGTTTTTATTTTACGAATAATATAGGATTAGGAAAAAATATATTTGTTGTTTTTTATTTGTGAAAATTTGATTTTAATGAGATGTGTTATCTTTTTAAAAAAAAATAAAAAATACTTTCGTATTGTTTCGAATTGTTTTAAGTTTACAATAAAATTAAATAGATATAATTACAGTTATTAAATAGAAGATTCATGAAGAGAAATGAAATGATTGATAAAATTAGTGAAAACACTAAGGAATATGACTTCATAATTATAGGTGGAGGTGCTACAGGTATTGGAATTGCGCTTGAAGCTTCAGCAAGAGGCTATTCTGTTGTTTTGCTTGAAATGTCGGATTTTACAAAATCTACCTCAAGTAAAAGCACGAAATTGGTACATGGAGGTGTTCGTTATTTGGCTCAAGGAGATGTGGGGTTGGTTAGAGAGGCTGTTGTGGAGCGAGGGTTGCTTGCGCAAAATGCCCCGCATTTAGTTAGAAGTCAGTCTTTTATAATTCCAACGCATGGGTTATTTGATGAAATGCAATATACGATTGGACTCACATTATATGATTTATTGGCGGGAAGATTAAGCCTTGGAAGGTCCAAGCGCATATCAAAGGCTAAAACGCTTAGCCGTATTTCTACCATAAATCCCAATAAAATTTCTGCTGGCGTTGTTTATTACGATGGTCAGTTTGACGATACTCGATTGGCAATTAACGTGTTGCAAAGTGCAGTTGAATTAGGTGCTATTGTTCTAAATTATTGTGCGGTAACAGGTTTGTTAAAAGATAAGGAGGGCAATGTTAGCGGAGTTAAGTTTTATGACGAAGAAGGTAAAGAGGAATACGAAATAAAAGGAAAGCAGGTAGTAAATGCTACTGGTGTTTTTGCAGATGATGTTTTAAAAATGGATTCTCCAAATGCTGAAAAAACTATTTCGCCGAGCCAAGGTGTTCACTTGGTATTGGATAAGTCATTTTTGCCTGACGATGATGCCATAATGATACCAAAAACGGATGATGGACGGGTGTTGTTTTTAGTTCCATGGCACAACAAAGTTGTTGTTGGCACTACGGATACGCCAATTGAAAAGGAATCGTTGGAACCAGTTGCCTTAGAAGCAGAAATTGACTTTATTTTGAATACTGCTTCCCGCTATTTAACCAAAGCCCCTAAGAGAAGTGATGTGTTAAGTGTTTTTGCCGGGCTGCGACCTTTAGCGTACTCGAAAGATAGTGGGAATAAAACGAAAGAAATTTCCAGAAGCCATAAAATATTTGAATCAACATCTGGTTTGCTTACGATTGTTGGCGGTAAATGGACTACTTTTAGAAAGATGGGAGAAGATTTAGTGGATAAAACTGAAAGTAAAAATGGTTGGGCTAAAATACCAACTAAAACCAAACACTTAAAAATTCATGGATATAAAGAAAATGTAAATCATGAAGATCCCTTATATTTCTATGGTTCTGATGAAAATCAGCTTTTGAAATTGGCCCAGCAAGATGGAATGAATGATTTTATTAGTGAATCTTTAGGTGTTATTAATGCACAAGTACTTTGGGCAGTTAGATACGAAATGGCTCGTAATGTGGAAGATTTTTTAGCCAGAAGAACCAGATGTCAGCTTTTAGATGCAAGAGAAAGTATCAAAATGGCGCCACAAGTTGCTAAAATCATGGCGGCTGAATTAGGAGAAAGTCAAGCTTGGCAATTAGACCAAGTAAAGGAATATGAACAAGTAACCTCAAATTATATTTTATAATCAATCATTTAAAACCATATCTTATATTATGAAGAGCAAATTAATTTTAGCGTTAGATCAGGGTACTACGTCTTCTAGAGCGATTTTATTTAATCATAATGGGGAAATTGTAAGGGTGTCGCAAAAACCTTTTGAACAAATTTTTCCTAAACCAGGCTGGGTAGAGCATAACCCTAATGAAATTTGGTCATCACAAATTTCTGTAGCGGCTGAAGTGGTTGCGCAAGAAGGAATTTCTGGTGAAGGAATTGCAGCTATTGGGATTACAAATCAGAGAGAAACGACCATAGTTTGGGATCGCGAAACCAGCGAACCAATTTATAATGCTATTGTATGGCAAGATCGCAGAACTGCAAAATATTGTGATGAGTTAAAAGCTGAAGGTCATATTGATTTGATAAAAAAGAAAACTGGTTTGGTGTTAGATGCCTATTTTTCTGCAACAAAATTGAAATGGATTTTGGATAATGTGGAAGGTGCAAGAGAAAAAGCAGAAGAGGGAAAATTATGCTTTGGAACCGTTGATACTTGGTTAGTTTGGAAACTGACCAGAGGAAAAATGTTTATTACAGATGTATCTAACGCAAGTCGCACCATGTTGCTTAATATTCATACACTGGAATGGGATGATGAATTATTGAATTTATTTAATATTCCCAAAGCTATTTTGCCAGAAGTAAAACAAAGTAGCGAAATATACGGAAATGCAGCATCAACGTTATTCTCCACAAAAATTCCTATTGCAGGTATTGCCGGTGACCAACAGGCTGCTTTGTTTGGGCAAATGTGTACTAAACCAGGGATGGTAAAAAACACCTATGGAACAGGATGTTTCTTGTTGATGAATACAGGCGAAAATGCGGTTTACTCTAAAAATAACTTATTAACTACAGTTGCATGGAAAATTAATGGAAAAACTACCTATGCATTAGAAGGAAGTGTATTTGTTGGTGGTGCAGCGATTCAATGGCTGCGTGATGGCGCAAGGGTAATTAAAACTGCTCCAGGAATAAATTCATTAGCAAGTACTGTAGAAGACAATGGTGGTGTTTATTTTGTGCCTGCTCTTACAGGTTTAGGTGCTCCATACTGGGATCAATATGCGCGTGGAGTTATTATGGGTATTACTCGTGGTACAACAGATAATCATATTGCTCGTGCAACGCTAGAAGGTATTGCTTTTCAGGTGTATGATATTGTGAAAGCTATGGAAGCTGATGCGGGTGAAAAAAGTATTGAATTAAGAGTTGATGGAGGCGCAGCAGCAAGTGATTTGTTAATGCAAATTCAATCGGATTTATTTGGATTTAAAATTATTCGCCCAAAAACACTGGAAACTACTGCTTTAGGAGCAGCTTATTTGGCCGGTTTGGCAGTGGGTTATTGGGATAGTGTCGATGATATTCAATCCCAATGGATTATAGACAGAGAATTCTATCCAAAATTAGATAAAGAAAAAGTTGAAAACATGTTGCATTACTGGCATAAAGCTGTAAAATGTGCTCAAAACTGGATTGAAGAATAAATACGCAATTAATAATTATAAAAATATTTAAATTATGTCAATTCTAGTAGCAGAAATATTAGGCACCATGTTGCTTATTTTATTAGGTAATGGAGTAGTAGCCAATGCTGTATTAAAAGGAACAAAAGGTAACAATTCGGGATGGATAGTCATAACTACAGGTTGGGCCTTGGGTGTATTTGTAGGCGTTATAGTTGCAGGACCATATAGTGGAGCTCATTTAAATCCAGCAGTAACATTGGGTTTAGCAGTAGCGGGTAAACTTTCTTGGGGTTTAGTTCCAGAATATATAGCTGGAGAAATGATTGGAGCGATGTTAGGGGCGTTTTTAGTATGGTTATTTTATAAAGATCATTTTAAAGTAACGGAAGACGAAGGCGGTAAGTTAGCTTGTTTTAGTACTGGACCAGCTATTCCAAATACGTTTTCAAACTTAATTAGTGAAATTATTGGAACCTTTGTTTTAATATTTGTAATTTTTTACTTGGCTGGACCAAGCATTGATTTAGGTGTATCAACTCATGCAACGGTCGGTTTGGGTTCAATTGGCGCACTACCTGTTGCATTTTTAGTGTGGGCAATCGGTTTGTCTTTAGGAGGCACAACTGGGTATGCAATTAACCCTGCACGTGATTTAGGTCCCAGAATTATGCATGCTATTTTACCGGTAAAAGGGAGCAGTGATTGGGGATACGCTTGGATTCCTGTGGTTGGGCCAATTATTGGGGCTGTTATTGCAGCAATTTTATTCTCATTCATTTAAAAATAGTAGATGAATGTCACATAATATTTAAGATTACACCGAATCATTAGATTCAAATTTTTTAATACCATGAAAAAAACAATTTTTACAAAGCAAATTTTAGCCTTATCAGTTATTTTTTTCCTTTCGTTTTCTTATGTAACAGAAGCGCAGACTTATAGAGAAATAAAAGGCTGGTCAGCAGAAGTTAATAATCGGTTGGAGAGTTTTTTAAACTCTACCATAACAATGAAAGAGAGAAAAATCTCAGTTTTTGATTGTGATGGAACTCTTTTTGGACAAGTTCCTCATTATTTAGCTGACGAAGCTGTTTATGGTTATGCAAAAAAAACATATGCCAATAAAAATGATGAGTTATCTAAACAAAAAATGGCTCTTATTGATGAAATGTTACATGGAGATAATGTAGGAGGATCATATGTAGAAAATAGAATTCGTTTTTTTGCAGGTATGACACCAGAACAAATTTCAATTATTGGATCAGACTATTTTCATGACATGTATCAATCAAAATTCTATCCTCAAATGAAAGAATTATTGGCGAATTTAGAAGAATATGATATTGAGGTATGGGTTCTCACTGCATCTCCAGAATATTTATATCAAAAATTTGTATCTGAGGAATTAGGAATTCCTGTAGATAGAATCATAGGTGTGAAATCTGTTGTTAAAGATGGAAAAACAACAGATCAATTGGTTGTTCCCACTCCACAGGATGGTGGAAAGGCTGAGACCATTCAAACTTATATAAAAGGAAGACCAATTTTTGTTGGAGGTAATTCAAGAGGTGATATGGAAATGATGAATGAATCTGTTGGTGTTAAATTTATTGTAAACGCAGATAACGAAAAAGTTAGAACTAGCGAAGAAGATGGTCCAATGAAAGGTTTTACAGTAGCGTCTTATTGGCAAAAAGAAGGGGCAATAATGGTTCATTGCAAAGATGTTAAAGAAGGAAATTACAAATATGTTTCTGAGGAATGGAAAGTGAAACCTAACAAAGAAACTTTAAAGTAAAAATAATATAACGTAGCATAGATTATAGAAATATGGAAAAAAGCAGTATCTCAAAATCTGTGTAAGTGTAAAAAATAGCTTGGGTGATTACTCAAGTTATTTTGTTTAATTTTATACAGACATGAAAAAAGATGAATTATTTACCGATGAGTTTTTATTTAAATTCATTTACTCGATGATTTTAATAGAACTTATATTTTAGATGTACTTTTATAAGATGATAAAAACCATAATAATTGACGATGAAATAAATACCCATAATTTATTGTAGAAAGCACAGGATAAATATTTCCCCAATAAGATTGGTATTGTTTAAAAATGTAATTCGGTAGATTTTTGTGTATTGGTAATTAAAATACACGAACCTGAATTGGTCTTTTTAGCTATTCAGATGCCTTAGATTCACTACAACTAAAAAAATTGCTGGATCGCATTAAAATAATTAGGTGAGCTTGGTGTTATTGGGAATGAGTTACCTTATTTTAAACACAACTTCTTGGAGCGGTATTTTAATAGTGAGTATGCTATTTATTGTGTTAGGTGAAATGTTGGCATTTCTTTCTACCAATAATTTAGCCAATATAGGGCACCGTTAGGCAACGACGACCGTTATTTGGCTTTGTATTCTATGGCGTTTTCCTGCGCACATATTTTTAGCGTTAAAACCTGAATGGAAGTCATTGATAGGTTCGGATTTATGACCAACTGGTTTTTAATGGGAGGACTTGGTTTGTTGGCGGTTATGCTGATGATATGGTTAAGAAATACTTTAGCAAAGCAAAATTAATTGTTAAGTTTTATATTGGGTGTTAAGTTTGTTAATTTCTGATAATAAATGAAATTTCTACACGCCTTGCTTCACCTTCATTAACTTGATTATAGTCAATTCCATGGTTTTGGGATAAAATTCTACTTGGATGGATTCCTTCTGAAATCAGCTGTTTTTTCACTGTTTCAGTTCTTAAAAATGATAAGTTCTGATTGTAAGCTGCATTTCCCTTATTGCTAGCATATCCTTTTAAATAAACATCTAATTTTTCATTATCTTTTAATATTTTGGTGCTTTTTTGAAGTTTTTGAATTTCTTCTATTTTGCTGGAGTTATTTTTAAAATAAACTTTTTCAATATAATTTCCAAAAGCATTTTTTAGGTTATTATAATTTGATTGATTTTTGTTATTAACATAAATGGTGTCGACGCTTGAAGTGGTAATACGCTGAGATAGCGTGCTGTCAATAGGTGTGTTTTTAGGAGATTCTTTTGCTAATTCAACCAAATTTCCTGCTGGTTTCTCTGTATTTATTTCAACTAGAGAAACAGGTTTTTTGAGATTTTCTTCTTTCGATTGATTTTCGGCGACCATTTTCAGCAGTTCTATTTCTTTTTGAAGCCAATTTAATCGTTCCGAATTAATGTTGTAATAACTTTGATTTGGGCTTGTTACAATATAATCAGTATTTGGTTTTGCGTTTCGTTGGGTTTCTAATAAATAGGTTAAATACTTCAAATCATAGTCTAAAGTCAAAAGTTTTGCATTAATGTCTTTTAAATCAGTTGTCCTATTATTTGGAGTTTCTTCAACTTTTAAAATTCCAATATTTTTGTCGGTAGATTTTTCAATCACTTGTAATTGCTGAAAATTAGCATCTCTTTTTGCCCTGATTTTTTGAATTAATGAAATTAAATTCTCTTCAGAAATCAAAATCACTCCTTTAGATTCAGTTTGACCAAATCCACAAAGGGATGTGGTTAAAAAAGTTGCCAGCAGTAGTGTTTTTAGTTTCATAATTCATTTCGTTTTTTAGTTAGACACTAAAGGAGCTAAAAAGTCACTTAAAAAATAAATTGTGACTTATTTAAGAAACTGGTGTCATATCATAATAGAAATATTTTAATCTAAATAACTTATCCAAATGAAAAAAATAATCCTTCTAATGTTTGTTGTTTTAATACAAATATCTTGTAAAAAGAATGAAACAAATTTACTAGAAAATCCTTCAGTAAAAGAAACAACAGCGCCAATAGACATGGAACTTCAAGCTACATTGGAAGCGCAGGAAGATGTGAAATATCAAATTATCGCATTATCAAAAAAGAAAGATTCGCTACAAAATGTGCTAAAAAGCACTAAGGAATCTATGGCAAGAGTCAATGACACTAAAATCGACAAAGGCATTGAGGGCGTAAACTTAAAGTTGAATGAATTAAAAGGCCAAAAAGAAAATTTTGAAGAACAAGCTGCTTTACAAATAAAAGAAATTGATTTAGCCACAAAAAAAATCGACCTACTTAATCAGGAAAAAGTTGTTTATGATGCCCAAAAAAAAGCGCTCTGGGACAAAGGTGCTCCTCCAAAAGATTTTGTAACAGTTGATTCGCTTTTAGCAGGCATAAACGGAAAAATAAATGAGCAAAACCGCAAAGTAAAAATTTTAAACAGAAATGTTGCCGATGTAGAAGAGCAAGTTGTTTCTATTAATGGACAAAGAAATTTTTTGAGCACAAAAATTAGAGAAAACTATAATGCCCAAGAAATATTAGGTGAATTTGCCAAAGATGAAGAGACGAAAATCAATGCACAAATTGCAGGTATTGATACACGTATTTCAATGTTGAGTGGCAAAGTGTCAAGCATCAACTCAACTGTAGCAGGATTAAATAGTGAGATTGCTGCAAAGGAGGCAACTGCACAAGGAGATCTGTTAAAAGAAACACGACAAATAAAAACAAAAAATAGACTTTGGTATGCGTTCATTGCTATAGGATTTTTGATAGTGGTGTTTTATGCTTTATTCAGAATTGGAAAAAACAAAAAAAATAATAAGACTAAAAAATAACAAGATGGCTACAAAAAAAAATAAAACTGAAAATAAAGTTACAAGTTCAAAAATAGATTCTTTAAAAAGTATTTTGGGAAATGTAGCTGAAAATGTTATTGAAGGAGCAACATTAGTTACCGAAAAAATAAAGGGAAAGTCGGCTGAAGTATATGTTGCAGGAACAGAGTTGGTTGAAGATGCCAATGAAAAAATACATCAGTTTTCAGACAGGGTTTTCTTGCAAAAAGAACACAAAAGAATAGAAAATCGTCAAAAAGAAATCGTTGCAAAGTTTGGTGAAGAAACTTTAAGACACTATATCAAAAACGAGTCCCTTCATAAAGCTTTTTTAACTACCAAAATTGTAGATGATTTAGTGAACGAACATAAGTTGAATAACAAAAATCTTATTGCAATTGAAAGAAAAATCAAAAAAATTAATTTATAAACAATGAGAAACATACTGTTATTTTTTTATCTAATAGTAAATATATTTCTATATATACTTAATATAGAGTTGTTTAATTCTGTAGTAGATATTGACTTTGGTTTTTTTGTTTTAAGTTTTATCCCTTTGGTAATGCTTCAAATGATTGGGCTGATTTTTGTTCTGGCCTTTTATTATTTAGATAAAAATAAAGAAACTAAAAAGAAGATTGAAATTGAAAGATTGTACGACAAAAACACTATTCAACAAAAAGAACTTGAAATAGTTAATCTTAAACTAGAAAATAAAGCTATTGAAAACACTATTGTTGAAATACCTTCAGAAGAGAAGATTTAACATTAAAAAAATATAAAATGAAAAATAAAACTTACCTAATAGCAATAACAGCATTATTTATAGCAAATAATGTTTATTCACAAATAAAGGACATCAGTTTTACAGTTTCTCCATTTGTAGATTATACTTGGTGGGATTCTAAAGCTGGACTTGAAGACGGTGTTTTATATGGCGCAAAAGTAGGTTTTGGATTTGGCGAATACCTTGAATTGAGAGCCGTTTATCTTAAATCAAATGATTTAAAAACAAATTTTGAGAATTATAATTTTACCGGATTTAATGCTGAATTATACAATCCACAAGAATTGGTTTTAACGCGTTGGGGTGGTGAGTTTAAGGCTAATATTTACACCTCAGGATGGAGTCCATATATTACACTTGGAACTGGGGTTCAAAATATCGAAATTAATAAAGGAGCAGATTTTGACCAAATATACACCAGTTTAGGCTTGGGTATAAAAACCAAAATAAGTGATAATGTTTCACTTAATATAGAGGGGAAAAACACGGCATTTAATTTTGATTCAGGAAAAAATTTACTGACCGAAGATGATAAAATTGCTTTTGGTGTAACAGATGCCGATTTTAAAAGCAATTTATTATACAACTGGTCCGTACAAGCTTCTTTGCAAATTTATCTTAGTGGAAGAAAACAGGGAACATTATCCGCATTAGACAAAGCTTATTTAAATAAATTTAGAGGCGGCTTTAAAGGAATTCAGTGGATTATTGAACCAGGGGCAAGTTATGTAAATTTTGACACTGATTCACAATATAGGGATAGCTACTTTATTGGTGGTTATGCTGGTATTGATTTTAACAAATTTACAGGAATTAGAGCCTTCTATTTTCAAGCGACAGAAAATGAAGAATTATCAACTAATTTTGATAAATTGGCCATGTACGGTATAGAATTTAGAGCGAGACTCAATGATGGAAACGGTGTGACACCTTTTTTAATAGTGGGTGGAGGTTATTTAAATCCCGAAAACAGCTATTTAGCCAGTGATGATTTAACCATTGAAAAAGGACAAAAATTTGCTTCCGCAGGTTTAGGTTTAAACATTCCGTTGAGCAAAAATATATTAATATCAGGAGGTATGAGGGGAATGGTATCATCAAGCGCAAATATTGAGGATTTAACCGGACCAGATGAGCTGCAAACGCATATCATGTACAATGCCGGACTTAAACTCACTTTTGGAGCAAAATCTAAAAATCCTGATGCTATTTATCAGGCACAAGTAGATGAAGCTTTAGACCAACAAGATAAAGTTACACAAGCTAATTTTAATACCAGGCTGGAGGCTCAAAAACGTAAAAATGAAGATAAATTAGCCAAATTAAAAGAGCTGTATAATATGCAACTTGATTCGCTTCAAGTTGAATTAGAGAATGCCAATAAAGAAAATAATATTGAAAAAGCAGTTGAAGTTTTAGAGCAAAAAAAACAAACCAGTAAAGCTTTAAACGAAGTTGAAAACGTTTCTAAAAAATCGGAAGCCATACCTGCTTATCAAAATATAAGTGCTGTAAAAATGGCAGAAAAAGAAATAGAAGTTCAAAAAGCGGAATCAAAAAATGGCTCAAAAGAATTAATAAAAATGTCTCCTCAAGAGCTTGAAATGTTAATTGATAAAATTCTTGAAAAAACTGATCCTTCGATAAAAAAAGAAGAAAATACCAATTCTAGTGAAGTGCAACAACTGAATAATAGAATTGATTTTTTGGAACAATTAATTATTGAAAGTAACAAGAATGCTTCTGATGATAAAAAGATAGAAGCAGCAGACGCCAATCAAGAATTAAATTTGAAAATACAAGAACTTGCATTAAAATCAGATTTAAATTCTAAAAAAATTGATTTGAATGATACGACAGTTCCACCAAACGAAAAAACAGTTGTCATTAATCCTCCAACTGAAAAAATAGTTGTAGTAAATCCAGAAACAGATAATATTGAAGTAATTACTAAAGGCGGATTTATTGAAAATGAAACACCTTCTAATTTATCTGAAAAATTAACGTATAAAGGCTTTTCAATGTATACAGGCGTTAATCTTGGTGGGCAAACTTCTTTTAATATTGGTACAAGAATAAATTACGGAATGCAAAATACCAAAATTGAATTTATGCCAGAGTTTTATTACGGTATCGCTAACCCTGGAACTTTTGGATTGTCGGCAAATTTTATTTACCCATTTAATGCCTTAATATACTCTGAATTTATGACACCATATGCTGGAATTGGTGGCGGAATCATAAGAGATGACGGAAATATAAAACTTAACCACAACATTATTGTTGGAACCAATTTAAATATAGGAAAAGGACGCTTTTTTGCAGATTTTACTTCCAGAAATTTTTCAAAGTATAATCAATTGGCATTTGGTTATAGATTTAATTTTTAAAAAGCAAGAAGTTATAAACCATTTAATTTAAGGGGCATAGTTTAATTATTATGCTCCTTTTCCAAGGAATTTCACACCTACAAGTTAATAAATATGAAACTCAAATAAAAAACCATGGTGCTTTTTCGCGCGTATTTTCAATGCTAAAACCAGAATGGAAATCGTTGACATATTTGGTTTTTTTATCGATTGGTTTTTAATAGGAGAGCTTGATTTGTTAGGGGCTGTGTTGATGGTTTGGTTACGAATAATATTAGATTTAGCAAGAAGAATGACGATTGTAATTAAAAATATTTATGAAACGTTACTGGCAGATTAATCACTTTGTTAATGCATAGAATGGCCTTTTTTCAGAGGAACTTCTGGCTTCCGTTTTCCGTCTTCGAACTTTTAACCTTAGTCTTTAAACTTTAGCCTTTTTAATTACTTCCAAAACTTTTTTGGCTTCTTCAGCAGTATTAACTTCGGTATTTTTATAAATAAAATTTCTGTTTTTGTCTAATACAAAAGTCCGCCTTGAAGCGGTAATACCTCTTACCAATAAATAATTTTCTCTAGCTATTTAACGGGTTATAGAACCGCCTTCTTTTTGTTGGAATACCAAATGCTTTGGAGATAGTGCCATCACTGTTGAAAATTAACGGGAAATTTAATTTATATAGCCTACGGCTTAAACTGTGGGCTACTCCGCCACACTATCAATCAGCACATTTAGAATTTCGATGGCGGCTTTTGATATTTTTGTTCCTGGACCAAAAACACCTACAACACCGGCATCAAATAAATATTGATAATCTTGAGCTGGAATAACACCACCTGCGATGACCATAATATCTTCTCTGCCATAAGATTTTAATTCCGCAATAACTTGAGGTACCAATGTTTTATGACCTGCTGCCAATGAGGAAATTCCCAAAACGTGAACATCATTTTCAATGGCTTGTTTTACAGCTTCTTTTGGTGTTTGAAACAATGGTCCAATGTCCACATCAAAACCTAAATCGGCATAACCTGTGGAAACTACTTTTGCGCCGCGGTCGTGACCGTCTTGTCCTAATTTTGCAATCATAATTCTAGGACGCCTTCCTTCTAATTCAGCGAATTTGTTAGCCAACTCCTTGGCTTTTTCAAAATCTGGATCGTTTTTTATTTCATTGCTATACACACCGGAAATGGATTTAATAGTTGCTTTATACCTTCCGTAAACTTTTTCCAAAGCATCGGAAATCTCCCCTAAAGTAGCTCTTTTTTGAGCAGCAATTATCGCCAACTCCAATAAATTTCCTTCTTTGGTTTTGGCGCACTCAGTTAAATTTTGGAGGGCTTTGTCAACTTCTTCAGTATTTCTTGCTGCCTTCAATTCATTTAAACGCAATATCTGGGATTTTCTGACGGCATCATTGTCCACTTCCAAAATCTTTATTGGGTCTTCTTCTTCCAAAATATATTTATTAACGCCAACAATAATATCGCGTGTGCTGTCAATTTTGGCTTGTTTTTTCGCAGAGGCTTCTTCAATGCGCAATTTCGGAATGCCTTGTTCAATGGCTTTGGTCATTCCTCCTAATGCTGAAACTTCCTGAAGTAATTCCCAGGCTTTATTTACCATGTCTTCGGTGCGTTTTTCAACAAAAGTAGCACCGGCCCAAGGATCGACTGTTTTTGTTATCTTAGTTTCCTCCTGAATATAAATTTGAGTGTTTCGTGCAATTCTTGCTGAGAAATCGGTTGGCAAGGCGATGGCTTCATCAAGCGCATTGGTATGTAAGCTTTGCGTGCCGCCAAAAGCTGCTGCCATGGCTTCAATGGTGGTTCGTGCCACATTGTTAAACGGATCCTGTTCTGTTAAACTCCAGCCGCTTGTTTGGCAATGCGTGCGCAAAACAAGTGATTTCGGATTTTTAGGATTGAATTGTTTTACCATTTTTGCCCACAACATACGAGCGGCTCTCATTTTAGCAATTTCACCAAAATGATCCATCCCAATGGCCCAGAAAAAAGACAAACGAGGTGCAAAAGAATCAATATCCATTCCTGCTGCAATTCCTGTTTTAATGTATTCTAATCCATCTGCCAAAGTATAGGCCAATTCAATTTCAGGTGTTGCTCCAGCTTCTTGCATATGATAGCCAGAAATAGAAATTGAATTAAATTTCGGCATATTTTTGCTGGCATATTCAAAAATGTCAGCAATAATTTTCATGGATGGCGTTGGCGGATAAATGTAAGTATTCCGCACCATAAACTCTTTTAAAATATCATTTTGAATAGTGCCTTCCAGTAATTTATCTGCAACTCCCTGTTCTCTGGCGGCCACAATATAAAAGGCCAAAATAGGTAAAACGGCGCCGTTCATGGTCATGGAAACCGACATTTGGTCTAATGGAATTTGGTCGAAAAGCATTTTCATATCTTCAACCGAATCTATGGCCACACCGGCCTTTCCAACATCGCCTTGCACACGTTCGTGATCCGAATCATAACCGCGATGCGTTGCCAAATCAAAAGCAACGGACAAACCTTTTTGGCCAGCCGCTAAATTTCTTCTATAAAAAGCATTGCTTTCTTCTGCCGTTGAAAATCCGGCATATTGCCTAATAGTCCAAGGTTTACGAACAAACATGGTCGAATATGGTCCTCTTAAATAAGGCGCAATTCCTGCCACATAATTTTCGTGCTCAAAATGGGAATGTTTCTCAGTTTGACTGACAACTTTTAGTTGTGAAAAATCTTTACGCTTCATTTTTAAGTCTTTTTTGCTCTAATTTTTCCGCCAATCTAACTGGGATTATAGGAATAATTAGGGTTTTTTGTGGGTTTCTTGCAACAAAAGGATTGGCCTGTATATCATTTTTCATGTTATCTTTTTCATTCGGATATTTATTGGTTCCCAATAAAACCAATTCACCGGCGTCAAATTGCGCTTGTTCTTTCTGCGCATTTTCTTTAATTTTTCGCTGAATTTTTCCTTCCTTTAATTGAGATAAAAACCCACCTCCTTTTTCAATTTCCTTAAAAACGTCCAATGCCTTTTCGGCTATTTGTTTGGTAATTGCTTCAATATAATAAGAATCTGTGGCAAAGTGCTGTGCTTGTTTAAAACCGCTTTCCTCCTTTAAAATGAGCAATTGGTTTCTTGCTATTCGGTCGCCAAAATCATTGGAATCGTGAAACCGCACATCATAAGCACAATTAGAAATGGTGTTTGCGCCGCCTAAAATGGCACTCATACTTTCGGTGGTGGTGCGAAGCAAATTTACGTTATAATCGTAAATTGTTTTGTTGCGCAAAGTTGGCTCGGTAAAAACAACTGCATTGGCACTGGTATTGTATGCAGAAAGCATTAAATTATAATCGTATTTAAAGGCTCTGATTTTTGAAATTTCAAAGAAATAATTGTTGCCAATTGCGAAATTAAATTGAATTTTATTGGCTATTTCACTACCAAACCTTGTTAAATATTCGTTGGCGATTGCCAAAGCATAAGCCACTTGCTGCACGGTATTTGCACCGGCATTTTGATAAATATCGGCATTGACACCCAATATAAATGCAGTCGGATTTTTATGAATAATCGTTTCTAAAGTTTTAAAATCATCATTTAATGATTTGTACCAATTTCCGGTTTTTGCCAGTTTGCCTATAATATCAATATTGTAAAACGCTGTTTCGTTTTTTAACAATTTGGCAAGTTCATCTATAAACGCTTCCGATAAAAATTCAAATTCAAAATGAAATTCAATTTTTCTATTCAGTAAGCTTTTAAATAATAAGATATAATCGAAAGGCTTTTTAGCAACAAATTTCACGGCATTTGCGCCTTTATTGGTGATGTCAATCGCTTTTAAATTTGCTTTAACTTCCGATGAAATAATTATTTTTTGACAAATTTTAAAATCTTCTTTTGAAATAGGAATTTCTAGTTTTTCAAAGTCATCTGCGTGGTAAAAAGGCTTGATGGTAATTCCTTCATTGGTTTTTGTGAGAAGGGTTTCATTATATTCTGCTCCTTTCAAATCGACCTGAATTTTTTGCTTCCAGGCAGCAGCAGAAACTGGCGGAAATTCTTGTGTAATAAAACTGCTCATAATAAAGTTATATGAAACAAAAATCGGAAATATAACTTAATACTACGCCCTTTGGTCTTATTAATTTGCTAAATAATTATAGCTATTTTTTAGGAATTGTGTCGTATTCAATAATATAAATTTCCTCATTTTCTTTCTTCATTTTATATTGTTCCCTTGCGAATTTTTCCAACTCTTCACGGTCATTGTGTTTGTTTATAAACGCTTTATCCGAATCAATTTGCGACTTGTAATATTCTTTTTCACTTTTAAGCTTATCAATTTCCTTGTCAAATTCGTTATGATTTATCCACGAATTTTCATCAAAAAAAACCATCCAAACAATAAATATTGCAAGTATCATTACGTATCTGTTCGTAATAACTTTTACAACTGGTTTGTTTTTTATTTGCTTAAAAGTCATCAACTAAAGTTTGTGGCTTATTACGGTTCTAACAATATCAATGGCTACCGTATTGTAGCGATCGTTTGGGATAATTATATCGGCATAATTTTTTGTTGGTTCTATAAATTGCTGATGCATAGGCTTTAAAGTGTTCTGATAACGATCCAGTACTTCAGTAATATTTCGACCACGCTCTTCAATATCCCGCTTTACGCGTCGTATTAAACGTTCATCTGTATCAGCATGCACAAATATTTTGATATCAAACAAATCACGCAATTCCTTGTTGTTAAAGATAAGGATTCCTTCAACAATTACAACTTTTCTTGGATGCGTAATTAAGGTATCCGCGGTGCGATTGTGGGTTACAAAGGAATAAACAGGTTGTTCAATAATTTCGCCGTTTTTTAATTTTTTTAAATGGTCAACCAACAAGTCAAAATCAATGGCTTTTGGATGGTCAAAATTAATTTTTGTGCGTTCCTCATATGACAAGTCCGTGGTTATATTGTAGTAGGAGTCTTGTGAAATTACGCAAACTTCATCCGTGGGCAATTCGTGTATAATTTGATTCACAACAGTTGTTTTTCCGCTTCCTGTCCCTCCGGCTATTCCAATTATCAGCATCTAAATCATCAATTTTAAATTCGTTCAAATTTAATGAATATAAAATAGCAAAAAACAGATTTAATTAATTTTTTGAATTCGGTTTGATTTTTATACTATTTTGGGCGTTCCCCTACGGGTCAGGCTTTACGTTGCAATCCGTCGTTGTGAGCGTAGCGTGGCGATCTGTTGAACATATTGGCTGCTGGCCGCAGGCGGGATTCACAAGCTCGAAACGCTAGAATTTCCTCTTCAAAAAAGGTTTGCTGAACTTCAAAACAAAATAAGAATAAGTGAAGTAATCCTTAACCCGAAATTTGAATTAAAAACGAATAATTAAATTTATTTTGGCGCTCCTAGCGAATTGTCTTTGTGAATTGGCGAAGCAATGACAAGGTAATAAGTTTGTTTTTTTAATCGTTCCTTTTGTCATGCCGAGTAGGCGAGGCATCGCATAGTGCGATAAACGTGATGTGATTCATTTTTTTATCGGATGATAAAAAAGGCGTCATAGTGTTAACTTAATAACATTGCAAACAGGTTTTCTCGGGATAAACTTCTCGCCAAAACTTTTCACTATCAATGAGCCGACAGAGGGGCTTCCCTCGACGTCACCTGCCTTTCAAACAGGTTTTCTCGGGATAAACTTCTCGCCAAAACTTTTCACTATCAATGAGCCGACAGAGGGGCTCGAACCCACGACCTGCTGATTACGATTCAGCTGCTCTACCAACTGAGCTATGTCGGCATTTGTAGTGCTAATGTACTAAGGGATATTGAAATAAAAAAACAGGATTGATTCTTTTGGATTAGAAATAAAAAAAGCCCCTTCATTTTGAAGAGGCTTTTTGGAGCCGATAGAGGGACTCGAACCCACGACCTGCTGATTACAAATCAGCTGCTCTAGCCAGCTGAGCTACATCGGCTTTTTATAGACTGCAAATAAAGATACTTTTTAAATAATACGCAAATATAATTTCTTCTTTTTTTCAATTTCTAAATTTTCTATAAAAGCGATAATTTAGAACGATTACGCATGTTTCTTAATGTTGATTTAATTTGAAAACAACTATTTAGAATCCAATAAAAAAGCTTAATTTTAATTTAGGATGTGACTTTTTAAAATAAGTGTGTCTAACTATATTAGAAAAATTAAAACTTGAGAACCAACGATTCTTTTACATGTTTGACAGATGAAGAACTGGTAGATAAAATTGTATTATCTAAAAACACTGTGCTTTTTGGTGTTTTATATGATAGATACAGTAAAATTGTGTATAATAAATGTTGGAGCTTTTCAAGAGATGAATATGAGGCGCAAGATCTTACCCAGGAGGTCTTTTTAAAACTATATGTAAAACTTGGGAGCTTTAATGGGAAATCAAAGTTTTTTACTTGGTTATATGCATTTACTTATAATATTTGTGTTAATTATGTAAATAGAGATGTTGCAAAAAAAATGAAGGATAGATCTGTCCCTATTGAAGAAAATGAAAATTTATTGATTGAAACAGATGATTTCAACCTTTTTCAATTAAAGGTAGATAAATTACAAAAAGTAATGGAAAAAGCTGATCCAGAAGATAAAATGATTCTTTTATTAAAGTACCAAGATGATTTATCAATAAAAGAGCTTGTAAATACACTGGAAATAGGAGAAAGCGCCGTTAAAATGAGACTTAAAAGAGCCAAAGCCCGAGTTGTTAAATTGTATAATGAAATAAATTAATGTTATGGATAACCCTTTTAAAAAAATAGGGCAACCACCCAAAGAAGTCCCAGAAGATCTAAAGAAAAAGGTAATGGGAGATATTGCCGCTTTTAAATTATTTATGGAAACAGCAAGTTTGTTTTCTGTAAATTATGCGGAGGCTGCTGAAAGTTTTTTCAAAAAGAAGAATCATAATAAATAACTAAACTAACATAACTTAATAACTAAAAATGGAAACAATATCAGATTGGAGAGAATTGGCATTCAACTCACTTAATGAATTAGGGTTAAATATAATGAAAGCAATTCCTAATATAACGTGAGTTCGATATAAAAAAGCATAAAATATTTGGAAAAGAAGAGATAGTTTTTTATATTTAATGTGTTGAAAATCAAATATATAACTAAAAACTATCTCTATGATTTCTACCTCTAAAATTACTGAAATTTTCTTTATTATAGATGAATTTTGCAAAGAATTTGAAAAAGCGAAGGACGGACGCCTTCTTGAATCCAATAATGGTTTAAAACGAAGAAATCGTTCCTTCAAACTGTCCGACAGCGAAGTAATTACCATTCTGGTTTTATTCCATTATGGCCAATTTAGAAATTTGAAACATTTTTATTTGAATTATGTTGTAAAGCACTTGAAAAGTGAATTTCCGCAGACAGTCTCCTATAATAGATTCGTGGAATTGCAGAAAAAGGCAGCGGTTCCAATGGGTGTCTTTCTAAAAACCTGTTGTTTGGGTAGTTGCACAGGCGTTTCTTTTATAGATTCCACACCAGTTAGGGCTTGTCATATTAAAAGAGAAAAACAAAACAAAGTATTCAAGGGAGCAGCCACAAAAGGGCAATGTTCATTGGGATGGTTCTTTGGATTCAAATTACATTTAATCATAAATGACAGAGGGGAAATACTTGATTTTATGTTTACCCAAGCCAATGTTGATGACAGGGAACCTCTTAAAAACGAAAAATTTCACAAGAGAATTTTTGGAAAATTATTTGGAGACAAAGGGTATTTGGGTAAGGATTTATTTGAACAACTTTTTGTTGATGGAGTTCACTTAGTTACCAAAATCAGAAAGAACATGAAAAATAGTTTAATGCATTTACACGATAAAATAATGCTCAAAAAAAGAGCAATCATAGAATCAGTCAATGATCAACTTAAAAATATCTGCCAAATTGAACATACGCGCCATAGAAGTTTTGACAACTTCATAACAAATTTATTGTCGGGGTTAATAGCATATTCTTTCTTCCCTAAAAAACCTTCATTAAATATAGAAATAATAGATAATGGCATTATGGCTTAAATCGAACTCACGTTAATTAGAATTCATCATTACGGAGTTAAGAAATTTGGAATAGCACAAGCAGACAAATATTTCAACTCCTTTTTTGAGCATTTTGATATTATAGCCCAACGACCATTTTCATTTGAATCAGTTGATTTTATAAAAGATGGATATAGGCGTTGCGTTTGTGGTTCTGATAGTATTTATTACAAAATTGATAATGACATTATTGAGATAATGACTATTATTGGTAGGCAAGATTTGAACAATATAATTTAGTACGATAAATTACAGTTGGCAACACCTCATAAAATTTATGCTCAAATCGGGTTTAGTACAAACCGACAAACATCCAACAAACAATTTGCTACGCCCGAAAAATCTCCGATTTTCCAGTCGCACAAATCATAACCCTAAACCGTTGTGTGTAATTTGAGAATTTGGATATTATACCAATTATTGGTATATTTGATTAAAATTTTATCAAAATGAATAAAAACACATCAATATCACTTGGAAATTATTTTGACCAATTCGTTCAAAGTAGAATAAAAGAAGGTCGATTTAAAAATGTTAGCGAAGTTATACGAGCAGGATTACGACTTTTAGAGGAAGAAGAAAGTAAAGTCATTGCATTGAGAAACGCAATTCAGGAGGGAATTAATAGCGGAATTGCTCAAGATTTTGACCCGAAAAAATATCTTGAATCTCTAAAAGCGAAAAAACACTCAAATGGCGAAGTATAAATTGACCAATAAAGCCGTTGAGGATTTATCGAAAATTTGGGATTATACTTTCGAGTTTTGGTCTGAGAATCAAGCCGACAAATATTATGAGATATTGATTTCAACTTGTCAAGATATTGCAGATAATCCAGTTTTAGGAAAAAACTATGAAGAAATTACTGAAAGTCTATTAGGAATGAAAACGAATCGTCATATTATATTTTACAGAACTCAAAATGAAAATTATGTAGAAATCACGAGAATTCTTCACGAGAGAGTGGATTTAAAGAAAAGAATATCCGAATAAAAACTACACACAACACCTTATAAACTTTATACTTAAATTTGAACCAGTACAAACAACAATCATTCAATAATAATATTGCTTCATCGGAAAAATATCCAATTTCTATATAGCCCAATCTTATAAAACTAGTTGGCTATAAATTAAAAATTGAATTAGTAATGAAAAAAAATTTAATACTTTTAATAATTGGAATCACGCTGATTAGCTGTTCTAAAGATGAAACACCAACAGAAAAATCATATAATTGTAAATTATTAGACTATGAAAAAGTATCTATTTTAGGTAGTTCCGAACCAAGCTATAAACATAAATTAATATATTCTGGCAATAAAATTATGACTAGAATAAATTATGATAATGTTGCCCCAAATTCAGGTTTATATGTTCTTGGGGAAATCTCACGAGATAGTTTGGTTTATGATAACTTAGGAAGAATTTCAAAAATTTATAAAATTCCGTTAAATGATAATTACACTTATTCGGAGTTTATATATGATAATTCAAATTCTCTACCACATAAAAGAAATGAAATATCTGTTTTTAACTATCCAAATTCTACCCATACTTATATATATCCAGAAGATATTTATTATGATAATAAAAACAGAATAATTAGGACAGTTGTTGATTACAATGAACCAAATTATGAATTTGATATTACAACAATTTACGAATATGACAACAATGGTAATTTAACAAAAATTGATTATAAAAAAGAACAATATGGAAATACCTTCCAAACTATTTCCGAATACTCAGATTATGACAATAGATTAAACCCCTTTTCAAATTTCTCATTTATAGATTTTAGAGGGATTTCTAGTTCAACTAATAATTTTAAGCATTACCAAACTAGAAATTATACTAATGAAAATATAACTGGTAATAGTGAAGGAACTTATAATTATGAATATAATGAATTTAATTACCCATTAATCGGAATTTATGAATGCAAATAAATTCTTAACAATTTATGCTCAAATCGGATTTAGCACAAACCGACCAAACATCAATAAAGACATTATTTGTTTTCGGTAAATTTTCGGCAAAACAGCATAAAATAGATTTAATCAACTGTTTTATTGCCTTTTAAGTCTTATTCAGAGTGCGGGCTACAAGCCTTCCCTCGACTGCGCCTGCCTATCGGACAAGCTGGCTCGGGATAAACTTCTCGTCTCTCCGCCACTACCATCTTTCTAATATATATTGGAAAATAAAAAAGCCTTTCGTTTCCGAAAAGCTTTCTGTGCGGGTCCTTCGGCATACTCAGCACAGGCTACGAAACTCAACTCTCAATAGTGTAGGATAAACTTCTCGTCTCTCCGCTACTACCATCTTTCTAATATATATTGGAAAATAAAAAAGCCTTTCGTTTCCGAAAAGCTTTCTGTGCGGGCGGAGAGACTCGAACTCTCAAACCTCGCGGCACCAGATCCTAAGTCTGGCGTGTCTACCAATTTCACCACGCCCGCATTATTGTGGGTGCAAATATACACAATACTTACAAATTGCAAAGTACATCTTTATCTTTTTTAATAAATTCAATTAAATAAAAATTGCGTAAATTTGAGCTAATAAATTTAAATAGATGAAAGATATAAAATCATACGTAAATCAACACAAAGACAGATTTCTTGCCGAGTTAATTGAACTCCTTAAAATACCTTCAGTGAGCGCCGATTCAGCTTTCAGTAAGGATATTTTAAAAACTGCCGATGCTGTGAAATCCGCACTCGAAAAAGCGGGTTGCAACAAAGTTGAAATATGTAAAACTCCTGGAAACCCAATTGTTTATGGTGAAAAAATAATTGACAAAAAATTACCTACAATTCTTGTTTACGGACATTATGATGTGCAGCCTGCCGATCCTGTTGAACTTTGGGATTCGCCGCCATTTGAGCCTGTCATCAAAAAAACGAAGATCCATCCTGATGGTGCTATTTTTGCCCGTGGAGCCTGCGATGATAAGGGTCAAATGTATATGCACGTGAAAGCGTTGGAATATATGGCTTCAACCAACCAACTTCCTTGTAATGTGAAATTTATGATTGAAGGCGAAGAAGAAATTGGTTCCGTAAGTTTGGCTTGGTTTGTTGAACGCAACCATGAAAAATTAGCCAACGATATTATTTTAATTTCAGATACTGGGATGATTTCAAACTCACAACCCTCAATAACCACAGGTTTGCGCGGTTTGAGTTATGTTGAAGTGGAAGTTACCGGTCCAAACCGAGATTTACATTCTGGTTTATACGGTGGCGCTGTTGCCAATCCGATCAATATTTTAGCCAAAATGATTGCTTCATTGCACGATGAAAATAACCACATCACCATTCCTGGTTTTTACGATAAAGTAGCCAATTTGTCTAAAGAAGAAAGAGCAGAAATGGCTAAAGCACCATTTTCATTGGAAAACTATAAAAAAGCATTGGACATTGAGGAAGTTTACGGCGAAAAAGATTACATCACCAACGAACGAAATTCCATCCGTCCAACGCTGGATGTCAACGGAATTTGGGGGGGCTATACAGGTGAAGGTGCAAAAACAGTGATTGCCAGCAAAGCGCACGCTAAAATTTCTATGCGTTTGGTGCCTAATCAAGACTGGAAAGAAATTACAGAATTGTTTAAAAATCACTTCGAAAAAATCGCGCCAAAATCGGTGAAAGTAAAAGTGACACCGCATCATGGCGGACAAGGTTATGTGACACCAATTGATACCATTGGCTACAAAGCAGCGAGCAAAGCGTACCAAGAATCGTTTGGAGTTGTGCCAATCCCACAACGCTCAGGCGGAAGTATTCCTATTGTAGCACTCTTTGAAAAAGAACTGAAAAGCAAAACTATTTTAATGGGATTTGGCTTAGACAGTGATGCCATCCATTCCCCAAATGAACATTTTGGTATTTTCAATTACCTAAAAGGCATTGAAACCATTCCGTTGTTCTATAAATATTTTACGGAAATGTCTTAAACAAAAGAAGCTCAAATTCGCCTTACAAATTTGAGCTTCTTTTTTGTTTATTTGTTGAATTGTTTAATCGTTTATTTTTTCTTCCAACTTTTTGAACGGACAGGTCGCAACCTGTCCCTACTTTATCACATTTTCTTAACGTATTTCGTAATAATCACAATTTGGATTCCGTCCACTTTACCTTCAATATGTTCGGCATTATTATGATCTAAAGAAATTCTTCTCACTGCCGTTCCACGTTTTGCAACCATACTCGATCCTCTAACAGGCAAATCCTTTATCAAAACCACGGTGTCGCCAGCTTCTAAAATCACGCCATTACTGTCTCTGTGCACAATTTCCGTAGTATTTTCTTCAATCACACCCAAAGCTTTCGCCCAAGCCAAGGTTTCCTCATCCAAATAAAGCATATCCAACAAATCTTGCGGCCAACCCTCAGCTTTTAAACGTGTTAACATACGCCAAGCCAATACCTGAACCGCCGAAACTTCACTCCACATACTGTCGTTTAAACAACGCCAATGATTCGCCTCAACTGCATCCTCATTTTCAATTTGATTGCTACAAGTTCCGCAAACAACCACACAGTCATCCTCATTTCCATTTTTTGCAGGTTGCACTTCAAAAGCGCTTAAACCCTCTGTTGAACCGCATAATTCACATTTTGATCCGCTGCGTGCGGCTAATTCTATCGATATTTCCATACTATATTTTTAAAAATGCAAACCTACGGTTTATAAATAGCAATCGCAACTCATCTATAAATATAGGGTTTTGGGCGTTCCCCCCCACCGAAAAGGCGGGGGGTCGTGCTGTTCGTTGCAAGTCCTCGCCACGCCCAAAAGCGTGTCTGTGGGCTTTCCACTGCCATCACTAACACAAATTGAATTACGATTTAAGAATTACGATTTAGCAATTTTGTCTGGCGCAATCAAATGTTAACCAAAACAAAATTGCCATTTGTGGTTAAAATAGAAATTGGCCAATAATTAATTTATTGCGATTTAATACTTTGTGAATTTCCGTATAATAGCTTTTTATTACCCTGAGTTTCTCAGAGAGTCACGAAGTTACACAAAGAAGATTTTAGCCATCTAGCGAACTTAGCATAAAACTTTGCTCTTTGCGTATTTTCTTTACGTTAAGTTAGCGGTTAAATGCAAACTTTAATTGAATTGATTTTTATGATTTATTATTTGGTTTTTATCATAGAATACGCAAAAAGTCTATCCCCAGTCGCGACCACGGCAGACCGGAGGGTGTTTGATTTACTCAATAGAATAATATATTTCTTGAAACAGCAACTCATTTTTTAACTTTTAGAACAAACAGCTCGCAACGTGTCCCTAATTATACATTTTATCAGAGCCTACACAATAAAAACCCAATTCTGATGTCGCTTTTATTCTCCCGTCATTTTAATAATTCTTTAATAAAATAATTTAAATTTTTTTTCGTTATTTGCATAACAAACTACTATGTTATGCTTAATCAATTCTTTTGGATGTGCTCTGGCGCAGACACCAACATTTTAAAAACCAGCTCAAAAGCCGAGCAAATAAAATTTGCAGGGATTGGCGGAACCGTGTTTTTTACAGCAGTAATGGCTTTTATCGCTTCAAGTTATGCCTTGTATACCGTTTTCGACAATTATTACACATCCATTTTTTTTGGGCTCATTTGGGGATTGCTCATTTTTAATTTAGATCGTTTTATCGTATCAACCATCAAAAAAACTGATTCTAAATGGAAAGAAATTATGCAAGTAAGTCCTAGAATTATGTTGGCCATTATTATTGCGATAGTTATTTCAAAACCATTAGAAATGAAACTGTTTGAAAAAGAAATCAACCAGGTTTTATTAAGGCAAAAGAACGCGTTAACCTTGGCAAACAAAGAACAAATCGCCAATCAATTTACACCTGGGATCACAGAACTACAAAATGAAATAACGCGCTTAAAACAGGAAATTGAAGCCAAGGAAGTAGCAGCAAATGCTTTATATGAAACCTATATTGCTGAAGCAGAAGGACGAAAAGGAACGCAACTTTTAGGGAAAGGACCTGTTTATAAAGAAAAACGCGAAAAACATGATGCAGCCTTAATAGAACTTCAACAAATTAAAACAGAAAATAAAGCAAAAATTAATGAACAAGAGGCTCAAATAAAAAGTTTAAACAACAAACAAACGGCTCAAATTAATGCTGCACAGCCTATCATCGATGGTTTTGATGGATTAATGGCAAGAATAGACGCCTTGAATAAATTGCCTTGGTTGCCTTCATTTTTTATTTTCTTGTTATTCTTAGCAATTGAAACCTCCCCTATTTTTTCAAAATTGATTGCACCAAAGGGTGAATACGACTTCAAACTTCAAGATCTTGAAAATTCAGTAAAAACTTGGATGCAACAAAAGACAAACCAACGCGAAAAACTCCTAAATACAGATCACGCGATTAATGAAGCCGTGTACAACGAATTGGCCGATGAAAAAGAATTGTATAATTATAAAAAACAAAAAGCACGTGAAATTTTGCAATTTCAGGCAGATGCTTTTTATAAAAGTCAGAAAAATATTGTTGGGTAGTTTTTAATGATATTTTTTTGGTTTTTTAGACTTTTTAATATCAACCTTATTCCTGTTTTTACTTTTGCTGTTATAATTCAAAAACTTAATCTGACATATTTTATCAGGCTCTTTTCCTCCTTCGGGGGTTAGGGGGCTTTTTCCAACGGATAAATCGTAACGCTGTATCCCAACCAGTTTTGTAATTTATCGTAAATAAGTTTTTGGTCTTCTTTAGAAAAATCAGCTATTCTTGTTTTATGGGAACCTTCTTTTAAAACCATTTTTAAGGCATTCACATGAGGTTTCGGATTTGGGGCACAAGCACCCCAAGTATCGTATTCTCCATAAATATAAAGAATTTTATTTCCTTTATTTTCCACAAAATCGCGCACCTCGTTTATATAATCTTGGTTGTAAGTTAGATCCACATTTTTAGGTGCAAAACGCTTATTTGTTGGTTGGTGGACAACTTTTAGCAAATCTTTTACTGGCGTGGTGTCAAATCCGTAATAGCCCAATTCTGTCATATGCTGGTAGTATGAAGGAAGCAAATCGCTATATGTTTGATCATTGTAAAAGGAAACACCTACAATCTCATTAATATAATTAAACATAGCTGAAGTACTTGCATTTTCGGATGGAATCTCATCGCAATTTCCGCCCCACTGCCAAAAAGAAAAAGGAAATTCCATGACTGCATATTCCAAAGCTTCTTCCAAAGAAAGCTCCGTAAAGCTCATATTTTTGACAGCTGCATAGTTTGTAAATTCAACTAATATTGCATCGCTATTTTTGAGTACATTTCTTTGAAATTCGGTAATTTTTTTCCTGCAAGCATCACTTCCAACAGTGTTTATATGCTCTTCAGTTCTTTTATCTTCCTGCCCATTAATAAGTGGCGCCACATAAGGCACAGCCACATTAACATCCCAGGGATATTTTGTTTTATAAATTAATACCGTTTCACCGCCTTTACTAATTCCGGTTGAAATCCATTTCCCTGTGTACAACCGTTTTAGTTTGGTCACCAAATTATGATAATCTTCAATGGCTTGGTCATTTTTCAAATATTGCCAGGGAATTGTATCAGGTCGCGATTTACCGTAAAACCTATATTCTACCTGAACCTGGTTTCCCATAAATATTTTGCTAAGTTCGTAGGTTCTCGGATTCGCATTATAGCCTTCGGTCACTAAAACAGTCGGCATTTTTGTGTCGGTATGTGATAAATAAACATAATGTTTAAAGGTTCCAGCTGAAGGATTCTTATGATCCAATGGTTCATCTAAAACAATTTGGAATGCTTTTGAAAAATGATCCTTAGCTTCCATTTCTGTAATTTCAGCCGTTGGGAAAAGGTTTGTTAGTTTTTGCTCAAAAGTTAAAATTTCAACGGGGTCTAATGCAACAACTTTGCAAGAAACCATGGAAACACTTAAGAAAACAAATAAAATCAGGGTTTTGTAAAACTTCATTTTGATCAATTAATTGTTACCAATGGGGCTATTTTTTTTTAATATATTTACCTATCAAGCCCGTCAATTCGATTTGGCTGTAGGGTTTTGAAATATAATCATTACATCCGGCCGCAATTGCTTTTTCCTTGTCTCCAGGTAAGGCATAGGCTGTTTGTGCAATAATAATAATTTCTTTGTTAAATTTCCTAATTTGCTCTGTGGCTTCATAACCGTTTAATTCAGCCATTTTAATATCCATTAAAACAATATCAATATTGGGATTGTTTTTACATAATTGAACTGCTTCCAATCCATTTTTAGCAAATAAAGGGAATTCGCAAAAATCCTCAATCATAATTTCAAGCATCTTTGCAGAAGTAGCATCATCTTCAACAATTAATATTTTAGGATCTTTATTTTGATTTACTTTTTCTGTTTTAGAAGTATTATTTGACATATTCGTTTTATTTGATATTTTTAACTTCAGTTGGAATCGTAAAGTAAAACACCGTTTTTCCCGCCTTACCTAAAGCGAAATTTTGTTCTTCACTTTCAACCCAAATTTTACCGCCTAACAATTCCGTAAAAGCTTTAGAGATAGCCAATCCCAAACCAGCCCCCTCATAATTTCTACTAAGAGATTCACTACCTTGCCTAAATCTTTCAAAAATAAGTTCCTTTTGTTCCTCACGGATGCCTCCGCCAGTATCTTTTACAAAAAACTCTAGTTCGGCAGGCTCACTATTCCTTTTTAAAACATAGCCAATTTTAATGCTACCGTGATTTGTGAATTTTATGGCGTTTCTAACCAAATTGATTAAAATAGCATAAATTTTTTCACTGTCCGATTTTATGAACGCTTCGCTGTCTGTCAAACCGTTTATGTAGCTAAAATCTATTCCTTTTTGTGTAATCTCGTCCTTAAATAATTCATAAACACTCTCTACTTGCTCATTTACGTTAAATTTAGAAAAAGTAATTTCCACAGTTCCTGCTTCTATTTTTGAGATTGTAAGTATGTCGTCAATAATATTAAGCATTCGATTTCCGCTATGTTCTATAGCACCAATATACCTCATTTGATCTTCATTTACAAGGTCTGATTCCTTCAACAAACCCGAAAAGCCTAGAATACTATTCATTGGCGTGCGAATTTCATGGCTCACATTGGCAAGAAAAGCCGATTTTAATCGGTCACTTTCCTCGGCATGATTCTTAGCTATCCGCAATTCTTGATTTATTTTTTTGTACTCTTCATTTTGGGCTTCTATTTTTATGTTTTTTTCTTTGAGCATTTTTTCATGTATTTTGCTCTCTGTAATATTAACACCAATGCTTGCCATTCCTATAATTTCATCACTGTCAGACTTTAAAACAATATTGTACCATAAAATATATAATTCCTCTCCAGATTTTGTAAGAATAATATTCTCATAATCCTTAGAAAATTCTTTTATTGTTATACTACCAAAAAACAACTCCTTCAATTTCTCTCTCAAATCACTTGGCACAAATAAATCAAACCAGTTTTTATCTAAAACTTCTTCTGGTTTATAACCTGTAATTCGTAATAAATAGTCGTTACAAAAATTTATACTTCCATCATTGTTCAACATAATTGATACAACATTCCCACTTTCCAGTATTTGTGAAAATCTCCTTTCAGCTTCCTTTAATTTTAATTGCGCCAATTCATTTTGCCAGTTTTTATATTGTTTAAACATTAAAACACCCAGTAACATTGTTGCTGGAGAATAAATAAATATAAGTGGTAGGGCTATCGTTTTTAAGATTGGAAATATTTTATCAGATGGAAGAAAAACAGTACTTACCAGCATTACAATATGTACAGCCAATCCCATTGCCAACAATTCAAGGTAATAATTATTGAATTTCCAGTTTGGCCTAAATCTTCGCCATAGCAAACCAATTGAGCCCGAACTGAAAATCACGACCAAGCCCATCCACAACCCGTCACCCCCAATTGTAAACCGTACAATTCCGGTTATTAACATCGCAATTATGGTAGGAATTGGTCCAAAAAATAAGCCAGATACCGACAGCAATACCGAACGCATGTCGAAAGCAATACCCGGTACCATCATCCAAGGTGTAGACATTAAAATGACGCCGATACTGCTTAAAACAAAACCGGTGAGAATTTTTGTTGATGTGCCTTTTGTGGCTTCATTCTTAATCCATACACTTTGATAAAGCATTGAAAATGCAATTAACAAAGCGGCGTTTTGCAATAATCCTATAAGAATGGGCTCCTTCATTGTCTATATTTTGACGCCAAATATTTCGATTATTTGGATTTTTTATTTCCTTTTCGGTTCACTGTAGTATTACATAAAGCATTAATAGCTTTTCCTTCACATTAAAAATTAGGTAAATTATGCTACCTAATAGACTTAAAAAGGCTAAAGATGTATGGTTAGACGTTAAATTATTTTTTAATTAGCCCTTTTGATGATACCTTAAAAATTTAACATAAATAATTATGTGATAATATTTTAGCTAAAAGTGACCTAAAACTAAAAATTTCTAATTTGTGACTAAATTAAGCATTTTTGTGATAGAAGCAGAAATTGGGAAGCATTTTATTTTCTGCTGTAATTTACGCTCTTCTTAATATTTTTGGGTGTTTAATTATTCATGAGGGCTTCAATCTCATCAATTTCAATAGGCATTTTTGCACTTAAGTTGAAATTTCCTTTCGCCGTAATTAAATAATCATTTTCCAAGCGACAACCAATACCTTCTTCAGCAATATAAATTCCGGGTTCGCAAGTAAGCACCATTCCCGCTTCAAATGGCCTAGTGTACAAACCAACATCATGAACGTCCAATCCAATAAAATGGGCTGTACCGTGCATAAAATACTTTTTATAAAGCGGATTTTCAGGATCTTGATTTTTAACTTTTTCGGTATCTAACACCCCCAAATTAATCAGTTGTTGCTCAACCAAACTCGCCATTTGTTTTTCGTAATCGGCAGAAACCGCTCCGGGTTTTAACAATTTTGAGCCTTCTTTTAAACAATATAACACGGCATTATAAACTTCTTTCTGCCTTTTTGAATATTTCCCATTTACAGGAAAACAGCGGGTAGTATCTGAATTGTAATTTGCATAACACACACCAAAATCCATTAAAATCATATCGCCATCTTTACAAACTGCATCATTTGTGTTGTAGTGCAATGCGCAGGAATTTGCTCCGGAAGCCACTATTGGCATAAATGCGTGGCGTTTTGCGCCTTTTCTGATTAATTCATAGGTCAACTCCGCTTCCAATTCGTACTCCATCATGCCCGGTTTTACGGCTTTTAAAACCCTTTTAAAACCTCCAACACTAATATCCGATGCTTGTTGCATTAATGCAATTTCTTCCTCCGATTTAATTTGACGAAGTTCGCGGGTAATTTTTGCGGCACGCATATAATTATGCAAGGGATATTTTTCTTTGCATTTGGCGATCATCCGATCCTGTTGCGTTAACATTTCGGCAGTCAGGGTTTTTTTATGTTCATTGTGCCCCAAATAAAAAGTGTCTGCTTCAAAAGCCATATATTGCAATGTCAAATCAAATTCCTGCAGCCATTTTACATTTTTAACGCCCGAAACTTCAAAAGCTTTTTCTTTTGTTAGTTTATCGCCTTCCCAAATCTTTATCAATTCACTGGTTTCTTTCAAAAATAAAATTTCCCGGTTTGCAGGCAATGTAGCATCGGGATATAAGAGTAACATAGATTCTTCCTGATCAACGCCACTTAAATAAAACAAGTCGTTGTTCTGGGAAAATCCCATTTCATCATCTGCATTGTTGGGCATTACATCATTTGATGTTAAAATAGCAATGGAATTAGGTGCCATTTTTGCCGTAAACTTTTGTCTGTTTTTTATAAATAATGTTGAAGAAATTTGAGGATATCTCATACTGTTTAATTTATTTAATTTCTATGCTGAAAAAGTCTAAATTTAAGGAAGTTTTTCCGCTTTGAAATTAATTTTGAAGAAAATTTAATAGCATTATATACCATTCGAACCAATCTGGAGAGAAAGCAATACATTAAACCAGTTTTTTATCGATATATTCGGAGTTCATAATGCGCAAGGCGCCCATATATTTCATTTTAAAACTTACCAAATCACCGACTTTATATTTTTTTTTGGTATTGCTCAAGTCCACCACCAACATATCTGAGCTTGCGCCAATAAAAGAAATGTTTTCATCAACAGGTGTGATAAATTCGGTTTTGGAAATATCCAAAAGCCCAATATCCAAAATTCCCCTACTGTGTTTTTTTCCATAATCCTCCGGATTAATTTCCAAGGTTTCTCCCGAGGGATTTTCTTCTAAATAACCATAAGGGACAATTGGTTTTTCAGTAATTTCAATGATTTCAGCATAAAGTAAAAAAACATCATCCTTCATTTTGGGTATTGTTTTATTGGTAAATAAATCAACACCAAAAAATAGGGTTTCACCAATTCTAAAATGATTGACACCCATTGGAATTTGCTTTTTCATTAAAAGCGGAATCATCACAGAAGATCCACCCGACACATAATCTATTTTCTTGCCGAATTTCGCTTCAATTAATTGCTCATACAAACTCAATTGGATCAATTTGTCTTTACTTGGCATGACGCCACTTAAACAATTGAGGTTTGCACCAATACCAGCCACATGAATATTGGGTAGCTCAAATATTTTTTTATAAAATTCCATTAAATGTTCGCCCATGATGCCTTCGCGCAAATCACCCAATTCAATCATAATAATAATTCGGTGGATTTTTTTCTGTTTAACGGCTTCTTCAGACAACCATTTCATGGTCGTAAATTCCGTATTAAAACTAACATCGGCATATTTTACCACACTGGCGATACTTCGTTTTGCCGGAGGTTTAATATAGATGGTTTCCTTTTTAGGATTTATGGCTTTAATTTTTTTTAAATTGGTCAGTCGAGCATCACAAACCTGTTCATCACCTAATGACAATGTGTATTCCAAAAAAGTTTTATTTCCACAAAGCATCTTCAAAACTGGCGCCCATTCTTTATGATGGCTTTTGAATATAGACTGCAAAAATGAATAATTATGAGCTAATGATTTTTTATTAAGCGTTATATATGCCATTTCATTATTTTTTAATTGATAAATAGACAATGGAAGATAATGAAATTCCAATTAATATTGGATCAAAACCAAAAGGAATTTTCACTTCGAGAAATGTTAAGATCAATGTTGAAGACCCTCCTATTATCATAGAGAACAATGCTGCTAAAGGTTTTCTTTTTTTAGACAATAATATTCCCAACACCGGTACTAAAAGTCCGGAAACCATAAATGAGTAGGACAATAGCATAAGCGACAATACACTTTGCATAGAAGTGGCAATAATTATTGCCGCTCCGCCAACGATAAAAGTAACAATCTGAGAAATTTTTATATTGTTTTTATTATCGTGCTTAAGCCCTAAAATATCGGTTACAAAATTTCCAGATGCTGCCAACAAACAACTGTCTGCTGTTGACATTATTGCAGAAAAATAAGCAGACAACATTAAACCCATAAGACCTACGGGCAATGCATGTTTTAAAAGCAAGGGCATTCCCATTTCAGGATCCATCCCAATTTCACTTTCAAATCCATCAGAAATAAATATTCCTTTTGCTGCAGCTACTCGTGCAAATAATCCAAGTATTACTCCCATAAATGCCATAACGGGATATTCAAAAAGTCCTGCTATAAACCAAGCCTTTTTCGCCGTTTTTTCATCTTTGCAAGCGTATATTCTTTGATAAAGTGTCATTCCAACAAACCAAATAGGAACAATAATTACAAACCAATTTACGAGTTGTACCCAGGAGACATTTTGCAATGAAAAATATTTATCAGGAAGCACATTTACAATCGCATCATAACCTCCTAAGTAGTTATAGGCAATAGGGATTCCAACAAGTATTAGCCCAGCCATTAAAATAATCCATTGAAAAGTATCTGTATAAATTACAGCTTTCATTCCGCCAAAAGCAGTATAAACAAGTGCTATACCTCCCATAATCAATAAAGCTTGATTCAAATCAAGAGAAGGGAATGTGCCAACAGCCAATTTTGCTCCGGCTAGAAATTGAGATGAGGTAAAACCCAAATAGCCAATAAAAGAAATGATACCAGCAACCATGGCTACTGTAGTTCCGTATCCGTGTTTCAAAAATTCGGGAAATGTTAAAAAACCATGAAGATTTCCAAGTTTAACAACCTTTGGAATCAAAAAGACGGCACTTAACCAAGCGCCTATAAGTCCGGTAAATAGCATCCAAGAACCGGATATTCCCATCACAAAACCCAGTCCGCCCAATCCAATTGAAAATCCGCCTCCAACATCTGTTGCAACAACAGACAAACCGACATGCAAACTACTCATTTCACCACCGCCAATGTAGTAATCTTTGACGGTTTCATTTTTTTTAAAAAAATAAAATCCAATCCCTAAAACGGCGGCCATATAAACAACAAATACAACAATGTCTAAAAAAGCCATAGAATTTATTGTTGTTTTTTAAGTCGCATTTCTAGATATTTATTTTCAAAACCCAATTTCTCATATAAAAACTTTGCAGGGTTGTTCGGCTCGACGTGCAAGGCAATATCGCCATCGGCCAATTCAATAGCTTTATTCATTAGTTTTTTACCGTAACCTTTGCCACGGGCATTTTCATGAACGGCAATATAAACAAGGATGTTTTCAGGAATGTACCCAGCCATTCCGGTTTTGTTAACGATGGTAACACCCTTAATTTCGTTATTTTCTAGAAGAATCAATACAAATCCGCCAAGCCCTTCATTTGAATCCTTAATTGCGAAATCAAAACATTTGCTAATATCTTCCATTTTATCGCCGTATTCCTGTAGGTGCTTAAATAAAAATGAAATCGCTTCCTGCTTGTCTTCAGCGGAAGGCGCTGTGATTTTGTTGTATATTTTAAAAATCTCCATATCTATTTTTCTTCTTGAGTTCTTAAATTCTGTACGTAGATTGCTTTTCCTTTTTTCTTTCTGTTTTTAACCGATTTCTTGATAAATTGTTTTTGATCTCTCAAATTATTCATCAGTTTTGTTCTTCTTGTTTTTTGTTTGTATCTTTTTAGCGCTCTGTCAATGTTTTCGCCTTCCTTTACTTGTATAATGAGCATATTTATTGTTTTATTTTAATGATTATGAGGCAAAAATACAAAATAGTTTCTGTAGAAACTATTTATATTTAATTAATATAATACAATAAGTAAAGAACAAATAGGCTATTTACCTCATTTTTTGACCATTATTTTAAATAAAAAACATACAATATTTATAATTTCTACAGAAACTGTTTTTAGAAAAAACCTATAAAGTATTGCTGAATTTTTCTATAAAAAATTCTTCTGAAGTGATATTAGACGAAGTATCAATTTCCATACGATCGGTTAATATGCCTATGCCATCCCATTTTTTTGCGAGCAGCGTAATTTCTGAATTCTCCATCACCATTATGAAGAAATATTTAGAACAGGCATAAAAGCACAATTGTTTGAAGGCGAAAACCCATCACAACAAAACTGTGTGGCGTTTTTTATCGCGTTTGAAATAAGGTTTTAAAGGCATCAATAATTTTTTGAGCCGCTTTTACCGGAGAGATTTTAGCAGAAATAATATCCTTTTCCAAAATTGACAACTGATTTGCTATGTCCTTTGATCCATAAAACAATCGCTTCAATTCTTCATTGACATTGTTGTACATCCATTGAACTTGCTGAAGATTTCTGTTTTTATTGAAATAACCATTTTCCAAAACCAACTTCTTGTAGTTGGTAATTTCTTCCCAAACTTTATCAATTCCAATATTTTTAATGGCTGAAGCCGTTCTCACCACTGGGCTCCAACCCGATTCCGATTGCGGAAAAATATGCAATGCATTTTGATACTGAGATCTTGCAATTTCACTTTTTCGAACATTGTCTCCATCCGCTTTGTTGATGACTACCATGTCGGCCATTTCCATAATTCCTTTTTTAATGCCTTGCAATTCATCTCCTGCGCCGGCCAACATTAAAAGCAAAAAGAAATCCGTCATTCCGTGAACCGCAGTTTCAGACTGGCCTACGCCCACTGTTTCTATTAAAATAATATCATATCCAGCTGCTTCGCAAAGCAACATCGTTTCTCCAGTTTTATTGGCCACACCGCCAAGCGTATCGCCAGACGCTGAAGGTCTGATATAGGCCTCATCCGAATTTGCCAATTGTTCCATTCGTGTTTTGTCGCCCAAAATACTACCTTTTGAACGTTGGCTGCTTGGGTCAATCGATAAAATAGCCACTTTATAACCTTGTTTGATTAAATGCAGACCAAAAACCTCAATAAAAGTACTTTTACCTACGCCGGGTACGCCTGTTATCCCAATTCTGAATGAATTTCCTGATTTTGGCAAAATGGCTTGCACAATTTCTTTTGCAATAAGTTTATCGCTATCCAAATTGCTTTCTACAATGGTAATTGCCCTTGAAAGCAACACGCGGTCACCTCTCAAAACGCCATCAATATATTCCTTAGCTGTTAACCTGCTTTTTGGTTTGTAATTTCCCATGCTTATTCACCAATTATTAAATTTCATTATTCAAACAGCAATATAAAACGAAACATTTTATCCGTAGAAAATAACATAAATTCTTTGATTATTTAATCACAAAGATACGCATATCACTAAAATAGGCGCTCGTAAAATTGGCTTTTTAAACAACAAAATGAAGCGAAAATCAATTGAAAATTGCATCAAATTACACCATTGACATCGTTTGTTAAAAATCCTTTTTTCGCAACTTTAAATTCATGCGGAGCACAGGAAAAACCACCCACAACACTAAAAGGCTCATAGAAATAAACATTCCGATATTCGTTCCGAAAAACTTTCTAAAAACGGCACCAGTGTAGCCCAGTAATGCAGAAATATCCAACTTCAATAAAATTAAAATCCGCGACAAATCGATTGGATTAAACATTGTTGCCGCTAATGAAAATTTATCTAAGGGATAAGAATTAAAAATTATCAGCGATATCAAGAAAACTCCATCGTAAATAACAGCCAAAAACAGCCACATTAAAATAGCATAGCCGAAACCTTTTATTTTATTTTCGGTAGAAAGGGCAATATTGTAAGACAGCGCCACAAAAATAAAATTCAGAAAAGCACCCACCACCAAAAGCAAACTAAAATTGAAAATTGCAGCAGATTTAAACAGTCCGTAGAAAACAAATGGTATTCCAAGTCCCAAAACCAAACTTAGTGTCAGGGAAATTGAGATACCGAAATACTGTCCCATAAAAATTTTGCGTCTGTTTATGGGTTGCGCCAGCAGCAATTCGGTAAATTCCTTTGAATTGTAATAATACATAACGCCAAAAATAGTTCCGATTAAAGGTGTTAAAACGATAATGATATTCATTAAAGTGATGACTGCTTTATCCACATCATTGTTCAAAAACAACAGTACAAAACCAAGGATTAAATAAAACAAAAAGTACACATAGCTCCAGCGGCTACGCATTAAATCGTAAAAACTGTATTTTAATATTTTAAGCATATTGTTTGGCTATTAAATTGGCAATGGCATGTTCTAAATTGTCATTATTCGTTTGCTTTTTAAGCGTTTCAATAGTTCCTTTAAAATAAATTTTTCCATCGAGTAGAAAAACAATTTCATCGGCAACCTCATCCACAAAACTCATAATATGCGTGGTGATTAAGATGGTTTTTCCTTTGTCTTTTTCCTTCTGAATAATTTCTTTTAAATTGATTAGCGCAATTGGGTCGAGGCCATTTGTGGGTTCATCCAAAACAATTAAATCGCTGTCGAACATAAATGTGAGCACAATATTCACTTTTTGTTTTGTGCCGCCAGATAAATTCCCCAACTTTTTATCTAAAAAAGATTTCAATCCAAACAGCTCAATCAAATCTTCTGAATTTGCTGCTTTCGGACGTAGATTTTTTACCATATTGATAAGCTCAATCACGGTTAAATTTGGCGGAAAGTTGGCAATTTGCGGTAAATAATTTAAGTTATTGCGATAGGCCCACTGCCGATGGATACTTTTTTTCTCAAAAAATATTTCGCCTTTATTTGGAATCACCATCCCTAACAAACATTTAATTAAAGTTGTTTTTCCTGAACCGTTTGGCCCAAGAATGGCAAATATTCCACCTTTGTTAATTTCAAGGTCTAAACCGTCTAAAACGATTAATTTTCCGAATCGTTTGTGTAAATTTTTAAATTCAATCATTTGCTCTTTTCATTAGTGGGTTGTTGTCCATTAAATCGTCTGGCGTAAAAACCGGTGAAACTTTTTCTGAAAAATTGATGATGTCAACAAACAAACTTCTTAATAACACTAAGGCTTCTGGTGTTTTGTTCACAATATACGAAAACAGTTTTACAGGCCGATATGGCACATCGCCAATGCCATTTTTATCCAAATCGTAGCCTGTATATTCACTCCAATAATTGTTGTCGAACTTATTGTCGTTGATGTTGGAATTGTAGGATAAATCTAACGAATTGCTCATAAAATCATTTTTAGCAAACACATTTTTGTAACAGGCACCAGAAATTTTTATGGCCCAGCCATTTCGCAAAAAAGTATTGTTTTTATAATTTATTCGGGTGGAGCCTTCCGCATTGATACCGATGGTGTTTTGCTCAAACAGATTGTCATAAATTTCGGCATCATAAATTTCTTTCAGCAGCAAACCATAAGAAGCAGCTCCCCAATTTAGCCAAAATTTATTATGGTGCATTATTATAAATTTAGAGAACATCACCGCAACGCCGGCACCGTTATTTCTAAATTCATTGTGATGGTATGTATTGTTGTTTGAAAACATAAAATGCAATCCGTAACGAATATTGTTATGGCTTACATTGTCGTGGACAAGGCTGTTTTTAACAAATTCGAAGTAAATACCATCGCGCAGTCCAAACATTTCATTTTTATAGACTTCCATTTCTTCGCCACTCCAAATATGAATGCCGTTTCCTGAACTGGCTTCGTTTTTACGATTGCTGGAGATTTTATTGTTTCTGATGATACCTCTTTTCGATTTTTCAAGTAAAATTCCGAAGAAAACATTCTCCATAACACAGTCTTCAATGATAAAATCATTGCCTTTAATCACTTTTATAGCAGCATATTCTATGGTATAACTCAGGCCTACATTCACAATTTTCAAACCTTTAATCTTAAAATTATTTGTTTGAAAAATCAAGATCCCGCCCTCATTATTTCCATCTATTACTGCGCCTTTTTCACCAATTAAGGAAATGGCTTTGTCAATAACAATATTTTGTTCCTTGTACACCCCTTTTTTGATGAGAACCTCATCACCATCTTCTGCAATTTTGATGGCTTCTTTAATGGTTTTAACGCTACAGCTTTTACAAACAACTATTTGTTTGGCGGAAACAGTAAAAGAAATAAAAAGGAAAAATATCAGAATTTTACACTTCATTATTTGTCGGAAAGTTTTTGTTTTAGGGTTTCCCAAGTGTAAATTTCGCCTGAATGTTTTTGCTGTAATTCATCCGCAGTATTTTTTGCTGAAAAGGCAGAAAGGTTTGCGCCCATCGGACTTTTTATTGCTGGTGTTATTAGGTAAGTTGCTTTTTCAGCTTCGGTCATTTCACCCGGATTTCCATAATCTGCAACCAATAAAAGTGCTATTTTTTCTTCTCGGTTTTGATCTGTATAATTGACCATGCACTCAATGGCATCAAATTTAAATTGCTTTCCTTTGGCGGTCACCAATTGTGCTGAATGTGTTTGATCCACAATATTCATCTTGCAAAAACTGCATTGATCTTTACCGTATTCAATGGCTTCAGGTTCCACTTTACAGGAAATTGTAACCAATAAAACGATAGTTCCTATAAATAGTTGGAGGAATTTAGTCTTCATTATTTTTGATTTTAATAGTTCTCAAATATACGAAAAATACCGATTAGTATTTAGAATTGAGTATTTAGAAATTCACTGCTTAATTAACAGCCCATTTCTATAAATAATTAAATTAAAACGAGTGCAGGAGTACACACTCGTTTTAATTTTAAATACCAATAATATACTTATGCTTTTGCTTTTGCTTCTTTTTTACCGACGAAAAATGAAACAAAGGTCAATAACATCCCTACAAATAAAAAGTAGGCGCCTGTTCTTGGATACGAATGTGCGGTAAAATTAAGAATGTCCTTTGTACCAAAAAGCGGCGGTTGAAAACCCATAACAGAACCATCAGGGTTTTTAAAATTCATAATTGCTTTCGGACTTAAATTGTGTCCGTAGTTGTATTCCCACATATAAAAATCGTACATGCCGGCTGTACCTAAAATACACATCAAAACAAACCAAGCCAAAAATAATTTATGATTGCCAAAAAATCCGATAATTACTCCTAAAACTACCATGATACCAATAGCCACTGGAAATATTTTAAACTCAGGGATGGTTTCTGGAATGTTTTGCATACCTACATAATGGTTCATTAAATTGATATTTTTAATATCAAATTCGTGCGTATCTACAAATTTATTGATGTAGATGTCCATTCCTAGCGGAATTGGATATTGCGGCGCTTCAAGTGTAATATTCCACAATGGAAACACAAATAGCCCAAGTAATAGCAGGGAACCCACTATCATTAAAATTTTAGATTTTTTCATTTGATTTAATTTATTGCTTTATTAAATGTGGCAAAAAATGACACACTTTACACGAGATATCCTTTTTATAAAAATTTTAATTTGTGCTTTTAAGGTTTTTCTCAATCACAAAATAAAATCTAGATTACTTAGGGGGAAGATGTGTGCAAACAGCAAATGAATTTTTTCATGATGATTTTATATTAAAAACGGGCGAGCTGGTTTATTTTCTCGCCCGTTTATTTATATGTTAAGATACTTTTTACTAAAATTTATTCAGCATCAACGGCATCACCATCCAAAGTATATGTTAAAGGAACATTAGATCCTTTTGGAGATACTCTGATATAACCTTGCATTTCTTGGTGCAATGCTGAACAGAAATCTGTGCAATAAAATGGCCAAACCCCAACTTGTTTAGGTTCCCAGATATTGGTTTTTGTTTGCCCAGGCATAATTAACAACTCCGAAGTATTTGCCCCAATTACGGCAAATCCGTGCGGCACATCATAATCTTGCTCTAGGTTTGTTACGTGGAAAAAGACTTTGTCACCCACTTGAATTCCTTCAATATTGTCTGGCGCAAAGTGAGAGCGAATCATGGTCATATACACATGAACTTCGTTACCTTTTCTTACCACTTTGGAAGTAGCTTCAGATTTGGTAGCATAAGGATGTTTATTCTCTTCTAACTTGTATATTTTTTTAGATTTAGGCATAATCATACTCGCTGGAATTCCTGCGGCATAATGCGGTTCACCAATGGTTGGAAAATCTAACAACATTTCCATTTTTTCCCCTGTAATATCGAACAATTGTGCAGATTGCGTTACTTCTGGACCAGTTGATAAATAACGGTCTTTGGTAATTTTGTTCATCGCTACCAAATATTTTCCGAAAGGTTTTCTTGAATTTCCTCCAGGAATCATCAAGTGCCCTACAGAATAAAACACTGGTTTTCTGTCGATAACTTCCCAAGTTCCCAATTTCCACTTAACCACTTCAGATGAAATAAAGAAGGTGGTATAAGCATTTCCTTTTCCGTCAAATTCGGTATGTAGCGGTCCTAAGCCTGGTTGTTTTACTGCACCGGCCAAAGTAGCTTCATATTGCAAAATTGGAATACCATATGCATCGCCATCAAATTTTTTCTCATCAATGGCTTTAATCATTTTACTGAATGAATGGACTGTTAACTCAGCCGCTAATTTTCCACTACCAACAATGTATTCACCTGTTGGATCAACATCGCAACCATGAGGAGATTTTGGTGTAGGCATAAAATAAATAGCCCCAGGAACATCACTTGGATTGATAATTAACACTTCCTCTTTTATGGTAGAAGTAGCGCTATGCGTTTCTTCATTATAAACATTGTGCGCATATTTGGTTGGCGTTTTTTTACCGCCGCCATTGTTCACATATTCTTCAATTTTTTTCCAGTTGATGGCAGCAATATAATCTTTGTCATTTTGGGAAGCGTTTACTTCTAACAATGAATTTGCTTCTTCCGTATTATAGGTTGTGAAGAAAAACCAGCCATGGGAAGCGCCTCTTCCAGGATGTGATAAATCGTAATTAAAACCTGGCATCATCAATTGAAACTTGATATCCATAGAGCCGTTTTTAGGATCTACCGCGATAAAAGTTAAGGCACCTTTAAAATTTCCTTTATACTCATTAATCGGCATATCTTTTTGCGGATAAGGAATCGAAAAACGTGTTCCAGCCACTACATATTCGGTATTTTCAGTCACATAAGAAGAACTGTGGTTCCCAGCTGAGTTAGGAATTTCAATAATTTCGGCAGTTTCGAAACTTGTTAGGTCAATTCTTGCGATACGCGGTGTATTGTTACCATTAATAAAGATCCAACGCCCGTCCAATTCACCTGTAGTTTGAGAAATATCTGGATGGTGAGAATCATCCCAAGGAATAAATCCGTGAGAAGTGTTCAACATTGGTTTTGTTTCTTCACTAAATCCGTAAGCTTTTTCTGGATCAACAGAAAAAACCGGGATTACTTTAAATAATCTTCCGGAAGGAAGTCCGTAAACAGCCAATTGACCGCTGAATCCACCAGAAAGAAAAGCGTAGAATTCATCGTATTCACCAGGTGCCACATACACTCTTTCAGCAGCATTGCCGGATAAGGCTCCGTTTTTCTTTGAGTCACCTTTTCCACAACTGCCCAGCACCATTGAAAGTACTGTAATTACAAGTAAAGATTTAAAAATTGTTTTCATACTCTAATATTTATTTGTTTGTTGATTGTTCATTGAATTTATCTATTCATCCGTTGCAGATGTTTTAGTTCTAAAGTATTCCAATATGAGCCTTGCTTCAGCTTCTGTTAAATGTTGGTTTGCCATAGGTGCCAAATATTCAGCCAATAATGCTTTTGCAATAGGATTTTCGGCTACCATTCTTTCAGGATTTAAAATCATATTCATAATCCATTCTGGTGTACGTCTTTCAGTAACGCCCATCAATGCTGGACCAACCACTCTTTTGCTTATTTTATGACAAGCAGAACAATTTGCCAAGAATACCGCTTTGCCTTCCTCGGCCATTTTTTGGTCAATTTCACCAAGGGTAATACTGGTAATAGGACCAACACCTTTATCTTTCATTGGATCGGTTTCAACGACTGCTTTTTGTTCTTCAACAGGCGCTGCTACTTTTTCCTCCTTTTTGCCTTCACCTCCACAACTTGTGATTATTATTGCTGCAATTGTAAATACTAATACTCTTAATTTCATCTGTTTAATTTGTTTTAATCTGTTTTTAATTTGTTTTTAATTAGTTTTTCCTTTAGATAGCACTTTTTAAGATATTAATTCTTGGTTGTTTTATTTTTATGTTGTTGTTTTTGCTTTAAAATTATTCGGCCGGCACCAATACGTTGTCTATTACGTGAATCCAGCCATTGCTTACTTGCACTGTTTTCAAAATCTTGGCTCCACCCACATAAATTCCGTCTTCTTTCGCCTCAACAGTTAAATATTTTCCTGAGGCCATATACAAATCACGTCCTTTTTCGGCTTCTTTTTTCAGTTGTTTTTCAGGATAATTTGCAGGAGCCACGTGGTTTTTTAAAATAAAAGCCAATTTGGATTTATTTTCGGGTTTCAATAAATCTTCCACAGTTCCAGCAGGAAGTTTGTCAAATGCGCCATTAACAGGTGCAAAAACGGTTAAAGGTCCTGCGTTTACAAGCGCATCTTCAACACCAGCAGCTTCAATAGCCACCACTAAGGTTTTAAAATCGTCTAATGATTTTGCAACTTGCAATGCATTAGCCGCGGAAACAGTATCAATTACTGTTGATTGACCTTGGGCTGCAGGTGCAGTTTCTGTTTGGGTTTCAGTGGCTTCTGGCTTTTTTTCTCCTCCGTTGCATGACACCATGATAAGTGCCAATAATGCAAGAAATGAAATGGTTAAATTGATTTTTTTCATAATTTAATGGTTAATTGTTAATAAATACCCAGCAAATATAATCTGCAAAAATAAGCTAAAATATGACTTATATCACCTTTTAATAAACAAAAGATAAAATTGTCTTTATTTAACGTAATCAATATTACACTTGTAATTCAAAATCTATTTATAAATTTGCACCAGAGATTTAAAAATGCTTAATTGCTGTAAGGAAATAATCTCAAATGCGTCTAAACGGTCATAAATTTACTAAAAAAATGAACAACTCCCTCATAAAAAACAGTTTAAATAACACAATTTCGTATCCTGCTTATAGAAATTTAATAAAAAAGTTGCTTGCTGAAGGAAAATCAACTGGCATAGAACAAACAGAAGATCGTTTGACTTTCAGTATTTTAAACGACAAAAGAATGGACCGGTTGGATAAAACATTAGACATTAATGCCTCAACACAAAATTATTTGAATAATTTGAACAAAGGATTTACCTTTTTAGTGATTGCCGAAGGCTGGTGCGGTGATGCTGCCCAAATATTGCCAATCATCAATAAAGTTGCGGAAGCCTCAGATAAAATCGATTTCAAAATTGTATTGCGCGATGAAAATGAGGATTTAATGAACCAATATTTAACCAACGGAAGCAAGTCTATCCCTAAAGTCCTTATTTTGGATCAAGAAAATAATGTCTTGGATTCCTGGGGTCCGCGACCAACTGTTGCCTCAAAAATGGTTGTGGATTATAAAGCTCAAAACGGAAGTTTGGACGAAGAATTTAAAAAGAACCTGCAAATTTGGTACAATAAAGACAAGGGCAACAACACACAAAACGAACTGCTCAGTTTGTTGCACGCCAACTAACTGAATTAATAATTAAAAGCTGGTTAAAACTTCATAGCATTTGGTTAAATTAAACAATCAAAAGCCATCAGTATAAAAATGTTTTGGGCGTTACCACAAGGGTCGCGCCTTTTGTTCCAAACTTTTTTTCGGGGCATAATACTGAAAAATAGTTGGTAAATAGTCTGTTAGGCATTATTACCATTGAGATTCCAAGAAGTTTGATGAAATTCGTTTCATCAAACTTTTTTAATATGGAAAAAACGTCAAAAAAAAGCGTTGTTGGGGTTGTAAAAGTCTCGATGTTATTCGTTGGGGAAAACAAAATAATAAACAGCGGTTTAAATGCAAAAATTGTGGATTATTATTCACTGATAATAGACCTGAACAACGTCTAAAAAATCGATTTGTTTGGTTTAAAAAATGGGTTATTGAGCGTCAAACATATAAAACCATTGTTCGTGATAGTGGTTATTCAAAAGATACTTTACAACGGACTTTTTATACAATTTTAGAACAAGCTCCCAGGGTAAAAATCATTAAAAGAAGTAACGTTAATTTGAGGATGGACGCTACCTATTTTGAGAAGTTCTGTTTGATATGTTATCAAGACAATTTGGACGGTTATACGCAGCTTATTCGTTTTACTGATAGTGAGGATTATCAAGAAATGAAGGAAGATCTAGAGAACCTAATTAAGTTGGGTATCCAAATCGAAAGCGTTACAACAGATGGCCATAAAAGTATTTTAAAGGCAATAAAAAGAGCAATTCCAGAGGCAAAAGTGCAACGTTGTTTGGTACATATTCAAAGAATGTGCTTGCTATGGCTGACCAAATATCCAAAACATATTGCTGGACAAGAATTAAGAAGTATTGTTTTAATGCTTTTAAAAATTCAAACTCAAAACGACAAATTTTTTTGGATACAAGAATTTAATGATTGGTATGATAGGCACAAACTCTATATAAATGAAAAGACTATTAATGAAGAAACAGAGAGATATTGGTACACGCACAAACTACTTAGACGTTCATATTCTACAATAAAAAGCGCCTTGCCTAATATGTTTCATTATCTAAAAAATTCAAACATTCCCAGAACTACAAATGGCATTGAAGGATTTTTTAGTCATCTGAAAAATCATTTAGATATTCATCGCGGATTAACAACTAAAAACAGAATGAACTTCATAAAATGGTATATATTTTTAACCAATCAGAAGTGAGTTTTCTTTAGCCATAAAGCAAACAGGTAAAATGAAAAAGGCAGTCCAAAATGAACTGCCCATTTTACCTTATTGCATTAATCTTATTGCTCATATGTTGGTCTCCACCAGAGCATATTTCCTCTTCAGATTAATGAGCATATAATACAAATTATTTTTGTGAAATCCACCAACTATTTTTCAGTACATTACCTTATTGTTGGTGTCTTCATCTCTGGTTAATTTTCCGTCGCCATCATCATCGGTATCCAAATAATTTGGAATTCCGTCACCATCTGTATCAAAAGTTTTATAATCATCACTTCCAATCGGAAATTCTAATTTAGACAATACGCCATCGTTATCATGATCTGCAATATTAACATCATTTAAAGTGATTTGAAAAACAAGTGGCGAATTTGAAGGAATAACGCTTTGTCCAATATTTCCATAAGCCAACCCAGAAGGTATAAATAAAATTCCTTTACCCGCATTTTCATAATAAAAAGATTCATCAGCATTCAAAACCTTTGTTCCGCCTTTAAAATTGGTAAAACCATAACTCCAACCATCAATTACGCCCGAAAGTGGCATCCAAATCATTGAGGAACGCGAATCGAAAACAGTGCTATCCAATAACATACCAGTATAGGTTGTTAATACAGAATCGACTCTTGTAGGTGAAATTGAAACTCCTTCAGACTGGCGTAGAAAATACAATTTATATGCTATGTCATTTTTCGTAATATTTTGTACTTCAACCTGATCCATTAAAGGCGTTTCTCCATTTTTTATGGTCCAAATTCCGCCATCTGTTTCGTTTAAATAATGCGTTTGCAAGTATTTAATCAAAATAACATCATCTTCTAAAGATTGCTTTGCTGCATCAAAAACCTCTTTGTCATTGTCCTTACTGCAAGAAAAAATCACAGTGCTGACAGCAAGAATAAATAATATATTTTTAAATTTCATTCAAGTTAATTTTTAAGGGCGCAATGTACAATTTTACTACCTTTGTTTAAAGAGAAATTTAGAATTTAACGTTATTATATGAGAATTGATAAGTATTTATGGTGTATACGTTATTATAAAACCCGAAGTCTGGCTACAGAAGCCTGCAGAAAAGGCCATATCAAACTAAATGGCGACAATGTAAAGGCTTCAAAAATAGTTTTTATCGGCGAGAAATTAATTGTCAGAAAAAACCAGATTAATTATGAAATACAAGTCATAGACACCCCCACAAACCGTGTGGGTGCTAAGTTGGTCGATTTATACCGAATTGATTTAACACCAAAAGAGGAATTTGAAAAATTAGATCTGTTGAAATATTCCAAAGATTATTATCGAAAAAAAGGTGTTGGAAGACCTACTAAAAAGGACCGACGAGATATAGAGGATTTACACGAAGAAGGAAATGCATATGAAGATTAATTTAGAAGGAAAAAAGGCGCTTGTTGGCGCAAGTACCCAGGGATTGGGAAAAGCAATAGCCTTACAATTGGCCAGTTGTGGTGCAGCTATTACCTTGATGGCGAGAAATGAGGAAAAACTGAAAGCCACCCTTAGGGATTTAGACACCAGTTTTAACCAAAAACATGGTTATATTGTAGTTGATTTTTACGATTTTAATGATTTTGAAGCAAAAACTTCCGCCTATTGTAAGCATAAGAACATCGATATTTTAATTAATAATACCAACGGTCCTGAAGCTGGCGGTGTTTTTGAGAAAAATATTGACGATTACCAAAAAGCTTTCGATTTATTGTTCAAAACAACCTGTCATTTGACTTTATTGGCTGTTGAAAATATGAAGAAAAACAGCTACGGACGTATTATTAACACTGCTTCATTAACTGTTAAAGAACCTTTATCTAATCTCGTTTTATCGAACACCATGAGGGCAGCGGTTGCCATTTGGGCAAAAACATTGGCAACAGTTATTGCGCCTTTTGGAATTACTGTAAATACTATTTTAACGGGGCTTTTTGATACGGAAAGAATCCAGCAACTCAATAAAATTCAGGCAAACACAAAGGGGGTTTCTTTGGAAGAAAATTTAAAACTAATGACACAGGAAATTCCAGCCGGTAGATTGGGAAAACCTGATGAGTTTGGCTATTTGGTGACATTTTTAGCCTCAAATTATGCATCCTATATTACAGGAACCAATATTTCAATAGATGGCGGATTGATAAAATCATTGTAAAAAAGCTTTTAAAACCTACATCTTTGTGAAGCTCTGTGTCTCTTCTTTGCAAATCATAATGCAAAAGCTATAGCACAAAGATTCTCTGAGAACCACCGAGATTCACAAAGAAAAAAATAAACAAAAGCAATAAAATAGAAGTTACAAAATAATGAAAACACGTTTTGATAAAATTTTTTGGGAAAACAAATACCATGAGAAAGCAACAGGTTGGGATATTGGCTATGCTTCTACCCCACTTGTAGATTATTTTAAACAGCTAACCAATAAAAAATTAAAGATTTTAATTCCTGGCGGTGGCAATTGTTATGAAGCCGAATATTTATTTGAACAGGGTTTTGAAAATATCTTTGTGATTGATATTGCTGAACAACCTTTAAAAAATTTAAAAACACGGTTTCCAAATTTTCCTGTCGAACATTTAATTCACGATGATTATTTTAATCATCAAGAAAAATATGATTTAATTGTGGAACAAACTTTTTTTTGTGCCTTAGACCCATTTTTAAGGCAAAAATATGCCGTTAAAATGAATGATTTATTGGCAGAAAAGGGAAAATTAATCGGACTTTTATTTGATTTTGAGTTGACCGAAGCGGGGCCACCATTTGGTGGTTCCGAAGCTGAATATTTACAACTGTTTTCTAAGAAATTTACCATAAAAAAACTAGAAAGATGTTATAATTCAATTAAACCGCGAGCCGGAAGGGAATTGTTTTTTATCTTTGAAAAAATATAAGCACATGGAAAGTTCAATTATCTTAACAGATGAGCAAATTAAAAATAAAACACGAAGAATTGCCTATCAAATCTACGAAGTAAATTTTAATGAAAAAGAAATTATTATCGCTGGAATTACAGGAAATGGATTTTTGTTTGCAAAGAAAATCACAGAAGTATTGTCCAAAATCTCCGATTTAAAAGTGGTTTTGTGCGAGGTTAAAATAGATAAAAAAAAGCCTTTAAATAAGATTACAACCTCCATAAGTTCAAGTGACTATAAAAATAAATCCTTGGTTTTGGTGGATGATGTATTAAACTCTGGAACTACCTTAATTTACGGCATCAAGCATTTTTTGGATGTGCCATTGAAACGTTTCAATACAGCAGTTTTAATTAACAGAAATCATAAGAAATATCCGGTAAAAGCCGATTTTAAAGGAATTTCATTGTCAACTTCTTTGAAAGAACATATCTCTGTTGTGTTTGAAAATGGCAACTCGTATGCCAGTTTAGCGTAGTAACAATATTTCATCAATAATTTGTTCCACATTTTTATTGTTGACCAATACAGTATGTTGGGCTTTGTCATAATAAGGAGCACGTTCAAACAAATGTTTGGCAATATATTCTTTTAAGTTTTCTGCTCCAATGGTTGCAACCAAAGGTCGTTGTGAAGTTTCATTTTTTAATCTTTCAAAAATAGTGTCTATTGTTGCTTTTAGGTAAAAGGAAGTTGACATATTTTCAATAAAATCCATGTTATTTCCATAGCAAGGTGTTCCGCCACCCAAAGAAATTACAACTTTTTCTTTTGAATTAAGCAATTCATATAAATAAATACCTTCTATTTTTCGAAAATAAATCTCCCCTTTTGTTTCGAAGATTTGGGATATAGACAATTGCTCTTTGTCTTCTATAAAACTATCTAAATCAATAAATTGAATATTTAGTTTTTCTGACAGAATTCTGCCAACAGCCGATTTTCCACTTGCCATATAACCCAATAAAACAATTTTCATAAACTAAAAAATAAGTGTGTAATATTTAAAAACAAATATCGTTTAAAAAACAATATAAAAAAACTTGTGAGGTAGAACTATAGATAGTATATTTGCACTCGCGTTGAGAAAGAGGAATATTGACCTGGTAGCTCAGTTGGTAGAGCACCTCCCTTTTAAGGAGGTGGTCCTGGGTTCGAGCCCCAGCCCGGTCACAAAAAGTTAAGTTTAACCGCTTAGCTTTTTTTGTTTAAAGCAATGCGCGTATGGCGGAATTGGTAGACGCGCCAGCTTGAGGGGCTGGTGTTCGCTTAGAATGTGCAAGTTCGAATCTTGTTACGCGCACAAAATAGTTGAAATTAAGAAAGGACAGGTCGTGACCTGTCCGTACAATGAAGAAAAAATCAAAAATCGTAAATCGAAATTCTATCTGCGTTAGGGATAGCAGCGATATACTTTTTTGAAATGAAATGGAAAAAAAGATTTAGCGAATAGCCCGACCTGAAAGGGAACGCCCACAAAAAAGGCAGGCAGTCCTACATTATTAACCGAAATTATGATATTTTTTTCTTAAATTTTTTAAGAATTGGGTTTATTTTTGAAGTTGTTGGCATGGTGGCGCCCAATAGAAATCCCCACGGTTTTAATGGTTCTATATGGTCAAAGATAACTTTTACTATGGCAAGTAGTGGAATCGACAAAAACATTCCTGAGATACCCCATAATGCGTTCCCTGCAAAAACTACGATTATTGCAAAAAGCGCATTGATTTTAACTTTTGAAGAAACTATAAAAGGCACAATTATGTTATTGTCTATCAACTGAATAATATAATAAATTCCCAAAACGTAAAAAGCGTACATACCTGTGGTTTTGGTGGCTAAAGCAACTGCCATTGGTAAGGCAACCGCAACAAGTCCTCCAATGTATGGAATTACGTTGAGCAATGCACCAATAATACCGAGCAAAATGGCATACTCAATTCCAAGTGCGAAAAGCGCGGTTATATTTAGTATTGCCACAATAAAGGCTTCAATTACCAGTCCTGCAAGATAGCGCTGAATAACTGTTTTTGTTTCAGAAATAATTTTGCTTATCCTTTTTTGGTCACCATTAACAAACACCCTGTGAATAAACTCAATCAAAAGCTTGTTATAATATAATAGGATAAAGACATAAACAGGAATCAGTAGCATAACCATAATTCCGTTGCCTACAGCAAACATTGTTTTACCAATGTCCTCATTGCTGATATTGAGAAGTTCTGTTTTATAATTTTTCATCCACCTATTGACTTTCCATTGATTAAGGTCGAAATAACGGGAAGCCCAATGGGTAAATTCATTCAGCCTCAAAGAGAATTTATCAACCATATCTGGCCATGTTTCCAAAAAAATACTTGCCTGTCTGAATATTAAGGCCGCCAACAAAGCGGTGAATAAAACTGTAAGAAATAAGGTAAAAATGATAGCGACAACCCTATTTATTCTTATCCTAACAAAAAAGTTTACGATTGGATGAAGCAAAACGGCAATCATCACTGAAAAAATGAGTGGAACAATGATGTCTTGGGCAATATAAAGCATGCTTATAAACACAAAAATTCCGATTAAAAGAATTGTTGTCTTTACGTAAAATGGCAAGTTTAAACTTTTATTTGCATCCATTTTAGGAGAATCAATCATTTACTTCTCCATTATCGGTTTCTTCATCAGCAGACTTCCTTCTAAAAAGGTTAAAAATTTTACTAGCTATGGCTTTTATGGCATCTGGATTTTTTGCCACAACATTTGTAATGCCAATCATTAAAGCCGATCCTAGAAGCTTTTTTATACGGCTATTGGAAATGCCTTGGAATACCATTTTAGAAAGATAACCGGTTCCCAAACTAACTGTTGTGTTTAAAAACCCCTCTTTTACAAAATTTGAATCTCCAAGATCTTTGAGGGTATTTAATATGATATTAGCGGGCGTAACGCTATTATAGGCGATACGAAATTGCTCTTTCAGTTCTTTTCCTTCTTCAGCTTGTTGCTGTTCTAAACGAATAATGGCTGCTCTAAGATCGTGTTGCGTTTTTATTTGTTCCATAGCTTCATTTATTTTAATGCTTGAGAAATAATTAAATTGCTCAAAGGTTTTTCAATCCATTTGTGCAGAAAGATATTTGATATAAGTCCGGCAACCAGATAAAAGGCCGCCACAATGAAGAATCCGTAATAAATCTTTCCAAGCAATTCGCCAAGGAAAAGTGCAACGCCGATATTAAAAACAAGGAGAAACATCGATATCATAAGAATAACGCTTATTCTTGCAACCACAGATGTGGCTACAACAGTGGTTGTTTCCAAGGCTTTTAGCTTCGAAAGCTCGTAAGTTGTTTTGCCAAAAGTTTCCGTTTTATCAAATAATGTTTCAAAAATACTTGACTCTTTTTCCATATATTTTTTGTTTTTAGAATAATTTACTTGCATTTGCAAGATTTAAAATTCATGTTGATTTTTTTAGCAAATTTACCAACTACTTTTCCATAATTTATTCAGAAAGTAATGGTAAAATAAAACTACTGCCTCCAGTTTTACCTGAAAGTAAATTTTCGAGCTCATTTTCAATCCAAATTTTTCCGACTAACAATTCAACAATGCTTTTGAGATGGTATTTTTTATTTTTTGGACTCCTCTAAAACATCTTCCGCATCTTCTTTTTTGTTTTTAGCCATTTTAGCGGCTTCCTCTTTCAAATTTTCAAATTTCTCTGAAGCCATATCTACAAATTCATTGAATTTTTCTTCAAATCCATCAATATATTCATTTCCTTTTTTAGCAATTTTTTTCCTCGTTTTTTTTCCTTTCTGCGGTGCAAATAAAATACCTAAAGCTGCGCCAACTACAGCACTTGCCAATGTTACTAAAATTACTTTTTGTGCTTTCATCCTATTATGATTTTAAATGTTTATTGGTTACGCTCTTACAAAGATACGACCAAACAATCAAATGTTTGTTACATTATATTGATTCATAATTACATTATTCACACATTTTAGTGAAAAAATAAGCCCTTGTTATCATTTTACGGTAATTTGGTGGGCGTACCCTTTCAGGTCGCGCTATTCGCTAAATCTTTTTTTCCATTTCATTTCAAAAAAGGATACCGCTGCTATCGCTTACGCAAATTGATTTACGATAGCTGATTTACGATTTATGTATTACGAATTTTAAATTTTTCCAAAACACTATTAACTTTCATTGTTGTCCGATAAAAATTCATAAAAAATGATTCATCTCAAAATAAATGGGACTTTAGAAACAGGCCTACCCGATGGGGCTTGATTTACATAAAAATCTGTTTTTCTACAAATAGGTCGTACCCCTGGGACTGAAACAGCTCCGTAGGAGCTAAATGTTTGTAGAAAAATGAAAAATTTCGATTATTTAAGCCCCGTTGGGGCGGTCTGTTTGTTTTGAAAAATTTAACCGGACAATAATGATTAACTTTTAACTTTAAACTTTTTTTTCCCGTATCTTCGCATTTTACAAAAATTATTGCATTTACTACTTTATGAAAGCCTTACAATACTTAAATAAATACTTTTTAAAATATAAATACCGGCTTTTTTTAGGCATCATTATTACCATTGCATCAAAAATTTTGGCCTTGCAAGTTCCCCAAATTATCAGGGAATCCATAAATGTTGCGGAAGATTACAGAAACGGCATTGTTACCGATTTGGCTGCGGTAAAATCGGAATTGCTTTACAACATTCTTTTAATTGTTGCGGCAGCGCTGCTTTCTGGATTTTTCACTTTTTTAATGCGCCAAACCATTATTGTGATGTCGCGGTTAATTGAGTTCGATTTAAAAAATGAAATTTACCGCCAATACCAGCTGTTATCGTTAAATTTTTACAAAAAAAACCGAACAGGAGATTTAATGAATCGCATTACAGAAGATGTGAGCAAAGTACGTATGTATGCCGGACCAGCAATTATGTACACCATAAATATGCTGGTGTTGTTTTCTGTAGCCATTATTAAAATGTATAATATTGATGCTACTTTAACCAATTATACACTGTTACCATTACCCATTTTATCGGTATTGATTTATTATTTAAGCAGAATCATCAACCAAAGAAGCGCTGTTGTACAGCAATATTTATCAAAATTGACATCAAGTGCCCAAGAAACTTTTTCGGGAATCAGCATTTTAAAATCTTATGGCATTGAGGAAAAAGCAATGAGTGAATTTGAACTCTTGTCCAATACCGCCAAAGAAAAAAACATCAGCTTGTTTAAAGTTCAGGCCTTGTTTTTTCCTTCCATGATTTTGTTGATTGGATTGAGCAATATCCTGGTTATTTATATTGGTGGCTTGCGCTATATTGAAGGCACTATTTCTTTAGGGGTTATTGCCGAATTTATAATGTACATCAATATGCTTACCTGGCCGGTTGCCGTTGTGGGCTGGGTAACTTCCATCATACAGGAAGCAGAAGCATCGCAAACACGAATCAACGAGTTTTTAAAACAAGAACCTGAAATTACAAACAATAGTGACCAAGCCTCAAAAATTGAAGGAGAAATTGAATTTAAAGATGTCTCATTTACTTATGACGACACCAATATTGAAGCACTTCAACATGTGAGTTTTAAGCTCGAAAAAGGAAAAACACTTGGTGTTTTAGGTAATACAGGATCGGGGAAAACAACACTTATTAGCTTAATCGCCAGGTTGTATGATGTGAAATTAGGAAAAATTTTAATCGATGGAAACCCAATTGAACAGCTTAATCTAGACAATCTGCGCCAGAGCATCGGTTTTGTTCCGCAAGAGGCCTTTTTGTTTTCCGATACCATAAAAAACAATATCAAGTTTGGCAATGAATCGGCTTCCGACGAAAAAATTGAACAAGCCGCCAAAGATGCATACATCCACCACAATCTTATAGAGTTTAACGAAGGTTACAACACCTATGTTGGGGAAAGAGGTGTTACCTTGTCGGGCGGACAAAAACAGCGGGTTTCCATTGCCCGTGCGCTGATTAAAGAACCTGAAATTTTAATTTTTGACGATTGCTTATCCGCAGTAGATACAGAAACAGAAGAAATTATCCTAAACAACCTATTTAAAATAAGCCAAAATAAAACAACCATCATCGTTAGCCATAGAATTTCATCAGTAAAAAATGCAGATGCCATTCTTGTATTGGAAAATGGCAAAATAATTCAACAAGGCTCACATAATGAGTTGATTAAAATTGATGGCTATTATAAAGAGCTTTATGAACAACAACTTTTGGAAAAAGAAATTTGAAAATAGTGAAATAAGTCAAATAATTTTATAGATTTGTGTCAAAATCTAATAAAAAGATTAATTAAATAGAAAGTTAAATATGAATGACAATGAACATTTAGAACAAGAAGAGATATTTTCTCAAGTTCTTAGAGCAGGAAGAAGAACTTACTTTTTTGACGTAAGAGCAACAAAGGCTGAAGATTATTACTTAACTATTACCGAGAGTAAAAAATTTACTCACGACGATGGATCTTTCCATTACAAAAAGCATAAAATTTATTTATACAAAGAAGATTTTGTAGAGTTTAATGATATGCTTAAAGAAGCAACAAATTATATTTTAAATGAAAAAGGTGAAGAGGTAATTTCTGAACGTCACCAAAAAGATTTTAAAAGACCATCAGACGGAGCTGAGGAAACTGTATCAGGATCTGAAAGTTTTACCGATGTAAACTTTGAAGATATATAATCCTATAACTTCAACAAAATATAAAAACACTTCAATTGAGGTGTTTTTTTATGCCAATACTTTTTTAGAACTGCTAACGCAATTGTCTCACTTGTGCTTTTGTTACTTTGTTAGTACAATCACAAGATGGAAGCTTGCGCGAGCTGTTTTTTATGCAAAAAAAAGCTGATGGAATGATCATCAGCTTTTTATCAATGTTATTTTATACTATTATGCCAATACTTTTTGAACTTTATCTGCAGCTTCCTGAAACTCTGTAGCTGAAATTAAATCCAATCCGCTATTATCCAAAAGCTCTTGCGCTTCTTTGGCGTTGGTGCCTTGTAAACGCACAATAATAGGAACGTTTATAGCATCGCCCATATTTTTATACGCATCAATTACACCTTGCGCCACACGATCGCAACGCACAATTCCACCAAAAATATTGACCAAAATAGCTTTTACATTTGTATCTTTTAATATAATTCTAAAGGCTGTTTCAACGCGTTTGGCATCTGCCGTACCACCAACATCCAAAAAGTTTGCTGGTTCTCCGCCAGATTGTTTAATTAAATCCATGGTACTCATCGCCAAACCGGCTCCATTAACCATACAACCCACATTTCCGTCTAAATCAACATAATTTAACCCTGCAGCGTTTGCTTCCACTTCAATCGGACTTTCTTCACGAAAATCTCTAAGTACCGCTAAATCTTTATGGCGAAATAAGGCATTATCATCCAAAACGACTTTAGAATCAACCGCTAAAATTTTATCATCTGAAGTTTTTAGCACTGGGTTAATCTCAAACAAAGTAGCATCAGACTGAACAAAAGCAGTATATAAAGAAGTTACAAACTTAATCATTTCTTTCAACGCATTTCCAGACAATCCTAAATTAAAGGCAATTTTACGCGCCTGAAAAGCTTGCAATCCTAATAAAGGATCCATTTCTTCAGTAAATATTAAATGAGGTGTTTTATCAGCAACAGTTTCAATATCCATTCCGCCTTCAGTAGAATACATAATCATATTTTTACCAGTGGCTCTGTTTAAAAGTACCGACATATAATATTCTTCAGGTTCATTAGCACCAGGATAATAAACATCTTCCGCAATCAAAACCTGATGAACTTTTTTTCCTTGAGGTGGTGTTTGCGGTGTTACCAACATCATTCCGATAATGCTTTCAGAAATCGTTTCCACATCCTGTAAACTTTTGGCCAATTTCACGCCACCGCCTTTTCCTCGTCCGCCTGCATGAATTTGTGCTTTTATAACCCACCAGCCAGTTCCGGTTTCTACAGCCAATTGCTTTGCTGCATCTACCGCTTTTAAATGGTTATCGGCAACAATACCGCGCTGTATTCTTACGCCAAAACTACTTAGTAATTCTTTTCCTTGATATTCGTGTAAATTCATTAGAGATAATGGTTTTTATAAATATCAACAAATGTACTAATCCTAACTTAAAATTCATGTTGAATATTAAAAAAATTTTACTTTGTGTAACAATGTCTTATTTTTGACGTCTATTTAAGATAGTTTAATTTATCATAAATATTTAACTAAAATTTTAAGTCTACTTATTCCGTTACAATGAAGAAATTCCTCCTAATATTAAGTTTATTTATTTTTTCACTATCCTACTCACAAGAAAAAATCAAATCAGTTACGGCCTTGCGAATCGACAAGAATCCGGTAATTGATGGGGTTTTAAACGAAGATTTCTGGCAAAAAGCCGAACCTGCACAAAATTTTCAAATGTTTAGGCCCGGAGATGGCGGTGAAGAAAGAGAAAATATGAAAACTGTTGTAAAAATTGCCTATGATGATGAAGCCATTTATTTTGGAGCAACAATGTATGATGATAACACAAAAGGAATTCCGCTCCAATTTGGATCTAGAGACGAATTTGGACAAATAGACTTTTTTCTAATTAGTATCAACCCAAATAACGACGGACAAAATGACACAGAGTTTGTGGTGATGAGCACTGGTGCCCAAGGCGATGCCAAAATTTCTTCAGAAGGAGAAGATTTTAGCTGGAACGCTGTTTGGGAAAGCAATGTTAAAATTAATGAAGACAGTTGGGTCGCTGAAATTAAAATCCCTTATTCAGCCTTGCGGTTCAGCAATTCAACCGAACAAACTTGGGGCGTTAATTTTCACAGAAAAATTAATAGGCTTAACGAACAATACTGTTGGAATTATATTGATAAAAAAATTGGTTTATACACACAATATGCCGGATTAATTACTGGCATAAAAAACATCAAACCTCCTACCCGACTCAGTTTTTCTCCTTATGCTTATGCCGCTGTCAATTCCTATAACGGCAATTCGGATACTGATTACAGCATCGGAATGGATTTAAAATATGGTATTAACGAAAGTTTTACATTGGATGCCACTTTGATTCCAGATTTCGGACAAACGGCTTTTGATGACCAAGTCCTAAATTTAGGACCATTTGAACAGCAATACTCAGAAAAACGCTCCTTTTTTACAGAGGGCACAGAGCTTTTTAGCAAAGGTGATCTGTTTTATTCCCGAAGAATTGGAAATAGACCAATTGGCTATGGAAAGGTGCAATCCGATTTAAAGGAAAATGAAGAAATTGCCAACAATCCTTCAAAAGTCAATATGATAAATGCATTGAAAGTTTCGGGCAGAACAAAAAAAGGATTGGGTGTCGGATTTTTTAATGCCATCACCGAAAAAACTTCTGCAGAAATCAAAAATACCATCACTCAAGAAACACGGAGTGTTGTTACCGAACCACTTGCCAATTATAATGTGCTTGTTTTAGACCAGCAATTCAATAAAAATTCCTCCATAAGTTTTGTAAATACAAATGTTACCCGTAACGGTAGTTATAGGGACGCCAATGTTTCTGCCTTACTTTTTGATATTTCAAATAAAAAAAACAAGTACAAAACAACGGGAGATTTTAAAATAAGCAACATCCAGGAAAATAGCAAAAACGAATCGGGTTATTCCGCCTTGCTAGAATTTGCAAAAATTTCTGGCAATTATCAATATGAATTTGGTCATTCTAGAAGCAATGATACCTATGCTATTAACGATTTGGGTTATCAGAACAAAAATAACTTAGCGGTGTACTGGGCAGAAGCATCCTACCGAATTTTTGAGCCTACAAATATATTTGACGAATATAGATTTACCCTGTCGAGCAACGCCGTTTATCAAAATGAACCTTACGAATTTGCAGAAAATAATATCAATCTGGATTTTTTCTTTTTTACCAAAACCCGATTTGCTTTTGGAGGAAGTTTTGATACCAGTATTGGCGATCAATATAATTTTTATGAACCCCGCGTAAAGGGAAGATTTTTTAAGCAAAATCCTGTTTACGAAATTAATGGCTGGATTTCTTCGGATTACCGTAAAAAGTTTGCGATTGACCTTAGAAGCACTTATGCCAAAAGATATGATCTTGATAATGAATATGTAGAACTGACTTTTTCACCGCGTTATCGCTTTTCCGATAAATTTTCTATCATTTATGCGTTGAATTACTCCAAACTTAGCAATGATGATGGATGGGTCACGAGTTTAAATAACGGAAATATTATTTTTGGAAACAGAGACGTAAAAGAAGTGACCAATACCCTAACAGGCAATTTAAGCTTCAATACCAAATCAACTTTAGCCTTATCGTTTAGGCATTATTGGTCGCCAGTTATATACGATACCAATTTTTTTGAATTGAACAATCAAGGCACTTTAAACGCTAGTTCCTACCAAGAAAACCACGATATCAATTACAATATCTGGAATTTGGATTTAAGTTATTCATGGGAATTTGCCCCGGGGAGCCAGTTGGTTGCTTTATACAGAAACTCCATTTTTAATGAAGATCAATTGTCGCACTTAAATTTCAAGAAGAACTTGGACAATCTGTTTAAAGAGCCCATATCCAACAATTTTTCGGTTAAATTTATCTATTATTTAGATTATAACAATATTAAAACTTGGCTTTAGCCCCCTAGCATCCAAAGGGGGAATCAGTGAGTTAAAAAAATGTATGGCATAAAGGTTAATGTTTAAATTAAATAAATAATTACACAGTTACACAATTCAACAATTACACGATTTGGCACCCTGAGCGGAGCCGAAGGGAAACAAATAAACAGTTAAACAATTTCAAAACAAAAAGCTTACTTTTACCACATGATAGAAGCGAAAAATATTCATAAATTTTACGGGGATTTAGAGGTTTTAAAAGGCGTAGATTTAACCATAAAAAAAGGTGAGATTGTGGCGATTGTGGGCCCGTCAGGCGCCGGAAAAACAACTTTGCTGCAAATTCTTGGCACTTTGGATTATCCAACGAAAGGCAAAGACTCCAAACTTGCCATCAGCACCAAAAACATTCTCGAACTAAAAGATAATGAACTCTCCAAGTTCAGAAATCAGCATATCGGGTTTATTTTTCAGTTTCATCAGTTGCTTCCCGAATTTACAGCACTTGAAAATGTTTGTATTCCAGCTTTTATAGGAAATACTTCAAAAAAAGATGCGGAAAACAAAGCAAGTGAATTGCTGAATTTTTTGGGGCTTTCCAGCAGAATGCACCACAAACCCAATGAATTGTCGGGTGGTGAACAGCAACGTGTTGCAGTTGCCAGGGCATTAATCAACAATCCAGATGTTATTTTTGCCGATGAGCCAAGCGGAAATTTAGATTCTTCCTCTGCCAAAAATTTGCACGAATTATTTTTTACGCTGCGCGATAAATTTAACCAAACTTTTGTAATCGTAACACACAATCAGGAATTGGCGGAGATGGCCGACCGGAAATTGGAGATGATCGACGGCAGAATTAGCAATAAAATTTTATAGAATGGTTGGAATTATTAGCGCAATGCAGGAAGAAATTCAGGCATTATTGCATGAACTTCAAGAAGTTTCAACCACCGAAAAAGGAATGCGAACCTATTATACCGGAACGCTGTTCGGCAAGAAAGTGGTATTGGTTTTTTCCCGATGGGGAAAAGTCGCTTCTGCAGCCACCACTACCCAATTAATCAACGATTTTAATGTTCAAGAAATTATTTTTACCGGCGTGGCAGGTGCCATTCATCCACAATTAAATATTGGCGATATTGTGATTGGCAAAAATTTATACCAACACGATTTAAACGCCTTTCCGTTTTACGAAAAATTTGAAATCCCCATTTTAAGAAAAAAGTTTCTGGAAACGTGCGATTCTGAAAAACTATTGACAGCTGCCAATTTATTTTTGGATACCTATCATCAATTTATTGCACTCGAAGATTCACAACTTTTTGAAATCCAGCATCCTAAGGTTGTTCATGGCGATATTGCCAGCGGCGATCAGTTTATTTCCAGCCTAAAAAAAATTAAAAAACTGAACAAGGCAATTCCGTCAGCCATTTGCGTAGAAATGGAAGGCGCAGCTGTGGCGCAAGTTTGTTTTGAATATAAAGTACCGTTTTCAATCATTCGCATCATTTCCGATGAGGCAAATGAAAATGCAACCATCAATTTTCCTAAGTTTGCCAATTCTATCGCAAGTATATACGCCTTGGGAATTTTGAAAAATTATTTTTCATAGATTCCACCTATTTTTATATCTTTGATAAATCCTTTTGAACAATGCAGTTTAAGCATCCGGAAATTCTTTACGCACTATTGTTATTAATCATTCCGATAATTGTTCATCTATTTCAGCTACAACGCTTCGTTAAAGTTCCTTTTACGAATGTCGCTTTTTTAAAAAATATTGAAAAACAAACCCGAAAAAGCGCCAAACTTAAAAAATGGCTTGTTTTAATTAGTCGCTTGTTGGCTTTAGCCTGTATCATTTTGGCATTTTCGCAACCCTATTACTCAAAATCATCAACACAGCAACAAGTGAATGTTACTATTTATTTAGACAACTCCAACAGCATGCAGGCAAAAGGTGAAAAAGGGGAATTGTTAAAAAGTGCCGCCCAAAAGATTATTGAAAACAACAAACTCCAAAACAGTACTTTTACGCTAATTACCAATGAGGAAAATTTGAAAAATTTAGACGCCAATGGTTTAAAAAACGAATTGATTGACCTTACTTATTCACCCAATAAACTGGATTTAAACACTGTTTTATTGAAAGCAAAAAGCAATTATCCAACGGAAACCAATACCTTAAATAAATTTATCTTAATATCTGATTTTCAAAATATTAACATTGAAAATAAAATTGATTTTAATATTGTAAACTCACCTGTTTTCTTACAACAACTCAGCCCAAAAGAAGTACCGAACATTTTTTTGGACAGCGTATCAGTTGAACAAAAATCTTTAACCGAAAAAACGTTGAAAATCTTGGTAAAAAGCAGCCAATTAATCACAGAAACGATTCCGGTTTCCTTATTTCAGGACAAAACTCTAATGGGAAAAACAACAGCAAGATTCGTAAATTCCAATCGCCAAACTATAGAATTTACGCTCCCGAATTCAAATAATTTTAACGGAAAAATTTCCTTGGTTGATGATGGGATGGAATTTGACAACGACTTTTATTTTTCAATTTCAGCACCTGAAAAAATCAATGTATTGAGCATTGGAAATCAGACTGAATTTTTACCAAAAATCTATACTGAAAAAGAATTCAACTTTACCGCTACTCCACTTCAGCAATTAAATTACAACAACATTCGACAGCAGCAATTAATCATCTTAAATGAGTTGGTCGATATTCCTGCCGAATTGCAGCGCAGTTTAAGCAAGTTTATGGCAAACGGCGGCAATTTGGTGCTAATTCCTTCACAAAACATAAATCTAGATTCCTACAACCAGTTTTTGAATGCATTTGAGGCAGGAAAAATTAGTGCTAAAATTGAAAATGAACATCAAATTACTGCCATTAATTACGGCCATCCCTTAATTGATGATGTTTTTGAAAAGAAAGTGACCAATTTTCAATACCCGAAAACAGCCTTACATTACCAAAACAATTCAGGAAACGGCTCCGCGATTCTCAAATTTGACAATAACAGTCCGTTTATCTCTTCCACAAAAATCAGCAACGGAACTTTTTATTGGCTTGCAGCACCTTTAAACAAAAACATTTCCGATTTTCCGCAATCGCCATTGGTAGTGCCTATTTTTTATAATTTTTCCAAAACAAGCTTAAAATCTTCGCAACTTTATTACACTATCGCACCAGAAAACAATATTGAAATAAATACTGCAATAGGAAAAGATGATGTTTTAAAGATTTCAAACGAATCCAATACCTTTATTCCGCTTCAAAAAATATCTCAAAACAAAGTTGACTTAATCTTATCTGACCTGTCATTACAAAGTGGAATTTACAAAGTTTACAACAATAATAAAATACTGAAAGCCATTGCATTAAATTATAATAGAGAAGAAAGCGATGCCAATTTTGCCGATTTGAATTCATTGGTTAAAAATGCTGAAAATGCAGTTATTTCGACATCAATTGACAATCTTTTTGATGAAATTGAAAATCAATATAAAATCAATTGGCTTTTTAAATGGTTTTTAGCTTTTTCTGTGCTATTTTTGCTCTTTGAAATGCTGTTATTAAAATATTTCAAAATATGAATTTACTTCTAAAGTCCGCTACCATTATCGACAATGCTAGTCCGTTTCACCTTCAAATTAAAGACATCCTTATTGAAAACGGCATTATCACAAAAATTGGAGACAAACTAAAAAATACCAAAAATTATAAAGAAATTAAATTTGAAAACCTGCATATTTCGCAAGGCTGGTTTGATTCGAGCGTGTGCTTTGGCGAACCAGGATTTGAAGATTGGGAAACAATAGAAAACGGATTAAAAACAGCTTCCAGAAGCGGCTTTACGGCAGTTGCCGTGAATCCAAATACCTATCCGGTAACCGATAACAAATCGGCCGTACAATTTTTAAAAAATAAGGCAAGCAATTCGGCCACTGCCCTATTCCCTATCGGAAACCTGACAAAAGCCAGTGAAAGTACTGATATTGCAGAATTGTTTGATATGCAAAATGCTGGTGCCGTTGCTTTTGGGGATTATAATAAGGCCATTTCAAATGCCAATTTGTTTAAAATTGGTTTGCAGTACGCCCAGAATTTTGATGCGCTTATTATGAGTTTTCCACAAAACAATTCCATTGCTAGCAATGGCTTAGTCAATGAAGAAGTCAACAGCACAAAACTTGGGTTAAAAGGAATCCCCGCTTTATCAGAAGAATTGCAAATTGCCCGTGATTTATTTTTGTTGGAATACACTGGCGGAAAATTGCATATCCCAACAATTTCCACAGCAAAATCCGTTGTACTCATCAAAGAAGCCAAAAAGAAAAAATTAAATATCTCTTGTAGCGTTGCAGCACATCACTTGGTATTGACCGATGATGAATTGAAAGGTTTTAATACAAACACAAAAGTTTTACCTCCTTTGCGAACTTTAAAAGATGTAAAAGCTTTAATAAAAGGCATTAAAGAAGGTGTTATTGATATGGTGACCAGTGACCACAATCCCATTGATGTTGAACATAAAAAAGTAGAATACAACAAGGCTAAATTTGGCACAATCGGACTTGAAAGTTTGTTTGGTGCCTTAAATAAAACTGTCGGACTGGAAACTTTAATCGATTGTTTGACAACCAAACCGCGGGAACGGTTTAAGGTGCCTACTTATCCTATTGCCGAAGGACTACAAGCAAATTTAACCCTTTTTAATCCCGATTTCAATGCTGTTTTTGAAGAAAAAGACATCTTATCAACCTCCAAAAATGCCATTTTCCTGAATAAAAATTTAAATGGAAAAGTGTATGGAATTATTTCGAATAATAAAATAGTAGCCCCCTAAGGCCAGACAGGAGAATTATTAATAGGGACAGATAAAGGTTAAATTTTGAATTTCGCTCTCTTTCCTTTGGAAAGGGCTGGGGATAGGAGAATTAAAAATTTATAAATAAATCAAACTTATGGAAAATCAAACTGTTCAAAATGGAAAAACAATGGCTATTCTCAGCTATATTACCTGGATTGGAACTTTAATTGCCTTTGTAATGAACAATGAAAAGCACAATTCATTTGCGGCTTTTCATATTCGCCAAATGGTTGGCTTGTCGCTGCTTTCATTGGGAATTTCTATTGTTTCAAGATATGCCGGACCCCTTGCAGGAATTTTAGCTATTGGTTTGTTTGTGCTTTGGATTATTGGATTCATAGGAGCCATTAATGGAGAAGAGAAAAAAGTTCCGTTAGTGGGCGATTTATTTCAAGATTGGTTTAAGGCAATTGGTTAACCAAATTTTTAATTTACTTTTGAAGTCGCGTCCAAAATCGCGACTTTTATATTTTTATTATGGATAAATTATCATTGCATTATATTGTCAGAGAACCAAAAATAATCACAAAAAACACGTCATTGCTCATTTTGCTGCATGGATATGGAAGCAATGAAGAAGACTTGTTTTCGTTTGCGAGCGAATTGCCCGAAGATATAATTATCGTAAGTGCAAGGGCTCCGCTAACACTGGGATTTGGAAGTTATTCATGGTACACCATCCATTTTAACAGCCCCCAAGGAAAGTTTTCCGATATGCCTGAAGCCATAAAAGCAAGAGAAATTATTGCTGGTTTTATTGATGAAGTACAGCAAAAATATGGCATTTTACCAGAAAAAACATTTCTTCTCGGATTTAGCCAAGGCACCATCTTAAGTTATTCTGTGGCCTTAAATTACCCTGAAAAAGTTCAAAAGATTATTTCCTTAAGCGGTTATGTCAACCCCGATTTATTGCCTGACGATTTAAACTCAAAAGACTATTCCAAACTGGATTTTTATATCTCCCACGGAAGTATGGATCAGGTAATTCCGGTTGAATGGGCCAATAAAGCACCCGATTTTTTAAAACTGCTGAATATCAAACACTGTTACAAGGAATTTCCTGTCGGTCACGGCGTATCGCCTAAGAATTTTTTCGAATTCAGTAAATGGATTGAAGAGAGAATGTAGCTTTTAGTCATTAATTATCTATATTTTATTTTTTAGCTTCCCTGATTGATATTGACCAGTTTTTATTAATTTTTCATTATCCAATCTGGTGCTACATAGCAATATCTATGGGTACATACATGCGCAGATTCCAACTTACTTGAAGACATTTAGTAAAAAGACAGTTAGGAGCTTAAAATTGTTGGCAATAATCCTATCTAAAAACACAATAAATTCCATTTCTACACACCACTTATCCCTGCTTGGACTATCGCCCGTACCTTGGAATGACAAAAGAAGGAAGGTGAAGCCTCAACTTAATGATATTGCTCCACCTCCCTACTATTACTCTCTTTTTATAGATTCTTTCATTTTTGAAAGAATTTAATCTACTCTTAGTTTTTGCGTTTTTATTTTATTCTAATCTTTTGGTTTTAACTTTATCTACAGAATATGCATAAATTGGCACATAAACTAAGGTTAAAAGTGTTCCAATTAATAGTCCGCCAATAGCAACATCAGCCAATGGACTTAATCTTTCTAACCCAACTGCATTTTCTAATGCTATTGGAATCATACCTGCAATAGTACCAAAAGCGGTCATTAAAACAGGTCGAAAACGAACCCGAACACTTTCTATGGCGCTTTCATAAGGAGATTCGCCACTGTCACGATGCTGTTGGTAAAAGTCTATTAGCAATACGGCATTCTTTATAATAATACCAAAAAGCAATAAAATACCCAATAAGCTTGGCATACAACTTGGCTTGTGGAATAGTAACATTCCCCAAGTGGCGCCAATTAACGACAATGGCAAAACCAGAATCATAATAAGAGCCATTTTTATCGATTTATAAATGGCTATTAATACCATTAATAAAATAATGATACCTAAAGCAATGGCTTTCATCATACGTGTAAAACTGTCACCTATGGTAGCAATGTCCCCTTCTTGTGTAACCACAACGCCATCTAAATTTTTCACGTTTGTTAAAGCAGCCTCGGCATCATCTGTTAAATGTGTGATAGGGCGCTTGGCGCGGTATCCGCTAATATCAACACTATATAACATTTTATCGCGTTCTATTTTGGCATAGGTCAATTGTTTAGAAATTTTCGCTAAAGATTCCAGCGGGATCTCCCCAAATTTTGATTGGATAGGCAATAACCTTAATGTTTGTTCATTTTGGCTGAATTTTCCTTTGAGATACAGTCTTACATTTTGTGTATTCATTGATTGTAAGTTGGCATTTAAACCTACAATCTGACCTTTAACGGGGATTTGCATTGCAATATCATAGGGTGTTAAACCATAACTCAAGGCTTTATTTTCATCTATGTCCAGCACAATTTCGCTTACATCCTTATCCCAACTGGTAGATACTGAGGTTAAACCTTTAACTGTTGCAATAGCGTCACTTACTTGCTGCGTTTTTTCTGTTAAACCATCAACAACAGGCGATTTTAATCGAACAACTAAGGGTGCTTTTACAGATGATAAAGCGGTGGCTCCAAAATCATAAACATCATTGCGTTTTAAACCTTCCAATTCAGAAATTTTATCCCGTATAATATCTTCGATTTCCCACATGCTTAGGTTTCTTTTAAAACGGTCAACGCAATTAATGGTGATGGTGGCTTCTGAAGGTAAATTTCCGCTTCCCATACTTAAAACGCCCGGTTCTGTACCAAAAGCCACAGAGCTTTTATCCGCCCATTCTTGTTTGTGTAACCAAGTTAAAAAAGGGATTAATTTTTTTTCAGAATTTTCTACGGTTTCATTGGCGCTAAATGCAATTTGTGCTTTTATGATACCAGTGTCCATTGGTGGCATGGCATCTTTACCAATGGTTGGCATGATACTTCCCATACTAACTGCTAGTAAAATAACCACGCCAACTGTTAATGCAAGTCTTCTTAAAACTTTACGTTTTCCGTTAGAAAATTTGATAATATTTACATAAGGCTCCACCAACCTTCCAATAGAATTGTTATAAGCACGGTCAAACCATAATTCCACTTTGGTTTTTCTAAATCCATTTTTGTACATCACTTTTAACAATTGTGGTATAAATGTAATGGAGATAAAAAAGGAAACTATCAATGCGATAATTAAGGTAAAAATTAATGGTTTAAATATTTTTTCAGGAAAACCACCTATATACATCAAAGGAAAAATAATGGCAATCGTTGAAATGGTTCCGGCAAAAATAGGGGCAATTACCTCTTTGGTACCTTTAATAATAGCCGTTTCTAAATCCTCTTTTAATTCATTAAGATGCCGTTCAACATTTTCGAGCACCACAACGGCGTCATCGGTTAACATTCCCAAGGCTAAAATAATACCTGTATAAATTACAATGTTTAGCTCGCCTCCGGTAAGCCATATAACAGCCATTGTAGAAAAAAACACCATAGGAATGGATAGACCAGCTGCAATAATGGCTCTGAAATTTCCTAAGAAAAATAAAACCACAATTAAGGTAAAGATCATCGCATCACGCAATGCATCTAACATATTTGAATTGGCCTCTTCAATAAGGTTGCGTTGTGTATCTGAAATTTCAAAATTGATATTTGGGTATTCAGCTTCAAGCTTTTTCATTTCTGCCCTTGCTGCTTTACTCACATCAAGTACACTTCCGCCTGGAGAACGTTGAATAGCCAAAGCAATGGCAGGTTTTGCATTACCAATATAGCCACTTGTCCTTTTTTGATAACTCCATTTTACATCGGCAACATCACTTAAACGTACATTGGGTAAAATGTTTAAGTTTTTTATTTTTTCAACTTCATTTTTTTCACCGTAATAGGTAATGGTATAAAAACTATTGTCGCCCTTTACAAAACCAATAGGCATATCTTTATTTAAAACTTGTAAAACTTTAGAAATAGATTCAAAATTTACGTTATAGCGTTTTGCTTTAAAAGGGTCAACTTCAATATTTATGGAACTTTGAAATCCACCAAAAACTTCAACATTCCCAATTGAAGGATTACTTAACAAATAGGGCTTAATAAAACTCTCCGCTATTTTACTAATATCTGCCACATTTATGTTATCGTTTTTAGCGCTTAACGATATGACATCAACAGGCAATGTAAAATCTCCTGCTGTATAAATAGCTGGGTTTACATTGGTTGGCAATTTACCTTTTGCAATAGATAAGGCATTGGCTACATCAACAGCGGCTGCATTTAGGTCTTTTTCATAACCAAAATCAGCTTTTACTATTGAAAAATTAGCAACATTCACAGAGCTGACATCGGTTACAAAGCCCAATCTAGAAATTTCTTGTTCTATTGGTTTTGATACGGTGTTAGCCGCAACTTGCGCAGTTGCACCAGGCACATTGGTAATAACGATTACCTGTGGAGGGTTGGCATCTGGAAACAAATTTTTTGGCAAAGTAACCAAAGCCACAATACCCATGATAAAGAAAATTGCAATAAGTGAGTATAAGGTGTATGGACGTTTATAGAAATATTCGAACATGATTTTATTTTTTAGTTATTATAGAAGATCCCCCTAACAGTTTTAATAAAATATCTTGTTTGGCAACAACAAGTTCTTTGCCTGCCAACTCTTTATTGCTTATCACAATTCCTTCTTCTCCTGTTTGAATGATATTAACAGGAATTAAGGTTGCTTTATCATTTTCTTTTGCCAAAACAAAGCTTTTGCCATCTCGGTTTAAAACAGCATCAAAAGGTAATTTTATGCTATTTCCTTTAAATACAATTACGTTAACTTCTATTCTGTCACCGGTAGTAAATCCTTTTGAATCAACATATACTTTGTATTCTGCCAAATTGTTAGAAGTGCTGTTTAAGGCGATCGCTGAAAAGTTTTCGTTGTTAAAATTCACACCATAAATAGGTAAATCTGTTGGAAGTCTTAACAATAAGTAAAAACCATTGGTAGCACTGATAGTGGCAACAGGATGACCAGGCAAACACATGTCGCCAATGTTTACTGAAGTTTTAGAAATAACGCCATCTACAGGCGACGTTATCGTTGCATAGGTTAATGTATTGGCTACATCAATTTGATTTTGATATAAAGATTCCAATTTTGATTTCGCAGCTTCAATATTGCTTTCTTCCATTTGAAATTGTTCTTCGGAAGCACCTTTTATCGCTAATAATTCTTTGGTTCTATTGTGCGTTTCTTCCAAATTATAAAGGGCTGTTTTAGCTGCCTTAATTTGTGAGTTTAAACTTATATGGCTTGTTTGAATAGAAGTATTGTCCAATCGGGCAATGACTTCACCTTTTTTTACTTTTGAACCACTGGGTTTTATATAATTTACACGTGCCGTAACTTTTGATGACAGATTAACGTCTTTATCATTTTCAGTTTGGGCCAAATATGGAAGTGTTAGGGTAACTTCTTCTGCTTTGGGTATAAAGGTTGATGCCACAATGCCGTATTCTTTTGGCACAGGCATCGCAGCTTCTTTTCGTTTTGCGTTTACTACAGCAAAAATTGCTAAAATTACAATTGCAACTACGGCAATTATTCCTATTACTTTTTTGTTTTTTATCGTTTTCATTTTACTAAGTTTTCAATGTTATTACCATATATTACCGCTAATTTTACCAATGTTTGCCATTTTTCGGCTTGTGCTTTAAAGTGTTTTGATTTTTCCAGCACCAAATCGTCTTCATATTTTAAATAATCTTCGATAGTTATTCTTCCCGACTTAAAACTCACTTTTGCAATGGCTAAAATCGCTTCTTTATCTTCTACATTCTGTTGATATAATTTTTCTGATTTATACAGTAATTGAAGACTTTTTTGTAATTGATCGGCCTGAGATTCTAATGTTAACTTCATTTTATCATACTCATTTTGTGTTTCATTGTATTCAATTTTTCTTTTTTTAATTTGTGAATACTGATTTTGATTAAAAATGGGTACGCTAACTGTTAAGCCAATATCTGTGTAATTTTTATCTATTGCCATGTTATTATTGTAGGCATCTGCAAAACTGTGGTTATAATTTCCTGTAAGCATTATGGAAGGTAGCAATTTTTCTTTTTCAGCTCTTAATCCTAATTTATCGGCCAATACTTTTTGCTCAATTGGTTCTAAGGATTTTATTTCACTGGTGTCTAATGAAGTTGTTTCTATCATTTCAACTGGCATATCTAATCTAATTCCTGTTAACGTTTTAATAGAAGCCAATGCGGTTTCCCTATTAATGGCAATGTCATTAATAGTTGCATCAACTTGATTGATACCATTTTGGATGATCAATAAACTGGATCCAGGTGCTCTACCATTGTTAACTTGAATGTCAATTAGTTCTTTTGTTTTTAACAAGGATTGTTTTTTGTTTTCGAGTGCTTTGGTAAGTGCATCTATATATAATAAATTGGCATTTGAACTTACAATAATAGCTTCATTCTGCAATAAATTAATGTGTTGCCTGGCTTGTGCCGATTTTTGTAAGTATTTTGCTTCGTTTGCTGTTGTATAGATTGACTTGATAAATACAGGCATTGAAATACTAAGACCAGTCCTAAATATTTCATCACTAAAAGGCTGGGGATCTTCTTGATGTTGGACCAAATAAGAAGATTTATTTGGCGTAATTGGCAGCATTCCTGTTGCTGTTGAGTAATTATTATAGGTTCCAAAAGTTGTTATTGTAGGCAATAAATTACTCAAAGCCAATTGCTTGCCTGTTTTAGCTTTTTCAAACGCCAAACTATCACTCTTTGTTTGCGGGTTTGATTTTAGGGCAGTAAATAAATCCTGTATATTTTTAACTTCCTGGGCTTGAATAGTTACAGGAGCTAAGAAGAAAAGGATTAAGATGGTTGATAAGATTTTATTTTTCATTTTTACATTAATTTAATAGTGATTGCTCACTTACATAATCAGCTAAAATTTTTTACATTTTTAATATGCGTTCTAACAAGACAAACATTTTATTGCAGAAGTTTTCATGATTAAAAGTTCCTTTATTGAGTACAAGTTCTATATTTAAAATAGCTGGAATACCCATATATAGTGTTACAAATGCATCACAATCCAAATTTTTATCCCACACCCCCTTATTGATGCCTTCTTCAACAATTTGTATAATCATTTCTTTTTGTGCTATTAAAATTTCAAGCAATTTATTTTTTAAATCAGAATCATTAGCGTTGTTAGCTTGAGAGAGCAGTAAAATTGTCACCCCTTTATTATTGATTAAATACTTAATTTGTTTACATAAAAAAGTAAATAATTTAATTGGAGGTATCATATCAGATTCGGAAATGGCTTTTTGATTGACAACCAAATTGCGATAAACATCTTCAATTACAGATAGTAATATGTTTTTTTTGCTTTTAAAATGCCTGTAAATAGCCCCTTCACTTACGCCAACTTTTGCTGCCAAGTTTTTGGTAGAAAGTTTCGACAAACCTTCACTGGAAATTATTTCCAGGACAGCTTCTTTAATTTGAGCTTGACGCGTTTTTGTGCTTAATCTAATCATAATCTTTAACCTTAATATTAAAGTGAACACTCACTTACAAAAGTATAAAATAAATTTAAAATAAGGTAAAAACTTGTAAATTATTTTAAAATAAATAACTGTTAAGAAAAAAAGAGTGCTTTATTTGTGAAATTAATTGATAATGAAAATGTATCAATTTCATTTTAAGTTGCCTATAGCTAGGACGTATACCTTGTTGTAAATCTTTATATGTCTAATATTTAAAGAAGCCTATTGAATCGCTCTGATTACGTCGTGTTTGGTGATGATGTGAAATTTTTTGTTACCCAAATCAACTAAAACAGCGCCGTTGTCACGGTTGATCAATTTTGAGATTTGATCGATAGACATATTGCTTTTCACAATTGGAAATGGCGCTCGCATTACCTCTTTAATAGCTTTGTTGGCAATATCTTTATCATCAAAATACAAACGGAACAAATCACTTTCATCTACAGAGCCCACAAATCCATCCATATCAATTACCGGTATTTGTGAGATATTGTTATTTCGCATGCGCACTATGGCGTGGGATACCAGTTCTTCTGTTTTTACGGTAATTAATGGGGTTTCAATTCGGTCTCTAATTAAATCAATGGCTACTTTTTTTTCATCATCCAAAAATCCACGCTCCCGCATCCAGTCGTCATTAAAGATTTTAGCCACATATCGGCTGCCGTGGTCATGGAACAACACCACCACCACATCATCTTTGGTAAAATGTTCTTTGAGTTGCAGCAAGCCTTTCACCGCAGAACCTGCAGAATTTCCAACAAAGATACCTTCTTCTTTGGCTATTTTACGGGTATATACTGCTGCATCTTTATCGGTTACTTTGGTAAATCCGTCGATAACGCTAAAATCCACATTTTTAGGTAAAATATCTTCCCCTATACCTTCGGTGATATAAGGATAAATCTCATTTTCGTCGAAAACGCCCGTTTCATGATACTTTTTAAAAACCGATCCATAAGTGTCTATTCCCCATATTTTTATGTATGGATTTTTCTCTTTTAAATATTTTCCCACACCCGAAATGGTACCTCCTGTACCAACACCTGTAACAAAATGCGTGATTTTCCCATCGGTTTGTTCCCATATTTCCGGCCCAGTTTGTTCATAATGCGCTAAGGTATTGGACGGATTGTCGTATTGGTTCACGTACCAAGAATTTGGTGTTTCTTCAGCAAGTCGTTTTGAAACTGAATAATAAGAACGCGGATCATCGGGCTCAACATTAGTTGGACATACCACCACAACGGCACCTACTGCTCTTAGAATATCCATTTTTTCTTTGGACTGCTTGTCGCTGATAACACATATTAATTTATAGCCTTTAATAATGGCCACCAAAGCCAGTCCCATTCCAGTATTTCCGGAGGTGCCTTCAATAATGGTGCCCCCGGGTTTTAATACCCCTTGCTTTTCAGCATCTTCAATCATTTTCACAGCCATCCTATCTTTCACGGAATTGCCGGGATTGAAGGTTTCCACTTTGGCCAATACCAAAGCATCAATTTCTTTTACTATTTTGTTGAGTTTAACCAAAGGGGTGTTACCAATGGTCTCCAATATATTTTTAGCGTATTTCATTTTTTTAGTTTGATGAGGGCAAAGATAGTAATTTTGGATTATTAGTATTTAGGCAGATCGAATTGTTAGCATGTTGCTCAAGATTAGAGAAAAACCTGAAAATAAAACGAACTTTACAATAAATTTAAAGTAATGAAAGGAATTGAAAGCATAAAAAATAATGAGAAGTCAATGATGAAAAGCATCAAGATACCTATATAAAATACTAATAATCAACACATTTAAAATAGCTTTTAAACATTATAGACAACAATGAGTAATCAGGCTAAAGCCATGAAATTACTAAAAACATATCAATATATAAGTGACAAGTACCTAGTGGAATTACAATATCACTGTTAGAGATTTACCAATAATAATAGACCTTAATTTACAAACCAATAAATTATGACCATTTATTTGTTTTCAGTAAATGAAGAACAGCATTATAAAATAAAACATATCCATGATTTTGCAAAGAATTAATTGATTAGGTGGTTTCCAAAATTAAACTCTTCTGTGGCTTTCTGTACTCGCTCAACAAGCTTTCAGTAGTACTAAATTTTATCCAACTCTATAACAAGAGACCGCATAATAATATTGGTAAATTAAGTCCTGTAGATTTTGAAAATAAATGGTTTAATAATCAGCTTAATCCTAAGCCAATTTTTACTATTTTTGATAATGAAAAATTAATTAAAACCAGTCAACACTAATCATTGAAGTTCAATATTTAATATTTAACTTTTTAATTCTTAAATTGGCATAAATAAAATTAAACACTATGGACATATTGGGTATCGATGTTGGAGGCACAGGAATAAAAGCTGCGATAGTTACAGTTGAAACAGGCACAATTTCTGTTGAAAAAAAAAGAATCCCAACACCAAGACCCGCCACACCTCAGGCTATCGCTAAAGTAATTCAAAAGATTGTAAAACACTTTAACTGGAAAGGCTCGGTAGGTTGCGGATTTCCCACCCCCTTAAAACACGGCAAATGCATGTCTGGCGGAAATTTGCATGAATCGTGGAAAGATGTTGATGTTGCAGCACTTTTTAAAAACGCAACTGGAAATGAATTTACTGTGGTAAACGACGCGGATGCCGCTGGAATCGCCGAAATAAACTTTGGTGCTGGTAAAGATAAAAAAGGGGTTGTTATAATGATTACCCTTGGTACCGGAATTGGATCAGCTATTTTTTTAGACGGAAAATTATTGCCAAATACAGAGTTTGGCCATCTGCTTAATCGGCACGGAGATAGTTTTGAAAGTTACACAGCCGATTCTGCCAGAAAACGGGAAAAATTAAGTCAGAAAAAATGGGGAAAAAGACTTGATAAATATTTTGACCATTTAGATTTTATTATGTCTCCAAACTTAATCATCATTGGTGGTGGCGCAAGCAAAAGAGTACACAAGTTTATCAACAAAATTGAAGTTGATACGCCGATAGCACCTGCGGAAGCAGAAAATGAAGCTGGTATTATTGGTGCAGCGATGGCTGCAAACTCAGAAATTAAATAAGGTTTTTTATATTTAGTATGCTTTAATCAATTCTTTATTTTTTTTGATAGTATTAAAAATTATTGACCTTTTCACAAACCATTATTCATGACAGTTTTTTACATATTAGATATAATGGGCACTGTTGCATTTGCCATTTCAGGCGCATCGGTTGCTATGAATAAAAAAATGGATCCCTTCGGTGTTTTCATTATTGCCTTTGTCACTGCAGTTGGAGGTGGCACTTTGCGCGATACTCTAATTGGTCGGCAACCTGTAATTTGGATGACAGATATTAGTTATATTTTTTTGATAGGCCTCTCGGTTATCGTCGCTATTTTATTTCGCCAAAGATTGAAACGCTTCAACAAATCACTATTTTTATTCGACTCAATTGGATTGGGTATTTTTACCATTACAGGAACAGAAATTGGGATTAACGCCAATTTTCATCCCATAATTTCAATAGCATTAGCTACCATGACTGCCTCTTTTGGGGGTGTTATTCGAGATATTTTATGTAATGAAATTCCCGTTCTTTTCAGAAAAGAGATTTATGCTACTGCTTGTATTTTTGGATCAATTGCTTTTATTATTTTACATCATTTAAATATAGACAAAACCATTGTGTATATCTCAACAACATTTATTGTAATTGCCATTAGATTGGTTGCCGTAAAATATAAACTTACTTTACCCACTATTTATTCTGATAATTAAATGGATTTCAAGGACTTTAAAAATAGTATTTCAAGGCTATCAGAAATAGCACTTGGTGGATTGGATGCCCAATTTGAATTGGCACCAAAATACCTACAAAAATATGCCCAGCAATTAATAGATTCCAAAAATGCAAAAAAAGCGGCAGTATTGGCATTATTTTATCCGAATTCTCAAGGAGAAACTTGTTTTTTACTCACTTTGCGCGCAGATTATAACGGTACACATGCATCACAAATAAGTTTTCCAGGGGGAAAATTCGAAAGTGCTGATGATTCTCTACAAAACACTGCCTTGCGAGAAGCTCATGAAGAAGTTGGTATTGAATCTGATGATGTGTATATTTTTAAACAAATGACCGATGTATTTATCCCTCCCAGCAATTTTATGGTTACCCCTTTTTTGGGAGTGGTAAACTATACACCCATCCTAACAAAAAATGAAGAAGTGGAAGAAAATATAGCTATTTTGTTAGAAGATCTGTTAAATGAGAATGCGTTTTCAACTGCGACTGTAACAACATCCTACGCCAAGAGCATACTTGTTCCCTGTTTCAACTTAAGTAATTGTGTTGTTTGGGGGGCAACCGCGATGATGTTAAATGAAATCAAAATGTTATTAAAAGATATTTAATTTATTTTTTGTTAAATTTGTCATTCATTAAAAACCCAATCTATTACATGCCAATTTTTAAAAGAAACCCTTTTGGCCATATCTTATTTGTAAAAAGATGGCTCGTAAGAATTATTGGAGTTGTTTCTCATGGACGTTATCGACGTTTCAACCAGTTAATAATTGAGGGATCTGAAATAATAAGGGATCTTCCCCCCAATAATGTGTTATTCGTTTCCAACCACCAAACCTATTTTGCCGATGTTGCAGCGATGTATCACGTTTTTAATGCTTCGTTAAAAGGAAGGGTAGATTCTCTAAAAAACATAGGTTATATCTGGAATCCGAAGCTAAATATTTATTATGTTGCCGCATCCGAAACGATGAAATCGGGTATTTTACCAAAAATATTCGCCTATGTGGGCTCTGTTTCTATTGACAGAACCTGGAGAAGTGCTGGAGAAAACGTGAATAGACAGGTAAAAATGTCTGACATCAGCAATATTAAAAAAGCATTGGATGATGGCTGGGTGATTACCTTTCCGCAGGGTACCACCAAACCGTTTAAACCAATCAGGCGCGGTACTGCCCATATTATAAAAACCTGTAAACCCATTGTAATTCCAATTGTTATTGATGGTTTTAGAAGGGCATACGATAAAAAAGGGCTACTCATCAAAAAACGGAATGTATTGCAGTCAATAGTGATTAAAAAGCCTATTGAAATTGATTACGAAAACGACACTGTTGATGAAATTGTAAAAAAAATAGAATTTGGCATTGAACAACATCCTTCTTTTTTAAAGGTTATTTCTGTTGAGGAATATAGAAAACAGGAAGATGAATTGGACAAACAACGTACATTCTGGGATATTTATTAAAAAATGCAGTTTTCAAATTTTGAAAACTGCATTTATAATTTTTAAGTGATTCAAGTCTGCTTCTGATTTTTAAAACCAATTTTAGACTATGTATTTTCTTATTTCGGTCCTCCGATTTTCTTTTACTTCAACCAAGCATTTAGCATCCAAATCGTTTTTTCCTGTTCAGCTATAAAATCGCTCATCATCGCATTGGTTCCTTCATCATTTGCATCGGCAGATTCATTAAGAATCGCCCTTTCCAACAATAAAATTTCTGTTAAAGAATTCACTACCAACTGAACACCTTCCACGTCTTTAGTGATATTTTTTCCCACTGCTACTTTTGATAATTTAGTATATTCCTCAAAGGTATGCATAGGAGTTCCACCTAACGTCAAGATTCGCTCTGCAATTAAATCTATTTTAATTTGGGAGTCATTATAAAACTCTTCATACTTAATGTGCAATTCAAAGAAAGATTTTCCTTTAATGTTCCAATGCAACCCTCTTAAATTTTGATAATACACTTGAAAATTTGCCAACAAACTATTTAAACCGATGGTTAAGTTTTTAGCTTTTTCTTTGTCTAATCCAATACTTGTCTTCATATTCATCATTTTTAAATTAACCTAATTTTACTATTACAAATATCGGCAAAAATAAAGGCCCATAAAAATTATCTTAATTGATAGTTTTAATATCTTTATCACAAATATTGATAGTAATGACAATAACACAATTAAAATATGTTTTGGCAGTAGCCGAGTACAAAAACTTTACGATAGCATCCAAACATTGTTTTGTTACCCAACCCACTTTAAGTATGCAAATACAAAAACTTGAAGAGGAATTTGATACACAAATTTTCAACCGAAATAAAAAACCCATTCAACTTACCGAAGTTGGGAAAAAGATTATTGAGCAAGCTAAAATTATTGTTGATGAAAGCAGCCGTATAAACGATATTATCGACCAGCAAAAGGGATATATAGGTGGGGATTTTAAGATGGGGATTATTCCAACCGTGATGCCAACACTATTACCCATGTTTTTAAAAACTTTTATTAAAAAATACCCAAAAGTAAATCTAATTATTGAAGAACTTACTACCGGAGAGCTTCTGAAAAAATTGGCGGATGGGCATATAGATGTGGCAATTGCCGCCACCCCATTAGAAAATGATCAAATTATGGAGCGTGTTTTATATTATGAGCCTTTTGTTGGGTTTGTACCTGAAGAACATCGCCTGTTCAATAACAAGATTATAGCTGTGGAAGAATTACAAATAGACGATATTTTGTTGCTGGAAGATGGCCATTGCTTTAAAGAAAATATTATCAATTTATGCAGTGCAATTGGCTACAAAAATCAGCATTTTCAGATTCAGAGCGGCAGTTTTGATACTTTAATTAAATTAGCAAAAGAAGATTTGGGCATGACCCTGTTGCCCTATTTACAAACATTGGATTTGGACGACAATGACACAAAATATTTGCGTCCTTTTAACACCCCGGTTCCAGCAAGGGAAATAAGCATTATATATCACAAAACCCAATTAAAAATACAATTAATTGAAACGTTAAAAAACGTGATAGATAGTGTAATAAGAGGCGTTATTGCCTTTAATGATGTTCAAATAATTAGTCCGCTTCAACAAAAAAAAGGAGCTTAAAAGCTCCTTTTATTATTTTCCACTAAGACCAGACACAATTGAAGTTCCGGTTTATTAAGCGTAAACTCTTTTAGCCAACAATACAATTCTTTTATTTCATAGGGTAATAATCTGTTTACTGCTTTTTCCAATTCCTTTTTAAATAATTCTTTATTAAAACTGACTTTTTCGAGTATGGTTTTGGTGTACTCAAACATTGCTCTTGCCATAAATTAATAGGTTTTTAGTTGGTAATTAAAGAACGTTATATTACGTTTATTATTGTATAAATTTACGCAATAAATTTCATTTTAAAAAAAAATCAAACCTTATAAATGTTAATAAAAAACTAAAGTTTATTTACTTTTTCAATTAAATCGTGGGCTGTTTTTTCTAGTTCTAAATTAATAGCCTTAAAATAAGCTTTTTTGTCCTCAATTTTTTTAACATTCACTTTCTCAATTAAAACATCAAATGATTCAATCGCTTCATCTATAATCGCTTCTGTTCCTGCTGAACCTGCTTTAGGATTGTACAATTCCCAAGTATAACAGGCTTCAATAATATCTCCCAGAACGTAATTAATGTCCTTTTTTAAATTTTTAATACTTGCCATAAAATTTTTATTGATTTATTTTAACTGCAAATTTACAAGAAAATAGGCTATTGTCATACCATTAATCTAAATAATCTTTATTTTTTAACATAAATTTTTAATTTTTAATAGAATGCTTTTAAAATCATTAACGCAATTCTATCTCATTCTGTCTGTTTTTGTGAACATTTAAAAATAAAACTGGCTGTAAAAAATGTCACCCAATTAATTCTCTATAAATTTTCAAACAAAAATCCATTAAAAATATTCATTTATGTAAATTTGTATTATGAAACGAGCATAACAAATTATGATACACAGTAGAATGATTAATAGCGAACTGCATCTGTACCAATAAAAAATAAAATATAAACAGATGAAAACATTTATAACAAATTTACCCAAGGCTGAATTACATTTGCACATTGAAGGTTCTTTTGAGCCTGAATTGATGTTTAAAATAGCCCAAAGAAACCAAATTAAGATTCCCTATAATTCTGTAAAAGAGATTGAAGAAGCCTATAAATTTAATTGCTTGCAGGATTTTCTAAATATTTATTATCAGGGCGCTGGGGTTTTGGTTACCGAACAGGATTTTTACGATTTAACCTACAGTTATCTGCAAAAATGTGCCGACCAACATGTGAGGCATACAGAAATTATGTTTGATCCACAAACACATACCGATAGAGGAATTGCCTTTGAAACGATTATTAATGGTATTTCAAAAGCCTGTGACGATGCAAAAACAAACTTAAATGTTTCTTCATTGCTGATTATGAGTTATTTGCGTCATTTAAGCGAAGAGGAGGCGTTTAAAACCTTAAAACAATCGCTTCCTTTTAAAGATAAAATCACTGCGGTTGGATTGGATTCTTCGGAAAAAGGGAATCCGCCCTCAAAATTTAAAAACGTTTTTGAAGCTTCTGTAAAAGAAGGTTATATACCCTTGGCTCATGCAGGTGAAGAAGGGTCGGCGGCCTATGTTTGGGAAGCCTTAGATATTTTGGGCATTATACGCATTGACCATGGAAACAATGCCTTACAAGATGAAAACTTGATACAGGAAATTATCAAACGAGATATTGCCTTAACGGTTTGTCCCCTTTCAAATACTTCGCTTCAGGTGGTGAACGATTTAAAAAATCATCCATTAAAAAAAATGATGGAATTGGGATTAAAAGTAACTGTAAATTCTGATGATCCAGCGTATTTTGGCGGACAGGTAAATAGAAATTATGAAGCCATACAAGAGGCTTTAAATCTTTCCAAATTTGATCTTTACCAACTGGCTAAAAATTCGTTTCAGTATTCTTTGTTAGACATAAACGCAAAACAGCATTATTTAAATGAATTGGAAGTCTATTATAATAACAATAAGTAGTTTTTTACTTCGTTATGAAATCAAAGAAATTTAACCAATGAGAAAAATAACAATCACGGTTTTAATCGTATTATTTATAATAACCAACATTTTTAGCCAAAGCACAAAACAATTTATTGATACCGGCTCAGTAAAAAATCAGTTTGACTATCTTGTTGATGAATCGAATAATTATCAGGACTTTAAAGTTGTGAAAGCAAGCTGGCTGCTTAAATTAAAATCTAGTGTCATTGATTCCCTTTCGGCATCAAAAAAGAAGGTTTCCGACAATTTCTATATCTTAAATTCACAAAAGCTACTCATTGATAGTTTACAAACCAAATATGGAGAATCTGAAACGGTCATTTCAAACTTGATGTCGGAAAAAGAGACTATTTCATTAATTGGTATTCAGCTTGAAAAATCTTATTTTAAAACATTATTTTTTCTAATTGTCATTTTCTTAATCATTGTATTAATCTTTTTTATCATCAAATTTAAACAAAGCAACAGCATCACACAACAATCCATCTTGTCATTAAAACAGATTGAGGAAGAATTTGCAATTTACAAGGAAAAAGCTATGGCAAGAGAACAAAAGGCCATGAGAATGCTGCAGGATGAGTTGAATAAAAACAAGAAAGAATAAACATTTTATATTATATTTATTGTTAATTTAAAAAAGGGAATATCATGAAAAAAAACATGGGTTCAGCAGACAAATTGATTCGCGTTTTAATCGCAGTTGTAATTGCCGTTTTATATTATTTAGAAATGATTAATGGTACGCTAGCCATTGTACTATTAGCCTTCTCGTTAATTTTCTTGCTGACAAGCTTGGTAAGTTTCTGTCCGATTTACACTATTTTCGGAATCAATTCCTGCAAAAAAAAGGTTAAATAAAATTTAAGCCTTATTGCTTTGATGCTTATTTAAAAATCTGTGGCAATTTGCTTTTAATAGTAAAATTGCCATATTTTTTTAACTTCTAATTTTAAATAATTGGTTTTTCTGAAAACACACCCCTTGCCCTACTTCGACACCTCTCGACATAGGTTTAAAAGATGAATATTACAATCAACTTTTAGAACGGTTAGGTCGGGATTTGACCCTACTTTTTTAAAATTTCGCTTCACAGCTTAGGGAACCTACTCTCCATCATAAGTGACAAAATTTCTTTGGGTTTCAAAAAGTGTGATGGAAAGATCCAGATTTTTCCCAATTTTTGGACGCAGTTTGTTCCAAATAACCACAGCGATATTTTCGGCAGTTGGATTTAAAGTTTTGAATTCCGGAACTTCCTCGTTTAAATTTTTATGGTCAAATTGTTCCTCAATTTCTGTTTCAATTAAGTTTTTCAAAATTTTCATATCCATCACAAAACCAGTTTCAGGATGAATTTCTCCTTTAACAGAGACTGTAAGCTCATAATTATGTCCGTGATAATGTGGGTTCGCACATTTCCCAAACACTATTGCATTTCGTGCATCTGTCCAATCAGCATTATACAATCGGTGCGCAGCGTTAAAATGTGCTTTTCTGTTTACGGTTACTTTCATAGTTTAATTTATTTAGTGACTTATAAAACTGTAATACTTATCGAATATGATTTTAAACCATTCTGTATAAATTTGAGGATTTTTTTCTATATCATTTTTAACTTCATCAATGGTCATCCATTTAAAATTTTCGACTTCTTCCCTATTCAATATAGGGTTGTCATTATAATAGCCAATTAGAATATGATCCAATTCGTGTTCTGTCAATCCATTGTCAAATGCCGCTTTATAAATAAACCAAGTCACTTCTTTTAAATCGCAAACAAAGCCCATCTCTTCTTTCAAACGGCGTTTACCGGCTTCTACATTTTTCTCACCGTTGCGTTGATGACTGCAACAGGTGTTTGCCCATAATAAAGGAGAATGGTATTTATGCGCTGCGCGTTGTTGCAAAAGCAATTCATTTTTATCATTAAACACAAAAACCGAAAACGCCCTGTGGAGCACTGCCTTTTCATGGGCTTCCATTTTTGGCATCAAGCCAATTTTTTCGTCCTTTTCGTTTACCAATATAACTTGTTCTTCTTTCATGTCTTAATTATGTACGGCAAATCTACGCTTTTTAAGTGGTAAATAAAATATAATCGCTTAAGCATAACTAGATGATAACCAGTGTTGTAAAATATTTATAAGAAAATTAATTAATTTTCTTATAAATATATGTTGCAACATATATTGTTTTGACATATATTTGCATCCTAATTAATAAATAATATAAATAAATATAAATCATGAAAAAATTAAGTTTTGTAATTGCCGTACTAAGTGTTGCTTTGGTGCAAGCACAGGCTACCTGGAATATTGACGCATCGCATACATCTATTCGATTTGCTGTGGATCATATGGTTATATCTGAAGTTGAAGGCAACTTTTCTAAGTACGAAGGATCTTTAGTCAGCACAAAAGAAGATTTTTCTGATGCAAAAATCAACTTTGTGGTTGATATAAACAGTGTAAATACCGACAATGCAAAAAGAGATGAGCATTTAAGGAGTGCCGACTTTTTTGAGACAGAGAAATATCCAAAAATGACTTTTGTGAGCACTGCTGTTAAAAAAACAGGAGCTAATAAATACGATTTAACTGGAAACTTATCCTTACATGGTATAACCAAAGAAATTAGTTTGGTGATGACTTATGGTGGTACTACCAAAGATCCTTGGGGAAACACAAAAGCAGGATTGAAAGTTACAGGTATTATCAATAGAACCGATTTTGGGCTAAAATACAATTCGGTTTTGGAAGCCGGAAGCCTTATGATTGGTGAAGAAGTGACCATAACCGCAAAAGTGGAATTGGTAAAAATTTAATGATATTTTAAATGGAGCGTGTGAATTTTGATTGTTAAACCAATCATTATCACACGTTCTTTTTTGTACTTTTACTTAAATTAAACAGCGCATGAAAATTCAAGACGAAATAAAAAGTAACTTCAACAATGAGTATCAGAAAGCAAGGGTTAACATACATTTTACCCACAATTATCTTTCGGAGCAATTGATTGAAATCATCAAGCCTTTCCGCTTGTCGCCTACGCAATTTAATGTGCTTCGCATTCTAAGAGGACAACATCCAACCACCTCAAGCATTGGTTTGTTGAAAGAAAGGATGCTCGATAAAAACTCGGATATCAGCAGGGTTGTTGACAGGATGCTAATCAAAAAACTAGTGGTAAGAAAAGAATGCAAACTGGACAGACGACAAAAAGACATTCAAATTACACAACTTGGATTGGATTATTTGGCCAAAATTGATGAGCACGAAAAAGAAATCGATCAAAAAATGATGCATTTATCTCTTGAAGAGGTGACACAACTCAACCATTTACTAGATAAAATACGAGATTAAATCTTTCTTATAATTATGGATAGGAAAGAGCCCTCTGCTGCTTTTAGGCTAAACTTAAGACGGTTTCTTTTTATGACTGAAACTATAAGCATTTATCAGTTTAATTAGCCAAATACCCTTTTACCCTAACTTTTCAAATAATTTTTACCATCGAAGTGTGAATTATGCAAGTTTGGTTTAAAATTATGTAACACAATTTAAACCTATCTTATAGATCTTTACTGTAACTAATTATTTGCATTAATCATAGTGAATATTTCTATAAGTAGTTGAAAAATAGTATATTTACTATGTTAACTATGTAAAAACATAAAAACCAATATCATGGAAAAAGGAAATATAGAAATTAAAGAGGAAATTTTAAGAAAATTAGAGGACATTAAAAATACCACAGAAAGTTTGGTTGTAAAAGTTGGTCATCTTCAAGTGGACTTATTCAATTACCCTAATAAAGAACTTGAAAAATTTCTTGATACACTAAACAAAACCTTTTCAGAAAAACATCTTTTGATTTCTGAAATTTTCAACAAACATGAAGAAGAAATTAATAAATTAAAATTGTAATTTGCAATAGGTTTAAATTTAAAATATAATACTTTTTTAAATTTAAAACAATTATAAACTATACGAAATAGCGCCTTTTGGGCGCTATTTTACATGATTTTTTTAATTAAACTTAGTTTAATTTAACCGATTCGTAGTCTAAATAGCCTTTTTTACCCGGGGTATAAAAAGTGTTTTGATCCCATTCTGTTAACGCCAAATTATTTTCAAAGCGCGCTACCAAATCAGGATTTGAAATAAAGGGTTTTCCAAACGCCACCAAATCGGTCTCAGCACGTTCAATCACCGCATTTCCGGTTTCTTGCGAAAATCCGCCATTAATTATCAATGTTCCCAGATATAACGGTCTGAAATGTTTTGCGATTTCTTTTATGGCAAAAGGAACATCAGAAACATCGGTAAATGGTTCCGACAAATGAACATAGCCCAACTGATAATTGTTTAACTTTTTAATGATATATTCAAAAGTTGGAATGGTTTCATCATCAACCATTATTCCGTGTAAATTGTGCATAGAAGGATTGAATCTCACCCCAATTTTTTGGTTCGAAATTTCATTTTTAATAGCATCCAACACCTCAAAAAAGAATCTCGATCTGTTTTCGATACTTCCGCCATAATTATCAGCTCTTAGGTTTGAACATTTATTGAAAAACTGGTGAAACAAATATCCATTTGAAGAATGGATTTCAACACCATCAAAACCTGCTTCAACCGCATTTTTTGCAGCTTGCCTAAAATCGCTGATGGTTGTTTTAATATCTTCTAAAGTCATTGCTCTCGGCGTTACTGTATCTTTAAATCCCTGTGGCGTGAAAGATTTGCTGTTTGGGTTAATGGCGGATGGTGCCAAAGGCAATTCGCCATGGTGAAAATCGGGGTGAGAAACCCTACCCACATGCCACAACTGAATAAAAATCTTTCCTCCTTTTGCATGAACGCGTTCCGTAACCTTTTTCCAGCCTTCAACTTGTTCTTTTGTATAAATTCCGGGTGTATTTACATAACCCACAGCCATTTCAGAAACCTGTGCGCCTTCTGTGATAATTAATCCTGCGGATGACCTTTGTTCGTAATAAACGGCTTGCAAACCTTCTGTTGGTTTGAATTCTGGATTGTTAGCCCTGCTTCTGGTCATTGGAGCCATCACAATCCTGTTTTTTAATTCAAGTCCGTTTTTTGAGTAAGATTGCAACAATGCTTGTTTATTTTTCATGCTTCTATTTTAATTAAATTGATAATAGTCTTTTAAATAAATGAAAATTATGGAAAGTAAACTTAATATTTTCATTTTCCAAAAACAACAATAACCGTTTCTTTTAAATGTTTATGAATTCCACTAATTTTCCTTTAACTGAATCACTAATAATCAAAATAATAAATTCCGTTGTCATTTAGTATCTGAAATAAAATGACTATCTTAGAATCAATAAAGTATTAGTCATTATGCATTGGGATGTTAATAACGAACACTCTAAGCATTTGATATCTATTTTAGAATTTACACAGAATAATTTAAAGAACCATCGAAAATTCAATCAATAATGGTACAAATTATTAAAACATTGGTTCCCATCCCTCCAAACAAGAAATTTTCTGTTCTTGAAATTCTTTTATATGTAGTGCTAGGTTCCATTGTGCTCTATTTTGGCAAAACCTTATTTATTCCACTAAGTTTTTCATTGCTCATTAGCTTTATTCTTTACCCGATTTGTAAGTGGCTGGAAAAAAAAGGTGTCAATAAAATGGGTAGCATTTTATTGGCTATATCTACCATATTTATTCTGTTAGGGGCTATAATTTACTTGCTTTTCTCCCAAATTGAAGGATTTTTGCATGAATGGCATATGTTCAAGGCTAAACTCTCAGAATCCTTCATGCAATTATACACTTTTCTAGAAGAGCGCTACGACATCAATGCTGATGATGTTTCAGAACTTCCAGAAAATTTGCTCAAAGGCTCAGGTTCGCAAATTTTTGGATTTCTAATGAATACCGCCTATTCCATTTCTATGGCGGGCTTTTTCATAATTATTATTCCTGTTTTTTCTACACTGATCCTTTATTATAGGGAAATGCTTACGAATGTGCTTTACAAAATTTTTCCTGAGGAAAAAAAAGAATCCATACACGAAGTCCTTATTGAAACCATTCATTCTTATTATAATTTTGTGAAGGGTATGTTGTTGGTGTATTTAATAGTGGGTATTTTGAATAGTATAGGATTGGCCATTCTTGGCATCCCGCACCCTTTTATGTTTGGTTTTATTGCTTCAATTTTAACATTTATTCCTTATGCCGGAATTATCATTTCCTCACTTTTACCTATAGCGGTTTCTTGGGTAGCCTATGATTCCGTTTGGTATCCTATTGGGGTAATATTGATTTTTGCCTTCGTTCAATTGCTGGAAGCTAATGTAATATTTCCTTTGGCGGTGGGAAACCGGTTAAAAATAAATCCTCTTATCATTATTGTTGTGATTATTGCTGGCGGAATTTTATGGGGAGCAGCTGGTATGATTTTATTCATTCCGTTTATCAGCATTATAAAATTAATTGCAGATCGAACAGAAAGTTTAAAAATACTGTCTTTATTATTGGGTGGTGATAGCCCGCCCCCGCCCAAAAGGAAGCCTTATCGGTTTTTTGGAAAAAAATGAGGGATTGTGTAGCTGTTTAATCGTGTAGCCGTTTATTTGTTTAAAAGCAGAAAGTTTGATTAATTTCCTTTTTAATTTTTAATTTTAAATTGTTAATTGCAATTACCAACTAATTGGTCGGTAATCTTTTAAGAATTTTCCGCACCAATGTTTACCTGTGTTGATACCATCAAACAACGGATCCATAACGCGTGCGGCGCCGTCAACAATATCCAGTGGTGGCTGAAAATCGTTTAGCTCTTCTTTCATTTTTGCCAATTCCAGTGGATCTTCATCGGTAACCCAGCCGGTATCAACCGCATTCATAAAAATTCCGTCTTTCGCCAAAGTTCCTGAAGATGTGTGTGTTAGCATATTTAATGCAGCCTTGGCCATATTGGTATGGGGGTGGCGGTCTTCTTTAAAAGATGGATAAAATTTTCCTTCCATCGCAGAAACATTGATAATGTGCTTTTGTCCGGTGTTGTCTTTTTTCATGACTTCAGAAAGGCGGTTGCATAACACAAAGGGCGCAACGGAATTCACTAGCTGTACCTCAATCATTTCGGTAGTTTCAATCTCACCAAGCTTTAAACGCCAGCTATTTGTTTTTCTTAAATCAACCTGTTGCAAATCGGCGTCAAATTTTCCTTCAGGGAAAACTTCATTGCTAACCAATTCTTTGTCAAAGCTATACGGAATTTGGGACAATCTTGCTGAAGCCCGTAATCCGATTCCTGGTTCTGGCCCGTGCCAAGTTACCGGCATATTTTGATTGGGTGAAGCTCCGCTAGTTAATGCAGCTAATTCTTGTAAACAGTTCCGATGGTCAAATAATAAATCTCTGGCGCTTTTTGGTAAGGAAGCAATCGGACTTTCTTCGTTCTTCATCAAATGCTGATAAAATCCGGAAGGGCGTCTCACAGTTTGTGCAGCATTGTTGATTAAAATATCCAATCTACCATATTTTTGCGCTATAAAACTGCAAAAGATTTCTACACTTGGAATATGTCTTAAATCGAGTCCGTGAATTTTTAACCGATGCCTCCACTCCATAAAATCGGCTTCTTGTGAAAATCGCAAAGCTGAATCAACTGGAAAACGGGTAGTTGCGATCACAGTGGCACCACCACGCAATAGCATCAAAGTAATATAATACCCTATTTTTAATCGAGAACCAGTAATAACGGCTATTTGCCCGCTTACATTCGCAGTTTGAAAACGTTTTGCGTAGTTAAAATCTCCACAATCCGAACACATACTGTCGTAAAAATGATGTATTTTCACATAGGACGTTTTGCACACATAACAGTTTTTAGGCGTCTCAAATTCTAATTGTTCTTTGCGCTCCAAATCGACCAAAGGAAGCGATTTTGGCGCGATAAATACAGCTGCTTCTCGGGCATTTCTTATCCCGGTTTCTTTTCGAGAATTTTTTTCCTTGGCGACTAGTTTGCGTTTCGCCACTTTTTTACCATCTTTTTTTCTACGAGAAAATTCATCGCGATCGGGTCTAGAAAACATCCCGGCTACTTTTATCAGTTCGGTTCTTTGTTCTTTATCAATGTCAAAAATTTCATCAGTATTAGTAACCAATTGCGACAAAATAGCAATACATTTCTCAATTTCTTCAGAAGTTATTGCTTTGTTATTCACTGTTTTACCTATCTCCATAATTTAAACTTATCCTAAAACCAATTAAGCCCGCAAAGATAGTTTTAAAATATTGTCTGTGATCTGTTTTTTTGGGAACATAAAAACAATGTGAAAAGTTCTTCTAACTTATTAAAATACTGATGAGTAGTTAATCATAAACATTAAATCACTCAATCTTCTTAATAACAACTTCACCTTGCCTAAACTTTATTCGCTTGGTAAATCGGGAATAAATAACCAAACTTTTCTTTGTATTGATAAAATAAACACCTGTTAACAGCACCAAAGCAGCCATTATAGACTGGAAAGTAATTTGTTCTTCCAAAAAATACCAGCCAACAACCATGGCAATTATTGGGTTTACATAGGAAGAAGTAGCTACTTTTTCGGGAGAAACCATCCTTAGCAAATAATTGAATGATGTAAAGGCAACAATGCTGCCAAATAGTATCAAAAGCACCATTGACAATTGCACTTGCTGGCTCCATTGTGTTGGGTATGTCCATTTTTCTCCAAACAACAAACTCGCAATCAAAAGCATGATTCCACCCGTAACCATTTGATAACCAGTATTTACAAAAAAGTTTGGAGGAAGATCAGCTTTGGCCACAAATAAACTTCCGTAGCCCCAACTTATGATACATACAAAAATCATAGACATTCCCAATAAGGTTCCTTCTTGACTAATAATCTGTTTTTGGCTCACCAAAAGAAACATCCCAATCATTCCAAGAACAATGCCGATAACCGACATAGCTTTTATCTTTTTGTCTTCTAATATACGCATTAACAAGAGCACTACTAGTGGCTGCGCGGCCGATTCAAGTGCTGCAAAACCACTATCAACATATCTAAGCGCCCAAACAATGACTCCATTTCCAAATGACAAAAATAAAAAACCTGCTATAACGCTGTTTTTAAATTGTTTACGCGTGACACTTAATTTAATTTTCATCAACTTTGCAATGATGAATATCAAAATGCCTGCAGTAATAAATCGTATTGAGGCTAGCATAAAAGGTGGCAATTCAGTAACCGCAATTTTATTTAGAAGGTAGGTAGATCCCCAAATTACATAAATGGCAAAAAATGCCAAAACGATGAGGAACGCCGGACTTTTTAATTTGCCCATAACAAAATTTTGTTAAATTTAGAGGTGGTTTTTAAGACTTCAATATTATGAAAAACAAATCAATTAATTATACATATATTCGCTTTAATTTTAAATGCCAGTACAACGCCTATAAAGCAAATTTTAAATGCAGATAGTGCCAATTAAAATTGGACTGGTTTTTAAGTAAATTTATTTGTTAATTACCTTATTTTATAAATATTAGAAATTTAAATGTGAGGTTATTTTTGTTTTATTTATAACTTAATGTAACTATTAATATAATCATGAAGTTTTCCATAATTGCGCTATTAGGATTTTTTACCCTCACAGCAAGTGCGCAAAATTATATTGATATTGCGCATTTTAACTATGGAAATACTCCTCTTAATAATTTTGAAAACACTACGGAACAAACAAATGTTGAAGAGTTTGGACTGCAATTGACTTTTCCCATCGTACTCAATGAAAAAACTGTTATTTTAACTGGAATCTCGGCAGATAGAAGTCGGTTAAGACTAGATCCTAATTTTTTAGACCATTCTTCTCTAAATAAAGTTAGGTTACAACTAGGTATAAATCAAGTTCATTCAGAAAAATGGACAGGAACTTATGTGCTCCTGCCAAGTATTGCCTCCTACTTTGAAACAATTTCCATAGATGATTTTCAACTGGGATTGCTAACCTTATTCACTTATAAAAAACGGGAAAACTTAAATTATAAAGTAGGTTTTTATACCAATACAGAAAACTATGGCCCTCTTTTTGTACCATTATTGGGACTGTATTATTTAAGTCCGAACCAAAAATTTGAAGCGACTTTGCTATTGCCAGGTCAAGCAGACGTCAATTATAAATTGGCAAAAAAAACCGCTTTGGGAATGAATTTTGACGGAGTGACTGCTAGTTATAATTTAAATAAATCAATGAGTATTCCCAAAGGACGATATGTTGTAAGAAGCTCCAATGAATTATATACTTACCTGCAATTTCAAATAGGAAAATCCATATTAGCCAAAACCAAGGTGGGGTATTCAATTAGCCGCACGTATAAAGTATTCGATAATGAAGACAAAGTGGACTTGTCGCTGAGTTCTTTATATTTTGGTGATGACCGAACACAATTAAACACAAATTTTAAAGAAGGTGCTATTTTTAAAGTGGAGCTTTTATATAGAATTCATTTTAAATAAATCTATAATAAGCAACTACGTTGTCATTTTAAGCTTTTTTGTATACATTTTTAACAAAGTTAACATAAAATGAACTTCAGATTCAAATTTTATATTTTTCTAGTGGCGGTTTTGTGCTTCAATATAGGATTTTCCCAAGAAAAACCTATAAAGCAAGATTCAACAAAAATGTATGAAAAAATTGAAAAGTATTCAAAGAAGAGAAAGTTTACAAAAATGTTTCACAAGTGGATTTTTGAACCAGTACAAATAAAAAACACCATCATTCTAAAAAAGTTTAAACAAAAATTTCACGAAAATATAGAAGGAAAAATTATACGAAACATTAATATCCAAACTTTAGATCCATTTGGATTTTCTGTTACAGATACCACAAAAAAAGCAAGAAATTGGATTGAAAAATCGGGGAATGGAATCCACATGACCACCCGTAAATTGGCCATAAAAAACCTATTGCTTTTTAGTAGAAACAAACCATTGGATACGCTTTCAGTAAGTGAATCGGAACGATTAATAAGGGAACAGAAATATGTTCGAGAAGTTAAAATTACTGTAGAACCAATAGCGCAAAATGCTGATTCTGTAGATGTTTACATTAGGGTTTTAGATACATGGAGTATAATACCCAGAGGTTCCATGTCTTCTTCAAGATCCTCTGTAGGTCTCCAAGAAAGAAATTTTTTGGGAACAGGCCATGAATTTTATAACCGATATTCAACGCGTTTTGAAGATGGAAAAAATGCGTACAGAATGAAATATGAAATTCCAAATATTAAAAATACGTATATTAAAACAACTGTTACCTATCATACAGAGATAAACGATCATTTTGGAAAAAGTTTAAATATTGAACGTACTTTTTTTTCACCACTTACCCGCTGGGCAGGAGGTGTTTATCTTGATGAACAATTCCGAATTGATTCCCTCCAAAATGCACAGTTGCAATACAACAATCAAAATTTAAAATACAATTCACAGGATATTTGGGGCGGTATTTCCTTTCCTATTTCTAAGGATAAGGGCAAAAGTTACAGTCTAAATAATTTGGTGTATTCAGCTAGAATATTAAATGTACAATTTCAAGAAAGTCCAACTTTTGAATATGACAGCATCAATTTTTATTCTGGAGAAACCTTCTATTTAAGTGGTATTGGAATCAGTTTCAGGCAATTTGTTGAAGACCAATATTTATATAATTATGGCATTATTGAAAATGTTCCAGTTGGCAAAATTTATGGAATCACAGGAGGTTATCAAGTAAAAAACAAAAAGGGAAGATGGTATCTTGGCACTAGAGCTTCGTTCGGAAATTATCACAGTTGGGGTTATTTGAGCGCCAATTTTGAATATGGAAGCTTTTTCAACGCTGCAAAAATGGAACAGACCGCCTTTTCATTTCAGGCGAATTATTTCACGAATTTGATGGAATTAGGAAAGAAATGGAAAATAAGACAGTTTATAAAACCTCAAATTATTATAGGAACTAATAGGTTAAAATCGGTTGGTGACAATTTGACACTTAATGAAAATGTTCCATTTCAAGGGGCTTATGGTGCTGGTTTTCAAGGCAATACCAATACAGGAATTAATGGATTTGACAGCGCTATTTATGGTACAAAGAAATTTATTCTTTCAATGCAAACACAACTTTATTCGCCTTGGAGCATTCTTGGCTTTAGGATAAATCCCTATTTTAATTATACTGCCGCCATGCTTGGAAATGAAAAAATCGGACTCACAAAAAGCAGGTTATTTTCCTCTGTCGGAATTGGATGGCTCATCAACAATGATTATTTGGTTTTCGACTCATTTCAGCTTTCTATTTCTTATTATCCAAACATACCTGGCCAAGGAAATAATATTTTTAAAACAAATTCCTACGGAACAACAGATTTTGGGTTGCAGGATTTTGATTTTGGGAAACCAAGACCTGTCATTTACAAATAAAAAGCACTTAAACTTTAAGGAATTTAGACAATTGATAACTAATTGGCATTAACCATTTAAATTGAGTTAATCATCATGGTCATTATCATGTTTTGATTTTTTATAATTGGTTTTTTCTGAGTTATTTTTTTTGAAATTTGGTATATTATTCATTCTAATATCATGTTCATCAGCACTTTTGTGACACAAAACACAATCCTGAAAATCCCTAATCCCCTCTTCCAAATGCTCTGATCTAATATTTGATAGTGTATGTTCGTGACAGCCATAACAGGTATATTTTTTTAAATTATTATCAACATGGCAAGTACTGCATTTATTAGGACTATGGTCTTTGTCGAGCACAAAAAACGAAGAATGTTCAAATGTGGATGGCACCCATTTTTTGGTAGTATGACATTCGTTACAATTGGTTTTTACCGATTGGTGAAATGAATCTTTTGGCGATTGATGACAGGAAGTGCAATTGTTTTTATTAAGTTCAGTAATCAACTCGTGGTTAAATGTTTTGGAAGCTTTCCAATCATTTGTGTTATGGCAACTTTTACAATCGGTTGTAAGTTGTTTGTGTAGTTCGTTTTCGGGAGTTTTATGACAACTTACACAGTTGTTTAAAACTGGTTTAGAGATTAGTGAATGTTCAAATTTACCCAAAGATAATTTTGGATCTATTCCTTTATGATCCGTATGGCACGCCATACAATTCTGATTTGTGAAACTTTCATGAAATAAAACCTTATTTTTATTAAGAGCAGTGTTCACAGAAGGTAATGTGTCTTTTCCTATTTCATTTAATTGATGACAAGAAATACATTTATCGTTTGAAATTCCCCAAAAAGGTTGATGGCAAGAAAGGCATTTGTTATTTAAATTTTGATGGCCTTGTGACAATTCACCAGGATTAATCATCTTATGAGGATACAAATAAGTTACTATTAAAGTGATGATTATTATAAATAAAATAGAAAATTTTTTCATATACTAAACATAATAATGGTTACAATATGAATTATTGAGAAAATGGCTAAAAGTAATGTGATAGGCATATGGATTATACGCCACTTTTTCATTAAATCAACCACTATTGAATCCATAAAAAGTTTTTTATCAGCTGCTTCCTTGTCCATTCCATCTGCAATCAAAAGTTGTTTCTTTTGCTTTAGATCTTGATTTGATTTTTTTAATAAAAATTTACCCACCAATCCACTTGCAACTGTTAATAACAGCATTAAAATTGCCAGCCATGGCAAAATAGCGTTAAAATGGATTCCTGCATGTACCAAAAGCATTAATGAGCCTAACCAAGATAAGTATTCGTGGAGATTTAACAGTTTTTTTGGCGATCCCGATTTTATCATTTTACGTTTCTTTAAAGAATAAAAAAACGATAAAAAAATTACAAAAGTTCCTGCAAAACCAAGATAACTTCCATTTAAAACGATATGAAATCTATGAAGAAAATAATCTATTGCAATGGTTAATAAAATCATTATGGTGTACCATTGTATGAATGGAATAGCATACTTATTTATAATAGATTTTTTCATTGGTTTCTTGGTCTTAAAAACTTTTACACTTCTTAATCATCATCATCGTCATCATCATGCCTTGATCTTTCATTTTTATACTTGCTATTTTCTTGTGATTTGTTCTCTTGCAAACCAAAAGCCAAATAGAGAAAAATAAACGGAATAATAAACCACAAAATAGAAAACGCCTTTTGAAAAATATTTAATTTGGCATTTTCTGCTTCTACATTTTTATAACCGTTAAAAATAGAGGTTAATGTTCCTGTTTTCCAGTGAAAAACGGCATCTGAAAATACGCCAACTAAATGCATAATTACCAAACCAAGAAACACATTTGCCAATACCTCATGGGCTTCTTCAAGCCACTCATTATTGCCTATTATATTAAAGGCATTATTTCCATCAACTGTTAATAAATATCCTGAAATACCACAAAACAAACCAACCAATAAAATAGATAGCATTACCAAAGCAGCAGCAGGATTATGACCGACATAATTATCTTTTGAAAAATAGTTTTTTACAAACGCTTTTTGATGGTTTAAGCCAATGGGGAAATCCCTAAAATTTGAATATTTTGGGCCTATTAGTCCAAACAATATTCTAAAAATAATAAGCACACCTACAAAAGCGCCGAAAGCAAAATGATAGTTTTTAAGATCATCAAAATCGCCTAGAATGTAAGCAGTTGTAAAACTTAAAGCAAGTAGCCAGTGAAAAATTCTGGTGGGTAATGTCCAAACAAGTGTTTTCATTTTATATATTTTAGTGGGTATAATTTCAATCATTAAAAATAAGCCCCAGAACAAACCGGGACTTATTCATACAAACAAATAAACTTCGCTTAACTAAGTGAAGTTAATTTTAGGAATTTCTCCTTGCTGGTCATAGAAATTCCACATCTTTTTGGGGTTGTAGTTTGATAAGTGTTTCCACAAGTTGGGCAAATAAAGTAAACAGTTGGCAACGATTTCACGTTGTCGCTTTCCAAAGCAGCCAATGCACCTTTATACATTTCAAGGTGTTTCAACTCGGTTCTGTAAGCATAATTTAAACTAATTCCGGCAAGTTCATTATTGGCTTTTTTTGCAGTAACCATAAATTCTGGATACATTTTATTGGATTCATAACTTTCCCCTTCAATAGCGTCTTTTAAATTTTCTTTGGTTGAATTTACGGTAAACTCTGGCGTAATTTCAGGTACTGTTTGACCTGCTTCTTCTAAAACTACTTTATGATTCTCTGCGTGAATGTTTTCTGCTACGGATGCTGCGTGATACAACAGGGCGATTTCATGAAATCCTTCTTCTTCAGCCTTTTTGCTATATGCTGCATATTTGGCGCTTGCAGTTGTTTCACCTTTAAAAGCTGCTTGTAGGTTTACAATTGTTGCTGCAGATGCATCTTCCATAGACATTGCAACTGGTTCTGTAGTTGTTGTTGGTATTTCAATTTTTTCGGCTGTTTTGCCTGTACAAGATTGAAATAAAGCTCCAGAAACTGAAGCTACAAACATAAAAATAATTACTGATTTTTTCATTTTAATAAAATTTATTTAATTTTAGATTTAATAATTCAAATTACGTATAGGTTTATTTAGATTTTCTTAGCACTCTCTTAAAGTTTACTTAATATTATCTCAGTTCCTAAAGTTGATTGGTTTTCTGCTTAAGAACAGACTTGTATCAATATATTTTTAATATTTATGACCGTCTTACTATGTGAAAATTCCCCTATTAACTTTAAATACTTAATAACAACATATTGTTTTGAAAATTGAATTCAAGTTTGGCTAGTTGTTAAAATCTGGCAATGCCAACTCAACGCCAGCGCCGTGACTAAAAACCAATTGCCCTCCCAAATAACCTGTTCTGCCAACTGACACAGCCAATAAAGCATATAATAAAACACCTACCCATTTTGCTTTTGTGTTTTGAATCTTAAAATAGTTTATCAGCACGCTAAATAGGGCGGTAATTATAGACAGCCAAAGTGTAATTAGAGCAGCTTGCTCGTGTAAATCCATAGGAATTTTTAATGGTCCTTCTTCTACGCCCTCGCCAGCATAGCTACCAGTAACATAAGCTGAAATAGCACCTAAAGCACCTAAAAGCAATAAATAAAATGCTGCATTTTTAAAAAATACTTTTTGACTAATGACACCAATTAATTCTGATAGAAATCCAACCATTAACAAGGCGATTGGAAAATGAATAATTATTGCGTGAAGATGTGTGGATGAAATCATACTATTAATTTTTTATGACAACAAAGATCAGCCCTTTAATATTTTAGAATCCTAAGGAGTTTCTTAAAATTGGCTTAAAATTCAGCTACTTAAGTATAAGATTGATTTATTTTGGTATCATTTTACCAGTTTTAATACCGTTTGAAAAATTTTATGAGTCCAAAATTAGTCCTCCACACAGGGGATCTACAACTCCTGAATTTACACGCAATTTCATTATTTTTTTGAAGTAAAATTATTTTTAATGCAAAAGTAAATCCGGTCACCATACGCCCTCTGGCACTAAGCTGATAATGAAGTAAATGGCATTTAAGTTTTTGGGTAGAAAAATTGGGTAAGAAGTTTAATCTTGCTTTTTTAGATACTTTTTAACAGCGCCTAACTTACTGTTAACATTTAATTTTCTATAAATATTCTTGGAATGATAACGAACAGTATCAATTGTGACAAACAATTTATCGGCAATATTTTTGAACGGCGCCCCTTCCGATAAAGCCTGTAACACTTCTATTTCACGGGAAGTTAATTTTTCAAATCCGTCTTCTTTATTGCTTTTTTGCGGATTGAAGTAGTTAATTACTTTTTTAGCGACCAAAGGAGAAATAGGTGCGCCTTCTTCTAAAATTTGCAGTACCCCTTTTTTTATTGACTTTAGCGGCGTATTTTTTAATAAATAACCATTTGCCCCAGCTTTTAAAGCATCAAACACATGTTTTTCATCTTTAAATATAGTAAGCATTATTATATATACATCTGGATATTGGTGTTTTATATGGCGAATCCCTTCAATGCCACTCATTCCAGGCAAATTTATATCCAATAAAACCACATCTATTTCTGAACAACGACCAATACTTTGAAGAAAAGCTTCAACAGAGTCCACAGCAATATCGCAAGAAAATTGAGAATCATTTTTAAAATACAATTCCAATCCTTCTCTTATAATTTTATTGTCTTCTACAATAGCAATATTCAAAATAATAGATTTTTAGTCATTTTTAAATTTAATCAATAAAAAACATATATAAAACTACATGAACATGTAGTTTCATTATCCTAAACAATCAAAGGATAAAACGATGCTAAAACCATTTGTTGTGCTAATTTGTACAGCTCCATTAATTTTTTTTGCCCTCATTTGTATATTTTTAATGCCATGCCCACTAAGATTGGCAGTAGATTTAGAAACTACGGTTCCGTTATCATTAATTTTAAGCTTAATTTTATTTTCTTCTCTAGTAAATGCAATGTTAACATGCGTGGCATTTGAGTGTTTTACAATATTTGTAACCGCTTCTTTAAAGATTAAATAAATATGTTGCCTATAGTCTTGCTTTAAATACAAGGGTTTACGCTCATGCAATGTTTCAAAAGTGTATGTTATATTTAGGGGTTTAAGCAACAAATACAAAATAGTTTCCATTCTTTCAGATAAATTCTGAATACTGTTATTTCTTGAGTCAATTGCCCAAACAATATCGCTCAAGGAATCAACAGCACTTCTACTCTGTTCGGCGATTTCATCTAAAACTTTATTTTTTGACTTAATGCCTATATTATCTTTTAAAAGTTCTGATCTAATTGCAATACCGGTAAGCGCACTTCCCAACTCATCATGTAAATCTCTTGAAATTTGCAATCTTAGGTTTTCTACCTTTTTAATATGACTTAGTTCATACTTTCTAATAAGGTAGAAAATTAATAGTATTAAGAACCCCGAAATAGCTATAAACCACCGGCGTTTATAGTAAATTTGCTCTACAATGATTGGTATAGTAATACTCTGATTGTTCCATTTGCCATAGTTGGTTGATGCCTTTACTTCTAAATTATAATTACCAGGTGGAAGGTTTGTAAATGAAAGAACATTGGTTTTGTTTAACATTCTCCAATCTCTATTTAAACCACTAATTTTATATTTAAAAGTATTGCTGGCAGGTTTAAAATAATCCGTCAGTGAAAATTCAAAATTCACAAAAGCATTGTTAAATGGCAACTCCAATGGTTTATTTGAACTATACTCCGAATCTATTATAAAGGTAGAATCGGTTTTTGAATTAAACCAACTGATACTGCTAACATTCAGATTAAAATTTGTTGCGCCTGTCTCAAAATCCGAAGGCATAAATTGTGAAATTCCATCTTGCCCACCAAAAAATAATTCCCCGTTATTAGCCTTTAATTGCGAGGATGCATTAAACTCATTACCTGCCAAACCATCATAATCATAATAATTTAAAAACTGATTGGTTAATGTATTATAGCATGATAAGCCTTTTCTTGTTCCTAACCAAATCTTATGATTTTCACCTTGTAAAATGGAATAAACAGTATTGCTGCTTAAGCCATTCGCTTCATTAATTTGAGTTAATTTGTGTGTTTTACTCTGGTATTTTAAAAGACCTTGGGTTTGCGTAGCAATCCATAATATATCGTTATCTATTAAAATTGACCTGACGGCATCTTGGATCGTTTTATATTTTGTGGTATGAAATTGTAGAGGAAAAACAGAATAATCTACTTTTAATTGATATAATCCTGTATTTGTGCCTATCCATAGTTCGTTCTCGTTAAAAGGTTTAATCTCATATATTGATTCACTTTCTTCTATGCCTTTTTGTAAACTAGAATTCTGAATTTTTACAATTTCATCATTTTTTTTATCAAAATAATATAAACCATCCAAAGTCCCTATCCATAAAATATCATGGGCATCCCTAAATAGTTTTATGATGTGGTTATTGGATAATTTTTGATGTTTTTTAAAGAAAGGTTTGCAAGCATTTGTGTTTTTATTATAAATATTTATTCCTGATCCCAGTGTTCCGATAAGAAGTGAATTTTCATCATATTCTAAAAGTGCATAGGGTGCTGAGCTATTGTTTTTCCACTTTAAATCAATAAATTCCTTGTTTACTGTATCATACTTAAATAGATTTGTTTGATTAACCGCATAAATATCTCCCTTTTTATCTTGTATAATTGAACGCATTTTATTTCGAGAACCTACAGAGGCTTCTTGTAAGTGATTTCTAAATAATTTGGCGTTTTTTTTAATCTTAAATAATCCTTTGGTTGTTCCAGCCCATAGAAGCCCCGTATTATCTGTAAAAAATGCATTTACCCAAGTTTCATCATCGTTAATTATGGTATAATTTTGCGGTAAATACGTCTCTCTGTCTAGATTATAAAATGATTTGTTTTGAGTTCCAATATAGATGCTATTGGTTTTATTTATGTATGATTTTAAATTTTGTACACTATCCTTACTAAATAAATTATTTATGAATTTAAAACTTCCTGGAACTTTATTAAATTTATACAGGTTATTACTTTCTATCAAATGTAATTTGTTGTCAATATTTAATATTAACACATAATCCATTATGCCCTCTTTTACAACCTTCGTGTTTAATTTATTACCATCGTACTTTGCCTCAATTATTGTTATGTAACTGCCATTCATAGTTTCACTTAATAATTTTACATAAAAAGTATTAGGGGTAGTTTCTACAATATCATCAACAATAAATTGCATTCCATTTTTATTAATTTTTAAATCAAAATGTTGAAATTTAAAATTTCCAATATATCTACTTAGTTTATCAATATTATAGCCCACCCAAATATTATTGTCCTTATCCTTATATAATTTTGTGACATAATTGGACGCTAATCCATTGCTACTTGAGCTTGTTATACTTTTACTCAAATTTGTTTTTGTATTAATAATATTTATTCCTCCTTTAGTTCCTATCCATAACCTGTCGTTTTGCACCAAAAGCGATTTAATATTATTATTTACCAGAGAGGGTGTTGTGGTAATTGTATAAGGTTTAAATTGATATCCGTCGTATTTATAAAGTCCCCAATTTGTACCTATCCATAAAAAGCCTTGCGAGTCTTGGGCTATATCTAAAATATTATGATTTTGCAATTTGGAGCCACTAGTTACATTTTCAACAGTGGTAAATTCTTGTGCTTCTATCGTTATAGAAACATAAAAAAGTATAAGAAAAGCGATGATTTTGTGCCTGTTGAAAAACATTTTTTTTATTTATTTCACGCTGTTGTGTCCAATCCTTTATGCAATTTAGTTTATTAATATAAACAAAATATATTAAATATATTAAAAATACTCTCTATATGTAGTTGATATTCAAAAAACTACATTATTATGTAGGTGCACTGCCCAAATTCATGACCTAATTTTATCAAACAAATTTTAACCAACTAAAAACAAGATATCATGAAAAAATATAAATTATTGGCTTTGGCCTTAGCAATTGGAACACTAAGTTTATTTGCAGCAAATAAGCCTGCAGATATTCCTGCAAAAGAAATTAGAACTCAGGTTGTGGACTTATTTAAAACTCCCAATTTTAATATTGAGAAAGATTATAATTTAAATATTGTTTTCACATTTAATTCAGAAGGTGAAATTGTAGTGCAAAGTGTGTATGACAAAGATAAAGGTAAAATTGATAAAAATGTTTTAAACTACATTCATAAAACTATGGATCACAAAATGATACAAACTCCCGGAGAATTGAATAGAGCATTCACTTTGCCTCTAAAAATAAAACGGGAAAGCTTATAGTAATCATAATCCTACATTAATATGTAGTTGCGAAAGCATAATCATAGTGTAATTTTATAAAACTAATATCTAACTAAAAATATAATATCATGAAAAAATTTAAATTATTGGCTTTGGCCTTAGCAATTGGAACAATGAGTTTGTTTGCAACAACAACAAATGGATTGCCTGACATTCCTGTAAAACAAATTGGATCTCAAATTTCGAGTTTATTTGATGCTCCCGATTTTGATGTCACTGAAGATTTAAAGGTAAACATACTTTTAACATTTGATTCAGATGGAAAAATAGTTATTTTGAAAGTGGACTCTAAAGACAAAGATGTTTTAAACTACGTTTATAAAACTTTAAATCATAAAACGATTGAAACTCCTGGTGAAATGAATAGAGTATTTACTTTACCCTTAAAAATAAAACAGTAAATCAACTTAATATTACAAATACTACATTAATATGTAGTTGCGAAAGCTATAATCATAGCGTAACTTTATAAAACTAATATCTAACTAAAAAATACAATATCATGAAAAAATTTAATTTATTGGCCTTGGCCTTAGCAATTGGAACAATGAGTTTGTTCGCAACAACAAATGAAGTTCCAGACATTCCTGCAAAAGTAATTGCAAACCAAATTACGAGCTTATTTACAACTCCCAATTTCGCTGTTGAAGAAGATATAAGCGTAAATGTTCTTTTTACATTTGATTCAGAAGGAAAAATAGTTATTTTGAAAGTAGACTCTAAAGACAAAGATGTTTTAAACTACGTAAATGAGTGTATGAATCATAGAACTATAGATATACCAGGTGAAATGAATAGAGTGTTTACTTTACCTCTTAAAATTGTAAGGTAATACATGAAAAGCACTTATTATTAAGATGCTTGTATTACAAAAAGTTCTTTAATAATATCAATTAAAACCTAGTGAAATGAAAAAATTTAAATTATTGGTTTTAGCTTTAGTTATAGGAACAATGAATTTATTTGCAACAAATATTTTCATAGACGAGCCTATAACAAAAGATATTAAACCTCAGGAAAAAAAACTGATATCCGACTTAACAATAGTTGGCTCAGAGATATTATATAATACAGAAATAAATTTAAAAATTACATCTGCATATAATTCTGAAGGAGAATTGGTAATTCTGGATGTGCAATCTGAAAATGAAGATGCTTTAATCTCAATTCTTGAAACCATGAATACTAAAAGGCAAATTTCCGCAGTAAGAGATTATGCTTATGAAATGACTGACATATCAAGAAAAGAATGATGAAAAGAATGATTTCTGCATTAGAATAAAAAAAACTCATACTAATTAATATGAGTTTTTTTATGGCTAATTTTCAAATAATATTCAATAAAAACAGCAATAATAATTAAGAAAAAGTAGATCTTATAAACACTAACTCTCATTAGTTCATAAACTACTGATCATTAATTTAAGATTATACTCGATTTTTTTATCCTTATTGCTTAATTCTAATTTTTTTTAGAAGCATTTTCTGAAGCGGAAGTGCCATCATTTTTATGCTTCAATACATAATAGGCCATCATTTTTTCAATTAGTTCATCTTTGGTTAAATGATGGAAAACCGTTTTAATTTTATCTTTTAAAATAGTCGAAATTTCGTGGTCGGGTTTGGTCTTAAATAATTGTTTCGCCCACAAAATCATATTATTTTCTTCAATACTTTGCGCATCTGGTTTTTTAAATTCCTTAAAATCGATCCCCAATTCAACTTCAAACTCTCTCAATTTTCCGATTTCTTCCTGCTGAATAACTGTTAAGGAATAACCTTTGGCTCCTGCCCTGGCAGTTCTTCCGCTTCTATGCACGTACAATTCGGCAACATCAGGTAAATGATAATTGACCACATAAGAAATTTCTTTGACGTCGATTCCCCTAGCCGCCAAATCTGTTGCCACCAAAATATGGATAAAACCTTCACGAAATTGCCCCATAATTCGGTCTCGTATGGGTTGCGACAAACTTCCGTGCAAGGCACCTGATGAAAATTTGTTTATCGCCAAGTTTTTGGCTAATTTATTTACAGCAGCTTTTGTTTTACAAAAAATAATGCCGCGTTCCCCTTCTTTGGAAGATAAAAAATGCATTAGAACCTCCAACTTTTCAATAGGTTCTACCACCACATATTCGTGGTTAATAACCTGATTTCCTATAGTTTCCATGTCGGCACTCACCATAACAACGTGCTTAGACATATAGTTCTGCACCAACTGTTTGATAGTTCCCGGCAAAGTTGCCGAAAATAAAAAGGTTCTTTTCTTTTTTGGCAATTCGGCTACAATTTCATCCAAGCCCTCTTTAAGGGAAGTCACCATTTCATCAGCTTCATCAAGCACAAAATAATTGGCTTGTTTGATGTCTATCACCTTGCGTTTTATCAAATCAATTAAACGCCCGGGCGTAGCAATTACAATATGTGTTGTTTTCGACAAGCGCTCAATTTGTGGTTTTATAGGAATTCCGCCACAAACTTCTGCAATAGAAATTTCAGGTAAATAGGTAGAAAACGCTTCCATATTTGTAAAAATCTGATGTCCCAATTCTCTGGTTGGCACCAAAATGATTGCTTGAATATATTGCTTTTCCAAATCTATCAGCTGCAATAAAGGCAATCCGAAGGCCGCAGTTTTTCCAGTTCCTGTTTTAGCCAACCCTACAAAATCATCGGTTTTTGTGAGCAAAATTGGAATTGTTTTTTTCTGAATCTCTGTAGGTTCAGAAATATTTAAATTAGACAGGCTTTTTATTAAAGGTGCGGAAATTCCTAAATCGGAGAATTGTTTTGACATAAACTTAATTTGTGCAAAGGTAATCAGACTTTAGTCTAAAAAAATAGCTATTTCATCAAAAATTGGTTCAACTCCCAATTAAATAATTCAAAATTTAATTGAGTGTTTTCTCAAAACATATACTATTTAGGGCATTTTCATATTGTCCATAATTTGTTATAGTATGATAGCCATTTTTATGATAAAGCGCAATTGCTTCTGACTGATTTACACCAGTTTCTAAAATACATTTTGTATAAGACAACTCCTTTGCCCACTGCTCCAATTCAATTAAAATTTTGGATGCAATTCCTTTTCTCCTGCCATTTGGCGAAACAAACATTCTTTTTACTTCGGCGATATCATCCTTATACTCCTTAATAGCACCACACCCAATTGAAATTTCATTGTCGTCATAAGCTACAATTACATGTTTTATGCTGTCGAGCTTATTAAATTGATTGTAGAATGAATGTTCCTCGCCATCTCTTATTTTCAAATCGGCATCAAGAGCTATTAAAAGTTCTATAAAATCTAAATTTGTAGTGTCGGTCCGAAGCAATTTTATCATTTGTTCATATTTTGGTGAGGTGCAACAAGTTGCAATGTTACTTGCCAAATATACTAAACTAGATTGTAGTTATTCTTACTTTTTTATTTTTCAATTTGGTGTTATTCAACATTTTAATCAGTTCATTTGCATTTGATACAGGTACAGAAACAAAAGCACAATCTTGTTTCAGTTCAATAATTCCCAATTCATCGTTGCTGAGTTTTCCTTGTTTTAAGAACAATCCGGCAATATCGCCTTTAGAAATCTTGTCTTTTCTCCCTCCTGAAATAAATAAGGTTTCCCAATTAGAAGTTTTTGGCTTGGGTTTATTTTTAAGGATTTCAATTTCATCATCTGGTGTAAATTCTGATTTCTTTTCTTTTTCCCACTGAATGACATACGCAGTTCCTTTGGCGTTCATACGAGCCGTTCTTCCGTTTCTGTGTGTGAATTCATCCAATTTTAAAGGCAATTGATAATGAATTATGTATTTTATTTCGGGAATATCTAGTCCTCTGGCAGCCAAATCTGTCGCTACAATAACCTGATGTGTTCCATTTCGAAATTTTATCAATGTCCTTTCCCGGTCCTTTTGTTCCATTCCCCCATAAAAACAACCGTGCCCAATCTTATTTTCAGTCAGAAAATCGCTCACCATTTCAATGGTATCCCTAAAATTACAGAAAACAATTGCTGGCTCATTTCCAATATGGCAAAGTACTTTTACCAACGTTTCCAGTTTATCTTTGGTGGGCGAGACAACAGTTTTTATTTTTAGAAGTGGTGTTTCTTCACTTTCTTCTTTAAGGTAATTGATAGTGATAGGATTGCTTAAACCAACAAATTTCGGAATTCTTAGGGCTTGTGTTGCCGAAGTCAATATTCTTTTATTCACCTTTGGCAAAGCTAAAATGATTTCTTTCATTTCTTCTTCAAATCCAACTTCAAGCGATTTATCAAACTCATCAAGCACCAGAGTGGTGATGTTTTTTGTCGAAAAAGTACCTCGCCTCAAATGATCAGCAATTCTTCCTGGGGTACCAATTAGAATAGCTGGCAAATGGTTCAACTCAATTTTATCTTTTGAAAATGGGCGTCCGCCATAAACCGCATTCGCTTTAAAACCCGTTCCCATTTCACGTGTAACTTGCTCAATTTGAATGGCTAATTCTCTAGAAGGTACTATAATTAATGCCTGTACGTCAACACAATCCACATCCAGTTCTTTAATTATTGGCAGTAAAAAAGCCAATGTTTTTCCGGTTCCTGTGGGCGACAATAAAACGATGTTATTGTTGGAATTAATTGCAATTTCTGCATCTTGCTGCATTGCATTGAGTTTTTCAATCCTCAATTTCTCCAAAATATGCTGTTGTTCTTTAATGATATTTGCCATGTTACAAAAGTACGGCTAATTAAAGTGTAATTTATGCTAATTTTTTTGTGTGATTTTTAAATTATACAAATAAAAAAATGCCCAACAATTCCTGTTGGGCATTTTACAACTCATTTAGTTGATTGTATATTTATCAATTTACTGTTTCATGTCTTTTTCCTTTTTAACGGTAATTAATTGATTAAGAGGATTTCCATCTGCATCAATTTCTATAATATTATCGAACCCTAATTCACTTAACTTGCTAGAAATCTTTTCTTTGTCTCCTACCATAAACCAATTTACGGCATTTGGCTTCACTGCTTTTTTACTTACGCTTTGTAATTCGCTTAAAGACAAACTTCTAACATTTGCATCGTATTTCTGATAATAATCATCGGGCAAGTTATATTTTACCATATTATAAAGCGAACTATTTACAGCGCTATTGGTTTCCCATTGACCAGGTAATTTCAGCACTTGATTGGTTTTTACTTTATCCAATTCTTTCTGGGTAGCTGGTTTTGTAGTCACAAATTCAGAGATTTCTTTTCGAAGTTCTTTAACAGATTCTGCAGTTTTATCGGTTTGTACTGGTGCATATAATAAAAACGGACGTTCTTGTTGTGCATCCATTACAAATCCTGCTGCGCCATAAGCCCAATGCTTATCTTCCCTTAAATTCATATTAATTCTTGAGGTAAAATCGCCGCCTAAAATACTCACCATTTGCTCAAGAGCAATTTCTGAAAAAGCGCCATATTTTTCAGTAAGATGTCCTGCAATTATAACTGATTGCTGAGATTCTGGCCTATCCATTAAATACAAAGTGTTTTTTGTATTAACTTCGGGTTTGTTGAAAACAATGGTAGGCACATTTCCTTCTTTCCATTTACCCAATGATTTTTCCAATTTCGATTTTAGTTCCTTCATATCAACATCACCGGTAACAATTAAAGTTGCATTGTTAGGTTTCATCCAAGTATCATAAAACTTGACAATGTCATCTCTGGTCAATTTTTCAACGGTGGTTTCATAACCTGTTCCTGTATATGGATTGCTATAAGGATGCCCTTCACCATAAAGATATTTATTCATCACCCTTAGCGCCATCGTTATTGGCTGTGACTTCTCATTTCTAATGCCATTTATCTGTTCTGTTTTTAATCTCTCAAATTCCTTTTGAGGAAAGGCCGGATTTAAAATAACATCGGCAAAAAGCGCTAGACTGGCATCGAAACTAGGTTTCAATGTATTCATAAAAACATTGGAAATATCCTGATCTGAATATGAACTTAAATTGGCGCCCAACAGTTGCAGTTTTTCGTTGATTTGCAATGAATTCAATTCCTTTGTTCCTTCATCCAACAAATTCATAGCCATTGAAGCGGTACCCGGACTTGAAATATGATCCGATTTATAACCGGCATTTACCATTAAATTCATTACTATTGTTGGAACTCCTTCTCTTTTTGCTAAAATAATTTTTAAACCGTTTGATAGTTTTGCACGTTCCAATACGGGAAAATTAGCACTTTTTGGTGTTCCCACCGGTGGGATTTTTGTTCTGTCAACAGAAGATTTTACGACACTATATTCAGGAAATGGATTGCATATTAAAATGTGTTTTCCTTTTGTTAACCATTTTTGAGCTGTGGCTTTTAGATCTTCTATCGTGGCGTCTTGCACATATTTAAGTGTTTTTTTGTAATTTGAAGCGTCTCCAAAATATGTTTCATTTGAAGCCAAAATATCTGAAGTTCCTCCAAAACCACCAATTCTCTCTAGGCCTTTTATAAAATCAGCAAAATAAGATGCTTTCACTCTTTTTAATTCGGCTTCAGTAGGACCATTTTTAATAAATTTATCTAATTCAGACAATAAAGTCGCTTTCACAATTTCAGCATTGCCACTAGGTTTTACATTCACATAAGTGATAAAATTACTGGAAATCTCACTGGAAGCCTGAAAAGAAACAGCATCACTGGCAGTTTGATCTTCGTAAACAAGTTTTTTATACAATCTAGAGTTTTTTCCACTTGTCAAAATAGCTGAAATTAAATCAAATTGCACATCTTCTTTATTGCCAAATTCCGGAGTATTCCACGCAAATAAAATTCTTGTTTCCGGAACCCTGTCTTCATAAACCTGATAAGTATCTCCATTATGGACAGGTATATTTACTTCTTGTCTTTCAATTGTTGGTCCGGAAGGAATGTCTCCAAAATAATTCAAAACTTTAGCATAAATTTCCTGCGGATTTACATCTCCAGCAATAGCAATTACGGCATTTGCAGTACCATAATATGCTTTAAACCATTCATGAACATCCTCTAATGAAGCTGCATTTAGATCTTCCATTTCACCAATAACCGTCCAAGAATAGGGATGTCCTTTTGGATACATTGCCTTTGTAAGTAAATCCCATTGCTTTCCATAAGGATTATTTTCACCTTGTCTTTTTTCATTTTGAACAACGCCACGCTGTTCGTCTAATAATGCTTGGTCAATATTGCCTAATAAATGTCCCATGCGATCAGATTCCAAAAATAAAACCTGGTCAAGTGCTGCTACCGGTACATTTTGGAAATAATTTGTTCTGTCTGAATTTGTTGTCCCATTAACGTCTGTACCTCCTATTCTTTCCAAGGCCTGAAAATAATCATCCTTAAAATTTTCACTTCCATTAAACATTAAATGTTCAAACAAATGAGCAAAACCACTTTTACCTGGTTTTTCATTTTTAGAACCAACATGATACCAAACATTAACAGCGACGATCGGCGCTTTATGATCTTCAAATACTAGTAGCTTTAATCCATTTGGCAATACAAATCGCTCATACGGAATGTTTATTTCGCTGGCTTTAAATTCAAAAGTTTGCGCATGCTGATTTTGAAGTCCAAAAATCAGCATGAAAAATAATAATGATAATTTTTTCATAATAAGTAGTAGTTAGTTAAAATTTGTTATGATCTACCTTATTTTAAGATAGTTTGTAATTTTATTGAGATTTTAAAGAGAGGGAAACTAAAAGTAGGAATTTTTTTTAACTTTTATAAATTATTTTTAAGTTAATCCAAAAATCCAAAGTTCATTTAGTTTTTTTTTTGCAAAATGCATAAAACAACAAACCCCTAAATAAATAAATGAATTTATATAGGGATTAAAGTAATATTCAGTAGATGATTTGTATAAAATATATATTTATGGAAGTAATGTTAATCTTCTGGCGGATGGCCAAACACTTCTTCAAAAATAGTATCAAAATTATCGCGTAAATATAAACGGAGTTTTATTCCGTAATCATCTTTAAGCCAATCTGCAAAATTTGTAGTGCTTTTGCTGATGCATTTGGTGTAATGATGAATTCTGTATTCAATATCATCACCTAACTTGTTTGCTAAAATTAGGGCATCATAAACATCTTCACTGTTTTCAACACATATTTTGGCATGTTGCGCAATTGAACGTTCCAAAACAACTTTTGAAGACTCCCCTATTTTAATGGCATCTCTATAGGTTTGTTTGATGTCAAAATGCACCACTTCCGACTTAGAAAACTCGGCTCTTAGTTCTTTTGGCATTTCATATTCAAAATTGCTTTCCAATTCTTCATCATTCAGTAATTTATCCAAATAATAATTTGGGGAAGTAAATATGCTTTGCCAATTTAAATCGGCTCCCCAAGGACCGAATCGGTGGAAATTATTCCCTAAATCAATGATGTTAAACGTGTTTTTTGTCTTTAAGATACGAGAACCACGACCAATCATCTGGTAATATAAGGTCAACGATTTTGTGGCCCGGTTTAAAATAATAGTATCTACCGTTGGCTCATCAAAACCAGTGGTTAAAATACTTACCGAAGTTAAAATAGCATCAGGCGTTTTTTTAAACCACCTCAAAATAAATTCCCGTTCTTTTTTTGTGGCGGTATTGTCAAGGTGCGCAATGGTATAACCTGCCGCCCTAAACATTTCATACACATGTAAAGAAGTGCTGATTCCGTTATTAAAAATTAATGTTTTCTTTCCTTTGGAATGCTCTTCATAAGACGACAATAATTTACCCAACATATCATTGTTGGAATATAAATCTTCTGATGATTTTACGGTATAATCACCATTGGCACCAACAACCAAAGAAGTTAAGCCTACATTATACAAAAAAGTTTTTGCCCTCGATAAAAATTCATTTTGAATTAACGATTCTATCGTTTCACCCACAATTAACTCATCATAATTGTCGTTCATGGGCAATTGTATGTTCGAACTTAAGGGTGTAGCGGTAACGCCTAAAAAAAATGATTTTTCAAAAAACTTAAAAAGTTTTGTGAAGGAATTGTAATGTGCCTCATCAATAATTACCAAACCAATATCAGAAATATCGAGTTTATTATCATTTAAACGGTTATTCAGAGTTTCCACCATCGCCACAAAGCAACTATAATTTTCCTGATCATCTAAATTTGCTTTGCTATGGATGACTTTATTGTTAACATTAAATTCAGTAAGCATGTTTGAAGTTTGCTTGCACAATTCAATACGATGCGTTAATACCAATACTTTTTTGTTATGATGTTTCAAATATTGTCGCACAATCTCAGAAAAGATTACCGTTTTTCCTCCGCCTGTAGGCAATTGAAATAATAAATGATAATCTTCTGGCTTATCTTCAAAGCATTTAAAAATTTTGTTAATTGCTTCTTTTTGATAGCTGTATAAATCTTTACCTGCTTTTCTCTCCTCTAATTCTATGGCTGTTATGGACAAATTTTTTGATTTTATGACCAACAAAAGTACCGCCTTTTATGGGTTTTTTCCCTATGTTTTAAAATTATTTTTATTCAGTCTAAATTCGCGGAGGTTGAAAAAATTGATATATAACTGACTACCAACCACATAAACAAATATATAAGAAGAAAATATTCAACTAATATTTATCTCTAAAAAATTTTATCCTTGACTATTTATTGCCAAAACCGGGTTAAAAAAACTATTTCTAATATTTTTAACAGCACTATACAGGAATTTGTTGGCTTAAAGAATTTAAAAGAAATTTTAATAAATAGACGTCATCATCAATCTTTAGAGCATTGTTGAAATCACAAAATTTTATTTAATTGAACGCAAATAGAGATTTTCTACTTTATCCCTCGCCCATTGTGTTTTTCTCAAAAATTTTAGGCTCGAATTTATGGAAGGATTCGATTTAAAACAATTGATATTAATTCTTTCTCCCAATTCTTCCCAGCCATACATGGCCACCAAAAATTGAAGAATTTCTGCTAGTTTAACGCCGTGAAGCGGATTATTAGGTTGTTCTTCCATAGTTTAATTGTGTAACTGTTTAATCGTTTAATTGTTTAAAAGCAGAAAAAACTTTTAACTTTTAACTTTCAGTTTTCAACTTAGGTTACCAGTCGATTGGTCGGTAATCTTTTAAAAATTTACCACTCCAATGTTTTCCTGTATTGATGCCGTCAAATAAGGGATCCATTACACGCGCTGCACCATCTACAATATCTAATGGTGGCTGAAAATCGTGCACTTCTATTTTATGTTTTGACAATTCAACAGGATCTTCATCGGTAACCCAACCCGTATCAACGGCATTGATATAAATACCATTTTTAGCAAAATCTGATGCTGCAGTATGTGTCATCATATTCAACGCTGCTTTGGCCATATTGGTGTGCGGATGGCGATCTTGTTTTGTAAAGCGATGAAACTTTCCTTCCATAGCTGACACATTAATAATGTGTTTTTGTCCAGTATTTTCTTTTTTCATTAAATTGGACAAGCGGTTACAGAGCACAAAAGGCGCTACGGCATTTACCAACTGCACCTCAATCATTTCTGTGGTTTCAATTTCTCCTAATTTCAAACGCCAGCTGTTTGTTTTTCTTAAATCCACCTGTTGTAAATCAGCATCTAATTTTCCTTCAGGAAAAACTTCACTGGCAGCCAATGAATTGTCGAAACTATAAGGTATTTGCGATAATTTTGCTGAAGAACTAAGTCCGATTCCTGGTTCTGATCCGTGCCATGTAACTGGTATATTGGTTTGATTCCTGGCGATTTCTGAAGATAAACTCCTTAATTCCTGCAAACAATTGTGGTGGTTACTGAGTAAATTTTTGGCAAATTGAGGCAAATCCCCAAAATCCATTTCTTCTTTTGCCATTAAATGATGGTAAAATCCGGCTGGTCTTCTCACAGTTTGCGCAGCATTGTTGATTAGAATATCCAATCGGTCATATTGCTGCTCTATATAATTGCAAAAAATCTCCACACTTGGAATATGCCTTAAATCGAGTCCGTGTATTTTTAAACGATCTGCCCAATCAAAATAATCTTTTTCTTGGGAAAAACGCAATGCCGAATCAACCGGAAACCTTGTGGTGGCAACTACTGTAGCTCCAGCACGCAATAACATTAATGTAATGTGATAACCTATTTTTAAGCGAGAGCCTGTAACTACTGCAACTTGATTGGAAAGGTCGGCTGTTTGAAAACGTTTTGCGTAATTAAAATCGCCACATTCCGTACACATGGTATCGTAAAAGTGATGTAATTTAGTATAAACTGCTTTACAAACGTAGCAATTTCTAGGGGATTCCAATTCGAGTTCTTTATTTCCTAAGGTATCAATAGGAGCCATCAACTTTGGTGCTTCAAAAATAACAGCTTCACGTGCACTTCTAATTCCTGTTTCTTTTCGGGCATGTTTGTCGCGCGCAATCATTTTTCGTTTGATAGATTTTTTGGCATCTTTTTTTCCTTGGGAAAACGCTTCACGACTTGGACGCGTTAGCATTCCTGCAGCTTTAAATAAAGCAATCCTTTTCTCTTCTGAAAGCTCAAAAACCTGATTGGTGTTGCCAACCAATTGCTCCAATACGGTGATACAGGAATCAATTTGTTCCTGACTTACTTTATTGGTTGACTGCTCATTTATAGGTTCCATAAAACGCTGTTTCAAGCGGCAAATATAACCATAAATATAAAATACAAATAGGGGTATTAGAGTTCTTTTTTTAGTTTGATTGAAAGTTTGGAATTCTTAATAAAATAAAGAACTTATTTAATATTTTATTTAAAAAAAATTAAAAGTGATAAATAAAATAATTATTAGAATCCCAATTAGTGAAAGAACAAATAAATAGTCAGCAATTTTTTCAAATCGTTTTTCTTTTTTTGAGTTTAATGTACGGATGGAAATGAATGAAAAAATGCAAGAGAAAGCCAACATTACAGCAACAAGAGAGGTCAATTCATCTATTAGATTAGTCTCTGAAAGGTTGGCAACATGTAATGAAGTAATTACAAAAAGACAAAATCCTAATAAATTTGCCGATGTGTTTAAAATATGTTGAGATGTAGTATTCGCCATTTTTTATTATTTTTTGATTTGTAAAGAGGTTGTTAAAGGTTAAGTTTATCCTTAGAAAGAGTTGGTAATACCAAAGGTTAACTAAGATACTTTATCCTGAAAATTGCTTGAAACTTGAATATCTTCATTGAAATTTTCCTTATTATTCCACTTTTTTATTAGCGTTTAATTGATTCATAATATCTTCCATCATTTCAACTTGTACTTGTTGAATGTTCAATAATTCTTGTTGTTGGTGAATGATTAAATGATCAATTTTTTCGTGAAGCATTCTAATTTCCAGCTCACTCTTTAAATTAACCATATAATCCTGTTTGGAACGTTCTCTGTCCTTTTCTTCCTGCCTGTTTTGGCTCATCATAATTACAGGTGCCTGAAGCGCCGCCAAACATGATAATATTAAATTGAGTAAAATAAACGGATACGGATCAAAACCTTTGTTCAACAAAAAATAGATATTGCTAAAAATCCATATCAAAATAAATACTGCAAAAATGATGATAAACTTCCAACTGCCACCAAATGATGCAATTTTATCGGCTAAACGTTGACCAAACGTGAAATTGGTTGCTTCAGAATCTAAACCCAATTTTGAAGATATAATTTCGTGATTCTGCAATGTTTTTAGTACATCATCTTCCATTGCCGTCAATTCACCAACTTCTTTCATTAAATAGTCGGCAATGTATTTTTCACGGTATCTATTTAATTCTGATACAGACATTAAACTGTTATGCGTAAATGCTTTATGATCTTTTTGAATAAGATCAAAAATAGATTTTCTGATAATTTTGGCATGAACTTTTTCACTTTCTGGAAATTCATTTTGTGAAATACTGCTTATAAATGTTTTCATATTTAAAAAGGTAATTTAATCTTCCATAATTTTTTTTAATGCAGAAGGTATAAAAGTTAAATCAAAAGATTCATTAAATACCAAATATGTCTCCGTCCAAGTTGGATTATATTTTTCTTTAAAATTATACAAATTTTTATACTTGGAAAATATTTTCATTTTTTCATAGGCAGTTTTCATTGCTTGCTCTAAAATATTTTTAGGATTGTCAATTCCACTTAATGGCACCATTCCCAAATTACAACTCAAATATCCTTTTAATTTTAGCTGTTCAAACATATTTACAAACAAAAAATCCATCGTGCCATTAGGCGCATCAGTAGTTTTACGCATAAGATCAAAATTGGCTTCACCAGCAATAAAATTGGGAATCATATTTACAAAGCCAACTATTTTCCCTTCATTGGATTCAATTGTATAAATGGTTTGTTCTTTTAATTCATTTGCAGAAAACACTCCTTGTGAAAATACCATTTCTTCCCGTTTCATATCTTGCAACCATTCACTGCTAACGGACTTTAATTGTTGCAGGAAACTTTCTTTTTGTGGTGGTTCATTTATCTTAAATATAAAACCTGATTTTGAGAGCTTATTTACAGCGTTGCGTATCGCTTTTTTCTCGCTGCCTTCTATGGTAAAAGTTGTTACGTTTACAACCGCTTCCCTTCCTATAAGCACTGATTTTTTTTGAAGTTTTGTGTACAAATCCAGGCTCGATTTTGGAATTCGGTAATAAGCTGTTCTCAATCCATTTGTTTTGCAATAGTCATCAAAATCTATAATTATTTTTTCAAGAGTTTCGTTGTTTTTCGCAATTGGATTTTCCAATACTATCACATAATTCCCTGTAATTTTATAAGAAACAAATCCAGTTTTTTCTGCATTAAACCAAAATAATTTATCATCATAGGTTTTAAAATAATCTAGACCTCCCTTGCCATAATTAGATACCAATTGCTTTGCGAGCAACCGGCTTTCTTCTACTGGAACCATTTTTTTGCTGATTAATGGCTTAAAAAAAAGAGCTACCCAAAAAGTAATAGTGAATGCTCCTAAAATATGTAGAGAAAACAAGAAAATTTTAGAAAAAGTAGTCTGCGGATTTAAATCTATATTTTGCAAAAAAAATGCAGTTATTGTTTCTTGGAACGATTCCCAAAGCGAAAAATCCGATCCAAAATGGTTTTTATCGATAAAATAAAATCCGATAGTTCCAAAAATTAGCACCGTTACAAACGAAACAATCGCAGGAAACCATAGTTGTTTATCAAAAGAAGCATCATGCTTTATAAAATATTGCTTATGTGTAAATAATAAAGTACACAATGTTATGAAAGCTATAATTGCTTCTTCCCAATCAATCCCTTTAATAAGATGTCCAAAAAGTGAAATAGCCGTTAATACAACTGCAATAATCCAAGCGTTTTTTAACCCTTTGATTAAATAAACTGCTACGGCTAACATAAATGCACCCGAAAACAGCACCAACCAAATGGATGTATGAATGGCTGATAATGGAATTATTTTACTCAAGATTTTCAATCTTTCGGGCAATGCAGGTGTAATTGCCGATATCATGTTTACAATACCTAAAATAAATAAAAGCAAGGCAGGAAATATTCTCAAAAACAGATTGTCTTTTTTCAAAATCAAAGCAGCCAATCCTAGCAAAAGAACAGCCCAAAAATCAAAAAAACGAAACAAAAAAACAACTGATAAAGCTGCAACTGCACTATACCCAAATAAAGTAAGTGCATATGTTAATGCCAATTCAATAGCGCCTATTCCCCTTAAAAATGGGGAACTTAACAATATAATTAAAACCAAGGAATAACCTATTATGGCAACAGTAAGCGATGGTTCAAAATTTAAAGCAATCATCGCAATATAAAGATGTATGATACCTATAATTTCAATAAAACAAGAAAAAATGAATACTAAAAAAAGCTGAATTTTATTGATTGGATACTCACGTAAATTATTAAGAATTGTAGAAAATGAAGGTGCTGTTTTTTCTAAAATTTGAAAAACAATCCCTTTAAGAATAAAACTTGCGATTATACCAATTAGCAGGATTATGAACACCAAGGATAAACCAATGCCAATCAACATGTTTTCTTTTAATCCTCCTTTGATAAAAAGTAATATAACTGCCGGTATTGCTATTAATATACTTGAAGCAACAGAACTTATGGAAAAAATGGTTGATGCATATAGAATAACTGTTTTCTCTATTCCTTCTTTTTCTTCAATTTCTTTATTAAAGAAAAACATATTGGTTACCGTTCCTGCAGGGATAAAAACACTGATAAAATTTCTTTTTAAATACAGGAGAACCCCCATTTTAAGTGAAATAATTTTATTCACTGCTTTAAAGCTAAATTGATACATAAACCCCTGAATCACAACAAACAAAAACACTAAAATTATTCCAATAAGCAATAACCATTTATTTGCCTGAATCAATACCGTTTTAACTTCAACCAGCTCTGCCCTTTCATGTTTGATAAAATATATTCCTAAAAAAATAGACAATAATCCTACCGCAATTTGAAATATTAGTTTTTGATTTATTTTATTTATAGGAAATAATTTTCTCATATAAACGCGTTTATTTCCTTTTATAAGGTCTAATAATTAATCCCAGAGGTTTGTCATAGGTAAAATAATTAAACATCCAGTCCAGAAAAGCTATCAGTTTATTTTTAAAACCTACCAATGACATAATATGTACAAACATCCAAACCAACCAGGCAAAAGTGCCTTGAAATTTCCAATTAGGAAGATCAACTACTGCTTTTTTTCTTCCAATAGTTGCCATTGAACCATTATTCTTATAAACAAATGGCTGCATTGGTACATCATTAATAAGATTTAAAATATTTTTCGCCAGCCGTTTTCCTTGTTGTTGTGCTACAGGAGCTAACATTGGCAATCCTTTCGGATTTTGTTCGGAAATATGGGACGCAACATCGCCTATTGCGAAAATATTATTGGTGTTTAAAACCTGATTATAGGAGTTTACCGATATTCTGTTTCCGCCAATAATGACCTCTTTTGCTAAACCTTCAATTGGAGCACCTTTCACGCCTGCAGTCCAAATAACGGTATCCGTTTTATATATTGTTCCGTCTTCAAGTGATAAAACAGTTCCATCGTAGGTATTCACTTTGGCATTTAAATTCACATTAACACCCAATGCGATTAGATATTCCAAACTTTTGGCTGATGCTTCTCCAGACATTACGCTAAGTAATTTTGGAGCGGCTTCGTATAAATTAATATACATGTTAGACAAATCCAATTCCGGAAAATCTTTTGGAAGAACATACCGTCTCATTTCAGCCAAAGCACCTGCCAATTCAATCCCCGCTGGTCCACCGCCAACTATCGCAATACTCATTATTTGACTTTGATTTTCAAGCTTTTGAGTAGCCAATGACTTTTCAAGATTCTGAAGAATGTAACTTCTTAAATTTAATGCATCGGGGATTGATTTTAAGGTTAAGAGTTTTTCTTTAACTGGTTCAAAATTGAAAAAATTAGTTTGGCTTCCGGTAGCAATTACAAGATAATCATACTCAAAATCGCCAATTGAAGTGTTTATTTTTTTTAAAGAAACAGCAACATTAAAAACCTTTGCCATCCTGAAATAAATATTTTTATTGGATCTAAAAATTCTGCGTACAGGATATGCAATACTGTCTGGCTCTAGACCTCCATTTGCTATTTGATACATTAATGGTTGAAAATTGTGATAATTATTTTCATCAATCAACAACACCGCTACTTTTTTATTTATAAAGGACTTGGCAATTGAAATACCTCCAAAACCAGCACCTATAATAATTATTTTTGGTGGTTTATTCATTTTCATTTTCTTCAACATGTAAAATATGTAACAATCTATGCGCAATTGGCGCAAAAATTACAGCAACAGTACTCAAAAATGCAATCCCACTAAAGAGTGCATAAAAAGAAGAAAATAATTTTGCAGCTGTTGTTATCATTTCATTTACGGGTCCCATTCCTGTTAAAATCATAGAAGCATTATAAAAAGCATCTATCCAAGAAATTTCTCCAAAATAATGGTATCCAAAAGTTCCTATTCCCAGTGAAAAAGCTATTAAAAGCAAGGAAAATAAAAAATAGTGAAAAACTCTTGCTAAAAATTTATTAAAGGGTAATATTTGATTGTTTTTATGTTCAAATTTATGTTTAATCATTTTTTTTTGAATTTTAAGCTAACAAATCCATAATAATATTTAGCAGAATGAAGCAATTGAATGCCTTGTTAAACTAGTACGATGGTATATAAAGATATTGAAATATTCAATTCAGAAAGCATAAACTTTTTAAATTATTAACCAGAGGAAAGAATATAGAAAAAATATAAAATACTATTGTTTTAATAATCAATTGTTTATTACATTTTCTTTTCTTTATTTATGACCATCTATTTAATATTTATATGCCCTAAAAAACAGTTGCAAAAAAATTGTAATATTGTAAACCTATTATTTAATTTATACCTTTTGAAATTCTTTAAAAAAACAATATTATTCTTACTTTTTTTGACTTCATTTTTTATGGAGGCTCAAGAACTGCCCCCTATTGAAAATTTTGCGCCAGAAATTTACGGTGCTGAAAATCAAAACTGGGCCATCTCACAAGCTGCAGACAATTATATTTATGTTGCAAACAGCAGCGGGTTACTAGAATTTAACGGTGCAAAATGGAAATTATATCCCTCACCCAACAAATCAAGTTTACGATCTGTAAATGTAATTGGCGACAGAATTTATACGGGTTGCTATATGGAGTTTGGGTATTGGAGAAAAAATGACTTTGGAAATTTGATTTACTTTTCCCTGAGTAAAAAACTGAAAGAACCTTTGCTTGAAGAAGAATTTTGGAATATTGTGAAATTTGACAATTGGGTGTTGTTTCAATCTTTGCATCGAATTTATATTTACAACACCGTTGATAAATCCTTCAATAGCATAAATTCTAAAACCAACCTTCCAAAAGTTTTTAAAGTTGATGAAAGCATTTATTTTCAAAAAACGAATGATGGTCTTTACAAGATTGAAAACGGAAACCCGGTTTTAATTTCAAACCATCCAATATTACAAAATAATATTTTAGTCAATATTTTTTCTGTCAATAAGAAAATTCTACTACAGACTCAGGAAAAAGGATTTTATTTTTTTGAAGATAAAAACCTTTCAAAATGGAATTTTCCTTTGAATGACGAAATTTCATCAATGAGCGTTTACAGTAGTTTACAACTTGCCGATGGAAGTTTTATTTTGGGAACCATTTCTAATGGTATTTACCACCTCAATATTAACGGAAATCTACTAAACAATATCAATCAAAAAAATGGCTTAAACAATAACACCATTTTATCCATGTTTGAAGATCGAGACCACAATGTTTGGCTTGGTTTGGACAACGGTATCAGTGTTATCAATTTCAATTCGCCTTTTAGTATTTATAATGATATTTACGGAAAATTAGGAACTGTTTACTCTTCAGTAATCTTCAACAACAACCTATATCTAGGTACCAATCAAGGGTTATTTTATAAAAGTATCAATTCCAATGAAGATTTTAAGTTTGTTAAAGGCACTAACGGTCAGGTTTGGTGTTTAAAAGTAATTGATGACACACTTTTTTGTGGTCATAATAACGGTACATTTATTATCAGTGACAATAATGCTAAGCTCATTTCAGATAAAATGGGCACCTGGGACATCAAATATATCAATAAAAATAAAAATTTGTTGTTGCAGGGAAATTATGATGGACTCTTTGTTTTAGAAAAAACGAATAACATCTGGAAAATTAGAAATAAAATAGAAGGGTTTGATATCTCGAGCCGACATTTTGAATTAATTGATCACAATCAATTATTTGTAAGCCATGAATACAAGGGTGTGTTTAAATTAAAAATAAATGATGATTTTACAAAAGTTTTACAGTATTCAACTGAAAAGAGTGTTCTAAAAGGATTAAAATCCAGTCTGATTAAATACAACAATGAAATTATTTATACAGTAAAAGAAGGTATTTTTAGGTATAATCCTAAAAATGAAAAATTTATTAAAGACTCATTAATGTCAGCCAATTTTTTGGAGGATGATACTTATTTTTCTGGAAATTTGGTTGTTGATCCCAAAACAAACACGCTTTGGGGATTTACTACTAAAAATATCGTTTATTTTACGCCAGGACAATTAAATAATATTCCAAAAATCATTAAAATTTATTTGCCCGCATCGTTAAGAAGAGACATTGCCGGATTTGAAAGCATGACTAATTTAACCGGTCGCCAGTATTTATTTGGAACCTCAAGAGGTTATATTATTTTGAATTTGAACAAAACGAATATTGAAAAACCTTTTAAAATTGGGATTAATTCAATTGATAAAAGTATTCTTAATGCACAAAGCACGCCGGTTTCCTTAAAAAATAACAATACTTTTAAATTTAAAAACAATAACTTAGTTTTTACGTTCAGTGTTCCCGAATTTGATAAATATGCTGAAGTAAATTACCAATATCAGTTAGTGGGAATGTATGATGAATGGAGTAATTGGTCTACAAATTCTGACGTTTTCTTTAAAAATTTGCCTGCTGGAAATTACACCTTTAATGTAAAAGCAAAAATTGGAAATACACTTTCAAATAATGTTGCTTCTCATTCTTTTAGGATTGACAGACCATGGTTGCTATCAACACCAATGATTTTAATCTATTTTATATTGTTTAGCGCACTCCTATTTTTTATTCATAACCTTTATAAGAATTATTACGCCAAACAGAAACAAAAGTTAATGGAAAGAAAGCAACGTGATTTCGCCTTGTCGCAACTAGAAAATGAAAAAGTGATTATGCAATTGAAAAATGAAAAATTGCAAGGAGAAATTTTCAGCAAAACCAGAGACTTATCAGTATCAACAATGAACATTATTAATAAGAACGAACTCTTAAGAACCATCAAAGATGAGTTAACCTCAGTTAAAGATGAAACCAACATAAAACCTGTAATTAAAATTATTAACAAAAATCTCGCCAATACCAGTGACTGGGAAATGTTTCAGGAGGCGTTTAACAATGCCGACAGTGACTTTTTAAAGAAAGTAAAATCATTGCATCCTTCCTTAAGTCCGAACGATTTGCGTTTGTGTGCCTATTTGCGTTTAAACCTGTCTTCTAAAGAAATTGCACCGCTATTAAACATTTCTGTAAGAAGCGTAGAGATAAAACGATATCGTTTGCGTAAGAAAATGGACTTACCACACGAAGATGGTCTTGTTGAGTATATTTTAAAAATTTAGATTACTACTACAAATGTTAAAATAACTACAACATTACCTTAACATTTCAAAAACTATAAGGTTGTAGTTCTTGTTAATTTAACATTTTTGTACCTCAAATAATTTCTTATTTAACGTGTTATTTTGTTAATAAACTCACAATAAATGGGATTAAGAACCTACTTTTATTTTCAAATTAATTTTTCCAATTACTGATCTGTATGTTTTTTGTATAGGTTCATTTTATTCTTTCATCTTCTTTTTAACTTATTTTTATAAAAATTTAATCAATCAAAAATATGAAATCATTACTAGTATCATTTTTTCTATGTTTTGCGGGTTTTTCAATTTACGCGCAAAATTATGAAATTAAAGGAACCGTTTCCGACGCAAGCGGCTCGCCTTTGCCTGGCGTTTCTGTTGTTGTAAAAAACACGACTAAAGGCACATCCACCGATTTTGACGGTAAATTTACGCTGTCTGACATCCAAAATAGAGGAGCACTCGTATTCTCTTTTCTTGGATACATCACCAAAGAAATTGCAATTGGCAATTCAGATTATTTAAACATTATACTTATTGAAGACACGCAACGGTTAGATGAAGTTGTTATTACAGCTTTAGGTATTAAGCGAGAGGAAAAAGCGCTTGGTTATGCAGTTCAAAAAGTTAGTGGGGAAGTTTTAACTAGAGTATCAGGTGTTGATGTTTCTTCATCACTTACTGGTAAAGTAGCGGGGCTTTTAGTTAGAAACCCTTCGGATTTTGCTGCCACACCAATCCTCACTATTCGTGGTGAATCTCCTCTATTGGTAATAGATGGTATCGCCTATGAAAATAAAACTCTTGGGGATATATCTTCTGAAGACATTGAATCTATGAGTGTATTAAAAGGAGCAACTGCTTCGGCTCTATATGGTTTTCGTGGTGCAAGTGGTGCTATTTTAATAACTACTAAAAACGGAAGTTCTAGTGGTGTAGGAATGACTATAGATTTTGCAACAAATACCATGTATGAATCTGGATTTTTAGCGATTCCTGAAAAGCAAAGTGTTTATGGTCGCGGAAGCAATAATGTCTATGATAAAAATTCTACGAGTTCATGGGGTACAGTAATGGAAGGGCAAATCCTTAATCAATGGGATCCTTTCTTAAAAGAATATAGAGATTACGAATATTTGCCTGTTGGAAAAGATAACTTTGCTAATTTTTTGGAACAAGGTTATATCACCAATAATAATTTAAATATTGCATTTAAAGGGGAAAATATTTCCCTAAGAAGTTCACTAAACTGGACACAAAACAAAGGTGTTTATCCTAATTCTGTGTTAGATAAATTTACCTACACTTTAGGTGGAGAAGTTAATTTAGATAAATTTAAATTTAATTCAAATTTAGCCTATTCCAGAAAAGAATCTCCAAATGAAGGATCTAATGGTTATACATCGTATGACCCAATGTATTCTTTACTAATTTGGTCGAGTGCGGATTATAATATTTTGGATTATAAAAATAATTACTGGATCGATCCAGGCGTAAAACAAAATTTCACCTATCAATCTGGTATAAATAACCCTTATTTTGATAGATATGAAAAAATAAATGAGACTTCTCGTGACATTTTTAATGCTGATTTGTCTGCAAGTTATCAATTAACAGATTGGTTGAAAGGAACTGTTCGTTCTGGTCTTGATTTTTATACAGACCGTGGAGAGCTAAGACTTTCAAAGGGTTCATATACCCAATCAGGTAATACGTCTATACCGGGTAACCCTTATACTTGGAATGGTGGACCTAATGGAGGATATAGCACAGGGCAAACTCAAGGATTTAGTATAAATAGTGATTTATTATTTACAGGTGATAGATCCTTTGATAAATTTAATGTTGAATACCTAGCAGGGGGAACCATATATTATAAAAAAGATGATAATATAAATGCGAATACAGTAGGTGGTATTTCTATACCCGACTTTTTCTCGCTTGATGCATCAGTAAATCCTGCAAAAGTGTCAGAAAGCACCTATTCAAAACAAGTAAATTCTGTATTTGGTAGAATTGCCTTTTCTTGGGATAAATTAGTGTATGTAGATATAACTGGTCGTAATGACTGGAGTTCAACGCTACCAGAAGAAACACAATCATACTTTTACCCATCAGTAGCCACCAGTTTTATAATTTCAGAGCTTTTACCAGAATCCACAAAAGACTGGTTAGATTTATTGAAGGTTAGAAGTTCTTGGACTCAATCAAAAGGTATGGCTGGAATTTATGATATTAACAGCTCTTTTACAATCAATTCTGGTACTTGGAATACATTTAATGGGGCAAGCTCACCTTCAAATTTATATCCAACAGATATTACTCCATCAAGTGCCGAAACCTTTGAGGTAGGGTTACAAGGAATGGTCTTCAAAAATAGATTGATGCTTGATGTTTCGTACTATAGTAAAAGATTTTACGATGGTATTATTACAGGACCAATATCATCAGCAAGTGGATATTCAGGTGTTTTTACTAATTCTGAAGAAGAAATTACTCGTAATGGTTGGGAGGTAACACTGAACGCTTCACCAATTAAAAATAAAGATTGGCAATGGGATTTAGGTTTGAACTGGTCTACTTATAAACGTATTTACACAAAATTAGATCCAACTTACTCATCTGTAAAACCATGGATTGCTGTTGGAGAACGTGTTGATGCCTATGTAGGTAGAGAATTTTTAACAGACCCAGCAACTGGAGCATCTATATATAATAATGGAAGAATCGTAAAAAGTTCATACGATTCAACTTTTGGATATTCTGACCCAGATTGGCTTTGGGGAGTTAATTCTACTTTAAAATATAAAGATTTTAGTTTATTCTTATCTGTAGATGGCGTAGTAGGCGGGTTGATGACTACAAGAACTGAAAGCTATATGTGGAACTCAGGGGGACATCCAGATTCTTTAACACCTGAGAGAGCATTAGACGTTGCTACACCAGGCTCAGCAAACTATATTGGTAATGGTGTAAAAATTGTATCAGGTACAGCTACATATGATGCTGTTGGTAATATTACCAGTGACACACGTGTTTTTGCACCTAATGATGTGCCAACTACTTACAAGCAAGCTATGCAAGATTTACACGCCGGTAGTGCTTGGGGAGGTACAGGAACACGCAATGATGCATATTCTAAGACCTTCTATAAACTACGTGAGATGTCTATAACTTATACGCTACCAAGTAAATATTTACAAGGGTGGGCTGCTAAAGCTGCATCAGTAAGTTTTGTTGGGCAAAATGTGCTATTATGGGCAAAAGATTTCAAATATTCTGATCCTGATGGTGGTTGGGAAGATTTTTCTGACCCATCAGTAAGATATCTTGGAGCTAATATTAAACTTACATTTTAATCTACCAAAACAATGAAAAATTTAAAATATATATTACTAGCTGTATTTTCTCTTATAATTGTAACTTCATGTGACAATTTTGAGGATATAAATACAGATCCGAATAAGCCTACTACGGTTTCACCTGAAATGCTTGCTACACAAGTACTGAAAGATTCTTATAGATTTTGGAACCCAAATCCAACAGATTTCTCTTACGCAAACTTGTTTAATAAGCATACCGCAATACTTCAAACAAATCCAAACCCTTACCAATATTATTATTCATACTATCCATATGGAAGTTGGGGTTATAAGAACTTAACAAGCCTTAAAAGTATGGTTGAATTTTCTGCAGGAAGTTCTTCTGAATCTTCTTATAAAGGATTGGAATTATTTATGAAAGCTTCTTATGGGTTTTCAGCAACATTAGAAATGGGTGATGTTCCATATTCTGAAGCAGGAATGGCTGAAGAAGGAATTACAAAACCAAAATATGATAAACAGGCCGATATATTTGTAGCTATCCTAAACGATTTGAAAGATGCAGAGGCCTATTTTGCTGCTGGAAAAAATTTTAATGGTGATATCATGTTTGGTGGAGATGCTACAAAATGGCGTAGACTATGTAATGCTATGCAGTTAAAGGTTTTACAAACTATGAGTAAAAAAATTACTGCTGAACAAAAAACTCGTTTTGCGACTATAGTATCTGCAAATAATTTAATGACTAGTAATGCAGATAATTTTCAATTGGTATATACAGATAATCCAAATGCAACTCACCCTTTTTGGAACGGAGAAGGTATTAGAATTACAGATGCTGTTTCAAAATTAGTTGTGGATGCATTAAAAACCACAAATGATCGTAGATTATTTTATTTTGCAGAGCCAGCAGCTGCCTTAATAACAGGTGGTGCTACTGAATCTCAATTTGCTGCTTATGAAGGCGCACCTACAGAATTAGGAGCAGATGCTTTATACAATAATGGTCAGGCAGGGAAATATTCATTGATAAATAAACGCTATACATTATCTAGAGCAGGTGACCCAATGATTATATTTACCTATGCAGAACAATGTTTTATTATTGCTGAAGCAATAGAGGAAGGTTGGGTGGCCGGAAGTTCACAGGCCTACTACGAAAACGGAGTAAAAGCAATGCTAGCATATTATATGGCTTTACCTTCTTCAGGTACTCATGGGATGGCTATCAATCAAGCTTATATTGATGGTTATTTTACAGGTGCTGCTGCTTATGCAACCACTAAAACAGATCGTTTACACCAAATTTGGACACAAAGATGGCTTATAGATTTCTTTCAAGGAAATGGTGGAAATTATCCTCAATTCCTTCGCACAGGTTATCCAATCTATCCTTTAGATCCTTCAACTAGTATGAATCCGGATGATCCAACATTATACCCTCAACGATGGAAGTACCCAACCAGTGAACTAACCACTAATGCAGAAAATTATTTAAAAGCGGTTGATGACTACAAGAACTGAAAGCTATATGTGGAACTCAGGGGGACATCCAGATTCTTTAACACCTGAGAGAGCA